>NZ_JBSFPC010000011.1:0-182336 GCF_053587995.1 Gordonia sp. NPDC003504
CCCCGACGCTCTCCGGATCTGGCCCTAACCGCGCCTGGGCCCGCCCGACGCGAGCGTCGGACGGGCCGGTGATCGGTTGCGGTGCCACGCCCGGAGAGGTGGCCGGCGGGTCTTCCCAACCGTCGCGGTGAGCGGTCGTCCACCCCCGCCCACAGACCCACTGTAAGTCACCGGTGAGTCCGACGACAGGGACTTTGGACCCGATTTGATCAGTTGATCTGAGTCTGGAGCCAGGCCAGGGTGTCCGGGGTGACCGGGCGCGTGACGTCATCGAACTCGTGATTCTTCTTCAAGAAGGCGGCGACCAGGGGGCAGACACCCACGATGACCTTGTCCTGCGCCCGGGTATCGGCCAGCGCCGCGGTGATCAGGATGGTCGCCAGGCCTCGGCCACCGAACTCCTCGGCGACCTCGGTGTGGAAGAGAATGCGCTCGAGGGCGCCGTCGTGCTCGCGTTCGCGATACACCGTGAAGCCTGCGACCTGTCCGTCGACGGCGATCTGGTAACGGTCGTGGTCGGGGACGTGGGTGACGGTGGCGTCGGCGCCGGTTTTGTCGAGGGGCATGTGCTCGAGGGTAGGCGATCGGCGTCATCTGGTTTTGTCCGTTGATTCCGCGACGCGGCGGTCCATTTTTGATCACTTGATCCAACAATGACAGTTGTTGTGATGGGCGGGGCGGATCGATCGACCAATTTCTTAAATAGAAATTGATCTTTAGCATATGAAACTGATCAATCGATCAGGGAATGGAATCCGCTATTGCTTTGTCGATCGTTTGATCAAGAAATGCGGTGGAGGGTCCGTCTACGAGTCCTACCCGGTGGACACCTCCGCGGCGGCCGAGGTGACCGCCGACGGTGGGCTCGCGGTGAGTGCGGCATCCGGCCGTGATGCCACGCATTACCCACTGAGTCTGGCCACCTCCCCGACGCCGGGCGGGCTCACGCTGTCACTGAAGTACCTGCCGGATGTCTTCGACGAGGCGACGGTGTCGGCGTTCTCCTCGGCTTTGGTGCATCTGCTCGAGACGATGGCCGCAGACCCCGGCCGCCTGCTGCGCACCGTGGGTCTGCTCGATGCGCGGGCGTCGGCAAGTCGGCTCACCCAACGCGGCCCCCAGGCCGGCGACGCCCTCACCCTGCCCGAGATGCTGCAACGCTCGGCGGCGGCACATCCGGAATCCACCGCGGTGATCTGGGGAGATCGCACCCTGCGGTACCGGGATCTCGACGAGCAGAGCAATGCGCTGGCCCGGCTGTTGCTCTCGCATGGCGTCGGGCCGGAAGACGCTGTGCTGGCGGCATTTCCGCGCTCCGATCTGCTGCAGGTGGTGCTCTGGGCCGTGGTCAAGACCGGAGCCGTCTTCACCCCCGTCGACCCCAAATACCCCAGCGATCGTGTGCGCATGGTGGTCGAGGACAGCGGCGCGCGTATCGGACTGGTCGACGCCTCCGCCCGGTCCCTGATGCCCGACGGCCCGGAATGGCTGAGTGTCGATCGTTCGTTCCTCGAATCCGTTGTCGTGCAATGGTCCACTGCACCGATCTCCGATCACGACCGCGGTGGGGTGATCCGGCCGGGGAATGCGGCGTACATGATCTTCACCTCCGGGTCGACCGGACGGCCCAAGGGCGTGATGGTCACCCACACCGGTCTGCGCAACGTCGCCACCGGGCTGCGTGAGGAGCATCGGACGAGCTCGTCGAGCCGATGGCTGGGGGTCAGTTCCCCGGCGTTCGACGCCTCGATGATGGAGGTCCTCGGTGCCTATGTCGAGGGCGGCACGATGGTCGTGGCGCCGGCCGACACCTACGGTGGACCGGAACTGGCCCAGTTGATCGGCGAACACGGTGTGACACACGCCTTCCTGGTACCCAGTGTCGCCGCGTCGATGCCGACCTTCGGTGCCGGAGCGCTGGCCGACCTGCTCCTCGGTGGTGAAGCCGTCCCGGCGAGCGAGATCGCACGATGGACGGCCGCGGACTCCTCACGAGCCCTCTACAACGTCTACGGTCCGACCGAGACCACGATCATCGCGGTGACCTCCGCTGCGATGCGCGGTCAACCGGTCACCATCGGCGACGCGCTGCCCGGCGTGCACACTCTCATCCTCGACCAGTGGTTGCATCCGGTGCCCACCGGAGTTGCCGGTGAACTGTATCTCGCCGGTCCGGCACTGGCCCGGGGCTACGCACACCAAGGTGGGCTGACCGCCGAGCGGTTCGTCGCCGATCCCTACGACGTGCCCGGGTCGCGGATGTACCGCACCGGTGATCTGGTGCGCTGGCGCTCCGATGACACCATCGAGTACCTCGGCCGCTCGGACTTCCAGGTGAAGGTGCGCGGACTACGGATCGAGATGGGCGAGATCGAATCGGCACTCCGGCGCGTCGACGGGGTGGCCGCGGCCGTGGTCATCGCCGTCGAACGCCCGGCCGGAACGGCGCTGGCCGCCTATGTTGTCCTCGCCGACGGGGTCCGGCCCGACCGGCGGACGATCCTGGCCGATCTCGGCCGGCGGCTACCCGCCTACATGGTGCCGGCGAGTCTGACGTTCCTGGACCAGATGCCGCGCAGTCCCATCGGCAAGCTCGATCGTCGGGCCCTGCCCGAGCCCGAGTTCACCGCGACCGAGACCGTCGCACCGCGAACACCGACCGAATCGGCGATCGCCGCGGTCTTCGGCGACGTCCTCGGAATCGCCGAGGTGTCGGTGATCGAGTCCTTCTTCGACATGGGTGGCAACTCGTTGTCGGCGACGCGGGTGGTCGGTCGGCTCGGCGACCTCGTCGGTGACCGCGTCGGTGTGCGGGCGCTCTTCGACCATCCGACGGTGGAGTCACTGGCCGGCCACCTCGATCACGCCCGCAATCCCGATCAACTCCCGCTACGTCCGTCGGCGCCGATCGTCGTCGGACGACGGCCCGATCGGGTGCCCTTGTCCCTGGCGCAGCAGCGGATGTGGTTCATCAACCAACTCGATCCCACCTCGTCGGCATACAACATCCCGACGGTCCTGCGACTGACGGGTGAGCTGGACGTCGAGGCCCTGCGCGCGGCGCTCGACGACGTGATCACCCGGCACGAGGTCCTGCGAACCATCTATCCGGCGGTGTCCGGTGATCCGGCGCAGCAGGTCGTCGATGCGCAGGCCGCCGTCGACGATCTCGACTGGGCGGTGGTCGCCGATCTCGATTCCGTGGTCGCGGCGGCCGCCGCCGGGTTCGATGTGACCACCGATCTGCCGGTGCGGGTGCGGCTGCTCGACGAGTCGCCATCCGGCGACGAGCCACGTCATCTCCTGTCGGTGGTCGTGCATCACATCGCCGCCGACGGCGAGTCGATGGCGCCGCTGGTGCGCGATCTGATCGTCGCCTACGACGCACGACACGCGGGACATCGGCCGCACTGGCAACCGCTGCCGCTGCAGTTCGCCGACGTCGCCGTGTGGCAGCGTGAGATGTTCGGCGCGGCAGACGATCCCACGTCGGTACTACACCACCAACTCCGGTACTGGGCGGATCGGCTCGCCGGCCTCCCCGACGTGGTGGCACTGCCCGCCGACCGCGTCCGGCCCGCGGTGGCCTCCCACATCGGCGGCAACGTCGACTTCGAGATCCCCGCCGGCACCGCTCGACGGATCACCGAGGTGGCGCGGACATTCGCGGTCACACCGTTCATGGTCGTGCATGCAGGGTTGGCGGCCCTCGTGGCGCGACTGTCGGACACCGACGACATCGCGATCGGCACACCGGTTGCCGGGCGGGGTCGACCGGAGTTCGACGACCTCGTCGGCATGTTCGTCAACACGTTGGTGCTCCGTACCCGGGTCGACACTCAGGTGTCGTTCGCCGACCTCGTCACACAGGTGAGAGCTGTTGACCTGGACGCGTTCTCGCATTCCGACGTCCCGTTCGAGTCGATCGTCGACGAGCTCAATCCCACTCGCTCGCAGGCGTTTGCGCCGCTGACGCAGATCATGTTGACCTTCGAACAGGCGACCATGGCCGAACTCGCGGGCGGCGACCTGCCCGCCGGTGCGGTCGCCGATCTCCGGGTGGCACCGGTACCGCCGACCGACTATCCGGCCAAGCTGGATCTGACGGTCGGAGTGAGTGTGGCCGAGCCGGATTCGCCGTGGCGAGGTTCCCTCATCTACGCCACCGACCTGTTCGACGAATCGACCGTGGTGACCTTCGGCCGGCGCCTGGTCGCGATGATCGACACCCTGACCCGCGATCCGGAGTCGGTGATCGGTGACGCACCGATCGCCGTCGACGGCGAGATCGACCAGGTCGTGGCGGCGTCGGTGGGCGCACGGGTCGAGGTCGAGCCGGTGACACTGACCGATCGTGTCGACCGGCAGATCGCGGCCACGCCCGATGCGGTGGCGCTGGTGTTCGGCGACACCGAGATGACCTACGGGGAGTTCGGTGCCCGGGTGGCCGCGCTGGCACGCTCACTGATCGATAGGGGAGTGGGCGCCGAAACGGCTGTCGGCGTGGCCATTCCGCGTTCTGTCGAGCTTCTGGTGGCGGTGCATGCGGTGGTCGCCGCCGGTGGTCACTACGTGCCGGTCGACACCGACGCGCCCGTCGAACGCGTCCGCTACATGCTCGAGACCGCCGACGTCGCCCTGGCGATCGTGGCGGCCGGGACCTGCGCAGACTCTGTCTCGACCGCGGGCGTCGAGGTGTATCCGATCGAGTGCACGAGCCCCGTTCCGCAGGCCGCGGCATCGCCGATCTCCGCGGCCGGCCGGCCGCAGCCCCTGCGCCCGGACTCGGCGGCCTACACCTTGTTCACGTCGGGGTCCACCGGACGCCCCAAGGGGGTGACGGTCTCGCATCACGCGATCGTCAATCGACTCGAATGGATGCAGTCGAGGTTCCCGTTGACCGGTGACGACGTGGTGCTGCAGAAGACGCCGGTGACCTTCGACGTCTCGGTGTGGGAGTTGTTCTGGCCGTTGATGGTCGGTGCCCGTTTGGTCATCGCCCGTCCCGACGGCCACCGGGATCCGCGGTATCTGGCCGATGTGATGTCCGAACACGCGGTGTCCACGGTGCACTTCGTTCCGTCGATGCTCTCGGCGTTCGTCGATGTCGTCGGGGCCGAGGCGATGGCCGGGTTGACGTCGCTACGGCAGGTATTCACCTCCGGTGAGGCGTTGGGATCGTCGGTGTCCCGGTCGGCGCTGAGCACGCTGCCGAATGCCGCCGTGCACAATCTCTACGGGCCGACGGAGGCAGCGGTCGATGTGACCCACCACGAGGTGCGCGCGAGCGACGAGGTGGTCCCGATCGGTGTACCGATCTGGAACACCACCACCTACGTGCTCGACCGGCGCCTGCGTCCGGTGCCCGTCGGAGTGGTCGGGGAACTCTATCTGGGTGGCGTGCAGATCGCCCGCGGATACGCCGCGCGCGCGGATCTGACCGCCGACCGATTTGTCGCAAACCCGTTCAGCGCACACCCGTTCGGCAACCCCGGCGAACGCCTTTACCGCACCGGTGACCTGGTTCGCTGGAACCGTGACGGGGCGCTGGAGTACCTCGGTCGGGGCGACTTCCAGGTGAAGCTGCGCGGACAGCGGATCGAGCTCGGGGAGATCGAGGCCGCGCTGGCCGCCGCGCCGGGGGTCGTGCACGCCGCGGCGTCGGTCGTCGACCTCCGGGGCGATCAGCGCCTCGTCGGCTACGTCAGTGGTGGTGATCACCGGGCCGGTATCGCATCGGTCGATCTGGATGCCGTCAAAGACTTTGTGGCACAGCGATTGCCGATGTACATGTGTCCGTCGACGTGGATGGTGGTCGACACGATGCCGCTCAGCACCGCGGGCAAGATCGATCGCAGCCGACTACCGTCGCCGGTGTTCGAGGCGGCCGAGTACGTGGCGCCGTCGGGTGAGACGGAGACGCTGGTGGCCGAGGCCGTCGCGGCGGTACTCGGCACGGATCGGGTCGGCGCGACGGAATCGTTCTTCGACCTGGGTGGCAATTCGCTGTCGGCGGTCCGCGTGATCGCGGCCCTTCGGGAAGTGACCGGCCGTGAGGTCGAACTGGCGTGGTTGTTCGCCGATCCCACCGTGCGGGGTCTGGCCCGACGACTGGCCGCAGGCCCGCAGATGGAATCGGCATCGGCCGACATCGTCATCGGGTTGCGCGCCGAGGGGCGGGGCGCACCGCTGTTCTGTATTCACCCGGCGGGCGGATTGGCGTGGCTCTACGGCGGACTCGCGACCCATCTGCCCGGACGTCCCATCTATGGGGTGCAGGACCCGCATGTCGTGGCCGGCGAGACCGCGGCATCGTCGATCACCGAGATGGCGCGACGATACGTCGAGGAGATCCGGTCGATTCGCGGCGAGGGTCCTTATCACCTCCTGGGGTGGTCCTTCGGTGGGGTGATCGCACACGAGATGGCGGTCATCCTGGAAGCCGAGGGGGCCGAGGTCGGTGTGGTGGCGCTGATGGATGCGATGGTCAGTTCGCAGATCACCGACGACATGGCGTCGGACGCCCCGGATGCGGCCGATCTCCTCGGCGCCTGGCGGGTGCTGTTCGATCTCGACCCCGAGCCGACCGAGGGATCATCCGGGGACCGTGAAGTGCGCTCCGATGACATCACCGCGCTGATACGTGAGCAACTGGGTGCGTCGGGTCTGGTCGGCGACGATCAGATCGACCGGATCATGGACAGTTTCCGCCTGTCGGAGGCCATGATGGCCGAGCATCGACCGCGAGTCTTCGGTGGTGACCTCACGGTCTTCACCGCGACTGCCGACAAGGCGGAACCGGCGATGATCTCCGACAGTTGGCGACCACTGGCGGCAAACGTCGACAACGTCGACATCGACACCCCTCACCTGGGCATGGCCGGCTCCTCGGCACTGGCGGTGATCGGTCCGCGCCTGTCGTCGGCCCTCGATGCCGCCGAGGGCAACATGTAGCCCGTTCGGCGGGGCAGGTGTGGATCGCGGCGACACCGGCCCACTAGCCTGTAATGATCGCGACTTCACGACACGACACAACTGGCGAATCACCGATTCGGCGACCGCCGATTCGACAGAAAACTAGAGAGGGCATCCGGCGATGACCAATCCTTTTGACGACGAGAACGGCCGTTTCTTCGTGCTGGTGAACGACGAGAACCAGCATTCGCTGTGGCCCACGTTCGCCGACATCCCGGCCGGCTGGACCAAGGTGTTCGGTGAGGACAGCCGGGCGGCGTGCCTGGAGTACGTCGAGCAGAACTGGACGGATCTGCGCCCGCAGAGTCTGATCGACGCGATGGAGGCCGACCAGGCTGCCCGCGACGGCAGCTGATCGGGTCACGCCCCGGTCACCATTTCACATCAGCCCCAGTGGTCTCATTGGATTACAGGGGTATCGGCTATACCGTGGTTACTGGACGGATCGCCACGATTGGGTGTGTACTTCCTCACAATGTGGCCCGTCCGGTTATCAAATGGTTGTGAGCCGGTGGATCCTTGGCTGACAGGTTGGCCGTCGATTGACGGGGAGGTTGGTCGACATGGAACTGAAGAACTGCGGGGGAGCAGCGCATGTATGACGTGATGAACGATGTGCGGTCGCGCGCCCAGCTGACGCCGTCACTACCGGCGGTGCGATACGCCGGCCAGATGGTCACCTACGGTGCCCTCGACCGCGCGATCGACACCTACGCCGAGGTGATGCGCCGGCATGGCATGTCGATGGAGTCGGCCTTCTACGCCGCGATCCTGCATTCCATTCCGGCGCTCGCCGAGATCACCGATGCCGATGCCCAAGGGCGTGCGCTCGATCAGGTGGTCCAGTGGCTCAGCCGTCATATCGCCGCGACCGGTCAGGATCTGCGCGCGGTCGGTTGATCCGGGCCGTCCCTCAGAGCAGGGAACCGATTGTCAGGACCAGTGCCAGGATCGGTATCCCGATCACCGCGCTGCCGGTACCTAGCACGATCCCGGTGATTGCACGTCCGTTGCCGCGCGCCAGGGGTTCTCGTCGGACCTGTCGCACCCCGACGACCCCGAGGATGACGGCGAGCACACCGAGGACGCCGCCGATGCCCAGCAGTAGCACGAGCGGTACCGACACCAGGCCGCCGATCAGTGCGGCATTGGCCCACCCCGATGTGTGCGGATAGCGCACCTCTTCATGGCCGCCCCGGATGTGGGTGGATGCCCAGTCGTCGGCCGTCCAGTACTCGGCTGTCCAATACTCCCCCACGGCCGGTAGCGGTCCCTCGTCGCGCGGACTGCGCAGCGGAAATCGGGTGATCGGCGCGACGGGCTCGATCACTGGTACCGGTGCGGCCTCCACAATCGGTGCGGCTTCCACGATCGGTGCGACATCGTCATTGTGCTGCGGCCACCGGACGTGCCGATCCGTCGCGGTCGGCGCGATCGGATGCGTGGGCTGATCGGTGCGCACGGCCGCTCCTGTCGGTGTTGCTGGACTGCTGGGTTTGATGGCGGCCATGCTACCGACGAAAAAACACCTGCGCCGCGCCGGAAGGTCTCCGGTGCGGCGCAGGTGTTGCCGAGGTGCGCCGGCGATCAGCCGCCGTGCTGGCCCATCATCGAGGTGAGCTGGGTGACCGCGGATCCGGCCAGCTTCCAGGTGCCGTCGACCTTGACGAACGCCAGGGTGATGTCGACCGGCTGCGGGGCGTGCGGGCTGGCGACCGAGACGGTGGCCGCGGCCTTGTCGGTGCCGTCGGCCGACACCGACTTCACGGTGTAGACCTCGGGTCCGTAGCCGGCCGCGGAAGCGCCCTTGGTGTAGGCCTGCAGGGCGGGCTTGGTCACCGGGCTCGACACGTCCACCACGGCGTCGAGGTCGTCGCTGGAGGTGTTGGGATCGAGCGCCTTGCGCAGGATCACCTGGGCCTGTGCGGCGTCGAGATCGGCCGGCGCGGGTGCGGCGGATTCGCTGGTGCTCTCCGCGACGCTGCTCGCAGCCGTCGACGTCGCGGATGATGAACTGTCGTCGCTCGAGCATGCGGCGACGGTGAAGACGGCGGCGCCGGCCAGCACGGCCGCGGCGACGGACTTCCGAAGGTTCATGTGAGTAACTCCCATTCGAGGATCGGGTAAGCACACACTAACCCACCGAGGTGGAGGCGCCTATGGACCTTCGGCGCTCCGAGGTGAAAGTCCGCGGAATTATCCGGACCGCAGTCCGGTTAGTCTGGGTGAAGCTCGATTCGCCACCATTCCAGGAGGTAGGACATGCAGTTCGGACTCTTCAGCGTCAGCGACATCACCGTCGACCCCACCACCGGTGTCGCGCCCACCGAACACGAGCGCATCAAGGCCATCGTCGAGATCGCCAAGAAGGCCGAGGACATCGGCCTCGACGTGTTCGCGCTCGGCGAGCACCACAACCCACCGTTCTTCTCGTCCTCGCCGACCACCACGCTGGCCTACATCGCCGCGCAGACCTCGACATTGAACCTGTCGACGGCGACCACGCTGATCACCACGAACGATCCGGTGAAGATCGCCGAGGACTTCGCGATGCTCCAGCATCTTGCCGACGGCCGCGTCGACCTGATGCTCGGCCGCGGTAACACCGGCCCGGTGTACCCGTGGTTCGGCCAGGACATCCGTCAGGGCATTCCCCTCGCGATCGAGAACTATCACCTGCTACACCGGCTCTGGACCGAGGACGTCGTCGACTGGGAGGGCAAGTTCCGGACGCCGCTGCAATCGTTCACCTCGACGCCGCGTCCGCTCGACGACGTCGCGCCGTTCGTCTGGCACGGATCGATCCGCAGCCCGGAGATCGCCGAGCAGGCCGCCTACTACGGTGACGGTTTCTTCGCCAACAACATCTTCTGGCCCAAGGACCACTTCCAGCGATTGATCAACTTCTACCGCGAGCGCTACGAGCACTACGGGCACGGCAAGGCCAACCAGGCGATTGTTGGTCTCGGCGGACAGTTCTTCATCCGCAAGAACTCTCAGGACGCGATCAACGAGTTCCGGCCCTACTTTGACAACGCGCCGGTGTACGGACACGGCCCGTCGCTGGAGGATTTCAGCCGCGAAACCCCGCTCACCGTGGGTAGCCCGGCCGAATTCGTGGATCGCACACTGTCTTTCCGCGAGAGCTTCGGCGACTACCAGCGTCAGCTGTTCCTCGTCGACCACGCCGGGCTGCCGCTCAAGACCGTGCTCGAGCAGCTCGACGAACTCGGTGCGGTGCTGCCGGAACTGCGCGAGGGCTTCGCCGCGGGCCGGCCCGCCGAGGTTCCCGACGCACCCACCCATGCATCGCTGGTGGCCGCGCGAGACGCCGCTGATGTTGCAGCGCAACAGAATGCGACGGTGAACGCATGATCCGCCTGGTCGCGGTGAACGCCGGCCTGAGCGAGCCGTCGTCGACGAGGATGCTCGTCGACCGGCTCACCGCGGCCACCACCGCCGTGCTCGGCGCGGGCCGGATCGACGTCAAGATCATCGACCTTCGTGATCTCGCGGTGGACCTGGGCCGCTCGATGGCCGCGGGCTTCGCTACCGGCGCCGCGCGCGACGCGATCGCATCGGTTCAGGACGCCGACGCCCTGATCGTGGCGACACCGGTGTTCAACGCGTCGTACTCGGGGCTGTTCAAGACCTTCTTCGACCTCGTCGACGTCGACGCGATGACCGGGAAACCGGTGCTGATCGCGGCGACCGGCGGCAGCCCGCGGCATTCGATGGTGCTCGACCACGCGATGCGTCCGCTGTTCGGTTACCTGCGGATGGTGGTCGTTCCGACGGGAGTGTATGCGGCAGAAGAGGATTGGGCCGGCGGTTCCGGTGACACCGCGACACTGGGCGATCGGATCGATCGTGCGGCACGCGAACTCGCGGCGCTGCTGGCTACCGGCGATCGGCCCGCGAGGTCGGCGCCCACCGACACCGAGGCGTCACCGGCGGCGACCGCCGCCGAGGCGTCGGGAATCGCAAACTTCGCGCGACTTCTCAACGGGGCCTGAGCAGATCGGTCACCCACGTGCGCGCCCGGGAGTGTTCTCCCGGGCGCGTAGCCGTGTTCCGGGCAGCCTCGGGGCGGGCAGATGTTGCACATCACCGACGTAACCCTGCACCTGGCCGAAGCGTTCAGAGTGTTCCATCCACTGCTCGCGGAACGCCACGATGTCGTCGTGGGTGCGGCCGATGAAGTTCCACCACATGATGATGTCCTCGTCTAGCGGTTCGCCGCCGAGCAACTCCGAACGGCTCGTCGCCGACACCTTCGCCGAGGTCCTCGGACTCGAGCGGGTCGGCGCGACGGACAGCTTCTTCGACGTCGGCGGCAACTCGCTGTCGGCGACCCGGGTGCTGGCACGGCTGCGCGAGCGGGCCGTCGAGATCGAACTCGCCTGGCTGTTCAGCGATCCCACGGTCCGCGGGGTCGCGGCCCGCATCGACGGCGACGACGCGGGTGCGGTCGTCGGGGAGGTGGTGCTGCCGCTGCGCCGCGACGGCGCGCGCGCACCGCTGTTCTGCGTACATCCGGCCGGTGGCCTGGCCTGGTTCTACGGCGGACTCGCACCGCACCTCGTGGACCGGCCGATCTACGGCGTACAGGATCCCCACGTGGTCACCGGGGAGCCCGCCGCCGAGTCGATCGAGGAACTCGCGCTGCGCTACGTCAAGGAGATCCGGCAGATCCAGCCCGACGGGCCGTACCACCTGCTCGGGTGGTCGCTCGGCGGCCAGATCGCCCACGCCATGGCGGTCATGCTCCAGCACGACGGCGACGAGGTCGCGTTCCTCGGCATCATGGACGCCGTGGCGCCGGCCGCGTCCGCGTCGACGGACGGTGTGCCGCCTGCCCTCGACGATGCGGGCGGTGTCGAATCCGTCGAGGCGACCGGAGAGCAGGCGGGTGCCCTCGCCAACGACCTGCTCGGCGGGTGGCGCGACCTGTTCGACCTCTCCGACGACGTCGCTGCGGCGACCCCCGAGGACGTGGCGGCGATCGTGCGGGAGCAGATCGCCGCGATGGGACTGCTGCGCGAGGATCAGGTCCAATGGGTGATGGACAGCTTCGACGCGGCGGGCAGGATCGGGGCCGGTTACCGCCCCGATGTGTTCGACGGCCCACTGTCGGTGGTGACCGCCACGGCGGACAAGACCGACCCCGCGGGCGTCCGCGCGTCCTGGCGTCGACACGTGACCGGTACGATCACCAATATCGATGTCGCCGCCCACCACCTGGGACTGGCCGACGCGGTAGTCCTGGAGACCGTCGGACCGTGGCTCGACAGGCAGTTGGGGGACCGATGAGGATGGGCCGGTCGACGACCGGCATGGCCACGCCGGTGGCGGCACACGACCGTCACCACCAGAGATAAGAGCGAGAGGAACGACCGAGCACATGACCAACCCGTTCGATGACGAGAACGGACGTTTCTACGTCCTGGTGAACGACGAGAATCAGCATTCGCTGTGGCCGACTTTTGCTGACATCCCGGCGGGATGGACGAAGGTCTTCGGTGAGGATTCTCGGGCTGCGTGTCTGGAGTATGTGGAGAAGAACTGGACGGATCTGCGTCCGAAGAGCCTGATCGACGCCATGGAGGCCGACAAGGCCGCCTCCGGCGACGCCTGAGGTACATCACGACCGCACGGGCCGGCAGAGATCAGGAATTCCTGATCTCTGCTGGCCCGTTGCCGTGACAGCAGCCCCGACATCTGGGACGATTTCTGCAAAGGGAGTCAGCAGGGTTCTTCCTCGGTCGTCGCCGGTAGGCGCCTCGCCGCTCCCATGGATCTGCCGAGAGCGGGACTGACATGGTCGGTGACAACGGGCTATGGAGAAGCGAGCCGTGGGGGAGCGGGCGGTTGCTCGCGACCCAACGGGAGGTCCGGCGTCGTGCCGAGATCACCCCCGGACTCACCGCGGTCCGGTTCGGTGGGGAGTCGGCCACCTACGGCGATCTCGCCGAGGCGTTCACCGGTTACGACACGGTCGCCGAGCGCAACGGACTGGGGGTCGGGTCGTCGGTCGTCGCCTCGATCCTGCACTGTCTGCCCCGCATCGGGACGCTCGGTGAGCCCGGCGCCGTCGCCGGCGCCACCGGACAGGTGGTCGAATGGCTGGCCCGGGACATCGACGACGGCTACGAACAGATCGGCATCGTCGGCTGAGAGCGTCCGCCAGAGGCGTCACGCGCCTCAGCGGGCGGTCGCGGCCTTCCGGTAGCCGCGCAGGGCCGGGTAGATGCACACCCCGATGATCACGATCGTCCAGATCGCCACCTTGATGACGTCGTGACCGGCGGGTTCCCCGGTCGCAAGGGCGCGCATCGCCTCGATGGTCGGCGTCATCGGCTGGTTCTCCACCACCGGTTGCAGCCACTCCGGATAGGCGTCGATCGGCGAGAAACCGGAATTGAAGAACATCAGCACGCTCGAGACGAGTGACAGCAGCGGGACCAGGGGCGCCGACGGCTGCGCGCTGACCGCCAACGCCAGGACCAGGGTCGCGTACGCGACGCCGAACATGAGCGAGACGCCGAAGATCCCGGCGACCGCACCGACACCACCGGTGATGTCGAAACCGATCGTCGTCCCCACCGCGATGAGCAATGCGGTGACCACCACGATCCGGAAGACCTCGCTCAGCAGACGCGAGGTGAGGTCGGCGGCCCGATTGATCGGCAGGACGTAGAGCCGCGCGAGGAGACCGGTGCTGCGTTCCTGATTGAGCCGGATACCGGCCGCCACCGATCCGAACATGGCGCTGACGAGGATGACCAGGGGAACCGTGCCATACGTGCTGTCCTCGCCGGTGGCGCTGCCGATGGCATCACCGAGGACGACCTTGAACATGATCAGGGTCAGGATCGGCACGATGATGAGCTGGATGAAGGTGCCCTTGTCGCGCACCATCACCGAGATCTGCCGCCACGCGAGCACCCCGCTCTGGGCCGCCCAGGCGCGCACCGACCCCTCGGCGGGGCCGGATGCCGGGTCGGTGCCGGTCACGGTGAGGCTGGTCATCGGATCATCCTCCGCACGCCGATACCGGTGAGGACGACGCCGGCGACTGCCAGACCGACACACCACCAGAGGGTCGGGGTCAGCACCTCGAGGGTGGCGGTGCCGTCGCTGAGCGCCCGCATCGACGTCGCGAACTGTGAGATCGGCTGATTGCGGACGAACGGTTGGATCCAGTCGGGGAACTGGCTCTCGGGCACGAATCCGGTCGACAGCATGCCCAGGATCAGGATCGGCAGCGACAGTGCCTGGCTGGTCGCCTCAGGGCTGTTCGACAGCAGTCCGATCGCGTCCGCGAGGACGGCGATCAGAATGCCGACGGCCATCACGACCGCGAACAACCCGACAGTGTCGAGCACGCTGCCCTCCGGGCGCCATCCCATCACCAACGACGTGGCCGCCGCGCAGACGACCGAGATCGCCAGAAGCACCGCGTTGGTGCCGAGTCGCGCGAGTGTGGGTATCGCGGCGGGCATCGGCATGGTGCGGAAGCGGGTGTTGATTCCCTTCGTGGTGTCGACGGCGGCGCGCATCGCCGCCGACGACGCGACGAAGCTGACCGACTGCAACGAGATGATCGGCATCAGGAAGGCCGCGTAGTCCATCGACGGATCGGAGTCCATGATCGCCCGCAACGGGAGATAGAAACAGATCGCGAGCAGGATCGGCGCGACGAACGCGAAGATGATCTCGCCGTTGCGGATCATCGCGGCGAGGCCTCGGCTCGTGAGGGTCCACCACTGCACCGACGCGCGCGTCCGTGGACGTTCGACGGAGACGGATTGCGTTGTCACGTCGAGGATTCCGGCCCGCCGGTGGCAGCTGTGGTCGCGGCGGCGGTGGTGTTATCAGTGCGCGACGCGTCGGCCTTGGACGGATCGGTCAGGGCGAGGAAGACCTCGTCGAGGCTGGGCCGCCGGAGCGCGACGTCCGACAGGCGGATGCCCGCGGTCGTGGTGCGCTGCACGATCTCCACGAGGGTGTCCGCACCGTCGGGGGCGGGCACGGCCACCGATGTCGCGGCGTCGGTATCCGCGTGCTCGGCGGGGCCGTCGGTGATCAGGTCGTCCAGGCAGGTCGTCAGACGTGGCAGGTCGTGCGGGTCGGCCGGAGTCACCTCATAATGCGAGGCGCCGGTCGCGGCCTTCAGTTCGTCGGCGGTCCCGGAGGCGATCACGCGGCCACGATCGATCACGACGATGTGGTCGGAGAGCGTGTCGGCCTCTTCGAGGTACTGGGTGGTGAGCAGGGTGGTCACGCCCTGATCGCGCAGTGATTCGACGAGGTTCCACACGTCCTGGCGGCTGCGCGGGTCGAGGCCGGTGGTGGGTTCGTCGAGGAACACGACCTCGGGCTGGGTGACCAGACCGCATGCGATGTCGATCCGCCTCCGCATGCCGCCGGAGTACTCGCCGACCTTGCGTTTCCCGGCAGCCGTGAGGTCGAACGACGTCAGCAGCTCGTCGGCACGCGCCCGGGCCGATGACTTCGACAGCCCCATGAGCCGTCCGAACAGAATAAGATTGTCCCGACCGCTGAGCGCCTCGTCCAGTGCCGCGAACTGCCCGGTCAGCATGATGGACCGACGCACCCCCGCTGCATCGGAGGCGACGTCGTGACCCGCGACGAGCGCGGTCCCGCCGTCGGGTTTGAGCAGCGTACAGAGCATGTTGACCGTCGTCGTCTTGCCGGCGCCGTTGGGGCCGAGCAGCGCCAGGATCGATCCCTTCTCGACCGAGAAGCTCACGCTGTGGACCGCGACGTGCTCACCGAACCGTTTCTGCAGGTCGACGGCCTGGATCGCGTACTCGGGGCCGGATCCGTCGGGGCCGGGCATGTCGGCGGGCACATCCTCGGCGCGATCGGGGAGCGCCGCGTCGTCGGTGGCGTCGTCGGTGGTCGCGGTGGAGGTCGCGTCACCGGTGGCCGGGGACCGGTCGTCGACGACGGTGTCCGAGTCGGCCCTCGCACCGGACTCGGCGTCCGTGCGGGCCGTCGCACCCACCGCGCGTGTCCTCGAGTCCGGAATCAGGGTCTGCGGGTCCGGACCTGCGTCGTTGCCGTTCTCCGGGGACACGATCTGCCATCCGGTGGCCACGCTGGTCGGCGACGCCGGGGCCCCTTCGGGTACGGTCGGCAGAGGAATTGTGGGTGCATCGTCACCCGGCACGGCCGCATGGCGGGGTCGCGCCGGTCGGTCGGCGCCCACTTTCTCGGTGGAATCTCTGTTGTGGTCGCGGGCACCGGCATCGTCGGGGCCGATCCGGTCAGGAGCGGGGTCGGGTGCGGCCTCGGAGTGACGGGCGGAAAAGCGCGAGGGATCGACAGGAAGGTCGCCGGAGGTGAGCACATCCGGAACGCTGGCGGACAGCATGCTGTCGGCCGGTTCACCGTGGGCAGGTCGTCGTGACGGCCGCGTGTCGGCACGATGGTCGGTGGTGGACACCGGGTGGAAGGCGGCCGACGACGATGGCGTGTATGCAGCCGACTCGGGTGCAGTCGTATCGCGTGCAGCGGTCGTCTCACGGGACTGCTCGGCCATCAACTACTCCTCTCGGGCCACCTCGGTTGCCGGAGCACACGGCCGGACGAACAAGACACGCGCACCTGGGCACCGGCGACGTACTGGCGTCACACCTCGGACTGGGGGAGAGCGTCCGTGTGGGCCAGGGTACCGAAATCATCGCCGATGTCCTCGCAGGACTGTCGTCGGAGGACACGAAATCATTACGACTGCGATCACAATGTTCATACGTTTGGTGGACTCGGCCGACCGATCGGTAACGAACCGGGTGGCCAGATCGAAATCCTATCGTGAGCCAGTCCGTGATCAGCGATTTGTGAGGTCACGGGGACGCTGTGCCATTCAATCGAATCATGGTGAAGTTCGTTGTGAAAGGTGGATAATGACGCACACTGTTGCGAGGGAACAGCCTTCCCCCGGAACAGACAGCCCAACACGGTTCCGGTGTCGGTCGAACCGGCCGATGCCTGATCGGGCTGGCCGATGACCTGGAAGAGAGAGGCAATGGGGTCAGTCGACAACTTCCACGACGGCACTGAGTCCGAGCTCGTACCTCTGGAGCTCACCGCTGCGCAGCGAGGTATGTGGTTCGCGGAAAATCTGTCGGCAGACTATTCCGTCACCGTTGCGCAATATCTCGATATCCGGGATCAGGATCGACGACTGGATCGCGAGCTGTTCCGGCGCGCTGTCGTCGACAACGGGCGTGCGCAGGAGTCGGCGTTCACCAGGATCGTCGAGGTCAACGGCATCCCGATGCAGGTCGTCGACCAATCTCTCGACAATGATCTCGAATACCGTGATTTCCGTGGTCATTCCGATCCGGCGGCCGCCGCGATGCAGTGGATGAATGACGATTATCAGCGGCAAATGGATCTGCGCACCGACAAACTCGTCGTTTCCACACTTCTCCAGATTTCCGATGATCGTCATTTCTGGTATGTGCGCGCGCATCATATTGCGCTCGACGGATATGCGGGATTGATGGCGGTTCAAGATGTCGTGAATCGATATAATGCCGCGGTCGCCGGAACAGAATATTCGGCAAAACCGGGCGCGTCGTTGGCAGAACTCGTCGAGGACGACAAGAAATACATCGAGGGCACCCGCCGCGTGTCGGACCGCGACTACTGGGTCGACCGGGTCCGTGACCTGCCGGAGCGGGTCACCCTGGCCGAGAGCTCCGTCGCCGCCGAGCTGTCCCCGCGCAACATCGTCGCCGGCTCCGAGCTGACCGCTGCGCAGCAGGGCGAACTCGATCGTGTCGCCGCCGACCTCAACACCTCGGCCGCTGTTCTCCTCACCGCGGGGTTCTCCGCCTACCTCGCCCGGATGGCCGGCACCGACGACGTGGTCCTGAGCCTTCCCGTCACCGGCCGGGCAACCGCCAAGATCAAGCGGGCGAGCGGCATGCTCGCCAACATGCTGCCGGTGCGCGCGCGCGACATCTCGCATCTGTCGATGCGCACGCTCATCGATCAGGTCACCCTGGAGCTGACCGGGGCGCTACGACACCAGCGGTACCGCTTCGAGGACATCCGCATCGACGCCGGACTGAACGACGCCAACACCGCGTCATTCGGTCCGATCGTCAACCTCATGTTCTTCGACAAGCCCATCGAGATGTCCGGCGCGAGTGTCGATTACCAGATCCTGACGTCCGGCATCCTCGAGGATCTGCGCCTCAACGTCTATCAGGCGAGTCCCGGGGCGCGACTTGTCGTCGACTTCCACGGCAACCCGAATCTCTATTCCGAGGACGAACTCCGCGGCCATCTCGAGCGGTTCCTGATCTTCCTCGACCGTCTGTTCGCCGACCTCGATGCGCTCGTCGGCGCCGTCGACCTGCTGCGTACCGACGAGAGCGCTGCCCTGGTCCGCCTCGGTGAGGGACCGGCACTGACCGAGCCCGTCACCGACACCCACCTGCTCGCGGCGTTCGAGCGCACGGTGCGCGATCACCCGGACGCGACGGCGGTCGTGTTCGAGGACCAGATCTGGACGTATGCGCAGTTCGATCGGCTGCGTCGCACGCTGGCCGATCACCTCGTGGACGCCGGGGCAGGCCGCGGCGACCACGTGGTGGTCGCGCTCGACCGCGGTGTGGCGCAACTGGCGGCCATCTATGCCGTCCTGACCGTCGGGGCGGCGTATGTCCCCGTCGACCCGGCGCAGCCCGACGAGCGGCGCGCGCTGATCGTCGACACCGTGTCGGCTCGGACCGTCCTCGACGCGGCGCGGCTGGCGTCCATCGGATTCGATGTCCGCGGCGGCGACGCCGAACCCGGCGAGCACGACGTCGTCGGCGGTGGTCCGGAAGCGGCCTACGTCCTGTTCACCTCCGGCTCCACCGGTACGCCCAAGGGTGTCCAGGTCGCACACGGCGCGGTGCTCAACCGTCTCGCCTGGATGCAGGAGAACTATCCGCTGACCGCGGGGGACCGGGTGCTCTACAAGACCCCGTTCACCTTCGACGTCTCCGTCTGGGAACTGTTGTGGCCGTTGGCCCGTGGCGCCGCGATGGTGATCGCCCGGCCAGACGGTCACCGCGATCCCGAGTACCTGCTCGACCTGATCACCTCATGGGAGGTCAACGTCGCGCACTTCGTGCCGTCGATGCTCGACGTGTACACCGAGGTACTGATCAACGACGGCCACCAGACCCTGCTGCCGCCATCCGTGCGTCGCGTCTTCACCTCCGGTGAGGCGCTGCCGCGGCTCCTGGCCGACCGCGTGCTCGGCGGGTCCTCCGCGGAGCTGGTCAACCTCTACGGGCCGACCGAGGCCGCCATCGACGTGACCGAATACCGGGTCGTCCCGGGCGACGGTCCCGTCCCGATCGGTCGTCCCGTCGCGAACACCGACGTCCTCATCCTCGACCCGCGGCTGCAGCCGGTACCTGTCGGCGTCGCCGGTGAGCTCTACCTCGCCGGTTGTCAGCTCGCCGACGGCTACGTGGGCCGTGCCGATCTGAGCTCGGACCGGTTCGTCGCGAATCCGGCGGGCGGGCCGGGCGCCCGGATGTACCGCACCGGTGACCTCGTGCGCTGGGCCGCCGACGGACAGATCCAGTACCTCGGCCGCACCGACTTCCAGGTGAAGATCCGCGGCCAACGCATCGAGCCGGGCGAGATCGAGGCCGTCCTCGACGGCATGCCCGGTGTCGACGCGACCGCCGTGGTCGCCCGCACCGACCTCGGCCCGGGTCCCGTCCTGGTCGCCTATCTGCGCTCCGACGACGACTCCGTCAGCGAGGCCGCCGCCCTGGCCTGGTGCCGACGGCACCTTCCGTCGCACATGGTTCCGTCGGCCGCCGTTCTGCTGGAGCAGTTCCCGATCAACGCGACCGGCAAGCTGGATCGCAAGCAGCTGCCGGCACCGGAGTTGCGGCCGGTGGTCGGTTATGAGGCTCCTCGCACGCCGGTCGAGCAGGCGCTCGCGATGCTGGTCGGTGAGATGCTCGGCGTTGATCAGGTCGGCCTGCGCGACAACATCTTCAAGCTCGGCGGCGACTCGCTGATGGCGGCGCGCCTGGTCTCGCGTGCGCGGGTGGAGCACGACGTGCGGGTGGACCTGACCGACGTGTTCACCTCGGTCGACGTCGGTGAGATCGCCGAACGATCGCGCTCCGGCGGCACCGACGGCCGGCCCGCACTGACCCGTGTGCACCCGCGCCCGGAGACGATCCCGCTGTCGCACGCGCAGACCCGACTCTGGTTCGTGAATCGCATGGATCCCGGTGCCGCGACCTACAACATGCCGGGCGCGGTGCGCCTCGGTCGCGATGTCGATGTCACCGCGCTGCAGCAAGCCCTGGTGGACCTGGTGGAGCGGCACGAGAGCCTGCGCACCCGGTTCGGGTCGCAGGGGGGTGAGCCGGTCCAGGAGATTCTCACGACCGACGAGGCACTGCGATTCCTCGACATCGAGGTGGCCGCCGTCGACGATCGTCTCGACGAGGTCCTCACCGGTGAGGCCGCCCGCGGATTCGATCTCGCCCACGACATCCCGTTCCGCGCACGCATCCTGTCCGACCGGGACGGCGTCGTCGTGATGGTGGTGCTCCACCACATCGCCGGTGACGGATTCTCACTCATGCCGCTGATCCGTGATCTGTTCGCCGCGTACTCCGCGCGGCGCGAGGGTGCGCAAGCCGGACTCGCGCCGCTCGACGTGCAGTACGCGGACTTCGCGATGTGGCAGCAGCAACTCCTCGGCGACGCCGACAACCCGACCGGGGTGGCGGCCGAGGGCCTGTCGTTCTGGCAGGACGAACTCGCCGACCTGCCCGGGTTCCTGCCGCTGCCGACCGACCGGCCGCGCCCGCACGTGGCGACCGGTGCCGGTGGCTATGTCGACACCGTCATCGACGCCGAGCTGGCCGCGGCCATCCGCACCCTGGCGCGTGATCACAACGTCACACCGTTCTCCGTGCTGCACGCCGCGTTCGCGGTGCTGCTGACCCGATGGGCCGAGGTCGACGAGGTCGCGATCGGCACCGCCGTCGCGGGCCGCGACGAGCCCGAGACCGTCGACCTGGTCGGCATGTTCGTCAACACGGTGGTGCTGCGGACCGCGCTGCGCCCCGACGACACGACCGCACAGCTGCTCGACCGCGCCCACACCACCCGGACCCGCGCGATGCGGCACGCATCGATCCCGTTCGAGCGGGTCGTCGAGGCCGTCTCCCCGGAACGCTCGGCCGCGCACACCCCGCTGTTCCAGGTGTCGCTGACGATGCATCCGGGTCAGGCGGCCGCCCTCGACGAGTGGGTCGATTCGGCCGAGCTTCTCGACACCCGTGTGCCCGCAGCCAAGTTCGACCTGTCGGTCACGGTGACCGATCAGGTCGGGGCGTCCGGCTACGAGGTCGAACTCGCCTACGCGTCCGATCTGTTCGATCACCGCACCATCGAGCGGGTCGGCGCGCAGCTGATCACCGTGTTGCAGTCGATGATCGACGCGCCTCACCGACCGGTCGGCACTATCGACCTGCTCGGCACCGGAGACGTCGCCGAGCTGACCGCACCGGCCGAGTCCCGGGTCATCCCGGAGACCCTGCGCGATCTGCTGTTCAACGGTCTGGTGCAGTCGAACCCGGCGGCGGTGGCGATCAGCGGCACGTCCACGATCACCTGGTCCACGCTGGAGGCCAACTCGAATCAGCTTGCGCGAGAACTGGTGTCGCGCGGTCTCGGTGCCGGCGACGTGGTGGCCATCTGCATCCCGCGGTCGCACCTGTCGGTGACGTCGATGATCGCGGTGGCGAAATCGGGTGCCGCGTTCGTCAGCATCGACCCCGGTCACCCGCCGGCGCGCCTGGCCGAGATCCTCGCGGACAGCGGGGCGTCGATGGGTCTGACGTCGGTGGCCGTCCGCGCGCAGGCCCCGGCCGGCGTGGAGTGGCTGGCCGTCGACGACGAGACGGTCGAACTGCAGCTCGCCGGCCACAGCGGTGCTCGGCTGCACAGTGACGAACTCCGTCGCGTCCCGCGTGTCGACGATCTCGCCTATCTCATCTACACCTCCGGCTCCACGGGCCGACCCAAGGCCGCCGCCGTCAGCCACGTCGGTCTGGCCAACGTGGTCGCCAACCAGAAGAAGATCCTGCGTCTCGACCAGCGCTCGCGCGTATTGCACGTGGCCTCACCGAGTTTCGACGCGTCCATCTTCGAGATCCTCATGGCGTTGGGCACCGGCGGCGAACTCGTCATCAGCCCGGCCGGTGTGTACGGCGGCGACGAACTCGCGTCGCTCATCGACCGGCACCGGGTGACCCACGCGGTCATGACGCCGTCGGCGCTGGGCACCCTCGAGCCCGCCGCGGTCCCCAGCCTGGGACGCGTCATCAGCGTCGGCGAGGCCTGCCCGCCGGACCTGATGCGACGCTGGGCACGTGCGGGGCGCGCGTTCTTCAACCTGTACGGACCCACCGAGGTCACGATCTGGGCCACCGCTGCTGGACCCATGCACGAGGGCGACGAGGTCACCGTCGGCCGCGCCGTCCCGGGAGTCGGCGCGCTCGTCCTCGACCAGACGCTGCGCCCGGTCCCCGAGGGCGTCCCGGGTGAGCTGTACCTGTCGGGCATCCAGCTCGCACGTGCCTATCACCGCCGAAGCGATCTGACCGCAACACGTTTCGTGGCCAACCCGTTCGGCGCCGGTGAGCGGATGTACCGGACCGGAGATCGCGTGGTGCGCACGGCCACCGGCAATCTGCGGTACGTCGGCCGAACCGACTTCCAGTTGAAGATCCGCGGACTGCGGATCGAGCCGGGAGAGGTCGACGCCGCGATCCTGCATCACCCGCTGGTCACCGAGGTCGTGAGCCTCGGCGTTCCCGGCCCGGGCGGCGAGGACGTGCTCGTCGCCTACGCGAAACTCGTCGACGGCGCCCCGGCCGAGCCCAAGCGCATCCTCGAGCAGGCCGCCACGCATCTGCCGGGCTACATGGTTCCCCACGCGCTGGTCGTCGTGAAGGAATTCCGCCTCACCACGTCCGGCAAGATCGACCGGAAATCCCTTCCGCCGGTGGACTTCACCGCATCGCTGCCCTATCGGGCGCCGAGTTCGCAGATGGAGGCGGTCGTCGCCGGGATCTTCGGTCAGGTGCTCGGGCAGGACCGGGTCAGCGCCGATGCCGACTTCTTCGACCTCGGCGGCAGCTCCCTGTCGGCCACCAAGGTGACGTCGCGGCTGTCGGCGCTGCTGGATCGTCAGGTCCCGGTCAAGCTCCTGTTCGAGCGGCCGACCGTGGCCACCCTGGCGCAGGCGCTGGCCGGCGGCCCGACGGGTCAGAGTGCGCCGCCGCTGCTGGCCCGCAGCCGTGCCGAACTGGTGCACGTCTCGGAGATGCAGCGCGGGCTGTGGCTGGTCAACCGCGCCGACCCCGATTCGGCCGCCTACAACGTGGCGATGGCGTTGCGTCTCACCGGAGATCTCGACGTGGCCGCACTGCAGCTGGCCACCGCCGACATCGTCCGGCGGCACGAGTCCCTGCGCACCACCTACCCGATGATCAACGGCGAGCCGATCCAGGTGATCATGCCCGCGGACGTCGTCGAGAGCGATCTCACCGTCGAGTTGCGCGAGGTCACAACCTCTCTCGAGGCCGCGATCGCGGAGGTCACCGGTGCCGGATTCGACATCGCCACCCGCCCTCCGGTGCGGGCGGTGCTGTTACGAATCGCCTCCGACGAGCACGTCCTGGTCTTCGTGGTGCACCACATCAGCGCCGACGGGGCGTCGATGTCGCCGCTCGCGCGCGATCTGATGACCGCGTACGCAGCGCGGAGCAACGGTGCCGAGCCCGCGTGGAAACCGCTGCCGGTGCAGTACGCGGACTTCAGCCTCTGGGTCTCCGAGCGGCTGGCCGTGCTCGACGCCGACGGCGTCACCGAGGGGGAGCGTCAGCTCGCCTACTGGGACGAACGGCTGGCGGGCGTGCCGGAACGACTGGAACTGCCGTTGGATCACCAGCGGCCGAAGTCGCCGAGCTTCGCTGGTGATGCGGTGAACTTCGAGATCCCCGCGGCACTCGTCGGGCTGCTCGAGAATGTCGCCCGGCAACACCACACGACACTGTTCATGGTCGTGCACGCCGCATTCGCGGTTCTGCTCAACCGCATGTCGGGTCGCGACGACCTCGTGATCGGTACGCCGTTCGCGGGCCGCGGCGAGCAGAGCCTCGACGACGTCGTCGGCATGTTCGTTAATACGCTGGCACTGCGGACCCGGGTCAATCCGGGTGAGCAGTTCGTCGACCTGCTCGAACGCGTGCGCAACGACGATCTCGCCGACATGTCGCACACCGACGTGGCGTTCGACAACATCGTGTCGCGCACGTTGCCGAAGCCACCGACCTCGTACAACCCGATCTACCAGGTGATGCTGGCGTTCCAGGACGTCGACTTCCCGACTCTGCAGTTCGATCGGCTGACCGTGGCTCCGGTGCACGAGGAACTGACGTCGGCGAAGGTCGATCTGCAGCTCACGTTGTTCCCCAACGATCCCGACCGGGACGAGCGTGGGGGAGCGATGCGAGCTCAGTTCCTTTTCGCCACAGACCTTTTCGAGCGAACCACGATCGAGCGGCTGGCGTCACGCTATCTGCAGGTGCTCGAGACGGTCGCCGCCGATCCCGAGCATGTCGTCGGCGATGTCAGCATTCGGCTGTCCGATGAGATCATGTCCGCGGCGCCGGAATCCGACGCGGTCGAGGTCAGCTTGGCCGACCTCGTGTCGGAGGCGGCGGCGGCCGACCCGACCGCGATGGCGGTCAGCGGCGCCGCGACGTTGACCTTCGGTGACGTCAACATCATGGCGCAGGCAATGGGACCCACTGCACCAGACGCGGATTCGGCGCTGACGATGGCGCTGATGACTTTGGTGCCGGGTCTGGCCGAGGCCGGGCCGGAAGGCTTCGACGGTCTCCTCAGCGAGCTACGGGATCGGGCCCGAAGCGTGGTGACACAGAACGAACATTCGACGGATTCGGTTGAGTCGGAAGGCAGCGAGCGAACGTGACGGAGATCGGCTTGGACGCAGTAGACATTTCTATGGGATGGGGGCGGCGTCCGCCGACGCGAGACCTGATCACCATTGCGGCCCAGCTCGAACCGGGGACTGTCGCGCTGACCGGGACCGCCTCGCCGGTGACGTTCGCCGAACTCAACGGTCGGGTCGCGCCCACCGCATCGGTGTTCGCCTCGCGCGGCCTGGACACCGAGGCGGCGGTCAGCGCGATCGTCACCGCGTTGATCCCCAAGGACGGACTCGATCCGGCAGGTATCGCCGCGGCGATCCAGACCGCGATCGACGACATCCGCGAACGCGCCTACGCCGTCGCCGGCACCAGCGACTGGGGTTCCCTGCCCGGCATCTTCCGGTCGGCGGTGCATCGCTTCGGCGATCGCGTCGCGATCACCGACCTGTCAGGCGGTGCGCTGACCTATCGTGAGCTCGACGACCGCTCGGATGCCGTGGCCTCCGGGCTCCTCGCCTCCGGTGTCACCACGGGCAGCGTGGTCGGTCTGGCGACCCCGCGCACCGTCGACGTGATGGTCGCGATCCTCGGCATCCTCAAGGCCGGCGCCACCTACCTTCCGCTGGATACCTCGCATCCCGCCGATCGCCTCTCCTTCGTCGTCTCCGACGCCGATCCGGTGCTTGTCATCACCGACCACGACGGGCGCGAGGCGCTCGGCTTCCTCGATGTCGAACGTCGTACGGTCTCCGAACTCCTCGCCGACGCCGACGGGGCCACCGTGTCGCTGCCGAGCGCGATCGACGCGCGCGGCGCCGCCTACATGATCTTCACCTCAGGGTCCACCGGACGTCCCAAAGGCGTTGTCGTGGAGCATCGTAGCGTCGTGGCACTGATGGCGGCGGCCCAGCAGCACTATGCGTTCACCGAGCATGACGTGTGGACGATGTTCCACTCCTATGCGTTCGACGTGTCGGTGTTCGAGATGTGGGGACCGCTGCTGTTCGGTGGCCGCCTCGTCGTCGTCGACTTCCTGACGACCCGCAGCCCCGACGAGTTCGCCGAACTGCTCACGGCGGAGCAGGCCACCGTCGTCTCCCAGACCCCGTCGGCCTACTACCAGCTGGCCGCCGCGGTCCGTCCGGCCACCCGGAACCGACTGGCGGGCAGCGTCCGCTACATGGTCTTCGCCGGTGAGGCACTCGACTTCGCCCAGGTGCGGAGGTGGTACGAGGACCGTCTCGAAGCCGAAGGCGTGGTCGGGCCGGTGCTGGTGAACATGTACGGCATCACCGAGACCACCGTGCACTCCACCTTCCGTGCCCTCGATCCCGACTTCGTGGCCTCCGCCAAGGGATCCGACGTCGGCCACGGCCTGCCCGACCTGACGATCCACCTTCTCGACGACCGCCTGCGCCCCGTCCCGGATAGCGTACCGGGTGAGATCTACGTGAGCGGAACCCAGGTCACCCGTGGGTATCTGGGCCGCCCGGGGCTGTCGTCGGGCCGGTTCGTCGCGGATCCGTTCGCCGGTGACGGCCGCCGGATGTATCGCAGCGGCGATCTCGCGATCGCGCGCGAGGGAAGTCTGGAATACCTCGGCCGCGGCGACGCGCAGGTCAAATTGCGCGGCTTCCGCATCGAACTCGGCGAGGTCGAGACCGCTCTGCTCGCCACCCCCGGGGTCGATGCCGCGGCCACCGCGGTGAAACAGCGCGACGGCGGCGACGAACTGCTCGTGGGCTACGTCGTCCTCGCCGACGGCGCCGACGTCAGTCCGTCGGATGTCCGCATCGCTGCGGCAGGCGCACTGCCCGGCTACATGGTTCCCGACGTGGTCATGCTGATCGACGCACTGCCGTTGACGGTCAACGGCAAACTCGACCGCCGCGGACTGCCCGACCCCGAGATCGTCGGCGCCGCAGAGTATGTGGCCCCGAGCACGGAGACCGAGAAGATCCTCGCCGAGATCGTCGCGGACGTCCTGGGGATCGAACGGATCAGCGTGGCCGAGTCGGTCTTCGACCTCGGTGGCAACTCACTGGCGGCGGCCCGGATCGTCGGCCGCGCAGGGGAGACCTTCAACGTCGACCTCTCCGTGCGCGACGTGTTCGACGCGCCGACGGTGCGCGGACTGGCCGGGGTCATCGGTGGCCGCGGTGTCGGTGTCGCACCGGTCGTCGCGGTACCGATCCGTCCGGATCGGATTCCGCTGTCCTTCGCGCAGATGCGCATGTGGTTCATCAATCAGTTCGACACGGCCGCGTCGACCTACAACATCCCGGTCCTGCTGCGCCTCGCCGGTCCGGTGGATGTCGCGGCGCTGCGGTCGGCGCTGGCCGACGTCGTCGTCCGGCATGAGGTCCTGCGGACAGTGTTCCCGTCGGTCGACGGCTCCCCGGTGCAGGTCGTGTCTCCCACGGAAGATGTTGCTGAACAACTGGATTGGGACACAGTCGCGTCGGAGTCCGATTTCGCCACCGCCGTCACCGCCGGGTTCGACGTCACCGTCGAGTGGCCGGTCCGCGCCCGCCTGTGGCAGGTCGGTGCCGATGAGTACGTGTTCGGTCTCGTCGCCCACCACATCGCCGCCGACGGTGAGTCGATGACGCCGCTGGTGGCCGACATCGTCACGGCCTACGCGGCACGGGTCGCCGGGGCCGAACCCGAGTTCGCGCCCCTGGACGTGCAGTTCGCCGACTTCGCCATCTGGCAGCACCAGGTGCTCGGATCCGCCGATGAGCCCGGCTCGATCGTCGGCCGGCAGCTCGCGTACTGGTCGAAGCAGTTGGCCGGACTCCCTGACGTCCTGGAACTCCCCACCGACCGTGCACGGCCGGCAGTCGCCTCCCAGCGCGGTGCGGAGGTCACCTTCGAGATCCCGGCGTGGGTCGTCGACCGGATCGGCGTGGTCTCCCGTGAGCGCGGCGTCACCCCGTTCATGGTGGTGCACGCCGGCCTGTCCGTCCTGCTCTCCCGTCTGTCGGCGACCGACGACATCTCCGTGGGCACGCCTATCGCGGGTCGAGGTCAGCGCGTGCTGGATCCGCTGGTCGGCATGTTCGTCAACACCCTGGTCCTGCGGACCGGGGTCGATCCGGACATGACGTTCGACGACCTGCTGGACCAGGTGCGTGTCACCGACCTCGAGGCCTTCGCGCACGCCGACGTGCCGTTCGAGACGGTCGTCGAGCATCTCGATCCCGTGCGGTCCGAGGCGTTCGCGCCGCTCACCCAGGTGTTGCTGTCCTTCGACCAGTCGGTGCTCGCCGAGTTCTCCGGAGGCGGGGTGCTGGCCGAGGACGTCGCCGGTGTCCATGTGAGTTCCGTTGCCGTCGAGGAGATCCCGGCGAAAGTCGACCTGACGGTCGGTATCACGGATGCGGGCGACCGCTGGTCGGGTTCGCTCATCTTCGCCACCGACATCTTCGATGCGGCGACCGCCGAGCAAATGGCGGCCCAGCTGGTCCGGTTGCTCGACCAGTTGACGGCCGAGCCGGCCCGGCCGATCGGCGATGCGCACCTCCTCGACGACGAGGACGCGGCCGCCCTGTTGCCGGTGTCGGGCCGGCCCGGCGCCGCTGCGCGTCTGCTCGCCGATGTGTTCACCGATGTCGCCGCGGCCCATCCGGATCACGTCGCCGTCTCGGACGGCTCCGGAGCGGTTCTGTCCTACGCCGACCTGGACGTGCGGTCCAATCAGCTTGCGCGATGGCTGATCTCGCAGGGCATCGGGACCGAGTCGCTGGTCGCGCTGGCCATCGGACGGTCGGTCGACCTGCTCGTCGCCATGTGGGCGGTCGCCAAGGCCGGCGCCGGCTATCTGCCGATCGATCCCGACTACCCATCCGAGCGCATCGAGCACATGGTCACCGATTCCGGTGTGCGCGTGGGCCTCACCACGCGGTCACGGGTGTCGGCGCTGCCGACCGGGGTGGCCTGGAGCGCGGTGGAGGACGTGGCCTCGCCTGACGTCCTCGCGGGCTTCGACGGCGCGGCAGTGCGCGAGGACGACCTGCGCGTCCCGCGGCATCTCGACGCCACCGCATACGTGATCTACACATCCGGGTCGACCGGCACCCCCAAGGGCGTGTCGGTGACCTATCGCGGCATCCACAACTTCGCCGCCGCGGAGATCGACCGCTTCGGCGTCGACGAGAACGCGCGCGTGCTGGGCTTCGCGTCCCCGAGTTTCGACGCCTCGATCCTGGAGTGGCTCCTGGCGTCGGGCAGCGGCGCCGCCTTGGTCTACCGCCCGGAGGGCGTGCTCGGTGGGGACATGCTCGCGGACTTCGTGTGCGAACAGGAACTGACCCACGTCTTCCTCACCCCGACAGTGCTGGCCACCCTGGAGCCGTCGTCGATTCCCGATGTGCGCGTGCTGATCTCGGGCGGCGAGGCCGTCTCCCAGACGCTCGTCGACCGGTGGGCGCCCGCGCTGCGGTTCTTCAACGCCTACGGTCCCACCGAGGCCTCGGTGGCGGTCGCGATGAGCCACGCGCTGACACCCGGCACCGGGGTCCACATCGGCGGTCCGGTCGACGGAGTGGGGCTGCTCGTCCTCGACGCGCGCCTGCACCCGGTCCCGGTCGGCGTGCCCGGAGACCTCTACGCGGCCGGGGTCGCCCTGGCCCGTGGCTATCTCGATCGTCGCGGTCTGACGTCGGAACGGTTCGTCGCCGACCCGTACGGCGAGCCGGGCGCCCGGATGTATCGCACCGGGGACGTCGTGCGCTGGCGCCGCGCCGAATCCGGCGATCTCGTCCTCGAGTATGTGGGGCGCAGCGACGATCAGGTCAAGCTGCGCGGACTGCGCATCGAACTCGGCGAGATCGAGGCTGTACTGGAATCGCATTCTGCGGTGTCGTCGGCCGTGGTGATCGGTGTGGGTGGCTCGGTGGCCACCGCGCTCGCCGGATATGTGGTGGCCGACGCCTCGACCGACGTCACCGCGCTGCGCGACTTCGTCGCCGAGCGACTGCCGTCGCACATGGTCCCGGCCAGTCTGCAGGTCCTCGACGTCCTGCCGTTGACTCCGGCCGGCAAATTGGATCGCCGCGCGCTGCCCGCACCGGTGATCGAGACGGAGACAGCCGATCACGTCAATCCGACGTCGTCGACGGAGCTGACCCTCGCCCAGATCGTCGCGGGCGTCCTCGGCGTCGATCGGGTCAGCGTGACCGAGTCGTTCTTCGCCCTCGGCGGGGACTCGATCAGCTCGATCCAGCTCTCGTCGGCCGCACGCGCCGTCGGATTGTCGCTGACACCACGCGACATCTTCGAGCACAAGACCGTGCGCGCCATGGCCCAGGCCGTCTCCTCCGGTGGCGAGCGGCTCCCGCTGCTCGACGACCCGTCGGGCGGTACCGGCGAGGTCGCGATCTCGCCGGTGGTGTCGTGGATGCTCGAATCCTCGCATACGGCAGCCGATTTCGCCGACTTCTCCCAGGCGGTGGCGCTGATCGCGCCGGACGGCCTGACCACGGACGACCTCGCCGCGGTGCTCGGCGTCGTCGTCGATGCCCACCCGATGCTGTCGGCCCGGATCGCCGACGTCGACGGACACTGGGTGCTGACCGCCGGCGTGGGATCGCGCCCGGTGGTCCGTGAGGTCTCGACGGACGCGACCTCGGGGACCGTCGCGTTCACCGAGGCCGTCGCCTCGGCGCACGCGGATGCGCTGGCCCGTCTCGATCCGTCCGCCGGTGTGCTCGTGTCCGCGGTGATCGTCCGTGGCACCGATGCCGGACGCGTCGTGCTCGCCGTTCATCACCTCGGCGTGGACGCCGTCTCGTGGCCGATCTTGATCGAGGACGTCATCACGGTGTGGGGCCAGGTGCAGTCGGGGCAGGAACCCCGGGTGCGCCCGGAGGTCACCTCTGCGCAGGCATGGCACGGCGCGATCGCCGACCAGACGACACATCGCGACGGCGAGGTCGCCTACTGGGATGCGCGCCTGCCGGAGCCGACCGGCTTCGGAACACCGTTCGACCGCGTCCGCGACCGTTTCTCGACACTCGGCTCGGTCCGGCACCGGGTCAGGGCCGACATCACCGAGGCCCTGGTGACCGTCGTCCCCGAGGCATTCGGCGGGCATGTCGACGACGCGTTGCTCGCCGCTCTGGCGCGTGCCGTGCGATCGTGGCAACGGGCGAACGGGATCGCCGACGAGTCCCCGGTCGGCGTGCTCCTCGAGGGACACGGCCGATACGAGGAACTCGTCGCGTCCGGCCTGGATCCGCGCCGCGCGGACCTGTCGCGCACCGTCGGGTGGTTCACCACGATCGCACCGATGAACCTCGATCCGTCCGACGACGCCGTCCACGCCGTGAAGGCGGCGAAGGAGGAGCGGCTCGGCCGCCCGGACCGTGGTGCCGGCTTCGGCCTGCTACGCTTCGGCGGCGACGAGCGGTTGTCCGGACGGCCGCTGCCGTCGATCGGATTCAACTTCTTCGGCGCCGGTGGTCGTGCGGTCTCCGACGACGATCTCGTCGTGCCGTTCATGGTCGATCCGGACGCCCCTGCCCTCCCGGCGACCGTCTCGGGCGCGATGGCGGCGATGAACGTCCTCACCGTCAACGTCGGTACCCGACCGAGCGCCGCGGGCCGCGAACTGTCCGCGGACTTCCTCTTCGCCGAGGGCATCCTCACCGCCGAGGACGTCGAGGGCATCGCGGACCGGTGGTCGGCCGAGCTGGCCGCGATCGTCGACGTCGTCGCGCACGGTGTCGTCGGACCGTCCCCGTCCGATGTCCCGGGAACCGGTGTGACACAGGCGGATCTGGACCGGATTGCCGAGGAGGCGCCGGGCGCGGCGATCTGGCCGCTGTCCCCGCTGCAGAACGGCCTGTACCTGCAGTCCGCACTCGCCGGCACCGATGCCGTCGACGTCTACGTGAGCCAGGCGGTGCTGCGCCTGCGCGGTGACGTCGACGAGACGCGCCTGAGGTCGGCGGTCGATGCGCTCGTCGCACACCATCGGGTGCTGCGGTCGGGCTTCGTGCAAACCGAGAGCGGTGCAGTGGTCGCCGTGGTCCGCGATGACGTCGACGTGCCCTGGCACACGGTCGATCTGGGATCGGTGTCCGACGACGAGCGCCGTACGCGGGTCGAGGAGATCACCGCGGCACAGCGTGTCGAGCCGTTCGACCTGGCCGCACCCCCTCTGCTGCGCGTGGTCGTGGTGCGCGACGACGCCGGTGTGAGCGTCGTGATCACCAACCACCACATCCTCTTCGACGGGTGGTCCGGCCCGCTCGTCCTGGCCGACCTGCTCGCGCTGTACGCGTCCGGGGCCACCTACACCGCTCAGATCGCCACCGGAAGCGGCGATTTCGAGGACTACCTGCAGCACATCGCGACCGCCGACGACGCGGCCGGACTCGCCGCGTGGCGTGAGGTACTCGCCCCCGTGGAGGGTCCGACGCTGGTGGCACCGGGAGTCGAGGCGACGTTGGATGCGTTGCCGCGCAACCATGCCGTCGTCGTCGACGCGGAGCTGACCGCGGCGATCGACTCGCTCGCCCGTGCGGAGGGCGCGACCGTCGCGACCGTCCTGCAGTTCGCGTGGGCGGTGCTGGTGTCGCGGCTGACGGGCAATCGTGTCGTCACCTTCGGCGAGACGGTGTCCGGGCGACCGGCGGACCTCGAGGGTGTCGAGTCGATGGTGGGCCTGTTCATCAACACGCTGCCCGCCGTGGTGGACGTCGACCCAAAGTCCTCGGTCGCGGAGGTGCTACGTACCCTCCAGGCGGCGAAGGTGTCGGTCCTCGATCATCAGCACCTGGGCCTGCCCGACCTGATCGCGCTGACGAACGTCCCGAGTCTCTTCGACACGCTCACCGTGCACGAGTCCTATCCGGTCGACACCGACTCGCTCGCCACGACGGACGCCGCGCTCACCGGTGGTCTCGACATCGCCGAGGCGATCGTCAGCGACTCGACGCACTACCCGCTGAACATGATCACGTCGCCGATGGGCGACGAACTCTCGATCACGCTGAAATACCTGCCGGAGGCGTTCGCCGACGAGCAGATCCGGGTCTTCGCGGACGCGGTCGTCGAGATCCTGCGTGCCGCCGCATCGGCGCCGGAGACCCTCGTCGCCGACGTGCCGCTGCTCACCGCCGCCGCCGGTGCGGTGATCGCCGACCGCTCGGTCGGCGACGAGGTCGCCGTACCCGTCGGTTCCGTGCCGGACGCCGTTGCCGCACAGGTCCTCCGCACACCGGACGATGCCGCGGTGCGGTTCGAGGGCCGCACCCTGACCTACCGGGAGTTCGGCGCGCGGATCGCCACCGTGGCACGGGAACTCATCGCGGCCGGGGTCGCGCCGGGGGTCGCCGTGGGCGTGGCGATGGATCGCTCGGTCGAGCTGGTCGTCGCGATCCACGCCGTCGTCGCCGCCGGCGGCCAGTACGTGCCGATCGATCCGACCGTACCGGCCGATCGAGTGCAGTACATGGTCGAGACCGCGGATGTCGGTGTTGTGCTGGTCCGTTCGGATGTCGTGCCGTCGTCGGTCGCGAATCTCGGTACGGCCGTCCGGATCGTCGAGGTGGACACCTCGGGTGACGTGGATGAGTCGGTCGGCCCGGTGACCGATGCGGAACGTCTCGCGCCGCTGCGTCCGCAGGATGCCGTCTACACCCTGTTCACGTCCGGCTCGACAGGGAGGCCGAAGGGTGTGACGGTGTCGCACTCGTCGGTGGCGAACCGGCTGTGGTGGGGCCTCGATCAGTACCCGTGGTCGTCGGGCGATCGGGTGGTGCTCAAGACCCCGTTCACCTTCGACGTCTCGGTGCCGGAGCTGTTCGCGCCGGTGATGGCCGGTGCGACGATCGTCGTCGCACGCGCAGGCGGACACGCCGACCCGATGTACATCGCCGACCTCGTGGCGTCCGAACGTGCGACGTCGGTGCATTTCGTTCCGTCGATGCTCTCGGTGTTCCTGGATGTCGTCCCGGCGGGGAAGATCTCGGCGCTGGACTCGGTGCGCTGGCTGTTCTGTTCCGGTGAGGCGTTGCCTCCGTCGGTGGTCGCGCACGCCCACGACCTGTTGCCGCAAGCGTCCATCGTCAACCTGTTCGGGCCGACAGAGGCCGCGGTCGAGGTGGCCTACGTCGATGTGACCGAGGCGACCGACGTGGTACCGATCGGTGTCCCGGTGTGGAACACGTCGACCTTCGTGCTCGACGCCCGATTGCGGCTGGTGCCGCCGGGAGTGCCGGGTGAGCTCTATCTGGGTGGCGTGCAGGTGGCACGCGGCTACGCCTCGCGGCCTGGACTGACCGCCGAACGGTTCGTCGCGGATCCCTACGGTCCCGACGGGTCGCGGCTCTACCGGACCGGTGACCTCGTCCGCTGGGACACCTCCGGGTGGATCGAGTACCTCGGGCGGACCGACTTCCAGGTCAAGCTGCGCGGTCAGCGGATCGAGCTGGGTGAGATCGAGTCGGTCGTCGCCTCGGCGCCCGGTGTCGTGCATGCCGCCTGCACCGTGATCGAGACCCCCGGTGGGGGACAGCATCTGGTCGCGTACGTGTCGCCGTCCACGGTCGACGAGCAGGCCGTGCGCGTCGCCGTCGCGGAGGCGTTGCCGGAGTACATGCGTCCGTCGGTGTGGATGCTGCTCGACGACATCGCCCTCAACAGTGCCGGCAAGCTCGATCGGCGGGCGCTGCCCGCCCCGGTGTTCGAGACAGCGGAGTACGTCGCGCCGTCGACCGACGCGCAGGTGCGGGTGTCGACGGTGATCGCCGACGTGCTCGGTGTCGAACGTGTCAGCGTGACGGAATCGTTCTTCGACATCGGCGGGAACTCGCTGTCGGCGATGCGCGTGGCCGCGCGGGTCGGCGAGGAGTTCGGCGCCGACGTGTCGGTGCGGGACATCTTCGGGGCTCCCACCGTCCGCGAGCTCGCGGAAATCGTCGTCGGACGGGAGGCGGGACTGCCACCGTTGGTGGCGATCTCACCGCGACCGGCACCGATCCCGTTGTCGTTCGCGCAGACCCGCATGTGGTTCATCAACCGGTTCGAGCCAGGGACGGCGACCTACAACATCCCCGTCGTGCTGCGACTGAGCGGCCCGCTCGATGTCGACGCGCTGCGGCGGGCGGTCGTGGACACGGTCGTGCGGCACGAGGTGCTGCGCACGACCTTCCCCGCCGTCAACGGCGTGCCGGTGCAGGTGATCAGCCCGGCCGACGAGGTCGCCGACCGGATCGACTGGGCGGTCGTCGCCGAGCCGGGCGATCTGGAATCGGCGTTGACGACCGGATTCGACGTCACGGCGCAGTGGCCACTGCGGGTGCGTCTGCTGGGCGAGTCCGAGGGTGAGCACCTGCTCGCGGTGGTGGCGCATCACATCGCCTCCGACGGCGAGTCCATGTTGCCGCTCGTCACGGACATGGTGGCCGCCTACCAGGCGCGCGTGGCGGGCGATGAGCCGCAGTTCGCGCCGCTGACAGTGCAATTCGCCGACTACGCCCTGTGGCAGCACACCGCGCTCGGCTCGCCGGATGCGCCGGAGTCCGTGCTCGGCCGGCAGGTGTCCTACTGGCGGCAACAGCTCGCCGGTGTCCCGGACGTGCTCGAGCTCCCCGCCGACCGGGAGCGTCCGGCGGTCGCGTCGCACCAGGGTGCCCGTGTCCGGTTCGCCCTGCCGGCGGAGCTGGGCGAGCGCGTGGGCGCGGTGGCACAGCAGTTCGGGGTCACCCCGTTCATGGTGGTCCACGCCGGACTGTCGGTGCTCCTCGCACGTCTCTCGGCCACCGACGACATCACCATCGCCACCCCGATCGCGGGGCGCGGATCCGCCGCGCTCGATCCGCTCGTCGGCATGTTCGTCAACACCCTCGTGCTGCGGACGGGCGTGGCGCCGTCGACCAGTTTCGCCGAGCTGCTCGACGGCGTCCGGGTGACCGATCTCGATGCGTTCGCGCACGCGGACGTCCCGTTCGAGACGGTGGTCGAGGCGGTCAATCCGACCCGTTCGGAGGGTTTCGCACCGCTGGCGCAGGTCATGCTGTCGTTCGATCCGGCGGCATCCGCGGAGGACGCCGACATCGCGGTCGCCGGCCTGTCCGTCCGGTCGATCGAACCGTCGTGGGTCCCTGCGCAACTCGATCTGTCGGTGACGGTCAGCTCCGCGCCCGCCGGCCAGGACTGGGCGTGCTCGATCGTGTACGCCACCGATCTGTTCGACGAGTCCACGGTGGAGACGCTCTCCGAGCGCTTCGTCGCGCTCATGTCCGACCTGGTGACGAACCCGGCCGATCCGGTCGGGGACGCCGTCCTCATCTCCGACGCCGAACGGGGGGTCGTCGACGGGTGGTCGACCGGCGCCGTCGTCGAAGTGCCGGATGACCTGGTCCCGGATGCGATCATCGCGCAGGCGGCCCGGACGCCGGACGAGGCCGCGCTCGTGTACGAGGGCCGCGCGGTGTCCTACGCCGAGTTCGCCGCACGCATGTCCGCGCTGGCGACCGAGCTGATCGCCGCTGGTGTGGGACCCGGTGTGGCCGTGGCTGTCTCGCTGGACCGCTCGGTGGAGATGGTCCTCGCGGTCAATGCCGTCCTCGCCGCCGGTGCGCAGTACGTCCCGATCGATCCGGACACCCCGCTCGACCGCGTCGAGTACATGCTCGAGACCGCCGATGTCGACGTGGTGCTCATCGGCGCAGGCCGAGCCGCGGTGGCCGCCGGCGTTGACGGCGTCACGGTGATCGAGGTCGATGCCACCGCCACCGCCGATCTGTCGGTGCCGCCGGTGACCGATGCGACGCGCCGGACGCCGCTGCGGCTCGACGATGCCGCCTACACCCTGTTCACGTCGGGATCGACGGGACGGCCGAAGGGCGTCACCGTGACGCACCGGTCGCTGCTCAACCGGATGCGCTGGTGCGTCATCGAATTCGAGTGGGGCGTCGGCGAGCGCGTGGTGCTGAAGACCCCGGTCACCTTCGATGTGTCGGTGCCCGAACTGTTCGGTCCGCTGATGTCGGGTGCGGCCATGGTGATCGCCCGCGCCGGCGGTCACATGGAGCCCGACTACATCGCCGACCTGCTGGCGTCCGAGGGGGCGACGTCGGTGCACTTCGTGCCGTCGATGCTGTCGGTGTTCCTCGACGTCGTCCCGGCCGAGAAGCTGGCGCATCTCGACCGGTTGCGGTGGCTGCTGACCTCGGGCGAGGCCTTGCCGACCCCGGTGGCGGCGCGTACGCACGAGCTGTTGCCGCACACCCAGATCATCAACCTGTACGGACCGACCGAGGCGACGGTCGATGTGACCTCCGTCAACGTGACAGGTACCGACAAGGTCACCATCGGCACACCCGAGTGGAACACCACGACCTACGTGCTGGACGCTCGCTTGCGGCCGGTGCCGCCGGGAGTTCCCGGCGAGCTCTACCTCGGTGGCGTGCAGTTGGCCCGCGGCTACGCCTCGCGCCCCGGCCTCACGGCCGAACGATTCGTCGCGGACCCGTTCGGAGACGACGGCGACCGCCTGTATCGGACCGGAGACCTGGTGCGGTGGGACCACCGGGGTGAGATCGACTACCTGGGCCGCACGGACTTCCAGGTGAAACTCCGTGGTCAGCGCATCGAACTCGGCGAGATCGAGGCGGTCATCGCCTCCGCCCCCGGTGTCGTGCACGTGGCCTGCACGGTCGCCGACTCGCCGACCGGCGGTCAGCATCTCGTCGCGTATGTCGCTCCCGCGTCGATCGATGAGGGCGTCGTCAAGGCGGTCGTCGCCGACGCGTTGCCGGAGTACATGCGTCCGTCGGTGTGGATGCTGCTCGACGACATCGAGCTGAACAGCTCCGGCAAGCTCAACCGGAAGGCTTTGCCGGCCCCGGTGTTCGAGATCGGCGATTACGTGGCGCCGTCGTCGGACGACGAGTCCGCGGTCGCGGCGGTGATCGCCGACGTGTTGGGGCTCGGGCAGGTCAGCGTCATCGAGTCGTTCTTCGACATCGGTGGCAACTCGCTGTCGGCGATGCGGGTCGCGGCACGGGTCGCCGAGGCCCTCGGCGTCGACGTGTCGGTGCGCGATCTGTTCGAATCGCCCTCGGTGCGAGAGCTCGTCGCGGCGGTGGCCGGCCGTGGGCAGACGGTGGCGCCGCTGGTCGCCGGGCAACGGCCCGACCGGCTGCCGCTGTCGATGGCGCAGGCGCGGATGTGGTTCATCAACCGCTTCGATCCGGCCTCACCCGCCTACAACATCCCGATGGCGTTGCAGCTGACCGGTTCCCTCGATCTCGACGCCCTGGCCGGCGCGGTGGGTGACGTCGTCGCCCGTCACGAGGTGCTGCGCACCGTCTATCCGCTCGATGCCGACGGACCGAGCCAGCGCATCCTCGATGTCGCCGAGGCCCGTCGCGTTCTGGACTGGCAGGTGGTCGACGACGAGGCCGAACTCGCTGCGTCGGCGTCCCGTGGGTTCGACGTGACCGTCGACCTGCCGCTGCGCGGGCGGGTCCGTCGTTCGGGTGCCGACGTCTTTGACGTCGTGCTGACGGCGCATCACATCGCGTTCGACGGATCATCGACGGCCGTGTTCGTTCGGGACTTGTTGAGCGCGTACATGACCCGTGTCGACGCGGCGGCGCCGTCCGCCCCGTCTCTCGGCGTGCAGTACGCCGACTACGCACTCTGGCAGCAGGCGACGCTGGGTTCGGCCGACGATCCGTCCAGCCGCATGGCGGCGCAGCTCGGATACTGGCGGGAGCACCTGCGGTCGCTGCCGTCGGTGACCGACCTGCCGATGGACCGTCCGCGCCCGGCGGTCATGGAGACGCCCGCGGGGGTGGTGTCGACGCCGGTCGACGACTCGGTGGCCCGCCGTCTGGAGGACTTCGCCCGCACGCAGGGCGTCACCCCGTTCATGGCGTCCCATGCCGCCCTGGCCATCCTGGTCGCGCGACTCGCATCGACGACGGATGTCGTCATCGGCACCCCGATCGCCGGTCGGACCGATGCCGCGCTGGGTGATCTGGTCGGTATGTTCGTCAACACCCTCGTGCTGCGTACGCAGGTGGAACCGTCGATGTCGGTGACCGATCTCCTCGCCCGGGTCCGCAGCGAGGATCTCGAGGCGTTCGCTCATGCCGATGTGCAGTTCGAGGAGCTGATCGACGAACTCTCACCCACGCGGTCGACGGCGTTCCCGCCGCTCGCGCAGATCGCCTTCACCCATGTGGACGGCGATCCGGGGACCGCGGAGCTCGAGGCCGCCGGCCTCGTCGCGCAGCCGCTGGATCTACCCGACCAGGTCGCCAAATTCGAACTGTCCGTGGCGGTGACCGACCGCAGCGAGGCCGGACCGATGACCGTCGACTTCGTCTATGCCCGTTCGCTGTTCGACGAGACAACCGTGGAGGGCTTCGTCCGGGCGTGGCTGCGCGTCGTCGAGTCGATGGTGGCCGACCCGTCGGTGGCGGTCGGCGACATCGACCTGCTGACGTCGGAGGACACGGCCGAACTCGCGCCTGTCCGTGGAGTTCCCGGCCGACCGCCGAGTGTGCTGCGTGACATGTTCGCTGCGGTCGTGGATCGTCACGCCGAGGCGACGGCCGTCGTCGACGCGTCCGGCGTCGCTCTCACCTACGCCGAGCTCGACGCGCGGTCGAACCGCCTCGCCCGGTGGCTGATCTCGCAGGGTGTCGGGGCAGAATCGCTGGTGGCGCTGGCCATCGGCCGGTCCGCCGAGCTGTTGACCGCCATCTGGGCGGTCGCGAAGACGGGCGCCGGGTATCTGCCCGTCGATCCGGCCTACCCGGCGGAGCGAATCGCGCACATGCTCACCGATTCGGGTGTCCGGGTGGGCCTCACGACGCAGGCCCACCGGCGTGAGTTCGGTGCGGAGGTGGACTGGACCGTCGTCGACTCCGCCGGGTTCACGTCGCATCTCAGCGGTGTCGACGCCTCGCCCGTCCTCGATGACGAGCTGATCGGCGTTCCGTATCCCGATGCGGTCGCCTACGTGATCTACACGTCCGGGTCGACCGGTACACCGAAGGGTGTCCAGGTCACCGGGCGCGGCCTGGAGAACTTCGCCGTGACGGAGGTCGAGCGGTTCGCGGTCTCGCAGGAGTCGCGGGTGCTCGGATTCGCATCACCGAGTTTCGATGCGTCGCTGCTGGAATGGCTGATGGCGGTGCGGGCCGGGGCCACCCTGGTCTACCGTCCGCAGGACGCCCTCGGGGGCGAGCCGCTGTCGGCGTTCCTGCGCGAATCCCGCATCACCCACGCATTCCTCACACCCACCGTGCTGGCGACCCTCGAACCGGAATCACTGCCCGCCCTCGAGGTGCTCGCGTCCGGCGGTGAGGCCGTCCCCCCGTCGATGGTCGACCGGTGGGGCGCGCGGGTGGCCTTCCACGACATGTACGGCCCGACCGAGACGTCCATCGTCGTCGCCATGAGTGGAGCGCTGCGTCCGGGCACACCGCCGACGCTGGGTGCGCCGATCCCGGGAGTCGGTCTGTTGGTCCTGGATTCACGGCTTCAGGTGGTACCGGTCGGGGTGGCCGGCGAACTGTACGTGACCGGCGACGCCCTCGCGCGCGGCTATGTCCGTCGCGCGGGCCTGACGGCGGAGCGATTCGTCGCGGATCCGTTCGGCGACAACGGTGCCCGTCTGTACCGGACGGGCGATGTCGTCCGGTGGCGTCGCGGCGCGACCGGTGAACTGTCCCTGGAGTACGTGGGGCGCAGCGACGATCAGGTGAAGCTGCGCGGTCTGCGCATCGAGCTGGGTGAGATCGAGGCGGTGCTGGCCTCGCATCCGTCGGTGGAGTCGGCGGTCGTCGTCGGTGTCGGCGGGTCGGTCGCCACCGCGCTGGCCGGCTACGTCGTCCTGCGGGACGACGTCGAGCCCGGCACCCTGCGGACGTTCGTGGGGCAGCGGTTGCCGTCGCACATGGTGCCGGCGAGTATCGCCGTGCTGGAGTCACTTCCGTTGACCCCGGTCGGCAAACTGGACAAGCAGGCGCTCCCGGAACCGGTCGTCGACATCGCCGCCGAGTTCGTGGCCCCGGACACCGAGGCCGAGGAGTCTGTCGCCCGGGTGTTCGGCGAGGTCCTCGGCGTGGAGCAGGTCAGTGTCGTCGACAGCTTCTTCGAGGTCGGCGGCAACTCGTTGTCCGCGACGCGTGTCGCCGCCCGCGTGGGAGACGTGTTCGGTGTGGACGTGTCGGTTCGCGACGTGTTCGAGGCACCGTCGGTGCGGGCTCTCGCAGCGGCGGTGGCGGGCCGCGGAGCCGGCCTGGAACCGGTGACGGCGGTCGTGCCGCGACCGGACCGGACGCCGGTCTCGTTCGCGCAGTTGCGGATGTGGTTCATCAACCAGTTCGACCCGTCGGCCTCCACCTACAACGTCCCGGTGCTCCTGCGTCTCGACGGAGACCTCGATGTGGCCGCGCTGCGCGCCGCTCTCGTCGACGTCGTGGTGCGCCACGAGGTCCTGCGCACCACCTTCCCGGCGGTCGACGGGGTCCCGGTCCAGGTGATCGCCCCCGCCGCCGCGGTCGCGGAGACCCTGGACTGGGCCGAGGTCGAGTCGTCGGCCGGCCTCGAGGAGGCCGTGACCGCAGGATTCGACGTGACCGACCAGTGGCCGGTGCGCGCCCGCCTGTGGCGGGTCGCCGACGGTGAGTTCGTCGTCGCGATCGTCGCGCATCACATCGCCGCGGACGGCGAGTCCATGGCCCCGCTCGTCGCCGACCTCATGACCGCCTACGCCTCGCGGTCGGCCGGCAGCGAGCCGGCGTTCACGCCGCTCGAAGTCCAGTTCGCCGACTTCGCGCTCTGGCAACACCGGGTGCTGGGTTCGGCGGCAGACGCCGATTCGATAGTGGGACAGCAACTCTCGTACTGGTCGTCGGCGCTGCGCGGCCTGCCGGATGTGCTGGATCTGCCGAGCGATCGACCGCGACCGGTCGTCGCATCACAGCGCGGCGATCAGGTGGCGTTCGAGATCCCCACCGACGTCGTCGACGGGATCGCCGCCATCGCCGCCGCGCGCGGGGTCACCCCGTTCATGGTGGTGCACGCCGGTCTGTCGGTGCTGCTCGCCCGACTGTCGGCCACCGACGACATAGCGATCGGCACACCGATCGCGGGTCGCGGACGGCGCGAACTGGATGCCCTCGTGGGCATGTTCGTCAACACGCTGGTGCTTCGCGCCGGTGTCGACTTGGGAATGTCGTTCGCGGAGTTGCTCGATCAGGTGCGGGTGACCGATCTGGACGCGTTCGCCCACGCCGATGTCCCGTTCGAGACGTTGGTGGAACATCTGGATCCGGTGCGCTCGGAGGCGTTCGCGCCGCTGACCCAGATCCTGCTGACGTTCCATCAGTCGACGCTGCCCGAGTTCTCGACCGCGCTGGGGGAGTCGGCGTCGGGTGCGACGACCACCATCGGAGGGCTGTCGATCACGCCGGTCGAGGCACCCGAGACTCCGGCGAAGGTGGACCTCACCTTCGCCGTCGCCGGCGGGACCGACGGGCAGGCATGGCCGGCCCAGATCGTCTATGCCACCGATCTGTTCGACGGGGCGACGGTCACGGCGATGGCCCAGCGGTTCGTCCGGGTACTGGCCGCGCTCGTGGCCGATCCGACGACACCGGTCGGCGACGTCGAGTTGCTCTCCACGACGGAGTCGAGCGACCTGGCGGCGCTGCCCGCGCCGGTGACGGCGACCGCGCACACCGACCGCACACTGGTCGATCTGTTCTCCGCGACCGTCGCACGTCATGGCGACCGCACCGCGGTCACGGCCGAGGGGACGTCGCTGACCTACCGCGACGTCGACGTACGCTCGGATGCGGTGGCCGCGGCCCTGTATGCGCACGGCGTCCGTACGGGTGACCTGGTGGGCATCGCGACCGCGCGGTCGGTGGACCTCGCGGTGTCGATCCTCGCCGTCCTCAAGGCCGGCGCGGGCTACCTCCCTCTGGACACCACGAATCCGGCGGATCGGCTGGCGTTCATCGTGTCGGACGCGTCGGCCGGGGTCGTGATCACCGATGCCGCGACGGCGGGTCACGAACTCTTCGGCTCGTTGCCGGAGACCGTTGTCGCCGTCGACGTCGACGACCTGGCGACGACCGGTGCGAGTTCCGCAGTGCCCACACCGGGAGTGCGCCCGTCGTCACGGGCCTATGTGATCTACACGTCCGGGTCGACCGGGCTGCCGAAGGGTGTGGAGATCACCCATCGGGATGTGATCACACTGATGGACACCGCGGCAGGGGATTTCGACTTCCTCGAGACCGACGTGTGGACGATGTTCCACTCCTACGCCTTCGACTTCTCGGTGTGGGAGCTGTGGGGACCGTTCCTGTCGGGTGCCCGGCTGGTCATCGTCGATCGCGGTCTCGCCCGCGATCCCGACGCCTTCGTGGAGCTGTTGGCGGCCGAGGGTGTGACGGTCCTGAACCAGACACCGTCCGCCTTCTATCAGCTGATCGACGCGCGTCGACGCTCGACCGTCGAACTGCCGTTGCGCTACATCGTGTTCGGCGGTGAGGCGCTGGGCTTCGAGCAGGTACGTCGGTGGTTCGACGACCATCCCGACGACACGGCGCAGCTGGTCAACATGTACGGGATCACCGAGACGACCGTGCACGTCAGCTACCGCCCCCTCGACCGCGCACTCGTCGCGGGCGGCGAGGCCTCCCTGATCGGCCGTCCGCTGCACTCGCTGGCGATCCACATCCTCGACGACCGCCTGCATCCGGTGCCGCCGGGCGTTGTCGGCGAGATGTATGTGACGGGTGGACAGCTCGCGCAGGGCTACCTGGGACGTGCCGGACTCTCGTCGACCCGATTCGTCGCGAATCCGTTCGACCCGAACGGTGCACGGATGTACCGCACGGGTGACCTCGCCCGCCGTGTCGGCGACGACATCGAGTACCTGGGCCGCGGCGACTCCCAGGTCCAGTTGCGCGGCTTCCGGATCGAGTACGGCGAGATCGAGGCCGCGCTCCTCGGCGTGAACGGTGTCACCGCCGCCGCGGCGAACGTGGTCGAACTGCCCGGCCGCGGTGAGCAGCTCATCGGCTATGTCGTCGCCGAGGCCGGCGCCGAGATCGATGCCCAGGTCGTTCGGGACGCGACCGCCCGTGCCGTGCCCGGATACATGGTGCCCGGCCTGATCGTGTCGGTCGACCACCTGCCGCTGACGGCCAACGGCAAGCTCGACCGTCGGGCACTTCCGCTGCCCGACCTCGACGGCGGTGGTGACGACTATGTCGCGCCCGAGACCTCCACCGAGGAGACCCTCGCCCGGGTCGTCGCCGGAGTCCTCGGCCTTGACCGGGTCAGTGTGACCGAGTCGTTCTTCGCGCTCGGCGGCGACTCGATCCTCGCGATCCAGTTGTCGTCGGCGGCGCGGGCCGCCGGATTCGCGGTGTCGCCACGAGACATCTTCGAACACAAGACAGTTCGCGCGATGGCGATCGCGGTGTCGGCCGGAACCGACCGGCTGCCGCTGCTGCCTGAGCCGGCCGGCGACGACGTGACCATTCCGCCGGTGGCCGCGTGGATGCTCGAACTGTCCTCGGCGCCAGAGGATTTCGCGGACTTCTCTCAGTCGATGGTGTTGATGGCGCCGCCTGCGCTCGATCTGGCGACACTGACGACGGTGCTCGGCGCCGTCGTCGGGGCGCACCCGATCCTCTCCGCGCGGCTGACCGCGACGCCGGATGGCTGGGCGTACACGCTCGGCGACGGGGCGGGGTGCGTCGTCGGCGAGGTGACCACCGGCGCCGACGTCGGGAGCCCCGACTTCGACGAGACCCTGCGCACCGCCCATGCCGATGCGCTCGGCCGGCTGGACCCGGCCACCGGCGTGATCGTCTCCGCGGCGCTGGTCGTCGGCGGTGACGGTGCACGTGTGGTGCTCGCCGTCCACCACCTCGGCGTCGACGCGGTGTCGTGGCCGATCCTGATCGAGGACGTCATCACCGCGTGGGGCGCGGTGACGTCGGGTCAGGAGCCGGCCGTCCGGCGCGAGGTGACGTCGGCGCGGGCGTGGCATGCGGCGCTGGGTCAGCAGGCGACGGAACGCGACGACGAGGTGGCCTGGTGGCAGACCCGGGTGAACCGGGCGCCCACCGATTTCGGTGTGCCGTTCGATCCGCGACGGGATACGTTCGCGACGGTCGGTTCCGTACGGGTGCGCATCGACGCCGACGTCACCGAGGCGTTGCTGACGACGGTGCCGGACGCCTACGCGGGCCACGTCAACGACGCGCTGGTTGCGGCTCTCGCACGAGCGGTGCGGTCCTGGCAGCGTGATCGGGCCATCGCCGACGACGCGCCGGTCACGGTCCTGATGGAGGGCCACGGGCGCTACGAGGAGGTGGTGGCGCGCGGCGACGATCCGCACTCCGCGGACCTGTCGCGGACGGCGGGCTGGTTCACGACCATCGCACCGACGGCCCTCGATCCGGCCGATGACGTGGTGCGCGCGGTGAAGGCCGCGAAGGAGGAGCGGCTGGGTCAGCCGGACCGTGGCGTCGGATTCGGGCTCCTGCGCTTCGGCGGCGATGCCCGACTCGCCGGTACGTCGTTGCCGTCGATCGGGTTCAACTTCTTCGGCGCCGGCACCCGCTCGTCCGGCGAGGAGATCGTCGTGCCGTTCATGGCCGATCCGTCGGCTCCCGTTCTGCCGGCCACGGTCTCGGGTGCGATGACAGCGATGAACACACTCACCGTGAACGTCGGAACGCTGGCCGATCAGCACAGTCGCGAATTGTCGGCGGACTTCCTGTTCGTCCGGTCGGTGCTCTCCGACGACGACGCCGCCGACATCGCGTCGCGCTGGCGCGGCGAGCTGGCGGCGATCGTCGATCACCTGTCGACCGTCGGCGATCCCGGGCTCTCGCCATCGGATGTCCCGGGAACCGGGGTCACCCAGGCCGACCTCGACGCACTCGCCGAACGCTTCGGGAACTCGGACATCTGGCCGCTGTCGCCGTTGCAGAGGGGTCTGCACTTCGAATCGGAGCTGGCGTCGACCGTCACCGACGCATCGGTGGATGTCTATGTGGTCCAGTCGATCCTGGAACTCGGGGGCACCGTCGACCTCGATCGGCTGCACGGTGCGGCGCAGGCGTTGTTCGCGCATCACCGCGCGTTGCGCTCCGGCTTCGTCCGGACCGCTTCCGGTGCGGTGGTGGCGGTGGTACCGCCGTCGGTCCAGGTCCCGTGGGAGGTGCTCGACGCCGACGGCACCGACGAGGCGATCGCGGCGCGGGTGCAGGAGATCGCGGACATGCAGCGGCGCACGCCGTTCGACCTCGAACGTCCGCCGCTCATGCGCTTCGCCGTCGTACGGCACGGCGACACCGCGCATCTCGTGGTGACCAACCACCACATCCTCATCGACGGATGGTCCGGACCGCTGGTGCTCGCCGATCTGCTCGCGCTGTACGCGACCGGTCTCACCTACACCGGCCAGATCGGTTCCGGCGACGGTGATTTCGAGGACTACCTGCGACATCTCGCGGCCGCCGACGACACGGCCGGACGCGAGGCGTGGCGCGCGGTCCTGGCGCCGATCGAGGCGCCGACTCTCGTCGCGCCGGGTGCCGAGGCGACGGCGGACGCACTGCCGCAGGATCTCTCGGTCGTCCTCGATGCCGATCTGACGGCGCGCATCGAGGCCGTGGCCCGTGCCGAGGGTGCGACGGTGGCGACGGTGTTGCAGTTCGCGTGGGCCGTGTTGTTGTCGCGGCTCACCGGCAACCGAGTCGTCTCGTTCGCCGAGACCGTGTCCGGTCGACCGGCCGATCTCGACGGTGTCGAATCGATGGTGGGTCTGTTCATCAACACGCTGCCCGCGGTGATCGACGTCGACCCGGAGGCGCCGATCTCCACGGTGCTCGCACGCGTCCAGGAGACGAAGGTGTCGGTGCTCGATCATCAGCACCTCTCGCTGGCCGAACTGTCCGGACTCGCCGGTGGTTCCGGGATCGTCGGGCCGCTGTTCGACACCCTCACCGTGCACGAGTCGTATCCGGTGGACACCGATTCGTTGTCGACCACGGATGCGTCACTCACGGGTGGACTGGAGATCCTCGATTTCGAGGGCTCCGACGCCACCCACTATCCGCTGAACATGTCGACGTCACCGATTGCGGGAGAACGACTCTCGTTGACGGTGAAGTATCTGCCGAACGCATTCGACGCCGCGCAGGTCCAGGTGTTCATCGACGCGCTGGTGCAGATCCTGCGGACCGTCGCGGACGCGCCGGACACACTCACCGTCGACATCCCGTTGATCGGTGGGGAACAGGTCGAGAGTCTGACGTCGGTCTCGGGCGGACCGGGGACCGGGCCGATGCTGCTCACCGACATGTTCGGTGCGGCGGTGGCACGCCACCCGGATCGCGTCGCCGTCGTTGACGGCCACGACGCCTCGCTGACCTATCGGGACCTCGACGAGCGCTCGAATCGTCTGGCGCGCTGGCTGATCGGACGAGGGATCGGCGTCGAATCGCTGGTCGCCCTGGCCATCGGCCGGTCGGTCGACCTGCTCACCGCGATCTGGGCCGTCACCAAGACCGGCGCGGGATACGTGCCGATCGACCCCGACTATCCGGCCGAACGCGTCGCGAACATGGTCGAGGACTCCGGGGCGATCCTGGGGCTGACGGTTCGTACGTCGGACCTGCCGGGCCGCGACTTCGACTGGATCCACCTCGACGACGACGAGATCGGTGCGACCGTGGACGGCCTGCCCGGCGGCCCCATCGCGGACGGCGAGACCGCGGGGACGGTCCGCCCGGAGAACGTGGCATACGTGATCTACACGTCGGGATCGACCGGTCGGCCCAAGGGCGTCTCGGTGACCCACTCCGGTCTGGCGAACTTCGCAGCTCAGGAGACGGCCCGCCTCTCGGTGGCCGACGCACCGGTCGTCCTCGGCTTCGCCTCACCGAGCTTCGACGCGTCGGTCCTGGAGTATCTGCTGGCGACGGTCAACGGCGGCACTCTCGCCTACCGTCCGAGCGATGCGGTCGGAGGCCATGCGCTGCAACAGTTCATGCAGGAGCATCGGGTCACACACACGTTCCTCACGCCGACGGTGCTGTCGACCCTCGATCCGGCCGCCTTGCCGGATCTGGCCGCCCTGATGGCCGGCGGCGAAGCGGTGCCCCCGTCCCTGGTGGACGCGTGGTCGCCGCACGTGCCGATCCACAACCTGTACGGCCCCACCGAGACGACGATCGGCATCACGCTCAGCGCCCCCATGCGTGCGGGTGAGCCGGTCCGTCTCGGCCGACCGTTGGCCGGCGTCGAACTCCTCGTCCTCGACGGACGGTTGCGACCCGTGCCGGTGGGTGTGCCGGGCGAGCTGTACGCCGTGGGCGGCGCGTTGTCGCGCGGCTACCTCGATCGTCCGGGCCTGACCGCCGAACGATTCGTCGTCAACCCGTTCGGGGCGGCCGGGGAGCGGATGTACCGGACCGGTGACGTGGTGCGGTGGCGTCGGGACCGCGACGGTGAACTCGTGCTGGAGTATGCGGGCCGATCCGACGATCAGGTGAAACTGCGTGGTCTGCGGATCGAGCTCGGGGAGATCGAGGCGGTCCTGGCCGACCATCCGTCCGTCGAGTCGGCAGTCGTGATCGGGGTCGGGGGATCGGTGGCGACGGCCCTGGCCGGGTACGTGGTCGCCGAGGAGACCCTCGACGTCGGCGCGCTGCGCGACTTCGTCGGGCAGCGCCTGCCGGCGCACATGGTGCCGTCGAGCATCATGGTCCTGGACTCGCTCCCGCTGACGCCGGTCGGCAAGCTCGACAAGCGGGCGTTGCCGGAGGCGATCATCGACGCCGGTGTCGACGAGTATGTCGCCCCGGCGTCCGAGGTCGAGGCGGCCGTCGCCGCGGTGTTCGCCGACGTGCTGGAGGCCGAGCAGGTCGGCGTGACACAGAGCTTCTTCGATCTCGGCGGCAACTCGCTGTCGGCGACGCGGGTGCTGGCCGGATTGCGCGAGCGCGGCCACGACCTCGAGTTGGCCTGGCTGTTCAACGACCCCACGCCCCGCGGTCTGGCCGCCCGGATCGAAGGGGGTGGCAGCGGTTCCGGCGAGGTGCTGATCACGCTCAACGCGCAGGGCTCACAGCCACCGCTGTTCTGTGTCCACCCGGCCGGCGGTCTGGCGTGGTTCTACGGCGGCTTCGTGCCGTACCTCGCCGACCGGCCCGTGTACGGCCTGCAGGACCCGCACGTCGTCGCCGGCGAGCCGAGTGCCCGCAGCGTCGAGGAGATGGCCACCCGCTACCTGGAGGAGATCCGACGGGTCTCACCCCATGGGCCCTATCACCTGCTCGGGTGGTCGCTGGGAGGCTATGTCGCCTATGCGATCGCGACCGCGCTGCGCGCCGACGGCGAGGAGGTGGCGTTCCTCGGGGTGATGGACTCGTCGCCGGTGCCGGCGCAGACCGCCGAGACCGGCGCCGACGAACCGGTCGGCGTGCAGCTGGGCGGGGAGTACGTCGGGGACTTCCTCGGCGGATGGCGCGACCTGTTCGACCTCGACGACAGTGTCCACGCGGACAGCGCCGAAGAGGTCGCGGAGATCATCCGGCAGCAGATCGCCTCGATGGAGCTGCTCGACACCGAGCAGGTCCAGGGGGTGATGGACAGCTTTGCGATCGGCGAATCCCTCGTCGAGCAGTTCCGGCCCGCCCCCTACGACGGCTCGCTGCTGGTGTTCACCGCCACGAGGGACAAGGAGGACCCGAGCGCGGTCGCCCGCGGGTGGGAGCCCCACGTCGGTGGCACCGTCACGAACGTCGACGTGGACGCCGACCACCTCGGCCTCGCCAATGCCGAGGCGCTGCAGATCATCGGTCCGGAGTTGGACCGACGGCTGCGTTCGCGACCGGCCGGTCAGCATGACGAGAACTCACGATGAGAGAGGAGTGAAGGGATGACCAACCCCTTTGACGACGAGAACGGACGTTTCTACGTCCTGGTGAACGATGAGAATCAGCATTCGCTGTGGCCGACTTTTGCTGACATCCCGGCGGGATGGACGAAGGTCTTCGGTGAGGATTCTCGGGCTGCGTGTCTGGAGTATGTGGAGAAGAACTGGACGGATCTGCGTCCGAAGAGCCTGATCGACGCGATGGCGGCTGACGCCGCGGCACCAGGTGGATCCGCCGAGGGCGGGTCGTCGGCGGGATGAGTCCGGGAGTGGCGGTGAGATCGAGGGATGACGTCGCGGGGACATGTCACCGCGATAACGCTTCCACATCAAGCTCATACGCCACTCCTCTAACACGAGTCACGCACGTAACATCGGAGGCACGGCGAGGATCAGAAATTTTCTGTGTATTCGGCACAGAATCAGCGTCACCGGTTTCCAAAAGTCCGTTAGCAAGGCAAGCTATGTAAAAGGACCCGGTGCCAGTTCAACTGGGAGGCAGAGTGGCCAGGGTCGAAGGATCGAGCTCGGGGGAGCGACGATGATTATGGAACTTGTAGAAGACATCCAGCGCCGGGCGGAGATCACGCCCCGACTGACCGCAGTGCGTTTCGGCGAGGACGCCGTGACGTACGGAGCGCTCGACGAGAGCATCGCCTCCTACGAGTCGGTGACGGAACGTCACGGCTTGTCCCGAGAGGCCGCGTTCCACGCCAGCCTCCTGCACTGCATGCCCTCGTTGACCCGCATCGACGGTCACGCCGAACGCAACCGCGTGATGTCGGAGATCGTGGGCTGGTTGGGCCGCGACCTCGGCAACGGTGGCGGTCGCCTGCGCGCCGTCAGCTGACACGGACAAACGACAGGCCCCACCGGGTGTGATCACCCGGTGGGGCCTGTTCGTGTTCATGGCCTGTCGGGCCGGCTCGATCAGAGGATGGCGGCGATCGCCAGGATGACGAGCAGGATGGGTGCGCCGACGACGATGCTGCCGGTGCCGAGCACCAGCGAGGTGATCGCACGTCCTGTGCCGCGGTGGCGGGTCGACCCCGCGACGGCGTTGCGACTGGTGCCGATCCGGACGAGGGCGGTCGTGCCCAGGACCATGGCGATGAACCCCAGTATCGCTCCCACTCCGACCAGTGCGAGGGGCAGCGAGACGATGCCGGTGACCAGCGCGGCCGTGGCCATGCCGCTGCTCTCGCGTGGTCGTGACGACAGGGTCGTGATGGGTCCCGCGATGACCGAAGCCGTGACCGGCAGGCGCGGAGACGTCAACGGGGTCGCGTACTCCCAGATCTCGGGGACGGCGGCCGGGATCGGACGATCCTCGACGTCGCGCCGCGTGATCGCGGGATGGACCATCGGCGGGGTGGAGAACCGTCCCGACGCGTGCGACATGGCCGCCGCTTCCGGCGCGATGCCCCCGGATGACACCTCCGGCGCCTGGTACTCGACGATCGGCGTCCCGGGGTCGCCCGCGGGCCAACGCCGGATCTCCTCGGTGACCGACGGCACGATCGGCTGTGTGGGATGGTCGCTCACCCGCATGGGAATCCTCCTGGTGCCCGACGACTCGGCTCTCCATCCTCGCGGCTCGGGGCCGAGAGGGAGGGGGCGCGACGTCCATTCTGTCGTACTCCACTGCAGCCGACGAACGTCACGGACGCGTAACGCTCGCGTCGGACATCGTGCAAAACGACGGAACTCGCCATCCGGGATGCCCGGGAATGGCGAGTTCCGTGTGCGTGGATCGTCGGCGATCAGCCGCCGTGCTGGCCGCCCATGGAGGTCAGCTGGGTGACGGCGTCACCGCTGAGCTTCCAGTCGCCGTCGACCTTGGTGTAGGCCAAGGTGATGTCGATCGGCTGCGGAGCGTGCGGACTCTTCACCGCGACGGTCGCGACAGCCTTGTTGTCGCCCTCGGCCTTCACCTCTTTGACGGCGTAGACCTCGGGGGTGTAGCCGGCCATGTTCGAGCCCTTGGCGTAGGCGATCAGCGCGCCCTTGGTCACCGGGTTGGTGGTGTCGACGACGGCCTCGATCTCCTCCGACGACGTCGCGGGGTCGACCGCCTTGCGCAGGATGACCTGTGCGTCGTCGGAGCTGAGCCCGACGACGGCCTGCTTGGCGTCGCTCGCTGCCGATGCGACCGCTGCCGACGCGTCGCTGGCGGCACTGCTCACGGTGTCCGACGTGTCATCGGAACAGCCTGCGGCGACGAGCAGAGTCGCGGTGGCCAGCAGCGCTGCGGCCAGGGACTTCCGAACTTTCATATCGATTCCTCCTCTTGGGTAAGCCCACACTAACCCACGCCTTTCGCCGGGAGAACCACACTCGGAATTAATCGGACCGTGGTCCGGTTAGACTGGGTGACCACTCCGGCAACCCGGACATCTCAGAGCCAGGAGGCGTGACATGCAGTTCGGACTCTTCAGCGTCAGCGACATCACCGTCGATCCGACGACCGGTGTCGAACCGACCGAATACGAGCGCATAAAGGCGATCGTCGCGATCGCCCGCAAGGCCGAGGACATCGGTCTCGATGTCTTCGCGCTCGGTGAGCACCACAACCGACCGTTCTTCTCCTCGTCGCCCACGACCACCCTGGCCTACATCGCCGCGCAGACCGAGCGCCTGCAACTGTCGACCGCGACGACCCTGATCACCACGAACGATCCGGTGAAGATCGCCGAGGACTTCGCGATGCTCCAACATCTCGCCGACGGCCGCGTCGACCTGATGCTCGGCCGCGGCAACACCGGCCCGGTGTACCCGTGGTTCGGCCAGGACATCCGTCAGGGCATTCCCCTCGCGATCGAGAACTATCACCTGCTGCATCGGCTCTGGACCGAGGACGTCGTCGACTGGGAGGGCAAGTTCCGCACGCCGCTGCAATCGTTCACCTCGACGCCGCGTCCCCTCGACGACGTCGCGCCCTTCGTGTGGCACGGATCGATCCGCAGCCCGGAGATCGCCGAGCAGGCCGCCTATTACGGTGACGGTTTCTTCGCCAACAACATCTTCTGGCCCAAGGACCACTTCCAGCGATTGATCAACTTCTACCGCGAGCGCTACGAGCACTACGGACACGGCAAGGCCGACCAGGCGATCGTCGGTCTCGGCGGACAGTTCTTCATCCGCAAGAACTCTCAGGACGCGATCAACGAGTTCCGGCCCTACTTCGACAACGCGCCGGTCTACGGACACGGCCCGTCGCTGGAGGATTTCAGCCGCGAAACCCCGCTCACCGTGGGCAGCCCGGCCGAATTCGTGGATCGCACACTGTCCTTCCGCGAGACCTTCGGCGACTATCAGCGTCAGCTGTTCCTCGTCGACCACGCCGGTCTGCCGCTCAAGACGGTGCTCGAGCAGCTCGACGAACTCGGCGCGGTGCTGCCGGAACTGCGCAAGGGCTTCGCCGAGGGGCGGCCGGCCGAGGTTCCCGACGCGCCCACCCACGCATCGCTGGTGGCCGCGCGAGACGCCGCTGATGTTGCAGCGGAACAGGATACGACGGTGAACGCATGATCCGCCTGGTCGCGGTGAACGCCGGCCTGAGCGAGCCGTCGTCGACGAGGATGCTCGTCGACCGGCTCGCCGCCGCCACCACCGCGGTGCTCGGCGACGATCGGGTCGATGTGCAGATCATCGACCTTCGCGATCTCGCGGTCGACCTGGGCCGGTCGATGGCCCCAGGCTTCGCCACCGGCGCCGCGCGCGACGCCATCGCATCGGTTCAGGACGCCGACGCCCTGATCGTGGCCACACCGGTGTTCAACGCGTCGTATTCCGGTCTGTTCAAGACCTTCTTCGACCTCGTCGACGTCGACGCGATGAACGGAAAACCGGTACTCATCGCGGCCACCGGCGGCAGTCCGCGGCATTCGATGGTGCTCGACCACGCCCTGCGTCCGCTGTTCGGTTACCTGCGGATGGTGGTCATTCCGACGGGAGTCTATGCGGCAGCGCAGGATTGGGCCGGAGGGTCCGGTGACACCGCGACACTGGGCGACCGGATCGATCGTGCGGCCCGCGAACTCGCGGCACTGCTGGGTACCGGCGATCGGCCCACGAGGTCGGCGCCCACCGGCACCGAGGCATCTCCGGCGGCGACCACCGCCGAGGCGTCGGGCATCGCGAACTTCGCGCGACTTCTCAACGGGGTCTGAGCGGATCGGTCACTCACGTGCGCGCCCGGGAGTGTTCTCCCGGGCGCGCAACCGTGTTCCGGGCAGCGCCGGGGCGGGCAGATGTTGGACGTCGCCGACGTAACCCCGCACCTGGCCGAAGCGTTCGGAGTGTTCCATCCACTGCTCGCGGAACGCCACGATGTCGTCGTGGGTGCGGCCGATGAAGTTCCACCACATGATGATGTCCTCGTCGAGCGGTTCGCCGCCGAGCAGCACGATGCGGGCGGTCTCATTGCCGACATTGACCAGTGTGATCGCCTCGGCGCCGAGGCCGATGTAACCGAGTTCGGTGCGCCGCAACGGTTCTGCGGTCGAGTCGGCGATCTCGACGACGCCGGAGTCGACGAGGACGCCGTGCTCGAAGTCGTGGCGCACGTCGAGGGTGATCCGTGCCCCCGGTGGGATGTGCAGTTCGGCACCGAGCAATGGGGTGAAGGTGCGCACCGGTGAACTGCTACCCATCACCTCGCCCAGGAAGACCAGCGCGCTGACCTCGCCGACGGTCACCAGCGGTGGTTCGTAGTGCGCGAAATCCCTTGTGGTGTCCCGGGCCTCGTCCGGTAGCGCGATCCACAACTGCACGCCGTGCAGCACCGTGGTGTCGGGGGTGCTGACCTCGGTGTGTGCGATCCCGTGACCGGCGGTCATCAGGTTCAGCTCGCCCGGCCGCACCATCGCATGATTGCCCATGGTGTCGCGATGCTCGATCTCCCCGGTGAAAAGCCAACTCGCGGTTTGCAATCCGGTGTGCGGGTGCGGTGGGACGTTCATCCCGCCGGTGCTCGAGACATCGTCGGGCCCGTAATGATCGGCGAAACACCAGGCGCCGATCAGTGATCGGTCACGCTGGGGCAGGGTGCGATGCACGGTCATCGCCCGTGGGCCGCCGAGCGGGACGTCGCGGGCGGTGAGCACCTCCACCCGCAGCGCACCGGACGGGGATCGGGCGTCGTCACCGATGGTCCGGCATTCGACTTCCGCCGGCTGGGTTTCCATGTTGCTCACGGGCTACCGCCTTGGACTGGGGCTGGTGGACTGCGAGCCAGTCTACGTACTCACCGGACAGCGCCGTCGGGTCACACGGTCTCGGCGTCGTCGAAGGTCATCGCGAGGCTGCGGACCGAGGTCGACATCAGTGCGTGCCGGGACAGCTTCAGTGTGCGCAGCTCGTCGGCGATCGGATGATCGCCGAGCTCGAGGAGCGCGCCGCCGACCCGGGTGCGGGTTCCGGTGATCGACCGCAGCCGCCACGGCGTGCTGCGCAGCACGCCGTCGAGCTGGGAGTAGGCGTGCAGGGTCGCCTCCACCGACGAGCCCGGCATCGGCAGGCCCGGTTTGACGGTGAGGTCGGCGATCAGGGCCCCGTCGGCGCTGACGCGGCCGTGGCGGGTCGCCGAGTCGTGGTCGACGTCGAAGTCCGCGAGGGTCTTGGGGAAACCCCAGATGCCGCGTCCGGCGGCCAGGGTGAAGTCGCCGTCGACGGGGAGGTGATGGATGAGGGCCCGGGCGTCCCCGGCGAACAGCGAGCGCAGCGCGGCGACGGGCGACGGGGCGGGCGCGGCGGGATCGCTCACCAGGAAACACACCCCGAACTCGTTGTACGGTCCGAGGTCGCCGTCGATGTATTCGACGAACACCAGCATGCACATCCCGCGATCGCGGCGGATCCGCAGCGGGGTGAGTCGGCGATCTCCGGGGCCCGAACCGTCGATGGCCCGCTGCATGGCGGTGACGTCGGCGGAGAATCCGCCGACGAAACAGCGTGCGGTCCGGATCTCGACGGGCATCGTGACCGTCTCGCCGAGGACCTGATGCCGGGTAGGGGTGGACATGCGAACTCCCGCCGTATGGTTTCTAGAACGTGTTCTATTTTGCCGGACGGACCGCCCCGGTGTCCCCTTTTTCGGCGTCCCGGCGTACGCCCGTTCGGATGAAAAACCCGCGGTGGACACCCACGCCTGAGGGCCGATGTCCGATTCTCGTGATACGACACGTCACGCAGCGCAGGGATCGGGAAGGGGGTCACAATGCCCGGCGGAACTCTTCGGGTCGGCATGGTCGACGATCACCGATCCCCGATCTGGGGGATCGAACGTGTCCTCGAGCCCGAACCCGACATCGAACTCGTGCGGGCCGCCGCCACCGTCGACGAACTGCTGGCCGCCGACGTCGAACTCGATCTGGTGCTGCTCGATCTGCGTCTCGACGACGGCACCACCCCGCGGGAGAACGTCAACCGGCTGCGCGACGCGGGCATCGGTGCGGTGGTCTACACCTCCGGTGAGCATCCGGCGTTGCTCCGGTCGGCCGCCCGGGCCGGCGCCCTGGGCGTGGTCCTGAAATCGGCGTCCGAGGACGAGATCCGGGAGGCGCTGCGTGCGGCCGGGCAGGGCCGGGCCGTGCTCACCACCGAGTGGGCCGCCGCGATCGACGGCGACCCCGAACTCGCCGCGGTCGACCTCAGCCCGCAACTGCAGCGGGTGCTGGCGTTGTACGCCTCGGGTGAGACCTCGGCCGGCGTCGGTGCCGCGCTCGGGGTGAGCGCGGAGACCGTCAACGAGTACCTCAAGCGGATCCGGCAGAAATATGCCGACGCCGGTCGCCCCACCCGCACCAAGATCGACCTGTACAAACGGGCCATCGAGGACGGGTGGCTGCCGATGCCGCGCCGCGGCGACGACCCGCCCGACCCATGACCGCGATGGGGCCCCGGGAAGCCCGCATTCAACGACTCATGGCCCGGTTCGTGGGCGGCGGATTCCTCGCCTACCTGCTGGTCTCCGCCGTCGAGTTCGCGCCGACGTCGACGTTCGTCGCGGCCTGGTTCACCCCGGTGGCCGCCGTCGCCGCGTTTCTCCCCGGCATCACGATCTTCGCCTACAGCTTCGTTTCCGAGGTCAGGCCACGAGTCCTCGTCGCACTCTCGGTGCTCACCTCGGTGGGCTACGTCGGTGCCTGCGCGCTGTGGTTGATCGCCTGGAACGGGGTGGCCAGCGGCGCGGACCGGGTGACCTGGCTGATGAGTTTCGGCGGACTGCCCAGTCTGGCCATCGTGCTCGTCCGCCCGCTGTGGGTCGGCGTGATCCATCTGGTGATCTGCATCTGTGCCTCGACGATCGTCACCAATCTCGGCCGTCATGGTGCGTTGGGCGCCTCGACGATCACCGAGGTCATCTGGGGTGTCGCCTACAGTTCGATCTTCCTGTTCGCCGCCGCCATGATCCGGCGCACCGGCCAAACCCTCGACCAGACCCGCGCCACCGCACTGCGGGTCACCTCGGCGACCGCCGCCGCCACCGCGCGTGACGTCGAGCGGGCCCGGTTCGACGCGCTGGTGCACGACCACGTGATCGCCACCCTGCTGGCGGCGGAGTCCGGCGACGCCGACGGACGACTGGCCGGTCAGGCCCGGTTCGCGCTGTCCGAACTCGACTCGCTGGCGGCGGTCGGTCCGCACCGTCCGGTGACCCGCGACGAGGCCGCGGCCCGTCTGCGGGTGAGCGTGTCCTCGGTGTCCGAGGACGTCGGTGTGCACCTCACCAGGATCGGGGGTGCCGACACCGACCGGGGACCGTCCGACTATCCGGCCGAGGTGATCGCGGCGGTCGGGGAGGCGATCGCCGAGGCCGTGCGCAACGCATCCCGCCACGCCGGCCCGGACGCCGAATGTGTGGTCGTCATCGAACTCGGCCCGGACTCGCTGCAGGCGGCCGTCATCGACGACGGACGGGGATTCGACACCGGCGCGGTGCCCCCGGAACGGCTCGGGATCGAGGTGAGCATCCGGCTGCGGATGGATTCGATTCCCGGCGGTGGGTCCCGTATCCGCAGCGCGGCGGGCGCGGGCACCACGGTCCAGCTGTGGTGGCGGCAGTCATGAAAGCCGCAGTGCGCGTTCTGCTCCGGCAACACCCACGCAACGACGCGTCGACGATCATCGGATTGCAGTCGCGCTGGGTGTACGCGGTGATCGCCTGGTTCGTCGGCGCCTGCCTGATCACCGCCGGATTCGGCGCCGGCGGGGTGCGGTCCTGGCCGCTGTTTCTCGTGGTCCTGTTGCTCGTGTTCACCGGGGTCGGGGCGCTGATCCTCGCGCCCGGTGATCCGATGGGCGCCACCGCGACGGCCATCACCGCGACGATGGTGGCGGTGGCCCCCGCGCTCGCCACGGCGGCGTGCGACTCGCCGCCGGCCGTCGCGTTCGGGACCGTCGGCGGCTGTGTCTCGGCGACCTGCGCCTTCATGTGTGTGCGGGGGCGCGTCCTGGCCGCCTGGTGCGCGTTCGGTGCATCGATGCTCGGTTCGGTGGGAGCGGCGTGGCCCGAGGCGACACCGTGGTTGGGTGCCCAGATCGGCAGTGTCGCCGTGCTGTTGATGGCCACACTGTTCGCCGCGATCATTCGTCCGGCGGCACGCGAGATCTATGCGTTGCGGGCGCAGACCGTGCGCGAGGCGAGTGCGGCGGCGTCGGTGGCGGCGGCGACGGCCGAGCGTGACGGTCAATTCGCGCGGCTCGACGAACAGGCCAGGCAGTTGCTCGAGACGATCGCCGCCGGGGCGACGCTGACGCCTGCGCAACGATTCCGGTGCCGCCTCGTCGAGGCCCGGTTGCGCGACGGAATCCGCGCCCGCGCCCTCGATACACCCGAGGTGGTCGACGCGGTGTGGGCGGCGCGGGAACGTGGCGCCACGGTGACCCTGCTCGACGATGCCGGCGCAGCATCCGCCCAGCCGGGTGCCCCGGCCGAATCGTCACGTGACCCGGTGCTCGCGGAGATGCGCGCCCGATTGATCGGCCTGCTGGCCGACGTCGCGGCCGGGAGTTCGATCACCGCGCGGGTTCACCCGATCGGCCGCGTTCCGGTGGGCACGATCGTCGTCCGGACGGCGGACGGACAGCATCGCGTCGACTTCAGTGGGGCGGGTGACGATGGCGGCATCGAAACAACGCCTGGTCAACGAGATTCGCGGGCGTGAGACGTCCTCAAAAAAGGGGAAAGTGCTTGCAGACGGAAGGATCGTCCCCCGAGTTGGGACTATTCGGTATCTGAGCGGAGCCTTAAGATCTGCTGTGACGACCTGAATGATGTGCGCTCGGCACCACGCCTCGTGACCGCCGCGGCCACACGACAAGTGAGGAACCACGGTGACGACCGCGCATTCTGATTTCCCCGCCCCGACGACCCGAACCGCGACCGCGAGCGCGCAGCCCGCACCGGCGCGGCAGGTCCCCGGCCGATTTGGGCCGAGCCACCCCGCAGCGGGTCAGCCCGCACCGGTTCCGACAGGACGGATGACGCCGGGACAGGTCCGACCCGGACACCGCCCGCCCGCACCGGTGACGCGCATCGCCGACTACCGGCCCACGCATCCCCGGCCGGTCGGTCCGGGCGCTCCGATGCGTCCGGCGCCCGCCACCCCGGTCGTCGAGACCCCGTCGGTGCGTCGGCCGTCCCTGTCGCCCCGCGAGGTCGAGGTGCTGCTGGCCTGGCTGCGGGCCGAGTCCAAAGAGGAAGCGGCCGAACATCTGTTCATCGCCGCCTCGACGGTCAGCACGCACCTGGCCCGCATCCGCGCGAAGTACTCCGGCGTGGGACGCCCCGCGCCGACCAAGACGCATCTGCTGGCCCGCGCACTTCAGGACGGGATCACCCGGCTCGAGGACTGGTGAGTGCGAGGCGGTCGCGACCGGTCGCGACCGCCGACCTCAGAGCTGCACCTGAGCCAGGATCGGTGGGCTCGGCGCCGCGGACCCGCCGCGGGGTTCGATCGTCACCGCCACCACGTCGGCGGTGTCGATCCGGTCGATGAGCGCGGGAGCCGCCGAACCCGTACCCGGCACCAGCCCGGCCGACACCGGCGCCGCGTTCTGCCCGCCGACCAGCCACAGCTGATAGGTCCGGTCGTCGGGCAGCGGCGTGCTCCGGTCCCGCAGGACGGCCACCGCCTGGTTACGGCTACGCGAGGCCACCACCGACATCGATCCGTTGTCACCGGAGAGCCGGGTGACGGTCAGCGTCGCGTCGGGTGCCTGCAGCACGTCCAGGACATCCTGATCGGCGCTCACCTCGGGAGCCGGTGACGGCGCGAGTTGCCGCCCGATCAGCACCCCCGCGCCCAGGGCGACGACGACGGCGACGGCCGCCGCGGACAGGGTCATCGCGATCCGGCGCCGCCGGGCGCGACGCGCGTCGAGGTCGGTCACCACGGTCGGCTCCCTCATCCCGGTCGTCTCGGCCGTATCCGGGCGTTGGGGTGCGGACGCGGAGCCGGCATCGGCATCGGATTCGGTATCTGCGTCGGTAGCGGAGCCGCTATCGTCGTCGAAGACGTGGGCCAGCACCGCCGCACGCAGCTCCGGTGGTGCGGCCAGGGCGTAGCTGCTCGCGAAATCGGCCATGGTGGTGTGGATTTCGGTGATCCGGCCGTCGTAGATGGTGCGCTCGAGCGGTGTCAGGCCGGCGTACTCGGTGTCGAACCGCGCGTTCTCGTCGGGACGCAACGCCGAGATGGCGAAGAGTTCGACGTGGTCGTCGAGCCAGTCGGTGTCAGCCATGGCCATGTCCTCGTACGCAATCGCGCAGTCGTCGCAGTCCGTCACGGATCCGCGATTTGATGGTGGGCAACGGGGTGTCGGTCTCTTGCGCCACCTCGGGATAGGTCATCCCGTTGAAATACGACATCTCGATGCTGGAGCGCTGCAGGGCGGTGAGGTCGTCGAGGCAGGTGCGCAGCGTGCGGGTTTCCTCGCGGTCGACGACGACCTCGAGTGGCAGTGGGGCGGACACCGTCGCCTGCGCGACCCCGGCCTCGGTGCTGCGCCGGCGTTGCAGTTCCTCGGAGCGGACCCGGTCGATGGCCCGGCGGTGCGCGATCGTCATCATCCAGGTGATCACCGAGCCGCGGTCGGGCCGGTAGGTGGGGGCCTGCTGCCAGTACTGCAGATACGCCTCCTGCACCACCTCCTCGGCGTAGTTGGCGTCGCGGATGACCCGTAACACCAGCCCGTAGATCCGCGGATTGGTGAGGTCGTAGAGGCGGGTGAAGGCATCCCGATCACCGGAGGCCGTCGCGGCGAGCAGATCTCGCATCGACAATTCGGCGTCCTCGGCATTCGGGGTCACCGCACCACCGTAACCACGTCGAGGCGGCGGCGCTCCCGAAACCGTTCGGGCGGGCGTCATCGACTCGTCGACCGTCGATACAGCAGCAGCGACACCGGTACGCAGATAGCGAGGATCACCGCGCTCGCACCGATCGAATACGCCATCGCGTGATCGGCGACCCAGCCGGTGGGCGGCGGGAAGTCCGGCGGTGCGGTGTTGCCGAACTTGTCGCGGGCCATGGTGGCCACCGCGGTCACCGGATTCCACTCGGCTATCGTCCGCAGTGGGCCCGGCAGGCTCTGCGCGGAGATGAAGGCGCTGGAGAGGAAGGTCACCGGGAACATCCACAGGAATCCGATGCTCTGTGCCACTTCCACATTGGGGGCAGCCAGGCCGCTGACCGCGCCCACCCAGGCCATCGCCAAGGCAAACAGTGCGATCACCGCGAACGCGATCACCGCGTCGCCGACGCTGCCGCGGATCCGCCAGCCGATGGCCAGCCCACTCGCGACCATCACGGCGACACCGAGCGTTCCCAACAGCATGTCCGAGCCCACCCGCGCGGCGATGACGCCGATCCGCGACATCGGCAGCGAGCGCAGCCGGTCGACGATGCCGCCGGACATGTCACCGGCGAGGCCGACGGTGGTGAACGCGGCGTTGAACACCACGGTCTGGGCGAAGATTCCGGCCATCAGGAACTCGCGGTAGGGCGCACCGCCGAGGGTGGCGCCGAAGACGTAGGCGAACAGCACCACGAACATCAGCGGCTGCACGGTGGCGCTGAGCAGCAGAGTGGGGATTCGCTTGACGGTGAGCAGGTTTCGCTCGACCAGGACGGCGGTGTCAGCGAACATTGCTGAGCTCCTTTCGATCGGCGGTGAGGCGGAGGAACACGTCGTCGAGGGTGGGGGTGGCCACGACGGCGTCGACGATCTCGACTCCGACCTCGTTGCACACCTGGACCGCGGACACGGCGCTGCGCGTACCGTCGGCCACCGGAACCGACCAGTGTGTCTCGTCGACGCGTTCGGGCATACCCAAACCGATCTCGGCCAGGGTGGTCGCGATGACCTCGGTGGTGCCGTCGATCTCGGTGGCGCCGGCCGCGCCGCGCACGTGTCGCGGCGCCACCTCGACGGTGAGGATCGCACTCGCCGCGGTCTCCTTGAGTTCGGACGCCGAACCCTGCGCGCAGATCCGGCCGTGGTCGATCACGGTGATCTCGTCGGCGAGTTCGTCGGCCTCCTCGAGGTACTGCGTGGTCAGCAGCACCGTGGTGCCGGTGGCCACCTGCTCGGCGATCACCTCCCAGATCTGGCGCCGGCCACGAGGATCGAGGCCGGTGGTCGGTTCGTCGAGGATGATCAGTTGCGGGTCGTTGATCAGTGCGCCGGCCAGATCGAGGCGCCGGCGCATGCCGCCGGAGTAGGTGCGCATCGGGCGGTCGGCGGCGGCCGACAGGTCCAGTTGCTCGATCATGGCCCGGGCGCGGTCACGCGCCTCCCGGCGCGGATGACCATAGAGTTGCGCCACGAGCCGGAGATTCTCGAAGCCGGTCAGGGTGGGATCGACGGCGGCGTACTGGCCGGACACCCCGATCACGGCACGCACGGCGTCGGGGTCGGCGAGCGCGTCGATCCCGCACACCGTGACGCTGCCCTCGTCGGGACGCATCAACGTCGCCACGGCGCGCACCGTCGTGGTCTTGCCCGCCCCGTTGGGTCCGAGCAGGGCGTGCACGGTCCCGGACCCGACCTGCAGGTCGAGACCGTCCAGTGCGCGCACCGACTGCCGGGAACCGAACGATCCGGAGCCGAATGTCTTTGTCACGCCCCGCAGTTCGAGGGCATTGGTAGTCGAATCGGCGGCCGCAGCTGCGGCGGTGGCCGCGATCTCGGATGCGGTCATTCGGTGGCGTCCCACGTGGGGTCCTTTCGCTGGGTCTCGGCCGCCTCCATGGCGGCGATCAGGCTTGCCGGGCGTATGTCGCGCCAGTTGTGTTCGACATAGTCCAGGCATTCGTCGTGGCCTGCGGGCCCGAACACCTGCCGCCAGCCGCGGGGTACGGGCGCGAAGTCGGGCCAGAGCGAATGCTGGTTCTCGTGATTGACCAGCACCGCGAAGGTGCCGCTGGTGTCATCGAAGGGATTGGTCATGGTCGTCCTTTCTCGCGGATCGCGGGGGTGAACCCGGTGACGTTCTCGCCGAGCAACATTCGTGCGTGGGTGCAGTCCAGAGAAATCTCGGTGACCGGCCCCCGCAGGGTGTCGCGCCAGCCGTGCAGCGCCGACGGTCCGGGTGGTGCGTCGCGTGTCGCGGTCACGAAGACCGCGTCGCCGTCATACGGACGGGGATGCCAGTCCTCGGCGAGCCGGGAAGCCGACACGAATGTCTCGTGCACCCGGCTGAACTCGTCGAAGTCCAGCGAGGCCAACGGGCCGCCCGTTGCCCTCAGGGTTTCCCACGCCTGCCGCGGCGTCGGGTCGGTGTGGTCGCCGGGAACGGTGATCCCGAACTCGGCCATCAGCGCACCGGTGTCGGGGGTGGTGTCCAGGTCGGGGCGCTCGGCGACGACGAACGAGTCGAGGATCATCAACTGGCCCACCGATTCTCCGGCGTCGGTCAGTGCCACCGCCATCTCCTGCGCGATCAGGCCGCCGAGCGACCAGCCGAGCAGGTGATAGGGGCCGTGGGGCTGGATGCGTCGGATCTGCTCGACGTAGTGGGCGGCCAGCTCGTCCAGACTCCCCGGATCGTCCAGTGCCCGTGGTGCCCCTGCGCCCGACAGTCCGGGATGCTGCAGACCGTAGACCTCGCGGTCGGTGGGCACGTGGGGGAGCAGCGAACCGAAGCTCCAGGACAGCCCGATCGCCGGGTGCACGACGAACAGGGGGGCCGCACCGGTGGGGTGCGGTGTGCGCCGCAGTGGGAGCACGGTGGCCAGCGCGCCGGCCTTGTGGGCCGCCGGGCCGGCGACGTCGTCGATCACGTCGGCGAGCGCGGCCGGGGTCGGATTGGCGAACAGGTCGTTGACGCGTAGGTCCGAGCCGGTCCGGGTGGACAGCGTCGCGGCGACCTCGGTGGCCGACAACGAGTTTCCGCCGAGATCGAAGAAGCCGTCGTCGGCGTGCACCTCCTCGGAGCTCAGGCCCAGGACGTCGGCGAAGACCGCGGCGATCAGGGCCTCGGTGCCCGCCCGCGGGGCCCGGCCGGAGCGCGCGCCACGACCGGGGTCGGGCAGCGCGGACCGATCGAGTTTGCCCACCGGGGTCAGCGGGATCTCGTCGAGGACGGTGATGCCGGCCGGGATCATGTGCCGGGGCAGGCGCCGGGCGACGTGCCGGGCGAGGCGATCGGTGTCGATCACCGCGTTCGGGGCCGCCTTCACATACGCCGCGAGCGTGGCGCCATGGCCGTCGTCGCGCACCGTCGTCACCGCGAAATCGACTGCGGCGCACTCGCTGAGGGCGTCGTCGATCTCGCCGAGCTCGATACGGAAACCGCGCACCTGCACCTGGTTGTCGGCACGCGCAACGTACCGCAACCGGCCGGTGTCGTCCCGTCGCACCAGGTCGCCGGTGCGATACATGCGGGCGCCCGCGCCGTCCGGGCCGGTGACCATCGGTGCGGCGACGAATCGGCCGGATGTCAGGCCGGGTCGGCGGTGATATCCGCGCGTCACCTGATCGCCGAGGAGGTAGAGCTCACCGGTGACGCCTGCCGGAACCGGATGCAGTCGCGCGTCCAGCACCAACGCCCCCACACCGTTGTTGGGTGTGCCGATGGTCAGATCGGTTGCGGCGTCCAGGGGTTCGCTGCCGGTGGTGATGATCGTGGTCTCGGTGGGGCCGTAGACGTTACGCAGCGTGCGCCCCGGCGCCCACTGCCGGACAAGTTCCGTGCCGTAGGCCTCGCCGCCGATCGCCAACTGCGTCAGCCTCGGGACCTCGGCGGGGTCCATGCTCGCGACCGCCGCGGGGGTGATGAACGCGTGGGTGACCCGATGGCGGGAGATGAAGCCGGACAGTGCCGTTCCGCCGAAGACATCGGGCGGCACGATCGCCAGCGCCGCGGCGCCGGCGGCGGCCAGCAGGAACTCCAGCACCGACGCATCGAAGCTCGGCGAGGCGAAATGCAGGACGCGGGAACTGCCGTCGGGACTCATCCGTGTGCGCAGCTCGTCGTGCACGGCACGTAGGCCCGAGTGCGGTACCAGAACTCCCTTGGGGCGTCCGGTGGAGCCGGAGGTGTAGATGACGTAGGCGAGGGCGTCGCTGCGGCGCACCGGGATTCGTTCGGTGTCGCTGATCGCACGCGGTGAGGAGTGGCCGAGCCGTGAGAGCGTCGACGGTGCGTCGAGGATCACCGTGGGGACGTCGGTGCTGAGTTGCTCGGCGACCGCGGTACTCGTCACAACCAGTTGCGCGCCGGAATCGGCGAGCATGTGCGCGATCCGATCGGCCGGATAGGTGGGGTCGATCGGCACATAGGCCGCCCCGGACCGCACGATCGCCCAGATCGCCACCACCGCATCGATGGAGCGGGGGATCGCCATCGCGACCACCGGTTCGGTGTACCGATCACCGGTGTCCTCGTGACCGGTGTCCCGATCCCCGATGCCCCGGCCGAGCAGCACCCGCGCGAGCCGGTTGGCCCGGGCGTCGAGGGTGGCGTAGGTGATGGAATCGGTGTGTCCATCCGGGGTTTCGGCGAACGCCGCGATGCCCTCGGGATTGCGGCGCACGGCGTCGTCGAACAACTCCCCGAGGGTCAACGGGGACTGCGGGTCCGGTCCGCGTTGCGGGCTCACCTCGGCGACCTCGAGCGGATCGGTGATCCGGATGTCGCCGATCGCGCGATTGGGGTCGGTGATCATCGCCCGGACGACCCGCAGCAGGCGGATCGCCAGGGTCTCGGCGTCGGCGGCGCGATGTCGGCTCGGATCATAGGTGACCCCGAGTGTGGCCGGCGCGCGCGCCGCATCCTCGGTGCGGGCACGCCGCAGCCCGGTTGCGGTGAACTGCAGATCGAACTTCGCGGCCGCCACCCCGACATCCATCACCGACGCGGTCAGGTTCTCCGACAAGGGAATCCGTGCCCCGGCGAGTCCCTCGCCGAAGTCGTGGACCGACAGTGCCACCTGGAACAGGGGATGACGGCCGGGGGTGCGCTGCGGGTTGAGCGCGTCGACCACATCGCCGAACGGTGCGCCGCTGTGATCGAGCGCGTCGAGGTCGTCGTCGCGGGTCCGTGCGAGGACGTCGGTGACGGTCTCGGCCGCGCCGAGTTCGGTTCGCAGCGCGAGGGTGTTGACGAACATGCCGACCATCGGTTCGCAGTCGAGGGGTGTTCCACCGTCGGCCGGTCCGGCGCGGTTGGCGACCGGCGTGCCGATCACGAGGTCGTCACCGGCGCCGAGCCGATGCAACAGGATCGCCAGTGCCGTGTGCAGCACGGTGAACGGTGTCGTGTCGTGAAGCCGTGCCCAGTCGAGGATGTCGCCGCGCAGCGCGTCGTCGATCGCGATCCGGACGTCACCGGAAGTGCCGGTCGCATCGCCGGTGGTGTGGTCGGAGCCTGGGGCGACCGTCGGGGTCACTGTGGTTTCGGGCGGCGAATCGGTCAGTCGCGCAGTCCAATACGACACCTCGGTGTCGGCGACGGTGACCGCGCGCAGGGCGTAGTCACGGTAGTCCGACGTGGCCTGCGGCCACGGCTCGGTGCGTCCGGTCTGACGTTCGGTGTAGGCCTGCGCCAGGTCGGCGGCGATGATCGGCAGTGACGCACCGTCGACGGCGATGTGATGCATCACCAGCAGCAGCACCTGTTCGGCGGGGTCGTCGGTGTCGGTGCCGGCGGTGGTGAGCAGGTGTGCCCGGATCGGTGCGGTCGCGGTCGGATCCAGTGGCGTGGTGGCCCGTTCGAGCGCTGCGGCCGCCAGGTCGTCGACCCACTCGGGTTGCAGTTCGCCGATCACCTGTTCGGCGTCGTCGAGGACCACGCCGATCGGCCGTCCGGCGACCGCGGGAAACACGGTCCGCAGGGTGACATGCCGGGTGACGAGGTCGACGAGGCAGCCGCGCAGAATCGCCACGTCGAGATCGCCGTCGAGGCGGATGGCCAGCGGGATCAGATACTCCGCCGACCCGGGCTGGGAGCGGGCCAGTGTCCACAGTCCTCGTTGCACCGGTGCCGCCGGAACCTGTTGCGGCCGTGGTGCGGTCGCCGGCACCGGGGCGTCGGATGCGAGGGCGTCGGTGGTACCCGCCACCGGACCGACGAGTGCGGCCAATCCGCTCACCGTCGGATGGTCGAAGAGGTCACGCACGCGCAGCGGGGTACCGCTGTGTGCCCGGTTGAGTCGGCTGATCACGGTGGTCGCCTGCAGCGAGGTACCACCGAGGTCGAAGAAGTCGGCGTCGTCGGTGACGCTCGACGCTGTGAGGTCGAGAACCCCGGCCAGAGTGGTGGCCACCAGTTCGGTGGCCGTTCGGGCCCGCGGCGGTTGCGGGGCCTCTTCGATCACGGCCTGCGCCGCGGTGGGAAGCGCGGTGCGGTCGAGTTTTCCGTTCGGTGTCAGCGGGACGTCGTCGAGCATGACGACCGCCGACGGCACCATCGGCGTGGGCAGCCGACGACTCACGAATCCGCGGAGTTGTTCGGCGGTGGGCGCATTCTCGCCGCGTAGCCGGACGTAGCCGACGACGGTGGCCTGCGCTCCGGTGCCGGAGACGGCGGCGGCGGCGAAGTCGACCTCCGGGTGGGCGCCGAGCGCGGCGGACACCTCGTCGAGTTCGATGCGGAAACCCCGCACCTTGACCTGATTGTCGCCGCGCCCGTGGAAGATCAGCGCGCCGTCCGCTCGGCGGTGTACCACGTCACCGGTCCGGTACATGACGCCACCGACCGCACCGGGGGCCGCGACGAAACGAGAAGCGGTCAGAGCGGGCCGAGACAGATAGCCGCGGGCGACGCCGGGCGAGGCGAGATACAACTCGCCGGGCACGTGATCGGGTACCGGGCGCAGACGGTGGTCGAGCACGAGCGCACGACATCCGGGAATCGGTGCGCCGATGGTGATCTCGTCGTCGACCAACAGCGGCTGCGACATGGTGGCGACGATGGTGGTCTCCGTCGGGCCGTAGCAGTTGAGCAACCGGAGATCGGCCGACCACCGCGACACCAGTTCGGCCGGAACGGTTTCGCCGCCGACCGCGAGCGTGTCCAGCGCCGGCAACTCCCGGTACTCGGCGGTGGCCAGGGCGGCGGGCGTGACGAAGGCGTGGGTGACCTCGGTGGCCGCGATGAACTCGACGAGTTCGTCCCCACCCACGATGTCGGTGGGGGTGATCACCATCGTCGCGCCGGTGGTGAATGCGAGCAGGAACTCCAGCATCGAGGCGTCGAAGGCCGGGGAGGCGAAGTGCAGGGTGCGATGCCCCGGGCGCACGCCGTGACGCCGGCGCTGCGCATCGGCGAAGGCGGCGATACCGGCGTGGGACACACTGACGCCCTTGGGTTCTCCGGTGGACCCGGAGGTGTAGATGACATAGGCCAGCGAGTCCGGGTGGCGTCGGTCGCGAGGTGGCACGGTGATGGAGTCGACCGGCCACGAGTTCAGTGCGTCGGTGTCGACCCACCACACGAGGTGTGGGAGGGCCGGGATGCGATCACCGGCGGTGATGCCGGCCAGTGCGCCGGAGTCGGCGAGCATGTGCGCGATCCGGTCCGCCGGATGGCGGACGTCGATGGGCAGGACGACGGCACCGGCGAGGGTGATGGCCCAGGTGGCCAGTACCGATTCGAGGGAACGCGGCAGGGCCACCGCGACCACATCCTCCTCGCCGATACCGAGGTCGGATAGGTGACCCGCCCAGACCTGGGCACGAGAGGCCAACTCGCGGTAGTTGAGTGCGCGTTCCCCGTCGATCACCGCGACCTCATCGGGGTGGGCGGCGGCGGTCTCGTCGAGCAGGTCGGCGAGGTGGCGGGGGGCGGGGGCGAGTGCGGCGACTTCGTCTGTGGTGACGAGATCGACTTCGTCTGTGGTGACGAGATCGACTTCGTCGATGGCCCGATCGGCGTTCTCGACGCTCGCCCGTGCCATCGTCACCAGGTCGTCGGCGAACGCCCGTACCCGGGCGGCGCCGAAGACGGCGGTCGCGTAAGTGATCTCGAGTTCGTCGCCGCGGGCCCGGATCTCCAGGTCAAACCGCGCCGCACCGGTGTCGAGTGCCTCCGGGGTCACCGTGATGCCATCGAGGGTGGGCACCGGCAGTGCGGCGGCACCGTCGGCCGCGGTGGCGTCGGCGGCCAACGCGATGGAGAACAGTGGGTGACGTGCGGTGCGGGGCGGATTGAGCAACCCCACCAGGTGTTCGAAGGGCATGTCGGAGTGGGCGAGTGCCGCGAGGTCGCGTGTGCGGACGTCGTTGAGCAGTTCCCGGAATCCGGACCGGCCGTCCACCGGGGTGCGCAGCACCACGGAGTTGACGAACATACCGACCGTCGCGGCCAGCCGCGGATCATTGCGTCCGGAGACCGGGGTACCGATGACGATGTCGGAGGTCGCACCGTCGAGGTGGACGGCGGCGTGGGAGTCGTGCCGGTGCAGGGTGGCGGCCAGAAGTGCGTGCAGCACCGTGAATTCCGTGATGTGACCGTCGCCCAGTCGCTGCAGGCGGCTTCGCAGGGTGCGGTCGAACGGCACGCGGACCACGGCACCGGCGAAGTCGGTGCCGTTCGCCTCGGCGGCATCGGACCGGGTCACGTCGGGACGGAGAGTCGGGGTGTGGTCGAGGTCGGCAAGGGTGTCGCGCCACCAGTCGGTGAGTTGGGCCAGTCGGGTGTCCCGGTCGTCGATGCGGTGCGCGGAGAGTGCCACGCCCGCATCGACGCCGAGACGCTCGGCCTGCCACCGCAGATGGTCGCGGTAGCTGACCGGCAGGGGCGCGGGCGACGGTGATCGACCGTCGCGCAGCCGCCCGTAGGCGCTCGCGATGTCCTTCGCGAGGGGCGCCATGGACCAACCGTCGGCGGCGATGTGATGCACCACGACGGTGAGCTTGTGATGGTCGAGATCTTCCGAGATCCGGTGCAGCGCAGCGCGGAAGGGTATCTGTCGGGTCAGATCGAACGGCCGGCGCGCCAACTCGGTGGCCTCGTCGTGCCAGCGGGGCGCCTCCACCGGTTCCGGCGTCAGCGCAGGTGCCGCGTCGTCCACCGACACCACGACCATCTCGGGTCGTCCATCGTTCTCGGGATAGATGGTGCGCAATGGCTCGTGGCGATCCACCGCCCAGCGCAACGCCCCCTCCAGCGACGCCACATCGAGCGGACCGACGAGGTCGAGTGCGAACGCGATCGAATACGACGCCGCATCGTCCGAGGAGTCGGGAGCGTCGGCGGCCAACCGGTTGAGGAACCACAGTTGCTGCTGTGCGGGACCGGGAACCACCGGGGTGTCGAGCCCGACGGGGATGGTCAACGGAACGTCGTCGGTGTCGACGGTGTCCATGGCGGCCATGGTGCCGGGGGTTGCGCCACCGGTGTCGCTGCCATCATCACCGGCCAGGCGTGCCAGGCCGGTGACGGTGGGATGGTCGAAGACGTCGCGGACGTCGATACGCCGACCCCCGAGGTGCTCGAGGGTGCCGACGATCTGGGTGGCCAGCAACGAGTTGCCGCCGAGTGCGAAGAAGTCGGCGTCCCGGCCGACGGTGGCCGGGTCGAGACCCAGTCGATCGGCGATGAGGCCGGCGACGGCACGTTCGGTGTCGGTGGCCGGTGGCTCGTCGGTGGCCTCGGCACCGGCGGTGCCCAGCGTCAGTTCGCCGATGACCGCCGGATCGGAGAGCGCGCGGCGATCGATCTTACCCATCGGTGTCGTCGGGATTCGGCTCACCGCAACGATGTTCGCGGGAACCATATGCGACGGCAGCCGGTCGGACAGTTGCGTCCGCAACGTCCGCAGGGTTGCCGAGGCTTCGGTGACATCGTCGGCGAGGGTCACGTGGGAGGTGAGACGGGCGTGTTCGTTCTCCCCGTCGACCACGGTGACGGCCGCGGTGACCGCGGGATCGGCGCTCAGCGCGGCGTCGATCTCGCCGAGTTCGATGCGATGTCCGCGGACCTTGGCCTGCGAGTCGGCGCGACCCCGGAATTCGAGTTCGTGGTCACCGGTCCAGCGCACGAGGTCTCCGGTGCGATACATCCGGTCACCGGGCGACCCGTACGGGTTGGCGATGAACCGCTTCGAGGTGAGGGGCAGGATGCCGTGATAGCCGCGCGCGAGGTGATCGCCGGCGATGTAGAGCTCGCCGACGGTTCCCGGCGCGACGGGACACAGCCGTTCGTCGAGGACCATCGCCTCGATGCCGCGGATCGGCCGTCCGATGGTGAGCGGACTGTTGGGCAGGATCTCCGCCGAGACGGTGGCGACCACCGTGGTCTCGGTGGGGCCGTAGGCGTTGAACAGTGCCGGCCCGCGCGACCAGTCCTGCACCGCTTCGGGATTGGGGTGTTCGCCGCCGATCACCAGGGCACGCAGCCCGGGGACGTCGTCGGGGGACATCGTGGTGAGCAGTGAGGGGGTGAGGAAGGCGTGGGTGATACCGCGCTCGTTCATCAGGTCGGCCAGCTCACGCCCACCGACGGTGCCGGGAGGTGCGATGTGCATGGTGGCGGCCGCCGAGATGGCCATCACCATCTCGAGCACCGACGCGTCGAAGCTCGGGGAGGCCAGGTGCAGGGTCCGCGCCTGCGGACTGAGACCGAAGTGGGACACCTGGTGTGCGGCAAAGTCGGCGAGCCCACGGTGGTTGACCACGACACCCTTGGGTCTGCCGGTGGTTCCGGAGGTGTAGATCAGGTAGGCGGGCTGATCCACCGACAATGGCGTGATGAGTTCGTGATCGCCCACCGGACCGGTGGCTGATGCCGCGGTCTCGCGCGTGTCGTCGACGGTGAGGATCGGCCGGGTCCCGGCCGCATCCGCGACGGCCGACCGCGCGGCCGCATCGGTGACCAGCAGGATCGCATCGGAGTCGGCGAGCATGAAGGAGATCCGCGCCGCGGGATACGACGGGTCGACGGGCACCCACGCAGCACCGGTTCGGGCGACCGCCCACACCGTGGTGATCCAATTGACGCCGCGCGACAGCGCTACCGCCACAAAGCGTTCCGGTCCGGCACCGCGCCGCAGTAGTTCCCGGGCCAGCGCATTGGCGCGCTGATCGAGCTCGCGATAGGTCAGCGCGGTGTCGGAGTCGCTGACCGCGACGCGATCGGGTTCGGCGCGCACCGCGTCGGCCAGCAGGGTGGTGAGGTGTTCGACCGGGCGGGCGGCGTCGCCGACCGCCGGGACCAGTCCCAGGCGTTCGGTGGGATCGAGCACCATGATGTCGCCGATCGGGGTGGCCGGCGCGTCGATCACGGCGTCGGTGATGCGGCGCAACCGCGCGAGCATCGCCTGTGCGGTCGACTCGTCGAAAAGATCGGTGGCGTAACCGAGTTCGGCCGAGATGCCGGCCGGTGCGCCGGTGGCGTCACGATGTTCGGTGAAGGTGAACGAGAGATCGAACTTGGCCAGTCCGGTGTCGACGCGCGACGCGGTCGCCGACAGGCCGGCGAAGTCCAGATCGACCGCGCCGCCGCTGTCGCGGGCACCGACCATCGGGTCCTCGAGCGCGATCGACACCGCGAAGTACGGATGGACTCCGGTCACGCGGGCCGGGTTCAGTTCCGAGACCATCCGGTCGAACGGCAGTGCGGCGTGGTCGAAGGCGTCGATGTCCACCTCGCGAACCGCGGCGAGCAGCGCGTCGAAGGTCATGTGCTTGTCGACGGTGGTGCGCAACGGGAGGGTGTTGACGAACATACCGACCAGACCGTCCAGGTCGGCGTCGCCACGACCCGATACGGGAGTGCCGACGATCAGATCGGACTGGGTGGACACGGTGCGCAGCAGGGTCGCGACGATCGCGTGGATCGTCATGAACACGCTCGCGCCGCGCTCATCGGCCACACGGCACAGGGCCGCATGGGTGGCTGCCGGAAGGGTGGCAGTCGTCGTCGTGCCACGCAGGGTGGCCGACCGGGGGCGGGATCGATCGATGGGGAGTTCGGTCTCGGCCGGCGCGCCGTCGAGGGCATCGGTCCAGAAGCGCAGATCGGCGGCACCGTCCGCGGAGTCCAGGGCGGCGTGCCGGTCGGCACTGATCTGGGAGTAGGTCACCGGCAGGGGTGTCCAGTGCGGCGCCTGCCCGCCACAGCGGCTGCGGTAGGCGGTGGCCAGGTCGTCGGCGAGTGGGCCGAGCGACCATCCGTCGGCGGCGATGTGGTGGACCACCACGGTGAGCCGGTGATCGCCGTCGGCGATGCGCAGCAGTCGCGCCCGGATCGGGATCTCGTTCTCCAGATCGAAAGGCAGACCGGCGAACTCGATGTCGGAAGTCTCCTTGGCGGCGTCGGCGACCGACAGGGGTGTGGCGACCTCGGCCGGATCGCGCACCTCGATGTAGGCCGTACCGGCCTCCTCGCGGACTGTGCTGTGCAACGGTTCATGCCGGGCGATCACGTCGCCCAGCGCGGCGTGCAGGGCGGGCACGTCGAGATCGCCGACGAGGCGGACGGTGAACGGGATGTGGTAGCTCGAGGTGGCACCGGAGGCCAGCTTGCTCGCCAACCACAGGCGATGCTGGGCGGGGGACAGCGGCACCGGGCCCTGGTTCTGTGTTTCGTCGTCCTGCGTTTCCCCGTCGCGGCGAGCGCCTCCGGGTTCGGTGACGTGTGCGGCGATCGCTGCGAGGTCGTCGGCGTCGAAGATGTCACGAATGCCGATGCGGTGACCGGTGGTACGGGACAGCCGTGCGGATACGCGGGTCGCCGACAGCGAGTTACCGCCCAGGTCGAAGAAGTTGTGCGCCATGGACACCGAGTCGCGGCCGAGTACGGCGGCGACGGTGTCGGCGACCAGTTGCTCGGCCGGCCCGGTGGGGGCGACAAACCGTGCGGTGAGTGCGTCGGTGGTGATCTCCGGTGCGGGGAGTGCGCGACGATCGAGTTTGCCGTTGGCGCTCACCGGCAACGTGTCGAGCACGACGATCGCCGTCGGGATCATGTGGTCGGGCAGCCGGTCGCGCAGCATCGATCGGAGGTCCTGATCATGCAATTGCGTACTGCCACTGACATATCCGACGATCGCCGATTCACCGTCGACGATGCCGTCGCGGAGGACGGCGCCGGACGAGGTGACCCCGTCGATCCGGGCGAGGGCGGCCTCGATCTCGCCGAGTTCGACGCGTTGGCCGCGGACCTTGATCTGGGAGTCGCTGCGTCCCAGGTACTCCAGCGCGCCGTCGGCGCGGCGCCGCACCAGATCACCGGTGCGGTAGAGGCGTGCGCCGTCCGGGCCGGCGACAAACCGTGATGCGGTCAGATCCGGGCGGGCCGCGTAGCCGCGGGCGAGTTGCACACCACCGAGGTACAACTCGCCGATCGCCCCCGCCGGTTGCGGGTTCAGGCGCTGATCGAGGACGGCGGCGGTGGTGTTCCACACCGGCGTGCCGATGGGGATGACATCGGCGTCGGGTGAACAGAAGTCGTGGTGGGTGACGTCGATGGCGGCCTCGGTGGGGCCGTAGAGGTTGTGGATCGGCGCGCCGGTGAGGCGGGCGGTGGCCGCGACGGTGGCGGGGGTGAGGGCTTCGCCGCTGGTGATGATGCGGCGCAGGCTCGACAGGCTCGCGTTGCCGGTCCCCGCGTTGCCGGCCGAACCGAGGGCCTCGGCGAATGCCGCGAGCATCGACGGAACGAAGTGCGTCGTGGTGATCTGTACATCGTCGATGACCTGCTGCAGATACCACGGATCGCGATGGCCGTCGGGAGTCGGCAGCACCAGGGTTGCGCCGGTGATCAACGGCCAGAAGAACTCCCAGACCGACACGTCGAAGGTGGCCGGTGTTTTCTGCAGCACCCGGTCGTCGGTGCCCAGCGGGTAGGCGTGTTGCGTCCAGCGCAGGCGGTTGACCAGTGCGCGGTGAGAGACGATGACACCCTTGGGCTTTCCGGTGGAACCGGAGGTGAACAGGACATAGGCCGGCTGATCGGGGCGGGGACGGGTCACCGCCGCGGGTGCGGTCGAGGTGAGGTCGTCGAGGGTTGTGGTGGACAGATCGCCGACGGCCGGAAGTGGTGCCGCGTTCCCGACGACGACCGTGGTCGGACGCGCGGTGTCGAGGATGTGGGCGAGTCGCTCGGCGGGTTCGTCGGGATTGACCGGCAGGAAGGCCGCACCGGCCCGGATGGCGGCGTGCAGCGCGACGAGTTGGTCGATGCCACGCACAAGTGCTACCGCGACAACCGATTCCGGTCCGATTCCGCGGGCGGCGAGGCCGGCGGCCGCGGCGTCGGCACGCTCGGTGAACTGTGCGTACGTCAGGGTGGTGCCGGTCGTCGCATCGACGAGCGCCGGCCGATCGGGGAACCGCGCGGCGGCGTCGTCGACGAGGTCGACGACGGTCTGATCGCCGAGTTCGACGGATTCACCGGTGGACGCCGCGGTGATCGCGGAGCGTTCGTCGGCACCCGGCAGCGTGATGGCGGTGACCGGGCATTGCGGATCGGCGTGCACGAAACGATCGAGGAAGTCGATGAAGCGCCGATGATGCGTGGCGATCTCGGCCTCGGAGTACAGGTTCGGGTTGGCCTCGAGATCCAGACGCATGCCGCCGGTGAATCCGTCGTAAACGTTGATCGAGGCGTCCTCGACCGGTCCGGTCGACAGGACGTTCAATTCGCCACGCAGGGAACCGAAGTCGATGTGCTCGAAGAACAGCATCACGTTGACCATCGGGCCGAAGAAACCGCGTCGGCCGCCGGTGTTGCCCAGGACATCGCCGGTGATCTCCTCGTGGCGGAACCGCTGATGCCGCAGGGCGTGCTTGATCTCGGTGTTGGTGGCGCCCATCAACTCCGCCACCGAACGGGGTCCGCCGTTGCCGTGCAGCGATACCCGGATCGGCACCACATTGGAGGTCAGTCCCGCCGAGGTGCGCAGGATGTCGGCGTCACGGCAGGCGACCGGCAGCGAGAACATCGCCTCGTCGCGGTTGTTGAGCAGAGCGAGGTAGAGAGCGGCCGCGGCGCTGATGACGGAGGCGGGACGCACTCCGTGGGCCGTGCCGGCAGACCTGATCGCAGCAACGAGGGGCTCGGTCAGCTCTGCCGGATGGACGGTGGCCACTCGCGCCGCGGCCGCGGTATGGGAGGTCAGGGAGGTGATCTCGGCCGGCTCGCCGGACGGGTCGTGCAGGACGGCGGCCCAGTGCTCGCGGGCCGCAGCGTATCGGTCGGATTCGCGCCAGGTGCGATCGATCTCGGCGACCTGCGACATCGAGGCGGTGGTCGCCGGGGCGACCGTAACATCGTCGGACAGTGCGGTGTAGTGCGCGGCGACGCGCAGCATCATGTACATCGCGGCGTAGCCGTCGAACGCCAGGTGGTGGCCCCAGCAGTACCAGATGTGATGCTGCGGCCCGAGCGTCAGCAGATAGGTCTCCAGTAGCGAGTCGGTCATGAGATCGGTCGACCGGGAGCGATGGTCGTCGATCCAGGCCAGGGCCGCCGCCCGCGGATCGGGTTCGGACGAGAAGTCACGCCGCCCGAGCGGGATCACGCGATCACGATCGACGCGCACCAACGGCTCGCCGTCCTCGGTGTCGACGAGGGTCAGCAGACCCGACTCGGTCTCGGCGGCCGTCGCGGCGACCGCGCGGCGCATCACCTCGCCGTCGATCGCGTCGTGGAACTCGGCGTATGCGGCCACCGACATGGGGACGTCGGGATCGAGCTGCTGTGCGTAGTAGATGCCGCGCTGCGCCGCGGTCATCGGGATGGTCTCGGCAGTCTCGATCGTGTCGGTGATCAAGTCGTCGATACTCACAGGGGAGCCTCCTGACATGGACGGGAGTCTGTGGACGCCGAGTCTCTGGTGGACGGGCCCGGGATCGGCCGACGTGCTGCAGCCGTGCCCGGTGGTGACTCGCGCGGTGCTTCGTCCGGGGGATGGGCGCAGATGGGTGAGACGGCGAAAAAGTTTCGTCTCGGCCACGGATTTGGTTCCCACCTGCGGTTTCACCTACACTTGACGGGTTGCCCGCAGCACGCATGTGCCGCGAATCGGCTCACGAACCCACTGGGAGGTCCCGCGAAAGCGGAAAAGCCCAGGCAGGCGTGTGTCCGGTGGTGACAGACCGTGTGCGTCGGGTCGGAAATCCGGCGGACATAACCATCCAGGTCAAGGAGAGAATCGAGTGATTCAGCAGGAGTCTCGCCTGCGGGTCGCCGACAACACCGGTGCCAAGGAGATCTTGTGCATCCGTGTGCTCGGCGGTTCGTCGCGGCGCTACGCCGGCATCGGTGACGTCATCGTCGCCACTGTCAAGGACGCCATCCCCGGCGGCAACGTCAAAAAGGGTGAGGTCGTCAAGGCCGTCATCGTGCGCACCACCAAGGAGCGCCGTCGCCAGGACGGAAGCTACATCCGTTTCGACGAGAACGCCGCCGTCATCCTCAAGGGTGAGAGCGATCCCCGCGGAACCCGCATCTTCGGCCCGGTCGGCCGCGAGCTGCGTGAGAAGAAGTTCATGAAAATCGTGTCGCTGGCACCGGAGGTGATCTGACATGAAGGTGCACAAGGGTGACACCGTGATCGTCATCTCGGGTAAGGACAAGGGCGCCAAGGGCAAGGTCATCCAGGCCTTCCCGAAGGACGAGCGTGTTCTGGTCGAGGGCGTCAATCGCATCAAGAAGCACACCGCCGCCTCGGCCGGCGAGCGTGGCGCATCGTCCGGCGGCATCGTGACCCAAGAGGCCCCCATCCACGTGTCCAACGTGATGGTCGTGGACTCCGACGGCAACCCGACCCGCGTCGGATACCGCGTCGACGAGGAAACCGGCAAGAAGGTCCGGATCTCGCGCAAGACCGGGAAGGACATCTGATCATGACCACAACTGAGAAGGTCCAGCCTCGGCTCAAGCAGCGCTACCGCGCCGAGATCAAGGACGCACTGAACAGCGAGTTCGACTACGCCAACGTGATGCAGATCCCGGGCGTGGTCAAGGTCGTCGTCAACATGGGTGTCGGTGACGCCGCCCGCGACGCCAAGCTGATCAACGGCGCGGTCGCCGACCTCGCCCTGATCACCGGCCAGAAGCCGGAGATCCGTCGTGCTCGTAAGTCCATCGCGCAGTTCAAGCTGCGTGAGGGCATGCCGATCGGCGCGCGCGTCACGCTGCGCGGCGACCGCATGTGGGAGTTCCTCGACCGTCTCGTGTCGATCGCACTTCCCCGTATCCGCGACTTCCGTGGTCTGAGCGACCGCCAGTTCGACGGCAACGGCAACTACACCTTCGGTCTCAACGAGCAGTCGATGTTCCACGAGATCAACATCGACAACATCGACCGGCCGCGCGGCATGGACATCACCGTCGTCACCTCGGCCACCAACGACGAGGAAGGCCGCGCGCTGCTGCGCCACCTGGGCTTCCCGTTCAAGGACAACAACGCGAAGGACAACTGAGATGGCCAAGAAGGCTCTGATCAACAAGGCCAACAAGAAGCCGAAGTTCGCCGTGCGCGCCTACACCCGCTGCAACAAGTGCGGTCGCCCGCACTCGGTGTACCGCAAGTTCGGCCTGTGCCGCGTATGCCTGCGCGAAATGGCACACGCCGGCGAGCTGCCGGGCGTGCAGAAGTCGAGCTGGTGACTTAAGCCCCCGCTGGTCGAGTAGCCGCGACGAAAAAGCGGCGTATCGAGACCACATTCACAACTGAACACAAGACCCCGTCTCCCACGTGGAGGCGGGGTCTTGTGGGCTTTCACCGAGCTGCTGAAAGTGGGGGAGGAATGTTCTTCCCCCACTTGTCATTTCGTTCTCGGGAAATATCTGGGGGAGGAGCGGAGAGTGGGGGAGGAAGTTCGCCTCGACATCCGCACGACTCCGGTTCGGGTCAACGGCATCCGACCGGCGCTCACACGTCCACGTTCGGCGTTGCGCGGAACGCTGGGCGGGTCTGCTCAGCGCCTCGAGACGCCACTGCGTTGGGCAGCGTGCCAACCGGTTCCGCCGTCGTCGACGTTCACTGCCGCGCCGTGTCGGTGGAGTTGGGTGGCACTCATGCCTGCCTCACGCGGGCATTCCCGCATGGAAGTCGGGTGGCCGTCCGCTCTTGCGTCACTATGATGACCGTCATAGGATTTCGGGTAACCGCCACAGAGGGGGAAGTGCCGATGACGACGCTGGCCGAGGTTCTCGCCTCGTTCGATCCGAACGCGCAGTTCGCCATCCCCGAGGGATGGACCCAGGGGCGCACGGCCTATGGAGGCCTGACCGCGGCGCTGGCCGTTGCGGCGGCCCAGCAGACCGACGGGGATGCCCTTCCTCCGCTGCGTGCGGCGCAGTTCGCGTTCACCGCCCCGGCGACCGAGAAGCTGTCCGTTCAGGCCCAGCGGCTGCGGGAGGGCCGGTCGGTGACCAGTGTCGCGGTGGAATCGCTCAGCGGGAATACGGTTGCGGCGCAATCGACCCTGATCTTCTCTGCCGGACGGGAGAGTTCGGTGCGGCACAGCATGATCACGCGGCCTGATGTTCCGGCGCCGGAGGATTGTCTGAGTCTGGATGCTCCGTCAACGCTGCAGCCGTCCTTCGCTGCCAACTTCGAACGCCGGATGGCCGCCGGTGCCATCCCGGTCACCAATGCCGAAGTCCCCGAGCTGATCTGGTGGGTACGTCACCGTGACGCCCGCGGCGTGGACCCGTCGGTGGCGTTGATCGCCCTCGGCGACAGTCTCCCGCCCGCGGCGATGACCGCCTTCTCGGACTGGGCGCCGGTCAGCACGGTGATGTGGTCGGTCGACGTGTGCGCCAACACCATTGACGACGCCACCGGATGGTTCCTGTTGCGATCGTCGAGTGTCGTCGCCGAGGCCGGATATTCGTATCAGACGATGGAGATGTGGGACGCCGGCGGCCGGTTGGTCATGACCGGTACCCAGACCGTCGCGATATTCACCTGAACTGCCGGTTCAGCGAGTGACACCCAATCGTCGATGAGGTCGGGCAGCGTGTCGATGCCTGCGGTCAGTGCCGTCTGGAAGGCTCGGGGGACCACGGGGTCGGCCCATCTTGCCGAAGAGTCCGCCGAGCCCGCTTCCGCTCTCGATTCGGTAAGTGTAATGAGTGCCCTCGGCGGTCTCTGAGAGATCAGGTCGCCTACGCAGCGAGGCCGGTCAGGCGCACGTCCCGCTGGGCAGCTTCGTCAGGTTCTTGTTCAACCATGCGGCGACCTTGTCGAGGACGGCGGTGCCCGCCTCGAAGGTTTCCCCGGGCGTGTAGGTGCCCATGGTGACGGCGGTCTGCCGGCCATCCGCGTGGGTGATCAGCCCGAGTTGGCGAACCTCGTACCCGCCCTCGTCGCCTGGGCCCCAACCACCTTTCACCGCAGTGGCTTTGGGTGCCGGCATCACCTCGACCCCCCACTGTTGGTTGCCGGCGACCTGACCCATCAGCGACACCACGAAATCGTCGCCGGACTCACAGGGCAGGTGCGAGGCGAAGGTGGCCGCAGACGCCAGCGGCCATACGGTGAGGCCGAAGGTTTCGTCGGGTTCGGTGATACGCACGAGTTGTGTTGTCTCGTCACCGAGATCGCGGAAGACCTTGGTCAGTGCCACGCGCGCCTGATCGGGGGTTCCGAGCGACCGGCGCAGCGTCAGGGCTCCCTCGTTGTCGGAGTTGATGATCGTCGTCCGCACGGTGGCGCGAGTGCTCGCGCTGTTCGACTTGCGCAGTGCGGCGATCGACAGCGGCACCTTGATCGTCGACCACGCGACGCGCGGGGTCTGGTCACCGAAGGAGATGACCGGTCCACCGCCGACCGGGGCAAGTGCCACACCGACATTCGACGGGATGTCGAGGCGATCGAAACTCGCCCGTAGGTTTGCGGGAGCCGATGCCGAAATCGATTGTTGGGCCGTGGTTGCCGAGGATGCCGGCGACAGGGCCGAGGATTCCGCGACCGCCGTCGGTGGGGTCGGATCCTCGGCGTCGTCCGAACACCCCGTCAGCGTCGCAAGGGCGATGGACGTGACGAGCGAGGCGATGACGGCGCGGCGGAAGACCAGTGGTCGCGCGGAAAAGGGCACTCGGGTTCCCGTCAGTAGACGTAGACAACGGCCTGATTGCCGCCGCGGCACGCGATGATTCCGGCGTAGGGATCACACGACATCACGTAGTACTTGCGTTGTTGCGGTGCCCATCCGTTGACCACCCGAGACTCTCCCAGGGGACCGCCGGCGACATAGGCGTCACGCACGTTGATCGCGAACTCACATCCGGTCCACTGGGGATAGCCGGTGCCGACGCCGGTGGCGCCCGGACACGGCTGATTGTCCGGGGGTGGCGCGGCCGGAACGTAGCTTGGGGTGGTGGGAGCCACGGTCGTCGGAGCGGCCGCCGTCGGCTGGGTCGCCGCGGTGGTGTCGGTGGTGACGGCCGCCGAGGACACGTCGTCGTCGTTGCCGCCGAGTTGATCGACGACCAGCCAGCCACCGACACCGGCGAGTGCGCCGACCAGCAGGACGACCACTGCCGCCAAGATCATGTTGGTCCGCCGCGGTCCGCCCGAACTCGGCGCGGGGGCCGGCGGGTAACCGGGATATCCGTAGGGAACCGGGCCGGACACGTTGGGCCCGACCGGTTGTGGTCCCGACGGGTGTGGTCCCGACGGGTGTGGCCCGGACGGATACGGACCTCCGACCTGGGGGCCGGAAACATTTGCGGTTCCCTGCGGGCCGGGATGCTGTTGCATGTATCCCGCGCCGGCGACCATCGTCCGGTCCGCGGTGGGCGTCTGCGGATTCGAGATGACGGTCGGGGAGTCCGGGGGCGGTGGCGGTGGTGGCGGGGCGATCGGGGACGGCGCGGCAAGCGTCGCCGGGGCACCGCCCGGCGACTTCGTGAGCGACGTCTGCGCGGCCGCCGCTACCGGTGGCGCCTCACCGGCCAGCGCCTTGCGCGCTGCGGCGGCCAATTCCAGGGCCGATGGGCATCGGCCGGCAGGATCGCGATGCAGACCCCACGCCACCACGGCGTCCATCTCGGGTGTCACATTCGGATTCGCCGCGCTGGGCGAGGGCGTCTCGTCGAACAGGATGCCGCGCATCACCGTCGAGATCGACTCGCCGGGGTACGGCTGACGGCCGGTGAGCATCTCGAAGAGCACCACGGTCAGCGAGTACACGTCCGAGGCGGCCGTCACCGGAGTGGCCTCGAACTGCTCGGGCGACATATAGGCGACCGAACCGACCGCGGTGCCGGTCTTGGTGAGATGAGTGTCGTTGTCGGCGTGGGCGACTCCGAAGTCGACGAGATACGCGAAGTTGGCGCCGGTGACGAGGATGTTCTCGGGTTTGACGTCGCGGTGCACCAGGCCCGCGGCATGCGCGGCGTCGAGAGCCGCGGCGACCTGTTCGATGAGGCCGACCGCGTCGGCCGGCGACAGTGTTCCCCGCTCACGCAGGATCGCCCGCAGGTCGCGACCGTTCACCAGCCGCATGTCGAGAAACAGGGTCGAATCGATCTCGCCGAAGTCGTGAATGGGGATGACGTGCGGTTCGTCGAGGCGCGCCAGGGTCTGGCATTCACGCCGGAATCGTTCCTGGAACGACGGATCCTGCGCGTACTGCATCGTCAGCAGTTTCAAGGCGACGTCGCGTTGCCTGGTGGTGTCGTAGGCGCGGTAGACCTCACCCATCCCACCCCGGCCCAGCAGGGAATCGAGCCGGTAGGGACCAAAGGTCTCACCCACTCGATCGTTCGTGCTCTCGGACATCACTCACCCCTCCTGTGCGGCACATGACATCCTAGGTCGAAGAATGGTCGCGGGTTCACTCGAACCCGCGAGATTCATCGGATCGGTTGACCGGACTCTCGGGTCGAGAACGGTTCAGCGGCCCAGGAAACCGCCGAGCATGCCGCCGACGCCGGCCTGACCGCCCTCGCCGGTGCCGCCGATCATGCCGCCCGGTGGCAATTCCGACGGTTGCACCACCACGAAGCCCTGGCCGCTGAACGCAAGGGTGAGTCGTTCGCCGGTGCTGCGGCCCATCAGGGTGCCGAGGTTGAAGGAGTCGTTGGTCTTGATCGACGTCCGCAGACTCGACGACCAGGCGACCGCCGCATTCGGGTCGGCGTAGGTGGCGGCGTCGACGTTGAGTACGACCGGCGTGCCGTCGGTGGTGATGGCGATCCGGCCGCGGCCGGTGAAGACACAGTTGAACATGCCGGCGTTGCCCAACGCGCCCGCGCCCTGCACCCGGGCGATGTCGTAGGTCAGGGTCGAGTCGAAGGCGAGGACGTTCGCACCATTGATGGTGAGGCCGTCGGTGCCGTCGAGATCGATGAGATGGATGTCGGAGGCGGCATTGGCGAGGAACAGATCACCGCGGCCGCTGACCTTCATCAGAGCCACGCCCTCACCGGAGAGGGCTTGGCGCATCATGCGTCCGAAGCCGCCGGAGCCGAGGGCCTCGAACTTCAGGTCACCCTGATAGGCGACCATCGACCCGGCCCGTGCCATAACCTCACCGGACAGGCCGATGCGGCACATCTTGCTGCCCTGCTTCTGGATGCCCTGACCGGAGACCTCGGCGTGATTGGGGTTGAACAGATCGCTGTGCATGGCGGCTCCCTGCGGTTGCGGCTGGGGTCGGGGTGATGGCGGAGGTGGGGCGGCCGCCGTCGCGGATGGCGGGTTCGGCTGCGTCGGCGGCCACGGTTGCGGGTCGCTGACGCGTGGTGGCTGTGCCGGAGGAGTCGGGTCGTCGTCGACGGAGATCCCGAAAGCTGTTGCCAATCCGGCCAATCCGGCGTCGTATCCCTGCCCGACGGCGCGAACCTTCCACCGTTCGCCGCGGCGGTAGATCTCCAGGCAGACCACCGCGGCCTCACTCGTCAGGCCGTCGGGTCGAAAGGTCAGTTCCTCACCGCCGCCCATCGGGGTGACGGTGGCGTCGAGGCGTCCAGCCGTCGCGAAGCTCGTCGGACCGGTGCCGTCGAGGCTGGCGGCGATCGCGACGGTCTCGATGTCGGAAGGGATGCGCGCGGTGTCGACGGTGATGACGTCCACGCCACGCTCGGACCGGTAGGTGACGCCGGCACCGGACGGCTGGTTGTAGAAGATGAGGTCGGCGTCGGTACGCACACGCCCGGCGGAGGTCAGCAGCACCGCGGAGGTGTTCACCGGCGACGCAGACCGCACCGACACCGTCACCGACGGCGTGGGCAGGACGGTGTTCTCGCCGGGGGAGAGTTGTCTCATATCGACATCACGCCGTCCATTGTGCCCGGCGGACGGACGTGTCCGTCACGTCCGAGGTCGGCGACGTTGAGCCGCGCGTCGTTCCATCCGGTGGCGGCCATCGTGGGTGGAGACGGTGCGCGGGCCGACGACGCGACCGGTGGTGCTCGGCGGGATCCCGATGATCGTCTGGCAACGCTCCGCGAGCGAGTACCCGGCCTCCCAGGGGTAGGTTCCGAGATCATCAGGCCAGACCACCTGCAGGGCAGGAGTATCGGGGAAGATCTCGTTGCTCATGCACAGATCGGACTTGTCGATGATCTCGATGAGCATCACCGGTACGTCGAGAGACTTGAGTGGGATCGGTGCCCTCGCGGCCACGATCTTCGCCCAGTCATAGGTGTGCAGAAGGTTGCCGAGTTCGTTGAGGACGCGACCGGCGGTGCCCATGTCGAGTCCATAGACGGCCAGTTCCGGGATGTCGTGCATGACGAGCCCGGACGTGTACGCGAACGGGCAGTCCGGCTGGTCGGAGCCGTCGCATCCCTCGACCGTGCAGTGCTCGCCGACGGCGGTCACCGCCCAGCCGTGGATGCGAATCCGTTCGATGACCGACCGCACGATCGGGTTCGGATGCCAGCGGGGAAGTCCGGGAACGGCTTGGATACGATCGGCCATGTCACACTCCTGATGTTCGACGGGTGAGGTCAGTAGAGCAGGAGGGTCTGACATTATCCTCGGAGTCGATGTCCATCGGGTGAGTGAACCCTCGGATACGCGCGCCGCTCGGGATGCGCGGTGATCGGGTTTGGCTAAGCTCGCCAGAGGAGATCATCACCTCGTGCGTGGTGGCGATATGTTGGAACTCGAGGGTGATGTTCGCGTTTTCGGAATATGACGCCGCCGACCTGCGTGATGACACCTGGGTGGACCTGTTCCCGTGGCTGGACGGCTACGAATCCGCGGATGCGGTGTGCCTGGAGGAACTCGTCCCCGACGTTTCGGACTGGTGGATCGCCGACTCGCCACGCGACACCGCCACTGACGTATCGCTCGAGGAGCTCGTCGCCGGCCTGGCCCGTCTGGCCGTCCGCCGACATCGAAACACCACCTTCGGTGAGCTCGCACCGCGCCTCGATCCGACCATCCCCGTCGCCGGTTTGCGCCTGGATCCGCGGGCCGAGACCGTCGTGCGACGCCTGGCGGACCGTGCGTTGGTCCCGACACTGATGTCGGTGAGTGTGGAGTCCTTGTTCACGTTGAAGGGGACGAGCCCCGACACCGTGCAGGAGGTCGCCGCAGGCGTTCTCGGCGCGTCCATCCTGCTGTTACCCGAGGCCGGGGTACCGCCCGACGAAGATGCCGACAGCCCGGTGGCCGTGCAACTCGTCGAGGACCTCCGTGTGCTGGCGCGGTGGCGTGGTTTACGGGGCGGCCTTGGTTTACCTCTCATCGCCGTCGACATCGAGGACGACGCACCCGAGCAGGTGCAGGAGGTCGCGACCCGGATCGCGGCGATCACGGGCAAAGACTTCGTCGGGACGGTGGAGTCGAATCCGGTCGACGAACTCGAGAATCTGATCGAACAGCTCGATGAACGGGAGACGCTGGCACTCACCGAGTTCGTGATGGCTGCCGAACCGATCAGCATGGGGCAGCTCAGCGTGCGGTTGCACGTGAGCAAGCCACGCGCCGGTGGGATCGTCGCCAAACTCAAGCAGGATCTCGCTGCCGCGTGTGAGTTCGAGACCACCGCGGGCGGATTGCTCGCGAGTATCCGCGCCGAGATCCGGCCGGTGACCTCGCTGGACCGACTACTCGACATGGCGCCGGTGCTGCGGACCGAGGTGCCGTCGCTGGGTGTGCCGTTGTGGTTGGCCCTCGATCGTCTCGACGACGGATTCGAGGTCATCGGAACCTGGGCGGTGGCTCCGGACCTGCGCTCGGCCAAGGGTCGCACGATCGTCATGCTCGAGCAGTTTGAATCCGATAACGCCGTCGCGCCCATCGAGGTAGCGGCCACGACGCTTCGACTGTCGACGGATGAAGTCCGAGAGTGGTTGCAGTACTGTGAGATTCCGGTTATCGGCGACAGTGTGCTGTTGTCCACCCGCCGGCTTGTCGACCATGCTGCCGGGATACTGGAGGTACTCGGGCCCACCGACATCGGCCACCTGATCGATGTGCTGAACACCGATCGCTCCGATCAGTACGTCGAGCGGCACCTCGGCGACGACGAGCGATTCACTTACGTAGGCGGAAAGTGGTGTCTGGCAACTTCTCTCGGGGTGGAGTCGAGATCGGAACAACCGGCCGAACATTCCGCCGGTGCCGAACATCGGTCCACAGAGGGGGATTCGGACGCGCCTGCCGTTGTTGTCCGGCCCACGCGGCGGCTGTATCGGATCGGTGATACCTGGTGCTTCCGTCTGCGCGTAACCGCTGAGCATCTCCGTGGTTCCGGATTCACGGTACCGGTCGGTGTGGCGCAGTCGGTCGGGTGCGCGCGGGGCGCGGTGCGTGAGCTGACCAGTCGGCTCGGCACGCAGACGGTGCGCTGGACCGGAACCAATCCGACATGCGGGACCATCCGCCGGTTCCTGAATGAACTGTCTTCGCAGTCTGGGGATCTGGTATTCCTCGTCTCCTCGGAAGACGGGGGATTCGACGTCGTGCCCGGTGCCGAGACCGACCCCTCAGACCCGATTCGCGGGGCGCTCGCACTGATCGGCGTGGCCGATCCGCAGAGCATCTCCGACGCCGACGCCGCGCCACTGCTCGCGGCGGCGATCGGACTCGATCCCGACACCAAACCACGCCGCATCCTCAGTCGCTACCAGTCTCGCGACGATACGGTCGCCACGCTGCTGGAGCAGGCGTGGACGGTGGCCGCACGATGACGACCGAACCCGTCGAGTTCACCGCCACAGAACGAGCATTGGGCCTGCATCACACCGTCGCGACCGCTGTTGCCGATCTGATCGATAACAGCGTCGACGCCGGGGCCCGATATGTGTTGGTCCGGTTCTTGCAGTCCGGCCAACGGATCATGGGTCTGCGGATCGTCGACGACGGCCGGGGAATGGATGGCCACACCATTGACGCGGCGATGCGTTACGGGGTGAGCCGTACCTACGGTGACGGCGAGCAGGGGCACTTCGGTGTCGGACTCAAGGCCGCGTCGCTCAGTCAGGCCGATACCATGACGGTGTATTCGGTTGCAGCCGAATCCGATCCGGTCGCGCGCAGGCTGTCCGTCGACGATCGTCATGATGCACCGCGACTCACGGTGCTACCCGATGCGGATGCTGCGACGGTTCTTGCCACGACACGGCCTCGATTCCCGCTCGAGACGGGCACCGTCGTCGAATGGCGTGGTATCCGCACCTTCCCCAACACTGCGACCGCGGATGAGCAGGGAGCCTGGCTCGAGACCACGATCGGTGACCTGCAGGACCGGCTGGGACTGGTGTTCCACCGACTGATCGGGAGGGGCCTCACCGTCACGATCGACGTTCTCGACGAGGGTGTCGGCCGGGCCGGCGCGCCCCGCTCCGTGCGAGCGATCGACCCGTTGGGCTACCGGGTGAGCGGACGACCCGGCTACCCGCGGCCGCTGGCGGTCCTCGACGACACCGTGACAGCGCATATCTGGCCCGCACGCAGCTCGGCACCCGAGTACCGACTCGGCGGTCTCCCCGGTCGTGACTCGCAGGGACTGTTCGTCTATCGCCACGACCGACTGCTCCAGGCCGGCGGCTGGCTGGGGGTGCTCCGACCTCGTCCGGACTGGGCTCTGGCGCGGGTGGTGATCGACCTCGATGAGGTTGTGGCCCAGCACATCACCGTCAATCCGGAGAAATCCGGCGTGACTCTCGATGCGACACTGTCATCGGCGCTCCGCGACGCGCTGAGCGACGGCTACCTCGACGATGCAGCCACGACGGCTGTCGCGGCACGCCGGGTGCAACGTCGTCCGATCAGCGTCGTAGAACCCGGGATCGGTCTGCCGGACGAGGTGGCCGACGAGTTCGCCGACAGCTTCTCGTTCGTGGAGACCGCGGACCCGGTCGGGATCGGGTGGCGTGTGCTGGGCGCCGATCGGTTCTTCGAGGTCGACCTGGATTCACGCACGTTGTGGCTGAACGCTCGATTCCGCAGGCAACTCGGTGGGCGGCGGCGCTCCGCCGACGACGTCCCTGTTCTGCGGACCCTGGTGTATCTCCTTGCGCAGGACATGTTCGACGCCGTTCGGCACAGTGCCCGGCAGGTGGAACAGATGGACGCCTGGCAGCATGTCCTGATCGCGGCACTCGCCGCCGACGAAGGGAGTCAGCAGTGATCGACGTGGTGATCGACGCGCTGGTCCGCGAGTTCACGATCGACCTCGCACCCACCCGATTCCTCGGTGCGGTGGCCGGCCGTGTGATGGATGCCGGCCACGACCCGGCCGCCGTCACCATGGATCAGGCAATCAACGTCATCGTCTCCGACGAAGCCACCGCGGTGCAGTCGGCGGTGCGATTGGCGCTGACCCGCTGGGATGCGGAGGAGGCCGCGGCGTGGATCGACGGCACCGCAGCCCACACCCCGGAACGGCGGACCCTGATCTTCACGCTCCTCGGAATTCCCGCCGAGGCCTTCGATCCCTTGACCGAGATCTTCCCGATTGCGGGCGGGCCAACGGTGATCGTTGCTCCGCAACCCTGGGAACCCTGGTACGTTCCGGAACGTCGTGCGGCACAAGACTTCTACTGGTCGGCCTATCGTCGGCTCCTCGTCGAGAAGGGATGGGAGTCGGATACCGTCGAGGGCTTGGGTGTGGCGACCAATGCCGTCGTGCAGCGCCTGGCCGACCCGACCCGCGACGAGCCGTATCAGTCCAAGGGACTGGTCGTGGGGTACGTGCAGAGCGGCAAGACCGCCAACTTCACCGGTGTGATCGCGAAGGCGATCGACGCCGGCTATCGGCTGATCATCGTGTTGACCGGCACGATCGAATTGCTGCGCAGCCAGACTCAGCGTCGGCTGGACATGGAACTCATCGGTATGCAGAACATCGACGAGGTGGAGTACGCCAACGATGAGGACTGGCATGCAGGCAAGTTCCTCAATCATGTACTGGACCCGAATCACTCCAACGCGGCACCGGCGGTTCGACGACTGACCGGTCGTGTCGATGACTACAAGGCTCTTGCGAAGGGGATCGGCACCCTGCACTACGAGTTCGTCGACCATGCGAAGCCGCTGTACGACCCGATCAACCTCTACCAGAGCAACGTTCGGGTTGCCGTGGTCAAGAAGAATTCGGCCGTGTTGAAGAAACTCGTGGCCGATGTCGGACGGATCCCCACGCCGCTCGATCAGATCCCGACCCTGATCATCGACGACGAGGCCGATCAGGCGTCGGTGAACACCCAGAACCCCAAGACCTTCGCCGCCGGACGGATTGAGCGGACCGCGATCAACGAACAGATTTCGTTGCTCCTGGGGCGGCTCGGACGCAGTCAGTATGTCGGCTACACCGCAACGCCGTTCGCGAATGTCTTTGTCGATCCGGATGATTCGGTGAACATCTTTCCGAACGACTTCATCGTCAGCCTCGACCGTCCCAATCAGTACATGGGAGGTGCCGACTTCCACGACGGCGCTGTTGATCTCGACGACGATCTGAGTGAGACGGTCGAGAAGACCCCGGCCACGTCCAATGAGAAGGCGTTTGTCCGGGATCTGCGCGCCCAGTGCGACGAGGACCGTGACGCCGAACGGCTGTGGGCACTGGACTCCTACGTCTTGTCCGGTGCCATCAAACTGTTCCGCCGGGATCGCGGCGTCGCCGGGAACTTCCGGCATCACACGATGCTCGTGCATGAATCGGTCAAGCAGCAAGAACACGAGTCGCTGGCCGCAGACTTCGAAAGCCTCTGGAAGAACGCCGGATACAGCCAACCGCACGGATTGGCGCGCCTGGAGAAATTGTGGGAGAGCGACTTCCGGGTCGTCTCGGCCGATCGGGCCGAGCCGCAGACACCGGCCCCGGCGACCTTCGAGGAGCTCGAGGCGTTCATCGGGGAGGCGTGCGACCGGATCGGGGCCGGTGTCAGTCCGGTGATCATCGTCAACGGGGCGGCGGACAAGGATTACATGCAGGAACCGCTGGACTTCCAGGAGCGGGCCGTCTGGAAGATCCTCGTCGGCGGTACCAAGCTGAGTCGTGGTTTCACCGTCGAAGGGCTGACCACCACGTACTACACCCGCCGAACCGCGCAGGCGGACACGCTGATGCAGATGGGACGGTGGTTCGGTTTCCGGCCCGGGTATCGAGATCTGGTGCGGCTGTTCATCGGTCGGGAGGTGCCCGGTCCCGGTGGGACGGTCGTCGACATGTATGCGGCGTTCGAGGCCATCGTCGGCGACGAGGAGGAGTTCCGCGATGAACTGCGGCGATTCAAGGGACTCAACGAGGCCGGCGAGCCGATGGTCACCCCCCGCGACGTGCCGCCGATGGTGTTCCAGCGTCTCCCGTGGCTCAAACCGACTGCCACCAACAAGATGTACAACGCGGAGTTGAGCTATCGCAGCGTCGGTGGCCAGAGTTTCAGTTTCACGATGCAGGCCCCGCGCGGTGACGGAGCGAACAATGCCAACCATTTTCGCGCGGTCCGTCCGCTGCTCGACGCGCTCGACCAGACCGGTTCGTTCTCGTTCATCGACAAGGACCAGACGCCGCGAGTCTTCGATGCGCGGTACGGAATCGTCGAGGCCGAGAATGTTCTCGACGTCATCAGTCGGTTCGTGTGGGATGTCAACTGGGACTTCGAACCCCACCGCAGGGCCTTCGAGTCGGCGATCGAGCGCGGGGCGTTCGAGGATCTCGCGATCCTGTTGCCGATACCGAAAACCAAGAAGCCGGTGCTGATCGGTGACTATCCGACCGAACTACCCCTGGTGAACCGCAAACGTGAAGAGGCCGAATATCGCACCGGATTCACCGGCACTGCGGTGCGTGAGCGGGATGCCATCGAGCACATCGCCGGCAATCCCAACAAGGACGTCGGCGGACCGCTCGCCGCGCAGCTCCGGAAACCGACCCGCGGAGCAATGATCCTGCTGTTCGCCAGCGATCCGCCGAAGGGGAGTCGACATTTCAGGGCGCACAAGCGAGGTCGGGCCGATCCGCGGGATGTGGCGACCCTGTTTTCCTATGCACTCCCGTATCTGGCCGATCCGGCTCCCAAGGTCGGGTTCACGGTCCGCAAGGTCGGGGCCGGAGCGATAGTCGATGCGTGAGCGTAAGAAGTGCGTGATCGTAAGAAAGGTGAGAGTTTTCCATGGCTAAGGTGATCGCGACGATCAGCTTGAAGGGCGGGGTCGGCAAGACCACCGTCACCGGCGGGTTGGCGGAGTTCATGTCGGCGGAGTTCGGGCAGCGGGTGCTGCTCATCGACCTCGACTCGCAGATCAACCTCACCACCGTGATGATCAGCGAGGAACGCTGGTTCGAACTCAACACCAACGGACGGACCCTCGCCTCGCTGTTCTCCGACGCCGTCCACGGCACCCAGTACTTCCGGCTCGACGAGGCGATCGAACGCGGTGTGTCACCGGTGAAGAAGGTGACGACGGTGGATCTGCTCGCCTCCTCGCTCGATCTCATCGAGATGCAGGAGGAGTTGAGCGCGCTGCGGGTACGGGGTGACGCCTCGGGTGACGGCACCGGCTTTCTGCGGAAGGCGATTGCCCCGGTGATCGACTTCTATGACTACGTCCTGATCGACTGCCCACCGAACATCGGTCCGGTAACCCTCAACGGGCTGGCCGCGGCGGACGCCTACATCATCCCGACGATCCCGGATCATCTGTCCACCTACGGTATTCCGCAGATTCAGAACCGTGTCCGCAGGTTCGGTGACGAGATCGGCAGGGAGATCTTCGAATTGGGTGTGGTGATCACCAAGTACAAGGCCAACTCCGCCGTGCACCGTTCGACAACCAAACGTCTCCGCCGTGATCCGTCCATCCAGAACGTGTTGCCGAGCTACATCAACGAGTCGAATTCCATTGCCGCAGCCGCGGAGTTCACCTCGTACGGGACTCTCAAGGTCAAGTACGGAAACCAGGGCCAGTTCGACCAATTCCGCAGTCTGACGACCGACGTCATGACCGAGGCGCAGGAGAAACTATGAGTAACGACGACGCCCGACGTCGGATCGAGTATCAGGCCGTCGGTGGTGCGCTCGCACAGCTCGACACCAAGAATCCGCAAGCGGCGCAACTGATCGCCGGTCTCACCCGGGTCATCATCGACGAGGCCGACAAGTCGAGTCGTTTTGCCGCGGCGCTCGTCGGGGTCATCGACTCGCTGCGTTCTGACGGAGCTGCGCCCACTCCCGTTGCGGCACCCGCGCCGCGCAAGCGCGCGCCCGCGAAGAAGCAGGTTCGTCGGCCAGCGGTCCTCGATCCTTTTGTCGTCTACCGTGAGTCGGGTGCGGCTGGGCTGGCCGAGAAGCTCGGTGCACTCGATCTCGAACAACTCCGCGACATCATCGCCGAGGAGGAGCTCGACACTCGTAAAGAGATGAGCCGTAAACGCAGCACGGCCGTCATCAGTGCGTGGATTGTCGAACGGGTTGAGGCGTCGGAGAACAAGGGGAGCGTGTTTCGGTAGGACGTTGCAAAGCGAATACGTCCGTAGCCGTAACGGTGAGGACGGATTCGTCTGTCTCGACCCTGTCACGCGCGGCCAGTAGATAGCTGACGGGACCGTCGCCGGCGAGCTCGGCCGCCTTGCGCTGAAGCCCACGCAAGATACGCGGATCATCGATGACACTGCGCCACTTGACCTCTCCGCACACCGGACACTCTGCGACCGCGGCGTGACAGCGCGGCGATGTCGATTTCGACGGAGGAGGTCTTGTTCCACCAACGTCCGACGGCGATGATGTCCGGACCGATGACGCCGTCGGCGGCAAGTCGCCGCACGTGGCGGGTCACCATATCCTCCCAACGAGCCCCCCATGAAATCGTTGAGGGACTCGACGAGAACCGGCAGAATCGAGTCACCGAGCCCTCGTTCGATCTCGGTTCGGTAGTGCGCGACCACCCGGAGTTCGCCGCGCTCGGCCTGACCGGTCGCCGTGTACATCACCATCGGCAGGTCTTGACCGAACTCGCTGATCAACAGGGTCGTGCCCACGCGCCGCGGGTGAGTTGGCTCAAGATGATGTGGCCGACCACGACGTCGACTACCCGCGCCCCAACGCCTTCGGCAGTTCGCCGACGAGTCTGTCGACCTCGGCATAGGACACCGGTGAGCCGGCCAGCAGGCCGGGTATCAGTGCCTCCAGGTGGGAGACCCAGACGTTGGCGCCGTCGAGCACCGGCCCGGTGAACCTGCGATCCGCGCCGGACAGCGCCACCAACTGCGCACCCATCTGCGCCACCGAGAGTTCGAGTCGGACGCGGCTGTCGATGAAACCGGCGTCCCCCGTGGAGACCGCATACAGCGGGCCCATCGCGTGCTGCATGCGCCGGTAGAGGCGTACCTCCGGATCATGGCCGAGCGCCCAACCAGGTGGTGCACTCGGCTGATGTCCGGGATAGAGGACCGCCGAACTCTCCGATTGCTGCCGCCCGGATCTGATGAGCACGACGACGACAATCACCAGTGCCACAACGAGCGCGATGCCGACCACCACGGCGGCGCCGAGAACGAGGATCATCATGACAGATACCGGTACAGCACAAAGATTCCGACGATGACGATGATCGCAGCGGTGATCGCGGAGACGATCTTGACCACGCTGTAGGGCCGGTCGCCTTGGACCTCACCGGTCACACCGTTGATGTAGACCTGGAAGGGCTTGCCGCCGTAGATCACGGTGAGCAGCCAGATCGGCACCAGCAGGTAGCGGAAACGCAGGGGATTGAAGTCGGTGTGCGAGGAGTGAATTCGCTGTTTGTCGCCACCGATGTCGCTGCGCACCGACGACTCGATCGCCGGGTCGATCTCCTCGGCGCGGGCACGGCCGAAGGTCTCGTCGGGCCCGTGGTCATAGCTGCGCGCGAGATGCCCGGCGAGGAACTGCCCGGTGAACGGCTGGGCCTGCTCGACCGGCCACGGTTTGAGCGCCTCGACCCGATGCGGATCGATGCCGTCGTTGGCCAGGGCCGGCACCTCGGTGAACTGGTCGGTGACGAGTCCGCTCACCGAACGCCAGCGGGTGCGGGTCTCGGTGCGCCGGTCCTTGCCGGAACCCACGGTCACCGTGTAGTCGTCGCCGCGTTCACCCTGATACGACGTGTGTGCCGTGGTGGTGTAACTGAAATACGAGAAGTACACGCTCTGCAGTGATCCCAGCTGTCGGTACTTCTTGAACTCCGACGGAGCGAACCATCGTGAATGTATCCACTGTTCAATGGATTTCGTTGCGGCATCGTCGTCGACCCGGAACGGGATCACCCCGTCGACCGGCAGGACCTCGGGCGCGGCGTGCACGTCGCCGCGCTGGATCGGCGAGGCGCAGTACGGGCAGCGGGTGGCGGTCAGCGTTCCGGTGAAAATGACTGCGCCGCCGCAGTTCTGGCAGGTGACCTGATGCTCGATGGCGGCCGCCGGGTCACTTGGCGACAGCAGTCCGGGTGTGCTGAGTTGGCCGACGCGCTGATCGCGCAGGTCGTGCTGCCCGACGTGTTGGGTGGGATCGAGTTGAATCGCGCGGGTGGATCCGCAACTCGGACAGGACAACAAGCCCGACGCGGGGTCGAATTCCAGGTCATCACCACAGTTGACGCAGGGGAAGGTGCGGGTGTTCTCCGTGACGTGCAACGTCCCGGGCGGCGAGGGCTGAGCAACCGGTGGCTGCGGAACCGGGGGCGGTGGTGGCGGGGCCGGGTGCGGCACGGTTGGTGGCGGCGCGGACGCATGGGGCAGCAATGGCGGTGGTGTCGGCGGCCGGTACTGCCCGGGTCCGGGTGGCTGGGGTGCGTTCATCTGCGGTCCTCGAGGGTCGGCGCGGTGATCAGCCGTTCGGTCCGGCGGTGGGCGGCGGCGGTGGGGTGGCCGGTCGCGGCGGCAGCGGGGGTGGCGCTGCAAACAGGGGAGCGAGCGCCGGGACCCGGCCGGCCGCGGTCCACTGGGTCAACTCCGGCGACCACACCAGTGTCGCTGCGGTGACCGCGCCGGCCGCCACCGACGCCTGGATCTGCGCGACGGTGTACGGTCCGACGGCCTGGCCATTCTGCTCGACATGGAAACTCGCCGTCGGCAGCGGCGGTGGTGCACTCGGCGCCACGCCCGGCTGCGCCGCCGGGGCGCCCGCGATCGCGTCACCGACCTGCTGTCCGAGTGCCAAACCCATTCCGGCGCCCAGGAAGTCGCTGACGCCGCCGCCGTTCTGTGCGCCGGTCACCAGGGCGTCGCCGAGGCGTCCCTGCTGGAACTTCTGCATGTCGTCGACCTGATCCAGGAAACCCTGCTCCTCGAGGCCACGGGCGACGCCACGCGTGATCGCCGCGGTGATCTCCTCGGGCAGGGAGACGTTGAGGATGACGTCGTCGATGGCGAGGCCGTACTCGTCGTCGACACGTTCGGCCACCAGTTGACGCAACTGGGCGGCGATCTCCCCGACGCGACCCTGCAGGTCGAGGACGCCGACACCGGACTTGATGATGAGGTCGGCGAAGGCCTGGGCGATCACTCGTCGCAACAACTCGCCGACCTCGTCGACGTCGACGTTGCTGTCGGTGCCGATCACCTGACGCAGGAAGATCGCCGGGTCGGCGACCCGCACGACGCACAGGCCGTTGGCGCGGACCGGCACCAACTTGAACTCGGGGTCTCGGATGGTGATGGGATTTGGTGTGCCCCAACGCATCTCGGTGACCGGGCGGGTGTTGATGAAGTAGACCTCGCTGCGGAAAGGGCTGTCGAAGCCGTGCTTCCAGCCCTGCAGCGTCGACAGGATCGGCAGGTTCTCGGTGGTGAGTTCGTAGTGGCCGGGCCCGAATTCGTCGGCGAGCTGGCCGCGGTAGACGAACACTGCCCGCTGGCCCTCGCGAACGATCAGCTGTGCGCCGTTCTTGATCTCGTTCTGATAGCGAGGGAACCGCCAGGCCAGCGTCGTCCGTGAATCATCGAGCCACTCGATGATGTCAACGAGCTCACCCTTGAGTTTGGCGATGACTCCCACTGGGGCCTCCGATGTCGTGTGTGCAACGGTCCGCGTGCAGCCCCCAACTGTAGGGCGATATGCGTGATCTGCAGTATGACGTGTCGGACGTTCGGACGAATGGCAAAGCGGCCGGGAGATGTGACCGCGTGGACGATCAGCGACTGGCCTGGGCGTGTGATTCCACCGCCGCGCGCTCCACCGTCAGCAGACTCTCGGCACTGTGCTCGGCGTGATACGCCGCGCCACCGCCGCGGAGTCCGAACAAGCGTTTGCTCCAGATCAGCCACACCACGGCGGCGATGTTGATCGTCAGCAGTCCGACGCGGAGCACGGTGGTCCGTTCGAGGAGTTCGTAGACCTCGAGTGGGATGAACGCGCCGGTGACGATGACCGCGAAGTACTCACCCCATCGCTTGGCGAACCAGAGTCCGTAAGCCTCGACGAATTGGCTTGCGGCATAGAGTAATACCGCACATCCGATGAGGACGATGGCGGTGGCCGACAGGCTGGTGGCCTTCTCTACCCACTGCACGACCTTGGAATCGTCGATGTTCCAGCCGATCTGGTCGGCCAGCGGGCGGAGCAGGGGCAGTTCCTGATTGAACTTGTCCTGCAATGACTGTTGGCTGTGACGCAGCTCGATGACGAAGATTCCGGCCACCAGCAGAAACAGGCCGCGGATCAGTCGTTCGGCGGCGAGCAGCCGCATGATGATCAGGTCGCGCAACAATGCGCCTCGTGGGACTTCCGGTGCATGGTCGGCCGGACCGTGCCGTCGTGGCTCGCCGACGACGAAGTCGCCGCAGCGCAGGCATCGCCACGCTTCGCCGGCGACGGTGGTCACCTGGAGACGGTCGGCGAGCTCGGCTTCGTCGGGCCGGTACGTCTCGTGTCCACGCAGCCCGCATGACAGTACTTCCCAGTCCATTCGGGCAGGTTACCGCCGGGTTCCGGTGGGCGAGCATGACTGTCATCCGGTGGGCACACCTCGTCGCCGGATACGTCGCGAACGCCCGAATCTCGGTTCTCAGAAGTGCCAGATGAAGCGGTACCAGTCACCGCTGAAGCGCGTGAAGGTGACGTTGAGGCGCGTCCGCGCGTCGGGCGGCGGACCGTCGGGCAGGAGTGCGTACCCCGTCCGGTCGATGAAGCCGCCCTTCGTATAGAGCAGACACACCTCGTCGACCTTCTCGACCGACTCGAGCCGAACGGTCCCGACCCATCCGGCATCCGTCGACGTGCAGGTGTCGGCGACATCGGCGAGCGCCGCCGATGAGGCCCACAACGATGCCCGATTGGTCAGCCCGAACCATCCGACGACGACCGTGACGGCCACAAGGGCAGCAGCGATCGCCGGCAGTCGCCATTCGCGATAGAAGAAAGCGCCGATCGCCGTCGTGATGAGCCAGGCGCCGCCGATGCACACCAGCGCGACCAGCGCGATCAGTGGCCAGAAGAAGCCGATCCACTCGAGGTCGCCGAGCATCAGAAGTGCGCAGCACACGGCGGTCGAGACGACGATGGACCACGCCGACACCCGCCACCAGCGCGGCGGTGATTCGGTGACGACCCCCATGGGCTGCCAGGGTAACGGTTCCCGCCTCGCGCGATGCTTCCGTGCACGCGCGCCGTGGGCACAGACCGCGTGAACGCGGGGGTGCCGCGGCGGCAAGCTGGAACCGCGCGAAGAACAGCCGTCACCAGTCGGAGCCGAAAAATTTCCGACATTCGATGGAGCCAAATCGCCTCGGCGTGCGTCCAATCTCGCATGACACCTTTTCCGACTGACGAACACCAGATCATCTACCGGCACGTGGCCATCGCCGCGGGCTTTACCGACGCCGACCTCGGCAGAGCTTGCCGACGCGGCGACATCGTGTCGCTGGTACGCGGTGCGTACGTGCACGCCGCCGAGCGGGAGCCCGACGAGCATCATCGCCTGGAGGTGATCGCGTCGCATCGGCTCGGGCGGTTCGGCAAGTCGATCCCCAGCCATCAGTCCGCGGCCACCCTTCATCGCCTGCCGATGCTCAAACCCAACTTCCGGCGACTGCACACGATCACCGGACACACGGCCGGCGGCGGGCGCACGTCGACGCGTCATGACCACGTCGGCGTCGTCGCACCCGAGGAGCGGACCGAGGTCGACGGCATCGTCGTCCCGATCATCGAACGGGTCGCCGTGGACGTCGCCTGCACCACGACGATGGGATTCGCGGGAGCACTCGCGGTCTTCGACGCGGCCCTCCGTGCGGGTGCCGACCGGCAGAAGATGGAGAAGATGCTGCGCGGCCGCCGACTCGGCGTGAACACCGCCCGACGTGCGCTGCGGTGGGCGGACGGCACTGCCGAAAGTCCTGGCGAATCGTGGAGTCGGGCACAGATGATCGAGGCGGGCCTGCTCCTGCCGCGCCTGCAGCACACCTTCGTCAACGACGAGGGGAAAGAGGTGGCGCGCACCGACTTCGACTGGGATGGGCTGCTCGTCGGTGAGTTCGACGGAAAGGTCAAGTACCAGAAGCACTTACGGCCGGGGGAGAAGCCTTCCGACGCCGTGATCCGGGAGAAGCAACGCGAGGATCGGCTGCGGGCGATGGGGATCATGGTCGTCCGCTGGCTGTGGACCGACCTCGAGAACGGCACCGTCGTCGGCCTCGTCCGCCGGTGGCTGGTGCACTTCTCGCTGATGGCGGCGTGACTGGCGCGGGTGGTGCTGGTTGGCGCGGTGCCCTCGTGCTTGCGCTGTTTGTTGCAATGACCGCGCGTACGTGGGGGTGCCGCGTGGGCGAGTTGGGCCCGCGGGAACGGGGCCGGGACCTGGGTCGTCGGCGGTTGGCGCGGGTGGTGCTGGTTGGCGCGGTGCCCTCGTGCTCGCGCTGTTTGTTGCAATGACCGCGTGGGTGTGGGGGTGCCGCGTGGGCGAGTTGGGCCCGCGGGAACGGGGCGGGGTTTCGGGGTCGTCGACGGTTGGCGCGGGTGGTGCTGGTTGGCGCGGTGCCTCTGTGCTCGCGCTGTTTGTTGCACTGACCGCGTGAGTGTGGGGGTGCCGCGTGGGCGTGGAGGGCCCGCGGGAACGTGCCCCGGGGCTCGGGTCGTCGGCGGTTGGCGCGGGTGGTGCTGGTTGGCGCGGTGCCCTCGTGCTCGCGCTGCTTGGTGCAATGACCGCGCGTACGTGGGGGTGCCGCGTGGGCAAACAACACCCGCGCGAACGCCCCACCAAGCACCCCGCGACCGACGATTTGGGTCTGGCCAGGGAATTCTCTACACTAGACCGGTTGCCTGTGCACCTCAGGTGTCCGGGACGTTCGTCTGCACCCCGGTGCAGAACACAACTGAATAGTCTCCGATGCCGGCGAAAAGCCAAGGGCATCGGCGACGAGACATCACACAACTATCCACTTCGTGGAAGGCCCACCGCAGGTCAGGGGAGTAATCCTCACGGATCGGCGCTGTATGGGAACCGCTACGAGAAAGGTTGACGGTCAACCATGACCATGACTGACCCGATCGCAGACTTCTTGACGCGTCTGCGTAACGCCAACTCGGCGTTCCACGACGAGGTGACCCTGCCCTCGTCGAAACTGAAGGTGAACATCGCTGAGATCCTCAAGCGCGAGGGTTACATCACCGACTACCGCACCGAAGACGCCGAGGTCGGCAAGAACCTCGTCGTCTCCCTCAAGTACGGCCCCTCCCGGGAGCGCAGCATCGCCGGCCTTCGCCGCGTGTCCAAGCCGGGTCTGCGGGTGTACGCCAAGTCCAACAACCTGCCCAAGGTTCTGGGCGGCCTCGGCGTGGCCATCATCTCCACGTCGTCGGGCCTGCTCACCGACCGCCAGGCAGCCAACCAGGGCGTGGGCGGCGAAGTCCTCGCCTACGTCTGGTAAGGGGAGGTAGCAACAATGTCGCGTATCGGTAAGAACCCGATCCAGATCCCCGCGGGCGTCACCGTCGCCATCGACGGACAGACCATCACCGTCAAGGGACCCAAGGGCGAACTCTCCCACAACGTCACCGCGCCGATCGTCGTCGCTCAGGAAGACGGCGCCATCGTGGTGACCCGCCCCAACGACGAGCGTCGTAATCGCGCCCTGCACGGCCTGAACCGTTCGCTGGTGAACAACCTCGTCGAGGGTGTCACCAAGGGCTACACCACCAAGATGGAGATCTTCGGTGTCGGTTACCGCGTCCAGGCCAAGGGCCGGGACCTGGAATTCGCGCTCGGTTACAGCCATCCCGTGCCGATCGAGGCTCCCGAGGGCATCACCTTTGCCGTCGAGTCGCCCACCAAGTTCTCGGTGTCGGGTATCGACAAGCAGCAAGTCGGCCAGATCTCGGCGAACATCCGCCGCCTGCGTCGTCCGGACCCCTACAAGGGCAAGGGCATTCGCTACGAGGGTGAGCAGATCCGTCGCAAGGTCGGAAAGACGGGTAAGTAAGCCATGAGTGATACAGCAACCAAGAATGTTCGCAAGCCGCTCGGCAAGGACGTCTCGACGCGTCGTCGCACCGCGACCAACCGTCGTCACTTCCGCCTGCGCAAGAAGGTCGCCGGCACCGCCGAGCGTCCGCGTCTGGCCGTCAAGCGCAGCAGCCGTCACATCCACGTACAGCTGATCGACGACCAGGTCGGCAAGACCCTGGCCGCCGCGTCGACCATCGAGGCCGACGTCCGCGCCGCCGGTGGCGACAAGTCCGCGCAGGCCCGCAAGGTCGGCGAACTGATCGCCGCCCGCGCCAAGGCAGCCGGTGTCGAGACCGTCGTGTTCGACCGTGGTGGCAAGGAATACCACGGCCGGATCGCCGCGCTCGCCGACGCCGCCCGTGAGGGAGGCCTGCAGTTCTGATGATGACCATCTACACCAGCAAGACCAATATGACCGGAGGGAACCTCTGATGCCCGGACGTCAGCGTGACGGCGGAAACGGACCCGCCGGAAACGACAACAACAACAACCAAGGTGGCGACCGCAACGATCGCCGGGGCGGCCGCGACCGTCGCGGCGGCAACGACCGCGGTGGCCGCGACCAGGACCGCAACCAGCTCGAGCGGGTCGTCGCCATCAACCGTGTGTCCAAGGTGGTCAAGGGTGGCCGCCGCTTCTCCTTCACCGCTCTCGTGGTGGTCGGAGACGGACAGGGCATGGTCGGCGTCGGCTACGGCAAGGCCAAGGAAGTTCCGGCCGCGATCCAGAAGGGTGTCGAAGAGGCTCGCAAGAACTTCTTCCGCGTCCCGCTGATCGGTGGCACCGTGACCCACCCGGTTCAGGGTGAGGCCGCCGCCGGTGTCGTGATGCTCCGCCCGGCCAGCCCCGGTACCGGTGTGATCGCCGGTGGCGCGGTGCGTGCCGTGCTCGAATGCGCGGGCGTCCACGACGTCCTCGCCAAGAGCCTCGGCTCGGACAACGCGATCAACGTGGTCCACGCGACCGTCGCGGCCCTGAAGATGCTGCAGCGTCCGGAAGAGGTCGCGGCCCGCCGCGGACTCCCGATCGAAGACGTGGCACCGGCCGGTATGCTCCGCGCCCGTGCCGGCCAAGGAGTGTAAGAGATGGCACAGCTGAAGATCACCCAGGTCAAGGGCACCATCGGTACCAAGCAGAACCAGCGTGACAGCCTGCGGACCCTCGGTCTGCGCGGCATCCGCAAGTCGGTCACCCGTGAGGACACCGCCGTCAACCGCGGCCTCATCAACGTGGTCCGGCACCTCGTGACAGTCGAAGAGGTTTAAGCAATGACCATCAAGCTCCATCACCTTCGCCCCGCTCCGGGCGCGAAGACCGACAAGACCCGCGTGGGTCGCGGTGAGGGCTCCAAGGGTAAGACCGCCGGTCGCGGCACCAAGGGCACCAAGGCACGCAAGAACGTGCCCGCCGCATTCGAGGGCGGCCAGATGCCGATCCACATGCGACTGCCGAAGCTCAAGGGCTTCACCAATCGCAACCGGGTCGAGTACCAGGTCGTCAACGTGGGCGACATCGCCCGTCTGTTCCCGCAGGGTGGCACCATCGGCGTCGACGAACTCGTCGCCGCCGGCGCCGTGCGCAAGAACCGGCTCGTCAAGGTCCTCGGCGACGGGGAACTGGGCGTCAAGGTCGACGTGACCGCCGACAAGTTCACTGCATCCGCCAAGGAGAAGATCGCCGCTGCCGGTGGCAGCGTCACCGAACTCTGAGTCGGATTCGCCGGGTCCGCGGAGTGTGTGCAGATTGCCTCGCCACACCCGCGGACCTTGGCGTCGCCGCGGCAGAAAGGCCATCTCAACGCCGACGACCGGCGTTGCGCAGGTGGTTTTCCGCGGCTGTTAGAGTTTGCATCGTTGTGTGTGTGCACACCTCGTGACCGGGCCTCGTGACCGATGCCGTGACCGTTGCTTGCACACATCCCGCAAGATCATCGTCGATTGTCGAGCATGCGCGCCTGAAGGGTCCGGGCGGTGAGCACGTGTGCTCTAGGAGGAATTAGTGCTCTCCCCCCTCATCGCGGCCTTACGGACGCCCGATCTGAGGAAGAAGATCCTCTTCGTCATCGGCATCATCGTCCTGTATCGCCTCGGGGCCACGGTTCCGTCGCCGGGTGTCAACTACGTCGAGGTGCACAAGTGCATCGACACCATCAACAGTGGCGGCGGCAATCAGGTCTACTCGCTGATCAACCTGTTCTCCGGTGGTGCGCTGCTGCAGCTGTCGGTGTTCGCGATCGGCATCATGCCGTACATCACGGCGAGCATCATCGTCCAGCTGCTCACCGTGGTCATCCCGCGGTTCGAGCAACTGCGCAAGGAAGGCCAGTCCGGCCAGGCCAAGATGACGCAGTACACCCGCTACCTCACGGTGGCGTTGGCGTTGCTGCAGTCCACCGGCATCGTGGCGCTGGCCGATCGTGGCAATCTGCTGCCGGCCAGCTGTGGCGACAACATCCTCAACGACAAGAGCATCTTCGGCCTGACCATCATCGTGCTGGTGATGACCGCGGGTGCCTGCCTGGTGATGTGGTTCGGTGAGCTGATCACCGAGCGCGGCATCGGCAACGGCATGTCGCTGCTGATCTTCGCCGGTATCGCCGCCCGCATCCCCGCCGAGGGACGTGCCATCCTCACCAGCCGCGGCGGCCTGGTCTTCGGTCTCGTCGTCGTCGCGGTGTTGATCATCGTGGCCGGCGTGGTGTTCATCGAGCAGGGACAGCGCCGTATCCCGGTGCAGTACGCCAAGCGCATGGTGGGCCGCAAGATGTACGGCGGTTCGTCGACCTATCTGCCGTTGAAGGTCAACCAGGCCGGCGTCATCCCGGTGATCTTCGCGTCCTCACTGCTGTATCTGCCGCAGCTGATCGTCCAGCTCACCCAGTCCTCCGACGGCACGCAGTCGAGCTGGCAGCGGTGGGTGGCGACGTATCTGGCCGACCCGAGCAATTACGTCTACATCATCGTCTACTTCCTGATGATCATCTTCTTCACATATTTCTATGTGGCGGTGACATTCAATCCGGAAGAGCGTGCCGATGACATGAAGAAGTACGGCGGCTTCATTCCGGGTATTCGTCCGGGACAGCCGACGGCCGACTATCTCGGCTATGTCCTCAGTCGCATCACGCTGCCGGGTTCGATCTACCTGGGTATCATCGCGGTACTGCCAAACCTGTTCCTCGAGATCGGTAACAGCGGTGGTGTTCAGAACCTGCCATTTGGGGGCACGGCCGTCCTGATCATGGTCGGTGTGGGACTGGACACGATGAAGCAGATCAACAGTCAATTGATGCAACGCAAGTACGAAGGATTCCTGAAGTGAGACTTGTCATTCTCGGCCCCCCCGGAGCAGGTAAAGGTACCCAGGCGGAACTGTTGAGCGAAGCGCTCGGCATCCCGCACATCTCCACCGGAGACCTGTTCCGCGCCAACATCTCACAGGGAACCGCGGTCGGTATCGAGGCCAAGCGCTACCTCGACGCCGGTGACCTGGTCCCGTCCGAGATCACCGTCGACATGGTGCGCGCCCGCGTCGGGGAACCCGATGCGTCCAAGGGATTCATCCTGGACGGCTTCCCGCGGTCGACCGAGCAGGCCGATGCACTCAAGGACATCCTGTCCGCACTGGAGACCTCGCTGGACGCGGTGCTGTCCTTCGTCGTCGACGCCGACGTGGTGGTTGAGCGGATGCTGGCGCGTGGTCGTGCCGACGACACCGAAGAGGTCATCCGTAACCGGATGGCGGTGTATCAGAAGGAAACCGCACCGTTGCTCGACTACTACGGTGATCAGGTCAAGACGATCGACGCGGTCGGCGACGTGCAGGACGTGCATCAGCGGGTGCTGAGCGCGCTTGGCGCGGGCGTGTCCTGACGTCATCCTCCAAACGAATCGAAGGAACCGAACCGGGGCCGGTCATGGGATTTCGCAAGCGTAAACGAGTGCCCTTCCGCAGTGCAGGAGAACTCGACGCGATGGCCGCGGCCGGTGCGGTGGTGGGTGCGGCGCTCGTCGCCGTTCGCCACGCCTCGAAGCCGGGTGTGAGCACCCTGGATCTCGACGAGATCGCCGAGACCGTCATCCGGCAGGCCGGCGCGGTCCCGTCCTTCAAGGGTTACCACGGGTTTCCCGGCACCATCTGTTCCTCGGTCAACGATGTTGTGGTGCACGGGATCCCCTCGGCGGATGTGATCCTCGCCGAGGGCGATCTCGTGTCCATCGACTGCGGGGCCGTTCTCGAGGGCTGGCACGGGGATTCGGCGTGGACCTTCGGCGTCGGTGAACTGTCGCAGGCGGATTCGGAACTGTCCGAGGCCACGCGGTTGTCGATGGAGGCGGGGATCGCCGCCATGATCGACGGTGCGCGATTGACCGACATCTCCCACGCCATCGAGACCGGAACCCACGACGCGGAACGAAAGTTCAGTCGGTCCTTCGGCATCGTCGACGGCTACGGCGGGCACGGCATCGGCCGCGAGATGCATCTCGAGCCCTTCCTCGCCAACGAAGGGGAACCCGGCAAAGGCCCACTGCTGGTGATCGGTTCGACCCTCGCGATCGAACCCATGCTGACGTTGGGTACCACCGAGACATCGGTACTCGACGACGACTGGACCGTCGTCACCGACGACGGTTCACGTTCGGCGCACTGGGAACACACCGTCGCGGTGACCGCCGACGGCCCGCGCATTCTGACGCAGCGCCCCGAATGAGGTGATCAGCCCTCGGCGGCGGTCGGCGCATCCCGGATGTTGATCAGGAACTGGTCCCGCGCAGCGTCGACGATGCGCGTGCGCACATCGTCGACGCCGTCACCGGATGTCGCCTGATCGGTGAGGACGCGCTGGAGTAGAACGGCCGCACCGGGATGGGAGTCGTCGATCACCGACACGAGATCTCGATTCCGTGAACTGCCGACGATCAGTAGTGGGGGAACAGTGAGATCATGTCGAACTGGTTGAGCAGGTTCTGGATGACGTAGAAGATGTCGTTCCAATGATTCATGGGGTGAAAGTCCTTCGGGTTGTGCGGTTTCGGATGTTGATCGTTGGCGGTCTGCGATAACGGTCTGCGATAACGTTGTGCGGTGACGGTGTCTCGGTGACTACTCCTTCTTGCTGATCTGACGCAGTCTGATCTGACGCAGTGCGCCGGTGGGACACAGGGACGTGGCGGTCTGAGCGGCGCCGGGTTCGGGGTGCTCGTCGACGATGTTGGGGTATACCCACTCGTCGAGGTGGATGGACTCGGGCAGCAGGTGCGCGCAGATTCCCTTGCCGGTGCAGGCAATTCGATCGACGACGAGGGTCGGTGCCGGTCCGGATTCGTCGGTGCCGGCCCGGCCGGTGAGCGAGGTCAACCAGGACATGGGTGTGCTCCTGTCAGTGTCAACTCCCTCTGCGTCAACTCACTCTGCGTCAACTCGCTCGGCGCAGACTCGGGTCGGCGAGGCGCTCCGAACACCTCGAGCGCCGACGCGACGAAATCCGCGACGCCGTCGGGGAATCGGCATGCACCGCGGCCGCGCACCATCGCGACTCGACGGGTCAGGTGTGATGCCGCGCCGGGATCGTCGGCGTTGCGGAGGTCGGCGACGGTGGAGGCGATCGCGGGCAGACCGAACATGCATGGCCCGCACTGCCCGGCGGTTTCGGCCGCGGCGTAGTCGAGTGCGGCCGCCACCTGCGCCCACGGATCGGCATCGGCCTCGATCAGACGGACGGTCGCAGCTCCCATGCGAACGTGATGCGGCGCCAACCCGGCCCGAGACCACGCGGTTCGTGACGCGTCGGCGGCCGGCAGGAATCCGCCGCCGAGTCCGCCGAGCCAGAACGCCTGTGCCGCAACGGTCTGACCGCCGGCGAGCCCGAGGAGATCACCGACCCGCGGGCCGGCCTCCGCCTCGACGACTCCGGGTCTGCCGACACCGTTGGCCACTGTCACCAGTCGGGGTCCGGGCTCGGCCCGCGTACCGAAGGAGCGGAACCAGCGCACTCCACGATCGGCGATCTGGGCTGCACGCCACACGGTTTCGGCATTGAGGACGAGCGTCGGCCGGAGTCGGCGACCGTCGTGACCGCGGGCGCCGGCGGTCACCGGCGACCACCGCATCAGCGGACGGGCCTGCCCGCCATGGGCCAGACTCACCAGCGAGGACTCCTCGGAGGCGACGTAGCGGTGCGGTACCGCGACGGTGTCACACCCGTGCTCGTCGAGGATGGCGAGGGCAGCCGAACCGCGATGTGCCGCAACCCGAATCCGGCCGGCGGTCAGCAGCCGGGCGCCGGTGAGAACCGCGTCGAGGCGGTGAGCGATGACCCATCCGTCCTTGGTCGCGTCGATCTCGCCGTCGCAGGCGTTGATGATGAGATCGGCGCCGTGGCGGTGTGCCAGATCCACTTTGACGCCGGTGGGGAACCCGGCGCCGCCCCGCCCGGTGAGGCCTGCGTCGGTCAGCAGGTCGGCGATGGCGTTCATGTCCAACCTCCGATCGCGATCTCGGCGCGCCGGCGGCGATCGGCGGTGCGACTGAGCAGGCGCCACGCGGTGGCCGCCGCCATGACGAGACCGCAGGCCACGGTGACGATCCGCAACGCCTGCTGATCGTCGGCGGACATCATCAGTCCGTGCAGGACCGCGCTCGCCGCGAGCAGATACGACAGCCAGTGCACGGCCCGCCAGACCCGATGGGACAGGCGCAGCCGCAGAATCGACGTGGCGAGCACGAGGATGAAGATGTCGACGGCGATGGCACCCACACCCACCCACATGCGGTGGTAATCGGAGGTGAACGGCACGACCACCGCGATCCATCCCAGGTCGACGTAGGCGTCGAGGACGGCGGTCGAGATGTGGATGGCGACGAACACGGTGGTGCCCAGGGCGAGGGTGCGATGCAGGCTCACCGCGACCGCGGTGAGGGAGCTCTCGGGTCGGAGGCCGACGGCGGTGGCGGCACCGAGCACGACGACCGCGGTGAGCAACATCAGACTGACGATGCCGCAGGCGCGGGAGGCGAACCACAGCCACGGACTGGTCATGACACACCCACCGCAGGGGTTGTGATGCCGGGCCATCCGGGGGCGGTGGTGATCTGGTGATCGGCGGCGATGAGGCACGCCGGAACCCGGCGGGCGGTCAGCCAGTCCGGGGCGCGGTCATCGAGGATGACCGCGGCGGTCGACGCGGCGTTGGCCTGGACCGCCGTCGGTGCCGCACAGGTCGCCTGGGCCCACCGCGTGTGGGCGGGCATCCCGGTTCGCGGGTCGATGATGTGATGCCGGTGGCGCCCGTGCTGTCGCCACGTCCGCAGCCTCGTAGACGAGGTGGCGAATGCCTGGCCGTCGGAGCGAACGACCTGAACCTGTGCGCCATCGGGTCCGAGGACGCCGATCGCCCACCCGTCGTCGGGCACGACTCCCGAGACCGCGGTGTCGCCGCCGAGGTTCACCAGATACCCACCGGAGCCCGACCGCGCGAGTTCCTCGGCGATGGCGTCGGCGGCCCATGCCTTGGCGACGGCACCGAGATCGAGTGCGGTCCCAGCCGGGAGTGTCACCCGGGCGCGCTGTTCGTCGAAGTCGGTGCGCCGCGAGACCGCCTGCCGTGCAGTGTGTTCGGGTGTCGGTCGGGAACCGGTGTCGGTGCGTGCGCGCACGATGTCGATGTCGTCGTCGTATCCGCAGGCGGCCAGCTCGGCACCCAACGATGCGCAGACCAGTCCGTCGGTCAGTCGCTCGGCGTGCACCGCCGCGCCCAGGCATCGGGCGAGAACCTCGCCGACGGGAAGGCACACCGAACCGTCGGGATCGGTGCGGGCGCGCTCGGCGCTCGCGGTATTGATCTGTGCCAGTTCGGAATCGGTGCGGAAGCGGGACGCCGCCCGATCGAGTTCGGCGAGTCGCCGACGCATCAGGGCGGCGGCCTCGTCGAGCTCGTCGGCGACGGTGCAGAGCACCGTGACGGTGGTGCCGATGGCCGAGAACCCGGCCGAGGCGACGGTTTCGGGGCCGGCTGTGGGCACGGCGGGGGAGTCGTGGTGGGTGTCGATCATGATCCGGCCGTCTGGGTCTGAGGTGGTGCGGCCGTCTCGGCGACCGGCGGCGGCGCCTCCCAGCCGCCACCGCCAGCGCCACCGCCGGAGGCCGCACCTGAGCCGCCGCCAGGGCTCTCCGGTTGCACCGCAGTGGGCTCGGGGACAACCACTTCCGGGGCGGTGTACCCGGTCTGCGCCGGCGCCTGTTCGACGGGGGGTTGGTAGGTCCCGGTCGGGGTCACGGCGGTGGGTGTCACGGCGGTCGGGGTCGCGGCGGTTCTGGGCGTCGCCGAACGCGGTGGCACGGGAGCACCCGACGTGCGTGCGGCGGGTCGTCGGGGTGGCGTCGTCGACGACGGGCCGGACGCGGTCGCCACCGTCGTGGAGGCGGCCGACGTCGTGGACTCATTCTCGCCGGCGGACTGGCCGGCGTCGGCGTGGCTCACCGCCAGCTGGCCGGTGAGCCCGGCGGCGGTGAGTGTTGCGGCGGCGAACACTCCGGCGGCCAGGCGCCGGGAGGTGATGATCGCGTTGGCCTGCTTCATGGCGTTGCCGAGAGGAACGTCAGAATCGCCGGTTCGCGGTCGGGATCTCGATGCTGATGGGCATGCGCAGTTCGGCGGCGTACCAGAGGACGAACTGGCGGAGGAATTCGTCGAACAGCCAGTAGGCGTTCTCGGTGATCGGCGCGACACCCAGGATTCCCGAACGGATCTGGAGGAACGGCGGCCAGGCCGTCTCGAGCAGTGGGCTCCACACCGGCTCGCGGGGCACCTGAATCCAATCGGCGAGCTTGGGGCCGAGGATGTAGCGGGTGAAGGCGCCCAGGATCGGCTTCGACAGCAGGCTCAGGTCGAGGTCGTGTCCGAGTTCGAGGAGCTGTTCGGCGAGCACCGTGCCCTCCGGCGTGGGTGCCAGCACCGGGTCGAGGACCTGCTTGGCCTGCGAATTGGCCTCCGCCCAGGACTGCGGCAGGTATTCGTCGCGGATGCCGAGGAAGTGGCCGCCGAGCTGCCAACTGTGCAGGTAGCCCTGGGATTCGTTGCGCGGGATGGGGATTCCCCACTTGACGAGGTTCTGCATGATCGTCGTCGGCAGACTGTGCCAGGTGACCAGCAGGTCCTCCTGGCTTATCGGCACGACGTTGTCGGGCCAGTGCGGCGACTGGGGCAGCAGGTGGCGGACGCCGGCGTGGATCATCCGGGTCTTGATGCAGGTCACGATCATCTGGCCGTCGGGATCGTAGGCGTTGATGGTGCCGATGTCGTAGCCCAGTTTGGCGGTCTTGGCGATCCGGTCCTTGAAGTACACCGGGTGCCCGCCCTTGGAGTAGTACACCGAGCGCGCCTCGTTGGGGATGACGGTGGCCATCATGCCCGCGGCGAAGGCGTACAACACGGAGATGATGGTGTCCTGCTTCTTGACGAAGGTGAACGAATCCGCCAGTTTGCCCTTGTCGGTCCATGACGGCAGTTTGCGGGCCTCGTGGATGAAGTCCTTGAGGTTGCTCGGCAGCGACGCGGGGATGGGCTGATCGTTGCGGACCCATCCGCGGAGGGCGCGGTTGATGGCGGTGACGTCGTGGTGTTCGATCACGTCGGCGATCACCGCGTCGGCCTCGGGGTCCCACAGGTGGCGGGGATCGGCGCCGGCTCCGGTACCGGGCACCGAACCGGCGGGCGACCATGACCACGGTTGTGCGCGTGCGGGTTTGGCGCCGAACGCCATCGATCCCGCGACGGCGAGTGCTCCCGCGCCACCGGCCCGTAGTGCATTCCTTCTGTTCATGTCGACGCTCACTGGTCCCCCGATCTCGATTCGGCATAGAGTTACAGATCGTGTAACTCTGTAACTCATGTATGAAATCACATATTAGTAGCGAAGTGGTATGGACAACGAAAAATCTCCGAGGATGACCACATCGGTCACCGTCGGAGATGGCATTCTCCCGCCCGCCCACGCGGGTTGTGCCTGTTGACGCGGTACCCCGCGCGAATGTGAACCCTTGCTAACTATCGGTTGGTGAACCGTTCACCGATGTGTCGATGAGTGTTGTGCCGTACGACGGCTGAGGCACGCACACTCACTCGCGTGCCACCGGTGACCGAGCATGTCCTGCCACAAGCGGGTCATCGTCGTCCGTGGCGCACCTACCTGTTGTTCCTGGCCATCGTCGGCCCCAATCTCGTTCTGCTGGTGGTGTTCACCTACCGGCCACTGATCGAGAACATCCGGATGTCGTTCTACGACTGGAACATCTCCTCGCCCGGCGCCACCTTCATCGGTACGGACAACTACCGCGAGTGGGCCACCCGATCCGACACGGCGATCATCGTCACGAACACGGTGGTCTTCACCCTCGCCGCGGTGATCGGCAGCATGGTCATCGGACTGGCGCTCGCGGTCCTGCTGGATCGCAAACTGGCCGGACGAAACCTGGTGCGCTCGACGGTGTTCGCGCCGTTCGTGATCTCCGGCGCGGCCATCGGCATCGCCTTCCAGTTCGTCTTCGACCCGAATTTCGGACTCATCAACGACCTGATGGTGCGCACCGGTCTCGGTCCGGCGCCCGACTTCTATCAGCAACCCGGGTGGGCGATGGTGATGATCACGGTGACCTACCTCTGGAAGAACGTCGGGTACACCTTCGTGATCTACCTCGCCGCGCTCCAGGGACGACGCGCCGATCTGGATGAGGCGGCCCTGATCGACGGGGCGGGACCGGTGACGCATTTCCGGCGCGTCCTGCTGCCGCAACTGCGGCCCACCACCTACTTCCTGTCGATCACGGTGATGCTGAACTCGCTGCAGGTCTTCGACATCATCAACGTGATGACCCGCGGCGGGCCGCTCGGCAACGGCACCACGACGATGGTGTACCAGGTCTATGAGGAGACCTTCCGCAACTTCCGGGCCGGCTACGGCGCCACGGTGGCGACCGTCATGTTCGTCGTCCTGCTGATCATCACGGTCCTGCAGGTGCGGGTGATGGATCGGGGCGAGCGATGAACGCATCGACCCGCGCCCGGATCGCCACCGCATCCGGCTACCTCGCGATGGCGGTGGTCGTCGTGGTGGTCGCCCTGCCGCTGATCTGGATCCTGTTGGCCTCCTTCAAGGATCGTTCCGAGATCTATGTGCAGCCCGCCGTGTGGTGGCCGTCGACCTGGCACCCGGAGAACTATCGCGAGGCGACGACATCGGTGCCGTTCTGGCGGTTCCTGGGCAATTCCCTGATCACCGCGGGCGCGTTGACGATCATCAAGTTCGTCCTCGGTGTGCTCAGTGCGTACGGACTGGTGTTCCTGCGATTCCCGTTCAAGAACCTGGTGTTCCTGACGATCATCGCGGCACTCATGGTGCCCAACCAGATCACGGTGATCACCAACTATTCGCTGGTGGCGCAGCTGGGATTGCGCAACACCTTCGTCGGGATCATCGTGCCGCTGGCCGGGGTGGCGTTCGGAACGTTCCTGATGCGCAACCACTTTCTGTCGATTCCGGCCGAGATCATCGAGGCCGCGAGGATGGACGGCGCCGGGCACGTCCGGCTGTTGCTGCGCGTGGTGCTGCCGATCTCGATCCCCACGATGGTGGCGTTCGCCCTGATCACGTTGGTCAACGAGTGGAACGAATACCTGTGGCCCTTCCTCATGGCCGACGATTACCGCGTCGCGACCCTCCCGGTGGGGCTCACCCAACTGCAGAACAACGACGGCCTCACCAACTGGGGGCCGGTGATGGCCGCGACCGTCCTCGCGATGCTGCCGATCCTGCTGATCTTCCTTGTCCTGCAACGCCAGATGATCAAGGGGCTCACATCGGGGGCGGTCAAGGGATGACAGTCATGCGCGCAGGAAACGACATGCACACTCCAGGAGGGGACTCACGATGACCGACATCTCACGCCGCGCGGTACTCACCGGCGCTCTTGCCGCGGCCGGAGCCGCCACGCTCGCGGCCTGCGCCGGTTCCGGCGGCAGCGGCGGCTCGGGCGGGGACGCCAACAATCTCACGTTCTGGTCCAATCACCCGGGCAAGTCGACCGACGTCGAGAAGGAACTGATCTCGCGATTCGAGGCGGCCAATCCCACCATCAAGGTATCCCTCGTCGACGGTGGCAAGAACTACGAAGAGCTGGCCCAGAAATTCAATGCCGCCCTCTCCGGCGGGGACCTGCCCGACATCGTGGTGCTCTCGGACGTCTGGTGGTTCAATTTCGCACTGCTGAAAGCGATCACGCCGCTCGACGATCTCTACGGCGACGCGGGCGTCGACCCGTCGACCTACGTCACCTCGCTCTACGACGACTACCACTGGAACGACAAGCACTGGGCGCTGCCGTACTCGCGCTCGACGCCGTTGTTCTACTACAACCAGGACGTCTGGACCCGTGCGGGACTGCCGAATCGGGGACCCAACACCTGGCAGGAATTCGGGGAGTGGGGACCGCGCATTCAGCAGGCGGTCGGCGACGGCAAGCAGGCCCACGGCTGGGGCAACGCCACCGACTATCTGGGCTGGACCTTCGAGGGGCCCACGTGGACGTTCGGTGGCGCCTACTCCGACGAATGGGACCTGCAGTTCACCAATCCGAAGACCATCGCCGCGGCCACCTGGTTCTCCGATTCCATCAACACCGGCCGCTACGCCAAGATCTCCAATGACATCGCGGGCGACTTCAGTGCCGGGATCATCGCATCCACCGTCGCCTCGACCGGCGACCTGTCCGGAATCACCGACAACGCCCGCTTCGGTGTCGGTACCGCCTTCCTGCCCGCGCCCGACGGGATCAAGGGATGCCCGACCGGCGGTGCCGGACTGGCGATTCCCGCGAACATCTCCCGGGAACGAAAGATCAATGCGCTCAAGTTCATCGACTTCATCACCAACACCGCCAACACGGTCTACTTCTCCCAGAACGTCGGCTACATGCCGGTGCGCAGCGCGGCCGCGTCCAATCCGGCGATGACGTCCTTTCTCGCCCAGAACCCGAACTTCGCCACCGCGATCCAACAACTCCCGCAGACCCGATCGCAGGACTATGCGCGCGTGTTCCTGCCCGGTGCCGACAAGATCATCGGCACCGGATACGAGCGGATCGGACTGCAGAACGCGAACGTGACCGACACACTCGCCGACGTGCAGAGCCAGTTGCAGCAGATCTACGACACCCAGATCAAGTCCAAGCTGCCCAACTGACCTTGCGCGCAGAGTAGACGGAAAGCATAGGCGGAACACCTCATTCATGGCATCCATCACCTTTGACGCGGTCACCCGGCAGTTCTCACCCGACGCGCCGCCGGCCGTCGACGCACTCGACCTCGACATCGGCGACGGCGAGTTCATGGTGCTCGTCGGCCCTTCCGGATGTGGCAAGTCGACCACCCTGCGGATGCTGGCCGGCCTGGAGTCGATCGAATCGGGCCGAATCCTCATCGATGGTGCGGACGTGTCCGGAAAGGCGCCCAGGGAGCGCGACGTGGCGATGGTCTTCCAGAACTACGCGCTCTACCCCAACATGTCGGTCGCGCAGAACATGGGGTTCGCACTCCGCAACGCGGGAATGTCCAAGGCGGACACGCAGGCCCGTGTCCTCGACGTCGCCCGGATGCTCGAGCTCGAATCGTTGCTCGGGCGCAAACCGGCGAAACTGTCCGGCGGTCAACGTCAGCGGGTGGCGATGGGCCGGGCCATCGTCCGTCGGCCGCGGGTGTTCTGCATGGACGAACCGCTGTCGAACCTCGACGCCAAACTCCGGGTGAGCACGCGGGCGCAGATCGCGGCGCTGCAACGCGAACTGGGTACCACCACCCTGTATGTCACCCATGATCAGGTGGAGGCCATGACGATGGGGCATCGCGTGGCCGTCCTCGATCATGGTGTGCTTCACAGGTCGGGACCCCCAGGGAGATCTACCGCGATCCGGTCAACATGTTCGTCGCCGGATTCATGGGCAGCCCGCAGATGTGCCTGGTCGACGTCGAACGCGACGGTCCGGCGGTGGCGTTGGGCGACGCCACGATTGCGGCCCCACCGGGCGCGCCGGCGCGTGTCACCGTCGGCCTGCGGGCGCAGGCGTGGCGCGTCGGGCCGGTGCACGAACCCGAAACGGTCAGAGCCCGAGTGGAATTGGTGGAGGAACTCGGCGCCGAACAGTACATCTACTGCTCCGCCGAGGTGACACCACGGTCCGGGCGGGTGGTGGTGCGCGCCGATCATCACCGGGAGTTCGCCGTCGGGGACGAACTCGGGCTGACCCCGTTGCCGGAGGAGATGCACTGGTTCGACACCGCGACCGGCACCCGGATCTGAGGGGGCTCAGCCCACCTGCGATCCGGCCTGCGTGGCCACGGTTCTGATCCGGTCGGCGCGGCTGTAGATCACCATCGACCCGCCGCGCACGAAACCGGCGAGGGTCAATCCGTGCTCGTCGGCGAGATCGGCGGCCAGCGACGACGGCGCCGAGACCGCCGACAGCATCGGGATGCCTGCCATGACCGCCTTCTGCACCAACTCGAAACTGGCCCGCCCGGAAACCTGTAACACGGTGCCACGCAACGGAAGTCGATCCGCGATCGTCATCGCTCCGATCACCTTGTCGACGGCGTTGTGGCGACCCACGTCCTCGCGGAGTGTCAGCAGCTCACCGGTGACGGCGTCGAAGAGCCCGGCCGCATGCAACCCGCCGGTCTTGTCGAACACCTTCTGCTTCTTGCGCAGTCGATCAGGCAGGGCGAGAACCTGATCGGCGTCGATCACCATCGGGTCGTCGGCGACGGTGAACCGCGACCGGGTCCGGACGGCGTCGATGCTGTCCTTGCCACACACGCCGCACGCGCTGGTGACGGTGAAACTACGGGCCAGGGACGGATCCGGCGGTGGGACGCCGGGCGCGAGCGTGACGTCGAGAACGTTGTAGGTGTTGACCCCGTCGGCGGTGGCGCCGGCGCAGTAGCGCGCCATCGAGACGTCGTGGGCCCGCGCGATCACGCCCTCGGCGACGAGGAAGCCGGTGGCGAGATCGACGTCGTCACCCGGCGTGCGCATCGTGACGACCAGTGGGCGGCCGTCGACGCGGATCTCCAACGGTTCCTCGACGGCGAGGACGTCGGCCCGCGACGTCGGTTCGGCACCCTGCCGGACGCGGACGACGCGGCGTCGAGCGGTGATGCGTCCCATGGCCTCACGGTACCGCGCGAACCGTTGGTCCGTTCGGACGACGTGCCCCTCCCGGGGCGCTGACCTGCACATCGCCGGTCTAAAGTGAGCTCACGCCAACCCCGATCGGATGGAGTCGCGATGACCTGGCCCGGACCGGATCCGCAACAGGACCCATGGGCTCGGCCCGCGTCGCCGTACGGGCCGGGGGCATATCCGCAGCCGGGCCCGAGCCCGCAGCCGTATCCCCAGAATCCGTACGCACAGAATCCGTACGCGCAGAATCCGTACGCACAGAATCCGTATCCCCAGAATCCGTACCCTCAGAATCCGTACGCTCCTGGTCCGTATCCACCGAATGCCGCCGCGCCGCAGTTCTATCCCGGCGGCCTTCCGCCGGCGGGGCCGCCACCGCGGCGTGGATCGGGTGGCGTCTGGGCCGTCGTGATCCTCTGCGTCGTCGTGGTGATCGGTGCCGTCATCGGCGGAGTCGTCCTCCTGAGCCAATCCGGTTCGGGTGGGGTGCTCGCGTCGTCGAGCTCCGATGAGCAGGCGGTGCGCGCGGCCTACGAGGGATACACCCAGGCGTTGAGCACCTACGACATCGAGGGCGCCAAGGGATACATCTGCCCGGAGTCCACCGAGCTTCTCGGAGTTCTCGATCTCCTCGGCGCGTTCGCGCCGGAGGGTGAGACCGCCGATGTCGACCTCGATGTGCAATCAGTGGAGATCGACGGTGATCGGGCGACGGTCACGGCCTCGATCTACGCACCGACACTCAACATGTCCGACGTCCCCGGGCACGCCCGCCGGATCGGTGACGGCTCGTGGTGCCTGCTGGACTGATGGTTCCTGCGTGACTGGCCCGCTTGGCGCGGGTGGTTCTCGTCCGCGCGCCTGCTCCACGCTCGCGCGCGTCGTGCAATGACCGCGTGGGGGCGGGGGTACCGCGCGGACGTGGAGCGCCCGCGCGAGTGGGGCGGGACGTCGATCGTGTCAGACCTCGACGGTGATCGTCACCGGTCCGTCGTTGACCAGGTGGACGGCCATGTGCGCGCCGAACCGGCCGGTCGCCACGGTGGCGCCGGCCGACCGCAGCGCCTCGACGACGGCGTCGACGAGTGGTTCGGCCACCGGTCCGGGGGCCGCGGCGTTCCACGACGGCCGACGGCCCTTGGCGGTGTTCGCGTACAGGGTGAACTGGCTGATCACCAGGATCGGGGCGTCGACGTCGGCCGCGGATACCTCGCGGACCTCGCCGTCGCCGTCGAGGATGCGTAACCGCCAGATCTTGTCGGCGAGTGCGGCCGCCTGCGGCGGGCCGTCGTCGTGGGTGACCCCGACGAGGACCACCAGGCCTTGCCGGCCGTCGGTGAGGTCGAGCTCGCCGACCGTCGTGTCGTCGACGATCACCCGGGCCGCGGTCACCCGCTGGATCACTGCTCGCATGAGCAGTCAGGGTAATCCGGGCGCGGTCGGTAGGCTGCTGTGGCCATGGGCAAGAAAACACGGCCGGGGAAACGCGGCGGCACCAAGAAGCAACGCCCACGGCACCTGCGTCCGGTGCCGTCCGCGCCGCGGGAGTCCTCGCGGGCGGAGGACCAGCCGCTGATCGCGTCGATCCGAGGAGCGTTGCGGTCCGAGGAACCGCTCGACCTGCTCATCGCCGTCAGTGGCCTCCTCGAGGTCACCGACGCGCGCAGGGACCTGCTGGGTCGCGGCGATGTGGCCGAACAGCGTGAGACCCTGATCGAGTCGTTCCTGGAGATCTCCTTCGCGGAGACGACGGCCGCGCTGATGGTCATTCGCGAGTTCCTGCCCGACGAGGTGCTCGGCGCCCGGATCACCCGGGAACTGGCCTCCCGCCGGCAACCGATGCCGGACTGGCTGCGTCATCTCGGCGACGTCCGGGTGACCTCCGGGGTGTCACTGGTGACCCACGAACTCGGCGACGGCGACGACTACATGTTCACCGTCGCCTTGTCGTCGGGACACGAGATATCGGTGGTGGCATTCCTCGACCACAACATGGGCTCGGCGCTCAAGGACGGCTTCGTGGTGCCCAGCGGGCACGAGGAACTGCTCGACCACATCCGCTCCAGTGCGCCGAGGACGCAGTCCGCGCCCACCATCGAGGCGGTTGACCCGGTCACCGCTCGCGCGATCATCGAGCGTGCCGGCGAGGACGGCAGAAGGGTGTTCCCGCCGCCGGAAAGTGACTCCTGGCCGATGTGCCGGCCGCTGGTGGAATGGCTGGTGCGTCTGCTGCCGCCCGGTGGTGTCGTACCCGAGGCGCGGGAGTGGTCGGCCGAGGACCTCGACGAACTCACCGAGGTCTTCTTCGCCTCCCCGTACGGCCGGGACATCGACACCCCCGAGGCGCGCGACGCGGTCGAGGCGTTCCTGTGGCTCGTCGAGGCCGATCCGCTGCGGTGGAGCCCGGTGGTCGTGGAGATCCTCCTGCTCGACCGCATCCCGCGCAAGGTCCGTTTCGATCCGCAGGAGATGGCGGGCTATCCCGACGTCATGCGCGCCTTCGTGCGATTCGCCCACGCCGAGCAGGAGGTCACCGCCGCCTCGACCGCCGAAACCCTGCGTGCCATCGATGAATACGAGCCGGACTACCTCCGCGAGATCCGCCGCAGCGATCGGCCGTCGAGTGCGGACATGCTGGCACACGCCCTGGGGTCGGCACTGACCGGCGCGGACGAACCGTCGGCGCTCGGTTCGGCCGAGATCGCCCTCTCGCGGCTCGACCGTATGGTCGGCGGCCGGCCGGCGTTGCTGGCACTTGACGATCGGCCGCTGCCCGACGAGGAGTTCGAGACCGCCGGTATCGCCCCCGACATCGTCGACGCCGTCGCGGACATCGGTGCGCTCTGCGACGCCGCGGCCGACGAGTTCTTCGATGTGGAGCACCGAACGGCCATGCGCCGCTTGCTGTCCCGTGTCGCACGAAACGATCCGGCGGTATTTCGACGCCGGGCATCGGTGGCGAGGTCGGCGGCCTCGGCCGGCTGGATCATCGGCCGGGCCAATCACACGTTGAACGGCGAGTTCGCCACCATGACCGTGGGCGACTTCGTCTCGTGGTTCGGCGTCTCGGGGAGCGTGTCGCAGCGGGCCGGTGCCCTGCTGGCGGCGATCGGTGTCCATCCGGCCGGCTCCGCGGCGATCGAACTCGGCACCGCGGACCTGCTGACCTCGCAGATGCGCCGAGACATCATCGAACGTCGCGATCGGGCGTTGTCGCAGGTGTGACGGCACGCCGCCGTGTCGCCCGCCACGTCATTGCGGTGGGGTGTAGCGCCACGCCAGCGCCTCGACGAGTCGCTCGATCAGAACCATGCCGCGGAGCCGGCCGGATCGATCGCAGCAGGCCAGCGGGTCGAAGCGGGACAGGTGAGGTCGGGTCATCGCCCGGGACACGGCCTGACGCAGGTCGGTGGTCTCCAGCATGCGCAGCACGTCGCGGCGATCGATGCCCGAGCAGCCGGTCCGGACCGCGTACAGGGCGGGCCGGTCGGTCGGGTCGAGCAGGATCACCCCGTGATGGCCCGGATCGTTGCCGAGCCGGGTATCGAGCGCCGCGTCGGTGCTGGCCACCGGCGCGGTCAGGGCGGCCTCGACGAAGTGACCGATCATGTCCGCGGACGGTGGTGGGTATTGGCCCGAGTCGGGGCACACCTGCGCCATCGGACCCATCTCTGCGGCGGGGCGGCCCAACAGGTTTCCCTGCCCGAGAGGCACCCCGAGCTGGATCAGCCGGCGCAGTTCGTCGAGGTTCTCGATCCCCTCGGCGACCAGCCAGGCGTCGGTGCGGCTGGTGAAGTGCCCGAACATCTCCACCAGCGCCCCCTTGGCCTCGTCGGCGTGAATGCCGACGATGAGGGTGCGGTCGAGCTTCACGAAGTCCGGGCGAATGACCAGGATGTGGTGCAGACTCGCGTAGCCGGCTCCGGCGTCGTCTACCGCGACGAACCCACCCGCGGCGCGAATGTCGGCGATCACCCGCAGGACGCCCTGGTAGTCCTCGACCTCGGAATGCTCGGTCAGCTCGAACACCACCCGCGACAGCGGGGCGTCCCGCAGCAGCCGCCCGACCTGCGGGGACACCAGCGCCTCCGGTGAGACATTCACCGACAGAAAGCAATTCGTCGGCAGCCGGGTGCGGGCGGACAGGGCCGCGGCGATCGCTGCCGACTCCAGCTCGATACCGCAACCGATGCGGTCGGCCGCGGCGAATGCCGCGTCGGGAGCGAGGTCGACCGGGCCGGGGAAGCGGCTCAACGCCTCGTATCCGACCACCACCATGCGTCGGATGTCGACCACCGGCTGGAACACCAGCCGCGGTGGGCGGCCGGTGCGGACGAGGGCGTCGACGATGAGTTCGGCGTCGGAGTTCGACGGTGTCCGTTGATGTTTCGTCGTCACGTCCCCCGATCGGTGATCGCGTGCCTGATCTGCTCACGCGTCGTCGCCGACAGTGCGGTGATCCCGTGATCGGTGGCGTCGTGCTCGGTGACCTTCTCGAGGATCCGTTCCTCGCTGCCGTCCTCGAAACGCGCGTCGCAGTCGGGGACCACGGATCAGCACCAAAAACCTTCATGAGATGCCTCTTTCGAATACGCGGACGGGTATTCACATGCTTTCCTGCCGTGCCCCGCCCCGGCATCCGCTGCCCCGGTGCTATGCGCGTGCCGCGCTTCGCCGGTCCGGTCACAAATGACCGGTGGGCCGATCGCGACGAGCCGGAATAGTGCACCTACCCAGGATGTTGGCGCTCAACATGAGCGCCTCATCGACGTCGAAGTCAGAACACGTCCAGCGTTTCGGCCGATACGGCATCTGGGGGTGGTTCGGTCGGTTCTCCCCCGAGGAGGCCGCCCAGATCGAAGAACTCGGGGTCGGCACGATCTGGCTGGGGGGTTCACCGAAACATCTGAAGCCGATCCGAAAGATCCTCGAGGCCACCGACAACATCACCGTGGCCACCGGCATCGTCAACATCTGGAACACCGACCCGGATGCGATCGCCGGTGAGTTCCATCAAATCGAGCAGGACTTCCCGGGACGTTTCTATCTCGGGATCGGTGCCGGGCATCCGGAGGCCACGGCCGAATACACCTCGCCGTTCCGGGCGGTCGGGCACTATCTCGATGCCCTCGACGGCAAGAAGGTGCCACCGGAGCGTCGGCTTCTCGCCGCTCTCGGTCCGCGAATGCTGCGGATGTCGGCCGAACGGGCGTTGGGAGCGCACCCGTACCTGACCACTCCCGCGCACACCGCCCGGGCCCGCGAGATCCTGGGGGAGGGGGTGCTGCTCGCCCCCGAGCACAAGGTGGTGCTCGACACCGATCCGGAGGCCGCGCGTGCCATCGGCCGCCCGCCCGTCGACCAGCCGTATCTGCACCTGCGCAACTACACCGCCAACCTCAAGCGGCTCGGGTACACCGACGCCGACATCGAGGGCGGCGGCAGCGACGCCCTGATCGATGCGCTCGTCGCCCACGGTGACGCCGCGGCGGTCCGCAGCCAGATCGACGAGCACCTCGCCGCGGGCGCCGATCACGTGGCCATCCAGGTGCTCGGTTCGGCCGCACCGGTACCCCAGCTGGCCGCGATCCTGGGTCGACAGGTTCCTTAGTCGACAGGTTCCTTGAGGATCATCGAGATCAACCAGCTCACCACCGAGATCACCAGCGCACCGAAGATCGCGGACCAGAAGAAGCCGTCGACCTCCAGACCCCAGTGCGTGGTGTTGTGGGTGATCCACGAGGTGATCTCCAGCATGAACGCGTTGATCGCGATGTGGATCAGACCCAACGTCAGGATGTAGAGCGGGATCGCCAGGATCTGGACGATGGGCTTCACGAACGCGTTGATGACACCGAAGATCAGTGCCACCAGCACGACGATGCCGAGTTTGAGGCCGAAGCCCGCGTCGGCGGGGTAGACGAAGTCCAGTCCCGGCACGATCAGGGTGGCGATCCACAGGGCGAGGCCGGACAGGGCGCTCTGGATCAGAAAGGCACGCATGGTCAATAGTGTGCCAAACGCTCGTCGTCGTGCATCTCAGCCGATCTGCAGGGGGAAGAACACGGTGTAGATCAGCGTGATGATGAAGTTCACGCCGATGATGCCGACGGTCGAGACCACCACGGTGGCGTTCACGCCGTCGGCGACACCGCGGGGGCCGCCCTTGGCCTCCAGTCCGCGCTGACATCCGATCACCGAGATGATCACCCCGAAAATCGAGGCCTTGATCATGCCCAGCAGCAGATCTCGTTGGGATGCGAACGATCCGAAGGACTGCCAGTAGCTGCCGGGGCCGGCGCCCTGGATGATGACCGCGAGGTAGAACGCGGCGATCACGCCGACCAGGATGATGAACAACGCGAGCAGCGGGGCGACGACCGCCGCGGCGATCGCAGGGCGGCCGATGGCGACGGTTTGGACTGTTCCCGCAGTTCGCGTAACATAGAACGTCGGGTGTGCGCCGCACGCCGTCCTCGCCGTGTCGGCTGACGCGGCGGCTCGGCAGATGTTGTCCACACCCTAACGGATAAACACGGTTTCAACCGGGCTTCTCGCCCGCGGTCACGCAGATCGCGGGACCGGAGCCAGGATCGCGGAGGACATGGCGAAAAAAGACGGGGCCATCGAGGTCGAGGGACGAGTCATCGAACCCCTGCCCAATGCGATGTTTCGTATTGAGCTGGAGAACGGTCACAAGGTTCTCGCCCACATCAGCGGCAAGATGCGGCAGCACTACATCCGCATCCTGCCCGAGGACCGGGTCGTCGTGGAACTCTCGCCCTATGACCTCGGTCGTGGGCGCATCGTTTATCGGTACAAGTAGGACTTCCTTCCCCGAACACGGGTGAGGACGGCACGGGTGCGGCTTCGTCGTGCCCGGACATTCAAGGAGAAGCGGACGTGAAGGTTCAGCCGAGCGTCAAGCCGATCTGCGAGAAGTGCAAGGTGATCCGCCGTAACGGGCGGGTCATGGTGATCTGCGAGAACCTGCGTCACAAGCAGCGTCAGGGCTGATCACTCGCAACCCTCCGGGTCGCTTGAGAAATCACCACAACTGAATACGAAGACCAGAGCTGAACAAAGACTTGTGAAGCCCTCCTGGCACCAGCACCGACATACGGGTCGGCGCCCACCTCCGGTTCAGAGGCCGGAGCCCCGCGGCATTTCGCAGTAGAAGAGACGGGGACGGACCAGGAGCAGACCTCTGAGAAGTAAAGGAAATCACGCCACATGGCACGTGTTGCTGGTGTGGATCTCCCCCGCGAGAAGCGGCTGGAGATCGCACTGACCTACATCTACGGAGTTGGGCGTACCACCTCCAAGGAGATCCTCGACGCCACCGGCCTCTCGGCCGACCTGCGCGCCAAGGACCTCACCGACGCAGACGTCGCAAAGCTGCGCGAGTACATCGAAGCCTCGGTGAAGGTCGAGGGTGACCTGCGCCGCGAGGTGCAGGCCGATATCCGTCGCAAGATCGAGATCGGCTGCTACCAGGGTCTGCGCCACCGTCGTGGCCTGCCCGTCCGTGGACAGCGCACCAAGACCAATGCCCGCACTCGTAAGGGCCCGAAGAAGACCATCGCCGGGAAGAAGAAGTAATGCCTCCGAAGTCACGTAGCGCAGGCCCGAAGAAGGGCGCACGCCGTCGCGATAAGAAGAACGTCCCGCACGGCAACGCACACATCAAGTCGACGTTCAACAACACCATCGTTTCGATCACCGACCCCAACGGCAACGTCATCAGCTGGGCGTCGTCGGGTCACGTCGGATTCAAGGGCTCGCGCAAGAGCACCCCGTTCGCGGCTCAGCTCGCGGCGGAGAACGCTGCGCGCAAGGCCGCCGAGCACGGCGTGAAGAAGGTCGACGTGTTCGTCAAGGGACCGGGCTCGGGTCGTGAGACCGCCATCCGTTCCCTGCAGGCCGCCGGCCTCGAGGTCGGCACCATTTCCGATGTCACCCCGCAGCCGCACAACGGTTGCCGTCCGCCCAAGCGGCGTCGGGTCTAGCGGGAAAGGAAGAGGTAAAGAAAAATGGCTCGTTATACCGGCCCCGCAACAAAGAAGTCCCGTCGTCTGCGCGTCGACCTCATCGGAGGCGACCAGGCGTTCGAGCGTCGCCCCTACCCGCCCGGCCAGCACGGTCGCGCGCGGATCAAGGAGAGCGAATACCTGCTGCAGCTGCAGGAGAAGCAGAAGGCCCGCTTCACCTACGGCGTGCTCGAGAAGCAGTTCCGTCGCTACTACGAGGAAGCCAACCGCCGCACCGGCAAGACCGGTGACGAGCTGCTGAAGCTCCTCGAGTCGCGTCTGGACAACGTCGTCTACCGTGCCGGCATCGCCCGCACCCGTCGTCAGGCCCGCCAGATGGTCAGCCACGGCCACTTCACCGTCAACGGTGTCAAGGTGGACGTGCCCAGCTACCGGGTGAGCCAGTACGACATCATCGACGTCCGCCCGAAGTCGCTGGCCACCACTCCGTTCCAGATCGCCAAGGAGCTCGTCGGCGATCGTCCGGTCCCGGGTTGGCTGCAGGTGGTTCCGTCGACGCTGCGCATCCTCGTGCACAACGTGCCCGAGCGCGCCCAGATCGACGTTCCGCTGCAGGAACAGCTCATCGTCGAGTTCTACAGCAAGTAAACGCACGGGGGCCCAAGCCCCCGTGTACCCCCGAAAAGCCCGCGTGGTTGCGTTGGGTGATCGGGGGACTTGGGAACTTAAGAATCCAAGCAGCACAAGCTGTTCGGTCAACCTTCTACGAAGTCATATAGCGGGCTTCACAAGGAGAAATCCAAGAATGCTCATCTCACAGCGACCCACTCTGACCGAGGAGATCATCGCCGAGGATCGGTCGAAGTTCGTCATCGAGCCGCTCGAACCCGGCTTCGGTTACACCTTGGGCAACTCGCTGCGTCGTACCCTGCTCAGCTCAATCCCGGGTGCTGCCATCACCAGCATCCGCATCGACGGTGTGCTCCACGAGTTCACCACCGTGCCCGGCGTGAAGGAAGACGTCACCGACATCATCCTGAACCTCAAGGGCCTCGTGGTCAGCTCCGAAGAGGACGAGCCGGTCACCATGTACGTGCGTAAGCAGGGGCCGGGTACCGTCACCGGCGCCGACATCGTGCCGCCGGCCGGTGTCACCGTGCACAACCCCGATCTGCACATCGCCACCCTGAACGACAAGGGCAAGCTCGAGATCGAGCTCGTCGTCGAGCGGGGCCGCGGCTACGTCCCGGCCGTGCAGAACAAGGCGTCGGGTGCCGAGATCGGCCGGATTCCGGTCGACTCGATCTACTCGCCGGTGCTCAAGGTCACCTACAAGGTCGAGGCCACCCGTGTCGAGCAGCGCACCGACTTCGATCGGCTCGTGCTCGATGTGGAGACCAAGAATTCGATCAGTGCGCGTGACGCGCTGGCGTCGGCGGGCAAGACCCTGGTGGAGCTGTTCGGGCTCGCCCGGGAACTGAACGTCGAGGCCGAGGGCATCGAGATCGGGCCCAGCCCGGCCGAGGCCGATCACATCGCGTCGTTCAGCCTGCCGATCGAGGATCTCGATCTCACGGTGCGGTCCTACAACTGCCTCAAGCGCGAGGGTGTGCACACCGTCGGCGAGCTGGTGGCCCGGACCGAGTCGGATCTGCTCGACATCCGCAACTTCGGGCAGAAGTCGATCGACGAGGTGAAGGTCAAGCTGCACGCACTGGGACTGGCCCTCAAGGACAGCCCGGCGAGCTTTGACCCGTCGCAGGTGGCCGGTTACGACCCGGCGACCGGAACGTGGTCGGACGACGTGTCGTTCGACAGCGACTCCGGTGAGGATTTCGCAGAGACCGAGCAGCTGTAAGGCTGTCGCCAACCCCTGACCTCTCCGTCTCGTGATGGGGAAGTCCCTTCTAGGAGAAGACAATGCCCAAGCCCACCAAGGGTGCCCGCCTCGGCGGGTCGGCGAGCCACCAGAAGGCGATCCTGGCGAACCTCGCCACCTCGCTCTTCGAGCACGGCCGCATCACCACCACTGAGGCCAAGGCCAAGCGCCTGCGCCCGTACGCGGAGAAGATCATCACCCACGCCAAGGCCGGCAAGCTGGCCAACCGTCGTGAGGTGTTGAAGGTCATCCGCGACAAGGACATCGTGCATGTCCTGTTCGACGAGATCGGCCCGAGCTTCGCCGATCGCAACGGCGGTTACACCCGCATCATCAAGACGCTGCCGCGCAAGGGCGACAATGCCCCGATGGCCGTGATCGAGCTGGTGACCGGTGAGACCGTGGCCACCGAGGCCAACCGCGCGAACCGCGTGGCCGCCTCGAAGAAGGCCGCTCCGGCTGCCGAGGCCGAGAACGTCGTCGAGGCCGTTGAGGCCGACGCGTCCGACTCCGCTGTCGAGAACGCCGAGGCCGTGGCCGAGGCCGTCGACGACGAGTCGACCGCTGCGACCGCAGTCGAGGCCGCCGACGAAGGTGCCGATGTCGACGGTGACGCCGAAGACAAGAAGTAGTCGCTGAGCGACAACGCAACGACACGACCCGCCGTCACCGATTCCGGTGACGGCGGGTTCTGTCGTCTCCGACTCGACATCGGTTATGACGGAACTGATTTCGCCGGCTGGGCCCGGCAGGTCGGGCAACGCACTGTATGCGAGGTGCTCGAGGACCGGCTCTCGACGGTGCTGCGGGTACCGGTGCGTCTGACCGTGGCCGGGCGCACCGACGCCGGTGTGCATGCCACCGGGCAGGTCTGCCACGCCGACGTGCCCGAGTCCGCGTTGGACACGCGATCGATCGCCGGTGATCCGTCGAGCCTGGTGGGGCGTCTGGCGAAGATGTTGCCCGATGATGTACGCATCAAGGCGGTCTCGAAGGTGAGTGGGGATTTCGATGCCCGATTCTCGGCACTACGCCGGCATTACCGGTACCGGCTCACCGATACGCGGTGGGGTGCCGAACCCGTCGTCGCCCGGACCACCGCCACCTGGCGACAACCCCTTGACGTCGACGCGATGAACGCGGCGTCGCAGACATTGGTGGGGCTCAATGACTTTGCCGCATTCTGTCGGCGCCGTGAGGGTGCGACGACGATCCGTGACCTGCAACGCTTTTCGTGGGAGCGCGACGACCTCGGCGTCCTCGTCGGTCAGGTGAGCGCGGATGCGTTCTGCTGGTCGATGGTGCGGTCGCTGGTGGGCGCCGTCGCTTCGGTCGGTGATGGTCGGCGTGACATCGACTGGTGCCGCGCACTCTTGACCGAGCGCGAACGCAGCCCGAAGGTACCCGTCGCGCAGGCCCGCGGGCTGTGCCTGGTCGGCGTCGACTATCCCGCCGACGATGAACTGGCGCAACGTAATGCGGTTACGCGGGATGTGCGGTCGGAGTCGTCTCGCGGGATCTCCGGCGACGTGGCGGCCGGTGATGGCTGCTGCGGCGGCTGAGTCTCACCAGGTTTCGGTCACCTGTCCCGCGTCGACATCCCAGCTCCTGTTGAGCCGCACGTGCTCGAGCATCCGCCGATCATGAGTGACCAACAGCAGTGCGCCGTCATAGGATTCGAGCGCCTGCTCGAGTTGTTCGATGGCCGGCAGGTCGAGGTGATTGGTCGGTTCGTCGAGGACCAGCACGTTGGTGCCCCGGGCCTGCAGCAGCGCCAGTCCCGCACGGGTACGTTCGCCGGGGGAGAGGTCGTCGACGGGTCGCGTGACGTGGTCGGCGCGCAGCCCGAATTTGGCCAGGAGGGTGCGGATGTCGGCGGTGGTCCAGTCCGGTAGCAACTCCTCGAACCGATCGGTCACGGCCAGTGTGCCCGCGACGAGGGCGCGCGCCTGATCGATCTCGCCGATCGCGATCGAGGTTCCGAGCGCGGCGCTGCCCTCGTCGGGTTCGATCCGGCCGAGCAGCAGCCGCAGCAGCGTTGTCTTACCTGCGCCATTCGGGCCGGTGATCCCGATCCGGTCGCCGGCATCGACCTGCAGCGACACCGGTCCGAGGGTGAAATCCCCTTGTCGCACAACGGCGTTGTTGAGAGTGGCGACGACCGAACTCGCCCGGGGTGCGGTGCCGATGGTGAATTCGAGGACCCATTCCTTGCGGGGCTCGGCGACCTCGTCGAGACGTGCGATACGGCTCTCCATCTGCCGGACCTTCTGGGCCTGCTTCTCGCTCGATTCGGTGGCGGCCTTGCGGCGGATCTTGTCGTCGTCGGGGGCCTTCCGGATCGCATTGCGCACGCCCTGACTGGACCACTCGCGCTGGGTACGTGCCCGCGACTCGAGATCGGCCTTCTTACGTGCGAATTCGTCGTACTCCGCACGCGCGTGTGCCCGTGCGATTGCGCGTTCTTCGAGGTAACTCTCGTATCCACCGCCGTAGATGGCGGTCGTGTGTTGTGCCAGATCGAGTTCCAGGACGCGGGTGACGCTGCGGGACAGGAACTCTCGATCGTGACTGACGAGCACGACGCCGCCGCGCATGGAGGTGATCACGGACTCCAATCGGGCCAGCCCGTCGAGATCGAGATCGTTGGTCGGCTCGTCGAGCAGTGCGATGTCGAATCGCGAGCAGAGCAGCGCGGCCAGCCCGACCCGGGCCGCCTGCCCACCGGACAGCGCCGTCATCGGCGTCGCCTCCGGGTTCACCGTGTCGACGCCGAGGCCGAGGTCGGAGAGCACCGCGGGTAGGCGCTCGTCGAGATCGGCGGCGCCGGTGACCAGCCAATGATCCAGTGCGGCAGCGTAGGTCGCCGCCGGATCGGTGACGCCGTCGGCCGGTGACGGCTCGGCGAGCGCGGCTGCCGCGGCATCCATCGCGACGGTGGCACGAGTGCATCCGGTGCGGCGCGCGACGTACTCGCCGACGGTCTCACCGGCGACTCGCTCATGTTCCTGGGGAAGCCAGCCCACGAAGGCGTCGGCGGGCGCGAGCGACACCGAACCCTCCAGCGGGGCGAGGTCGCCGGCCAGAATGCGCAGCAGGGTGGTCTTGCCGGCGCCGTTGGCCCCGACCACACCGATGACATCGCCCGGTGCGACGGTGAGGTCGAGGTGATCGAAGAGTGTGCGGTGCCCGTGGCCGCCGGCGATCCCGGTCGCGACCAGTGTTGCCGTCATCGGTCGGTGCCGGTGCCGGTGCCGGTGTGGGTGTCGGTGAGGTAGGCGACTATCATGTCCCCGAGCATCTTTCGTTGACGGTCGCGTTGATCGGTGGCCGCGAGATCGCGGGCGAACAGGGTCTTCCAGCTGTAGCGGTCGTCGACCCGGAAGAAGCAGAAGCTGTTGATGGCCAGGTGGACGTCGAGGGCGTCGTCGTCGGTGCGGAAGATATCGAGGACCGCGCGGTAGAGCCCGTCCTTGTCGCCGTAGTATCGGCGAACTCCTTGGTGGCGACCTTGACGATGTTGGCTCTGGTGCGTTCGGCGTCGCGGCGTCGGGCTGAGGGAGCGGTCACACATGAACTCTATCGTTCGTGCACTCGCGAATGTCCCGCAGCGACGGGGATGCGCGGTCCCGGCACGCTCACGAGGACGTTGACAGCGCTCGCGAAAGCGCTGTCAGCGGTGCCCGGGTCAGGCACTGCGGCGGTCGGCGAGCCGTCGGCGCCACCCCGACCGTCGCGCAGATCGGTCTGCGGACCGACGATCCGGCGGCGTGGGCCGCGCGCGGCCGAGTTCGTCCGCCCCCACGTGACCGACGCCTTGTCGATCGACCTGCGTCCGGCACCGTCGGCGGCGCTCTGGCAAGCGCCACTTCGACCTCGTTCCGCGTGCCGCGACCAAGCCGCCATCGCTCTACGCCGGCGTCGATCACATGGGGATCGGCATGAGCCGGCCGACTGGGAGGGCGCGATGCTGTTGCTGCGCTCGGTGTTCGGGATGGCCATCGAGGACGGGCTCGACGGTCCCGATGCCGTCGGCACCACGCGCAGCCAGGCACTGACCTCCGGCGACGGCGAGGCAGCAGCGGTGCGATTCGTCGCATCCATGGTGCCGTCACGACTCGACGGAGCTGGCCGCCTCGTCGGCGTGGCGGGCTCACGCATGTGGCCTTCGCCTGCGACGACATCCTCGCGACCGCCCGGGCGTGCGGCGAGCGGGGATTGAGCGCACCACCGATCCCCGAGAACCACCACGACGACCTGCAGGCGAGGTGCGATCTGGCACCGGAGGTCGTCGACGAGCTCCGGCGTCATCACGTCCTGTACGACGCCGACGACACCGGTGGGGAGTTCTTCCACTTCTTCACCCCGACCATCGACGACGAATTGTTCTTCGAGGTCGTCTGCCGTCGCGGTGGCTACCGCAGATACGGGGAGGTCAACTCCCCGGTTCGGGTAGCGGAGGCTGGCCGCCGGCGGTTGAGGTCGCTCAGCTACGAAGCTTGCGACCCTGCGGATCGCGCACACTGCCGACGAACATCATGATGGCGTCGACGAAGACCCAGATGCCGATACCGGCGAGGATGAGCCAGCCGATGAGTAACAAGAAGCCGCCGAAGGCCGCTCCTCCTCCACCGGTGGACGCGGCTGCTGCGATCGCACCGACGATGATCAGGAACCAGCCGAAGACGTTGCCGCCGAGCTGGAAGCAGGCGATCTTCATGTCACCGATGTAGAAGCGTCCGGCGGCGAAACCGCCGAGGAACAGCTGCAGGAGCCCGGCGGTCAGCTTGCTCTTGTCCGACAGCGGCTCGCCGGTCAGCGGGTCGACGTTGTAAGCGCCATAGCCCGGTTGGGCGCCGTAGGCGCCGTAACCCGGCTGGGCCCCGTAACCCGGCTGGGCCCCGTAGGCGGGCTGGGCGCCATAGGGTTGCGCACCGTATCCCGGCTGGGAACCATAACCGGGCTGGGAGCCGTAACCGGGCTGGGCACCATAGCCGGGCTGGGAACCGTACGGGGACTGGCCCTGATCACCCGGCTGTCCGGGGTACTGCGGATAACTCATGCGCCCATACTCTCATGGCTTCCCGGGATCGGGTGTCGCGGCGTCATCCTTCTGACAGACCCGGCGAGGGTATCGCCGGCGCCGATTCAGGTGGCGCTGCGTTCGTCCTCGATGGCGTCGAGGACCGCCTCGACAGTCTCTTCGTCGCCGACGAACTCCTGGGGACGGACCCCGCCGGTCGACATCAGTTCACGCCAGTTCTGCGGATCGAAAACCACCGGATCGGTCCGTTCCAGGAACCCGGTGACCACCTGCACGAACCGCTCGGGGTCGTCGTGGAAGGGGAAATGTCCCGCGTTCGGGAATGGCACGAGCTCGGAATGCGGTATCGCGGCATGGCCGATCAGTGCGTGCTCGTAGGGGATGACGGTGTCCTTCTCGCCCCAGATGAACAGCACCGGCAGTCGTTCGGTGAGGTAACAACGGTCGAGCATGGTGACGGCCTGCCCGCGCCAGTCGACGACGGCCCGCAGGGTCCGCAGGAACGCCGCGGAGGCGTGGGGATCGGCGAGATCGCCGAGAACCCGGACGAGGTCCTCGTGGTCGTTGAGTGCGTTCTTCGGAGAGATGGACCGGGGGACGAAGGGAACGTGCGGCAGCGACACCAGGGCCGAGGTCGCGGTACGCACGGCGGGCATCACGCCGGGAATCCGCAGCAGGGTGAGGATCTCGTTGACCACCGGCAGCGTCGCCAATCGCAGGGCCGGGTTCACCTCCCGGGTGACACCGCCGGCCGCGACGAGCACGAGCCGTTCGGCGAATCGCGGGAACTGATAGCAGAACTGCATGGCGACACCACCGCCGAGCGAATGTCCGACGACGGTGACCTTGCTGATGCCCAGGACGACGAGCAGATCGCGCATGCCGTTGGCGAAGGCCGGCACGGAGTAGTCGGCGCGCGGTTTGTCCGAGCGGCCGTGCCCGAGGAGGTCCGGTGCGATCACCGTGTAGTGCTGGGCGAGCATCGGGATGACCTCGTTCCAGGTCGACGAGTTGTCGCCGATGCCGTGGATGAGCAGCAACGCCGGACCGCTCCCGGCGATCCGGTAGGCGCGTCGATATCCGTGGATCGTGTGGTACTCCACGCGGACCTCGGTGTCGGAGACCGGCCGCAGGTTGGGGGCGGCCGATGCCTTGGGGCGGGTGACTGTGGGACCCGGGGGCTGTGGTCCGGACACGGTGAACTCCTCGACTTCACGGCGTTGTGAAAACGCTTGTCGGCGGTTTCGTTCCGCCGGATTCTTACTGTCGAGTTAACACCAGGTTGGGACTTCTCGCCCGCCGTGTTGCATCGAGTTAACGTGCCGGCGAAACCCTCGGCGGGCCCCGGCCGTGGCGGCGTCGCGCTCCCCGCACGACCTAGGGTGGATGGTGATGAATCCCTTCGACATCGACTCGTTTCTCGCGACCGGCGGCGTGATCGGCCTGTGCGTGCTGATGTTTGTCGAGACCGGCATCTTGATCGGGTTCCTGTTTCCCGGTGACTCGGTGCTCTTCACCGCCGGAGTCCTTGCCGCCCAGCCGAATCCGTTCGCCTCGGTGTGGTGGCTGTGCATCGTGGTGCCGATCTCGGCCGCGCTCGGCGATCAATGTGGCTACTTCATCGGTCGGCGCGTCGGTCGGTCGGTGATCGAGGGACGGATGTTGGCGGCGGTCGGACCCGACTACATCGACCGCACGCACCGCTACTTCGAGCGCTATGGGCCGCTGACCGTCTTCTTCGGCCGTTTCATCGGTGTCGTGCGGACGCTGACCCCGCTGGTCGCCGGGTTCAGCGGCATGCCGCATCGGGTGTTCACCCTGTTCTCGATCCTCGGCAGTGTCTGCTGGGCCGCCGGGATCATCCTCCTCGGATACTTCCTCGGCCAGGTACCGCTGATCCGCGATCACCTCGAGGTGTTCATCATCGCGTCGGTCCTGACGGTGGCCGTTCCGATGGCGGTCGGGGTGACGCGCCGATATCTGCAGCGGCGACGGGGAGCGGCCCGGAACGAGGTGGGTGATCGCGAGGTGGGCGGTCAGCCGTAGAACGGCTCCTCGTGCCGCATCGGGGCGAAGTCGTCGGCCACGGTCGCCGCGAGGTCGACGAAGGCGTGGCGGGTGGCCTTGCTGACCAGTTCGAGGTCCACATCGGCCCCCTCGGAGAGGTGATCGTCGAACGGGATGACGTGCACCGCGCGGCAGCGGGTGAGGAAGTGCTGCGCGAGTTGATCGGTGTCGATCGTCGACGCCCCGGGACGCGACGCGCTGAGCACGACGATCGCTCGGGACACCAGATGCCCATGCCCGTGGGCTTGCAACCAGTCCAGCGTCGCGCCGGCGCTGCGGGCCCCGTCGAGTGCCGGTGAGGACACCAGGATGATCGTGTTCGCGAGGTCGAGCACGCCACGCATCGCCGAGTGGGACAGTCCGGTGCCGCAGTCGGTGATGATCAGGTTGTAGAACCGCTGCAGGATGGTGATGACGCCGCGGTACTCCTCTTCGCTGAACGCCTCGGCCATCGCCGGATCCCGCTCGGAGGCGAGAACCTCCAGTCGGCTGGGTGCCTGCGACGTGTGGGCCCGGACGTCGCTGTAGCGGTAGACGTTGTCGTCGGCGAGCAGGTTGCGCACCGTCGACGCGGTCTGCTGCGGGACGCGCTGGGCGAGTGTCCCGAGATCCGGGTTGGCGTCGACGGCGATCACCCGATCACCACGTAGCGACGCGAACGTCGAGCCCAAACCGACTGTGGTGGTGGTCTTTCCGACGCCACCCTTGAGGGAGAGCACCGCGATGCGGTAGTCGCCGCGGACCGGCCGGCGCAGGCGCTCGAGGAGTTGCTGATGGCGCAGATCCTCCGCGGAGTCGCCCGGGTTGATGGTCCCCGCAGAGAGGGTGTGGACCGCACGTCGCCAGCCGCTGCTCGGCGCCCGCCGGGCCTTGCGCAGCAGCGCGACCTCGTCGAGGGTGGGCCCGGGCGAATGGAATCCGTTCGGCGCCGGTGCAGGGGTCGGTGGTGGTGAGGATGGGTGTACGGGTGCGAGGTTCTGCGACGGGCCGAATGCCGGTGGGGGCGGGCCGAAGCCGGTCCCGGGTTGCGGGTGATAGGTCGCGGGCATCGGCTCGGGTGGGGGAGCCGACGGAGGAGTGGCCGGCGGGAACGCTCCCGTTTCCGGTGCGACGGTCGGGTGCGGCATCGGGTACCCGGGGGCCACTGCGACCGGTGCGCCCGGTCCCGGGGCGGCGTCGGGCGGAGCGATATCGGGGCGTGCGCCATCGGGCGGGGTCGGGTGCATGGGTGGGGTCGGGTCGACGGGCGGCACCGGAGCGAACTGCAACCAGGGCGGCGGCAGCGGTGCCGGGAGATCCGGTTGGGTCGGTTCCTGTTGCGCCGTGTGGTCGTGAGTCATCGTTCCCCCTGCCCTCGATGGGACCTTGGTCATTGCTCCTGGGTCCATTGCTGCTGGTGATCGCAGTTTGGCGAGTTTATACACGGCGCCGCCGTCGACGAACGGTCTCGGGTGAGATTCGCCGATCCGGGGACCTGTGGATTGTTGCGCTGCGCGGCCTGTGATCTGTGGCATCATCTCATCTCACTGTGATCGGCGCCCGATTCATCCCAGTCGACCGAGATGCCGGTGAAGAGAAAATCTCGGTCGAGATGGAACCGATGAGGCGGCACGCGCGTCCAACGTGAGGAATCAAGAGGGGGACATGATGATTGATCACGCCGACCCGCCGCTGCACGGCGGTGACCGTCCGACGTCGAGTGCGCGATCCCGAGATGGCGGTGTCTCGGTGGTGACCACCGCCGAGGGACTCCCACTGACGGTGCGCATCGCCGACGCGCGACTGTCGACCCCGCCGCAGGCGCTGGCCGACGAGATCCTCCGGCTGTGCCGCCAATCGTCGATGGCGGCCGGGATCGCGCTGCGCCTGCAGTTGGCACAGTCGGGCACCTCGGCCGACGTCCTGGACTCGCTGGGCCTGCCCACGCCGGACGATCTGGCCGGGCAGGAACTTCGCGATGATCACGATCACGACGCCCCGGCGTCCTGGCTGCGGTCGGTGTAGGCGAGATGACCTGGGCGATGGACGAATTGGAGGCCCGAGCGGCGTCGCAGTTGGGACGCCTGCAGGATTTCTCGGAGGCGCTGGCCGCGATTAGCGTCCGGGAGACCTCGGCCGACGATCTGGTGACCGTCGAGGTGGACGGGTCAGGGGCACTGACCGGACTGTGGCTTGCCGACATCCCCGCCGGATTCGGTGGGACGCGCCTCGGCGAATCGATCGCGGCGACCGCGATGCGCGCGGCGCACCGCGCCTTCGCTCGGCGGGCCGAACTGACCGAGGATTTCGCGGCCGCGTTCACCGGGTGAACCGACAACCACAACAGCACGCAATCACATCAACCACGCATTCACATCAACCACGCCGGCGACGTCGGTGTGATGGATCAACGAAGTCGATCAACCAGCCGATCAACAAGGGGGAGAACGTGGACGACGTCACAGTCACTCCGGGAACGCTCGAAGGTTTTGCGGCCACCCATGCCGCGATCGGGACCGCGGTGGCCACCGCCGGGTCGGTGAACGCTGCGGCCACGACAGCGGCCATGATCGGCGTCTTCGGCGTCATCGGGCAAGAGTTCTTGGCCGCCTTCATCGGCGCACAAGCCAATCACCTTCTGTCCGTGGGTAATCTGGCGGCGGTTCACGCCGCCACGGCGGCCGGGGCCGTGGCCGGTCTCGCCGAGTTCGAGGCCGTCGACGCCGCCAGTGCCGCCACGCTCCGGGCGGGGCGGTGACCGGCGGGCACCCCGGCGCCACGGGGCCGACGCCGGAGATCCCCGCCGCATCGGAGATGTCCATCAACGACATGATCGCCGCGACACCGCTGGGACCCATCCTCGACCGGCCGGTCGGCGAGGTGATCGCCGGCCTGGGACTGCCGCCACTGCCCCAGCTGCCGTCGCTTCCGCCGATGCCCGGCCTACCACCACTGCCCGTCATCGACGTGGGTCAGCTGGTCAAACCCATCGTCGATCTGCTCGGGGGCTTCGGTACCGGCGACCTGTCGACGGCCGAGTTCGACCCCACCACGATCTTCGACGGATTGTCGACGGTCCTCGAGACCTCGATGTCGATGGCCCAGGCGGCGATGAAGATCGGAGACCAACTCTGGAGCGGTCAGGCGTCGATGTCGGCGATCGCGAAGACGGGGGAGGCCGGAGTCGACGGTGGGCGCCTGGCCACCCAGGGCACCGGGATGTCGATCGACATCCAGGCCGCCGCGGGCATCGTTGCGGCCGGTGTCGCGGCGCTGCAGGCGATCCTGGTCGCCACCATCGGCCGGATCACCGCCGCGGTGGCGTTATCGGGTCCCGCCGCGCTGCCGGTGGCGGTGTCGCTGGCCGGGGCCGGGCTCGCCGAGGCGTCCGCGGTGGTGGCCGCCACGCGCGCCCAATTGCTGGCACCCACAACGCATATGACGGTCAACGGTGCACCCGTCCCGGTGACCGGGGCACCCGCGGTGACCGCGGGATCATCGCCGTCTCCGTTCGCGATGGCGGGCACGGTTCTCGATGCCCTGTCGCCGCTGGTGTCCACCGCGGGGCAGGTCCCGTCCATGGTGGCCGCACCGCTTCGGCAGGCGATGACCGCGGCCGGTCCCGCGATGCGGCCCGCGGCGTATGAGACCACGACCACGACGGCCGGCGGCCCCGCCGGCGGACGAGGCGCCGAGACCGGCCGCACGATGACGGCGGGCGGCGGAACCGCGCCGACCGGCGGTGGGTCGGGCGGCGGTGGTGTCGGTGTCCCGGCGGTGCCGTTGGGCGCGGCCCGGCCGTCGGTACCGACGATGGTCGGCGCCACCGAGCCGGCCGCCTTCTCCCCGGGATCGGGCGTGCGAACCGCGGCGGTGGCGAGTGCACCGATGCCCGCCTCGATGGCGCCGCTGGCGGCGGCCGGCGCGGCCCGCGGAGCGGGCGTGTCCGGCGATCCGCACGACATCCCCGACTACCTGGTCACCGAGGACAACGGGGTACGGGTGGTCGGCATGGTGCCCGACGTGGCACCGCCGGTGCTCGGCGCCGACGCGGAGGCCGAGACCGAACCCGGCCCCGACATCCGTCTGCAACTCGGTCCGGACCTCCCACGGTCGTGATGGCCGTCATCCCTCGTTCCCTCGAACCCGCCCCGATCCCCTGGAGTCCTCATGTCACATCGGTTCCTCGCCATCGATCCCTCCGAAGTGTCCTCCGCTGCAGCCGATCTCGACCGGATCGCACAGCGACTGACCGATGCGCTAGGGATGGCGCGACAAGTCACCGCGGTGACCGCGCCGGCGCGTGACGAGGTGTCGGTGGGCACTGCTGAGGCGGCTTCGGAACTCGGGACGCGGTTCGGCGTCGACGCCGCCTCGGGAATCCACGAGTTACGCAAGATCGCCGCGGTGCTGCGCGCTGCGGCCTCCGGCATGGACGCCGCCGACGACGCGAGTGCGGCCGGGTTCCGATGACCGGATTCACCGGAGTCATCTGGGATGCGCGGACACCTCGACGACTCGCCGACGATCTCGGTGCCGGACCGGGCGCCGCGCCACTCCACGAGACCGCCGCGTCCTGGCTGCGGCTTGCCGACGAATTCGCCGGGGCGGCAGCGGAATACGCATCCATCGTCTCCCGGCTGCGTGAGCACTGGGAGTCGGGGGTGGCGCAGCCTGCGCTGGATCACCTCGCGACATTCACCGGGTGGCTGGTCGTGGCCGCAGCACGTGCCACGGCCACTGCGGTGACGCTCGGTGCCCAGGCCGCCGCGGTGGACGCCGCCCGCCTGGCGATGCCCGACCTCGGTGAGATCGACCTCCTCGCCTCGATCGCCGACGCCGCGCTGTCGGTGACGGCACTGACGCCCCTGGCGACCGGCGCCGCCGCTCATGCCGAGCGGGCGGTCCACGACCAACGGATGCGCGCCGCCCGGGTGATGGAGGCTTATGAGGCGGCCGGTACGCCGCTGTGCACCCGACCACCGGTGGCCGCACCGGCGCCGATCGTGGTGTCCGATACCGCCCTCATCGCCGAGCGGCACCCGGCGCCGCGGCCCCCGGTTCAGGAGCATCACCACCCGAATACCGCGAGCGCCTCCGGAGCCGGAGCGCTTGCCGCAGCCATGGTTCCGGCCGTCGCGGTGCCACGCGGCAACTACCACCCGGTGTCGCCGACATCGTCACCGGTGGCACCGGTGACGACGGCGCCGAAGGTCTCCGGCGACGCGCTCGCCCCCTCCGCCGGTCTGCCGCCACCGGTGTCGCCGGCAGCGCCGACCCTCGGTGAGCGGGCCACCGTGCGTACGGTTGTCGACGCCGAGACCGTGCCGGTGGCCGGGGACTCCGCGGAGGTGCCGCAGACGTGGGCCGAGGTGGCGGTGGCGGCGGGGCCAGCGCCCGCGTCCGGCGCGCCGGATTCCCGACACATGACCCAGACGGTGACGCTGGCCGAGGGGAGCGGTCGATGATCGCCACCTCGATCCGACTCGACAGCGGTGCCGCGGTCAGGCTCGCCCAGCGGTGTGGGATGACCGACTGGCCGGTGGCGATGGCGGTGTACCCGAGGGCGGACCGGATCGACGAGGCGGCGGCGGCCGGAGCTCACGCCGATCGCATCCTCGAATCCTCCGGGCTGCTGGCCGCGGGTCGGCCGGCCGCGTGGGTGAGCGACGCTGTGGAGGTCCTCGCGGACTCGGAGCGTGAGCTCGAGATCCGCACCGTCGCAACCGATACGGTACACCGCGCCTGCCTTGTCCGGCGCGGCACCCTGCACACGCTCGTCATCGACGATGGTACGCATATGGTGCTGCGGCTCGTCGAGGCCGCCGACACCGCGCGACTCGGCGAACTGGTGAGCCGCGAGGTGATACCGGCACTGCACGGGGTGTGCCCACCGCTGCGCATCGGCGATATCAGCGCTCCGGCAGACGAACTCGCGCAAGTGCTGGGGCATGCCGGCGACCGGGCGGCGCTGAGTTCGGCACTGGCCGGTATCGGTGCCGATTCGACCGACACCGCCCAGTTGTGTGCTGCCCTCGTATCGTGCCGGCGGAGAACCGAGATCGTGGCGGTCGGCAGGGTCGAGGGCCGCGCGGTGCAGTGTCGTGGGACCGTCGGCATCGCCGACACGGAATGTGGACGAATCCTGTTCAGTCCCAACGAATCTCCTGACGGGATCGTGTGGACCACCCTCACCTCCGGGATCGATTCTCGCATCGGCCGGGCCATCGCCGGGCTGCTCGAGACCATCCCGGGAGGTGGGTGGTTTCCGTGACCTCGTCAGGTCCCGACGGGGTCATCGCCCGTGAGGGAATCATTCAGTGGCACCCGCCCGGGTTGTCGCTTCGGGGGCATCGCAATGCCGGTGCCGACATCTATGAGGAGGAGCACCGATGAATCTCAATGGAGCTGTTGATCTCGACGTCGCGTCGGGAATGTCCACCGCGCAATCGGTTTCGCAGATCGTCGACGAGATGCAGGGCATCATCCGGCAGATCGCCGGCACCGCGTCGACCGGCATGGCCAGTTGGAACGGCCGGGCGTCCACCGCCTTCGACTCCACCCACTCGGACTGGAACTCGTCGGCGACGGCACTGAACCAGGCCCTCGACGACATCCGGACGCAGTTGACCGCCGGTTTCACCGGTTACGAGGACCACGACGGGGCCGCGGCGGCAGGGTTCGGCGGTCAGGGTCCGCTCAACCTGTAGACCAGCCCCGACCCCGCCACACCCATTCACCCACATCGCATCACGACAGAAGGAGATCGACATGTCCGGAAGAATCCGATACGACTTCGGCGCCCTCGGTGACCTCGAAGGGGGTCTCGGCGCCCAGTTCAACCGCCTCGAAGACCTCGCATCGCAGCTCAAGACCCAGGTGGCCGCGCTCGACGGCAACTGGCATTCGCCGGCGGCGAAGCAGGCCTACGACCAGGCGCAACAGACCTGGGACCGGGTCTTCAGCGGGTCCCGGGAGCAGTTGCTGGGCATCCAGCGCGGCGTCACCAATGCCCGCACCGTCATGGCCGACACCGACAGCACCATCGCCCGGGGCTTCGGCGGACTCGCCTGAGGTCTGAGGTAGAAGTCTCTCGATCCCGTCGCCCCCGTCGCCCGGCCGGGTGACGGGATCGAGAGCGGTCGACGGCGGCCGGGTCGGAGGAGGACCGCGCGCCCACCCCGGTCGCGCTCATCCCGGCTAGAGTCGGTGTGTTCATCGCCATCTGGGCATGTCCGGCAATTGGGAGGAAGTCGTGTCCGCCGAGGGTTCCAAGAAGGCCATCATCGCGGCGCTGTCGGCCAACGCCGGCATCGCCGTTGCCAAGTTCGCCGGATTCGCGATCACCGGTTCGTCGTCGATGCTCGCCGAGGGCGTGCACTCGGTGGCCGACACCGCCAACCAGGGATTGCTGCTCGTCGGCCAGAACCGGGCGGGCAAACGTGCCGACAAACTGCACCCGTTCGGCTACGGCCGCAGCCGCTACTTCTACTCCTTCATCGTCGCACTGGTGATCTTCGCCCTCGGATCCCTGTTCGCGCTGTACGAGGGTGTCGAGAAGATCACCCACGCACACGATCACGGCCTGGAATCGCCACTGGTCGCCGTGATCATCCTGCTGGTCGCGATCTGCCTGGAGTCCTACAGCTTCGCCACCGCCGCGCGCGAATCCCGTCCGCTGAAGGGATCGTCGAGCTGGTGGCGATTCATCCGCAACTCCCGCAATCCCGAACTGCCGGTGGTGCTGCTCGAGGACACCGGGGCACTGATCGGTCTGGTCCTGGCCCTCGGTGGCGTCGGGTTGACCATGATCACCGGCGACGCGATCTGGGACGGCATCGGCACCGTCTGCATCGGTGTGCTGCTCGGCGTCATCGCGATCGTGCTGATCGTCGAGATGAAGAGCCTGCTGATCGGTGAGGGTGCCACCGACGAGGAGGAACGCCAGATCCTCGACGCCCTCGCCGCCGACGGCGTGGACCGGGTGATCCACATGAAGACCCAGTACCTCGGACCCGACGAACTGCTCGTGGCGGCCAAGATCGCCATGCCACGGTCGGCAGACCTGGCTACGGTGGCCACCGCGATCGACGATGCCGAGGGGCGGATTCGTGCGGCGGTACCGCAGGCGCGGATCATCTACCTCGAACCCGACATCGACCGCAGCGGTCTCGGCCAGGGGTGAGACGGGTGAGCGCCCCGAAGACATGTCCTTGGGCCGAAGGCGATTTGCGCGCGGGTGAGCGGCCGGTCCGATAGCGTCGGGGAGATCACGTCCACACCGGCGCTCACGCGCGCCGCGGAGATGAGGAGGTCGAGCGCATGGCGAACCCGTTGACACGCATCAAATCGGTGGAACAGTCGATGGCCGACACCGACGAGCCCGGCCACCAACTCCGAAAGAACCTCACCGCCTTCGACCTGATGGTCTTCGGCGTCTCGGTGGTGATCGGTGCCGGTATCTTCACCATCACCGCGACGACGGCGGGCAACAAGGCCGGACCCGCGATCTCGTTGTCGTTCATCATGGCCGCCATCGCGTGCGCGCTCGCCGCGCTCTGCTACGCGGAGTTCGCCTCGACGGTGCCGGTGGCCGGCTCCGCCTACACCTTCGGTTACGCCACCTTCGGGGAGTTCCTCGCCTGGATCCTCGGATGGGATCTCATCCTCGAATTCGCGGTCGGCGCATCCGTGGTGGCCAAGGGCTGGTCGTCGTATCTGGGTAGCGTCTTCGGATTCTCCGGCGGCACAGTCGATGTCGGATCGGTGACGATCGACTGGGGAGCGGTGATCATCGTCGCGGTGGTGACGACGCTGCTGGTCCTGGGCACCAAACTGTCATCCCGGTTCAGCGCGGTCATCACCGCCATCAAGGTCGCCGTCGTCCTGCTGGTGATCGTGGTCGGATTCTTCTACGTCAAGACCGAGAACTACAGTCCCTTCGTGCCGCCGGCCGAAACCGCCGGGGACGCACACAAATCCGTCGACTCCTCGCTGTTCTCCCTCATCACCGGCGGCGGTGAGAGTTCCTACGGCTGGTACGGCGTCCTCGCGGCGGCCTCGATCGTCTTCTTCGCCTTCATCGGATTCGACGTGGTGGCCACCACCGCCGAGGAGACGCGCAACCCGCGCAAGGACGTGCCGCGCGGCATCCTCGGGTCGCTGGCGATCGTCACCGTCCTCTACGTGCTGGTCACGATCGTGGTGACCGGCATGGTCAGTTACAAGGAGCTGGCCACCTCCGCCGGCGACGGGGAACCCAAGAATCTGGCCACCGCCTTTGCACTGAACGGGGTGACCTGGGCGGAGAAGACCATCGCCGTCGGCGCCCTCGCCGGTCTGACCACGGTGGTGATGGTGCTGATGCTGGGGCAGTCGCGGGTGTTGTTCGCGATGTGCCGCGACGGTCTGCTGCCGCGTGGGCTGGCCCGGACCAGCCCGCGATTCGGGACCCCGGCCCGGCTGACCATCCTGATCGGTGTCGTCGTGGCCGTCGTCGCCGGCTTCTTCCCGATCGACAAGCTCGAGGAGATGGTGAACGTCGGCACGCTCTTCGCGTTCATCGTGGTCGCGGCCGGGGTGATGATCCTGCGCGCCAAGCGCCCCGATCTCGATCGCGGTTTCACCGTCCCCGGCGGACCGATCATCCCGGTGCTCGCGATCATCTCCTGCGTGTGGCTGATGCTGAACCTGACTGCGCTGACCTGGATCCGGTTCGTCGTCTGGATGGTGATCGGGGTGGCGATCTACTTCCTGTACGGCATGCGGCACTCGATGGTCGGCAAGCGGGAACGCGGCGAGGTCGACGACGAGGTCAGCCTCGACAAATCCTGACCGACGGCGCCGGTGGCGGTGCAGTCTGTGTCCGATAGCCTGATGCTCGGACAGCGCGGTGGTGCGCCGATGCGCGCGAGGGGACCACTGCACCGACAGATCTGACCATCACCGACAGATACGCCGATACGCAAGGGGACCAGATGACCGCACTCCAGGCAGAGCACAGCAACGGAATCGACTTCAAGGTCGCCGACCTCGCGCTCGCCGACTTCGGCCGCAAGGAGATCGAACTCGCCGAGCACGAGATGCCCGGACTGATGTCGCTGCGCCGGGAGTACGCCGACGTCGCACCGCTCAAGGGAGCCCGGGTCTCCGGGTCGCTGCACATGACCATCCAGACCGCGGTCCTCATCGAAACCCTGGTCTCGCTGGGCGCCGAGGTCCGATGGGCGTCGTGCAACATCTTCTCCACCCAGGACCACGCCGCCGCCGCCGTCGTGGTCGGACCGCACGGCACCCCGGATGCGCCCGCGGGCGTTCCGGTCTTCGCGTGGAAGGGCGAGACCCTCGAGGAGTACTGGTGGGCCGCCGAGCAGATGCTCACCTGGCCCGATGAGCCGGCCAACATGATCCTCGACGACGGTGGCGACGCCACCATGCTGGTGCTGCGGGGCGCCGAGTTCGAGAAGGCCGGTGTGGTGCCGTCCGCCGACGAGAACGATTCCGCCGAGTACAAGGTGTTCCTCGACCTGCTGAGCGCGAGCTTCGAGAAGGACGCCACCAAGTGGAGCACCATCGCCGAATCGGTCAAGGGTGTCACCGAGGAGACCACCACCGGTGTGCTGAGGCTCTACCAGTTCGCCGCGGCCGGTGACCTCGCCTTCCCGGCGATCAACGTCAACGACTCGGTCACCAAGTCGAAGTTCGACAACAAGTACGGCACCCGCCACTCGCTGATCGACGGCATTAACCGCGGCACCGACGTCCTCATCGGTGGCAAGAAGGTGCTGATCTGCGGTTACGGTGACGTCGGCAAGGGCTGTGCGGAATCTCTCGCCGGCCAGGGCGCCCGCGTGCAGGTCACCGAGATCGACCCGATCAACGCCCTGCAGGCGCTGATGGACGGATTCGACGTCGTGACGGTCGAGGGTGCGATCGGTGACGCCGACATCGTCATCACCTCCACCGGCAACAAGGACATCATCCTGCTCGATCACATGAAGCAGATGAAGCATCAGGCGATCCTGGGCAACATCGGCCACTTCGACAACGAGATCGACATGGCCGGACTCGAGCGGTCCGGCGCCAAGCGGATCGTCATCAAGCCGCAGGTCGACCAGTGGATCTTCGACGACGGTCACTCGATCATCGTGCTCAGCGAAGGACGCCTGCTGAACCTGGGCAATGCGACCGGCCATCCGTCGTTCGTGATGAGCAACAGCTTCTCCAACCAGGTGATCGCGCAGATCGAACTGTGGACCAAGAACGACGAGTACGACAACGAGGTGTACCGGCTGCCCAAGCACCTCGATGAGAAGGTCGCGCGCATCCACGTCGAGGCACTCGGCGGGGAGCTGACCAAGCTCACCAAGGAGCAGGCCGAATACATCAACGTCGACGTCGAGGGCCCGTACAAGCCGGAGCACTACCGCTACTGATCGGCGGCTTCACCTTTCGAGCGAGATGACAACAGCCCGGCGGATGACCGCCGGGCTGTTGTCGTCGGTAGGTCTCAGGCGGTGATGCCGGGTTCGGCGCCCGGGCAGTAGTACCAGGTGGCGTCCTCACGACGGAACGTCGCCGCGTTCTGCTCCGGGCTCGTCTGCTGTGAACCGAGTTCCAGGTGGGTGGTCACCGTCGACTCGGCGATATCCCCGTTGACCGAGCGCAGGGCGAGTCGTTCCAGCACCAGCGTGCCCTGCTCGGTGGGCACCTCGACCGCGCTGCGGGCCTCCGAGCACACGGTGCCGGCGATCCGGTTGCGGTCCCGGGTGTTGAGGGCGTCGACGTAACGTTGCATCGCGTCGCCGATCGCGTACAGCGTGGACTGATCCGGACTGCCCGACTGCTCCGACGTCGTCGGGGGTTCGGTCCCGTCCGTCGGATATGACCCGCCACCACCCTGCGGCAGGGTGGTCGTCGAGGTGGTCGGGTCGTCGGCGACGGTGGTCGAGGAGTCGCCGGTGTTCACCACGATCAGCGTCACCGCGAGCACGACGATCACCACCACGGCGAGCGCACCTCCGATGATCGCGACGAGTGCGCCGGTGTTGCGCGGCGGCGGTGGGGTGCCGGGTGTGATCCCGGGACCCGGGCCCGGCCCATACTGCGGTGGCGGGCCCTGCGGCGGAGCGCCGAAGGGCTGGGGTGGAGGGCCCTGCGGAGCAGCGCCATGGGGTTGTGCGGGAAACCCCTGCGAGGGTGGCCCCGGCGGGACGAACGCCGGGCCCGGTGGTGCCGCGTGCGGAGGAACCGGAGCCGCCGAACCGCCTTGGTGAGGTGCCATCGGGACCCGATGTGTCGTGGTCGGGCCGTAACCACCCGTCGGACCGGTGGGGCCGGGGGTGCCACCCTGAGATGGCGGATAGGTCATGAATCATCCTCGCGACGTGGGGTCGGCACCAGGCTATCCGACGTCGCCGCCGACCGGCCGTGACCCGTCATTCGGTGAGCAGATCACCGAGCACGGCCGGGTCGTTGTCGCTCACCAGCGTCCACGGCGACACCCACGATTCGACCGCCAGCCGACGGTAGAGCTCGTCCACCCGCACCTGCAGATCGGCATCCTTCTCGTAGTGATCCCGTGGCCGGCCGGGGTCGGCGGCGGCACGGGAGGCCGCGCGATCCATGGCCACCTCGGCGGCGACACCGAGGAGCAGGGTGTGGTCGGGCCGGGGGATCGCGAACCGTTCGAACTCGAGGTCGTGCACCCAGCCGACGACCGCGCCGTCGGCGGGTTCGCGCAGCCGCGCGGCGCTGTAGGCGGCATTGGACGCGACATACCGGTCGGCGACGACGACGTCGTGGGTGTCCAGCGCCTCACGGAGATCGGCGGCGGCATCGCGGCGATCGAGGGCGAACAGCAACGCCATCGCATACACGCTGTCCCGCAGGTCTCCGTGATCACCGTGCAGCGCCTCGGCGGCGATGTCGGCATGCACCGATCGGTGATAGCGCGGAAAGGTCACCGTGGCGACCCGCGCACCCAGGCCGTTCCAATGGTCGAGAAGTCCGGTCACGAGTGTGTTCTTGCCGGCGCCGTCGAGGCCCTCCACAGCGATCAGACGACCCAACGTGTTCTCCTCCGCGATTCTCGCTCGACGATGCACGCCCGGCGCGTCGATCATGGCCGGACGGTCACAACAGTGTCACCATTGTCACCATGAAGCCACGGATCCTCGTCGTCGATGATGATGCCGCGCTCGCGGAGATGCTCACAATCGTGTTGCGGGGTGAGGGTTTCGAACCGTTCGTCGTCGGCGACGGGACGCAGGCGCTCACCGCGGTGCGCGAGATCCGGCCCGATCTGGTGCTGCTCGACCTCATGCTGCCGGGGATGAACGGTATTGACGTGTGCCGCGTCCTGCGCGCCGACTCCGGTGTACCGATCGTGATGCTCACCGCCAAATCCGACACCGTCGACGTGGTGCTCGGCCTCGAATCGGGCGCCGACGACTACATGGTCAAACCGTTCAAGCCGAAGGAACTCGTCGCGCGCGTACGCGCCCGGCTGCGCCGCACCGACGAGGAGCCGGCCGAACTGCTGTCCATCGGGCCCGTCGAGATCGACGTCCCCGCCCACAAGGTCACCCGCGACGGCGTGCCGATCTCGTTGACGCCGCTCGAGTTCGACCTGCTGGTGGCGCTGGCCCGCAAGCCGCGTCAGGTGTTCACCCGCGATGTCCTGCTCGAGCAGGTGTGGGGTTACCGGCATCCGGCCGACACCAGACTCGTCAACGTGCATGTCCAGCGGTTGCGGGCAAAGGTCGAGACCGATCCGGAGAACCCGGAGGTAGTGTTGACGGTGAGGGGGGTCGGCTACAAGGCCGGCCCGCCGTGATCGGCCGCAACAGACGACGCGTCAACAGCACCTTCGGGCGACTCACCCGCTCGGCGAGTTCGCTGGCCTCGGTGTTCGGCCGGATCTGGCGTCGATCCCTGCAGTTGCGGGTCGTGGTGTCGACGTTGGTGCTGTCCGTGGTGGTGCTGCTGATCCTCGGGTTCGTCCTGATGAGTCAGATCACCGACCGGCTCCTCGACGTGAAACTCAGTGCCGCGACCGAGGAGGTCGAGCGTGCCCGCATCGCGGTGGAACGCGACCTGGCCGGCGGCGACGCCAACATGTCGGTGCAGAACCGGCTACGGCAGACGCGGTCGCTGCTGACCGACCGAGACACCGACAGCCCGCAGACGATGGGGAATGTCGGCACCTTCGACACCGTCCTGATCGTGCCCGGGGCCGACGGCGCGGTCACCGGAGTCGGTCCGATCACCGAGATCCCGAGCAATCTGCGTGACATGGTGGCCGGCGGGCAGATCGCCTATCAGTACTCGTCGGTGCCGGCCGCCGGTGGCGGGACACAGCCCGCGCTGATCATCGGGACGCCGACCAACGCGTCGGTGCCGGGACTCGAGTTGTATCTGGTCTTCCCCCTCACCACCGAGGGCAACACCGTCGACCTGGTGCGCGGCACCCTGCTCACCGGCGGGCTGGTGTTGTTGGGGCTGCTCGCCGCCATCGCGTGGCTGGTGTCGCGGCAGGTCGTCATCCCGGTGCGGTCGGCGTCACGGATCGCGGTGCGGTTTGCCGACGGCCGGCTCAAGGAACGCATGCCGGTCCGCGGTGAGGACGACATGGCACGACTGGCCATGTCGTTCAACGACATGGCCGAGAGCCTGTCCAAGCAGATCACCCACCTCGAGGAATTCGGCGGCCTGCAACGCCAGTTCACCTCCGACGTCAGCCACGAACTGCGCACGCCGCTGACGACGGTGCGGATGGCCAGCGATGTGCTCTACGAGGGCCGCGACGAACTCGACCCGGTGCGCCGGCGGTCGGTGGAACTGCTCGACAAGGAACTCGACCGGTTCGAGACGTTGCTGAACGAACTGCTCGAGATCTCGCGTCACGACGCGGGCATGGCCGAACTCGCCGCCGAACGCATGGACATGGCGATCCCCATCGATGCGGCGCTGGCGACCGTCGGTCACCTCGCCGACGAGACCGGCACCGAGCTGGTCCTCGATCTTCCGGCCGAACCGGTCCTCGCCGAGATCGATCCCCGTCGCGTCGAACGGATCCTGCGCAATCTGCTGGCCAACGCCATCGACCACGGCGAACGCCGCCCGGTGACGCTGACCATGCGCTCCGACGGCGACGCGGTGGCGATCACCGTCCGTGATCAGGGCATCGGCCTGCGTCCGGGAGAGGAGAAGCTCGTCTTCAACAGGTTCTGGCGGTCGGATCCGTCCCGGTTCCGACGATCCGGCGGTACCGGTCTCGGATTGGCGATCAGCATCGAGGACGCCCGACTGCATCAGGGACGACTCGAGGCGTGGGGTGAACCGGGGCAGGGCTCCTGCTTCCGTCTCACGCTGCCGCTGGTCCGGGGGCACAAGGTGCTGGGCAGCCCGCTGCCACTCAAGCCGGTGGGGTCGGGCAAGGCCCCCCGCACCGCGGCCACCACGACCGCCGGGCGTGAGGATGCCGATGACTGAGCCGATGCGCGCATCGTCCACTCCCCGTCGGGCTCGGTCCCGTCGGGTTCGTCGTCGGCTGATGGTGGTGGTGTGTGGCGTGGTGGCCGCGCTGACGCTCGCCGGATGTGGGGGAGTGCCCGACGATTCCGCACCCCAACCGATCAGTTCGTTCGCGCGTGAGGGCCCGACCAACTCGGTGCCCGAACCGGAGTCGGACATGGACCCGGAGGCGTTGGTCCGGGCCTTCCTCAAGGCGTCCGCGTCGCCGACCGACGCGCACGCGGCCGCGCGGAAATTCCTCAGCCGCGCCTCGGCGTCGCAGTGGGACGACCGCGGCGATTCGATCGTCGTCGAGAAGATCAACACCTACGTCGATCAGCGCAGCGAGACCGCCGTGCGGATGCGGCTCGTCGGCGACACCGTCGGTGTGCTGCGTCCCGACGGGCAGCTGCTGCCGTCGAGCGGGCAGGTGGAGGCCACCATCACCATGATCCGCGTCAACAATCAGTGGCGCATCGACGGCACGCTGCCCGACCAGACACTCATCGACCGGGATCAGTTCGAGGTCAGCTATCGGCAGGTGTCGGTGTACTTCACCGACCGCACCCGTACCCATCTCGTCACCGACCCGCGCTGGATGTATTCCGGACAGGACTCCGACCCGACGACGTTGATCACCACACTGATCAACGGTCCGGCCACCGATCTCGCGCCCGCGGTGGATTCGGCGTTGCCCGCCGGTGCGGCGTTGCGCGGTCCGGTCACCCCGATCCCCGGTGGCGGCGTACGAATCGATCTCACCGGCATCGGCAACCCCGACGTCCGGGATCGGACCGTGCTGGCGGCCCAGCTGGTCTGGACGCTGAGCGGTGCCGAGGTCGGCGGACCGTATGTGATCAACGCCGACGGTGCGCCGCTGGTCGCCGACCGCTCCGGGGGATGGCAGACCGCCGATGTCCGGTCGTTCGATCCGAACGCGATACCGACCACCGACGTCGGACTCAACATCGTCCGCGACGGCGCGCTGCTCGACGTGATCGACAACGGAACGACCCCGGTCACCGGCGAACTCGGGACTTCCCGTCTGGTGCGTGCGGCCGCGATCGCCCCCGACGGCTCCCGGGTGGCCGCGGTCCTCGCGGTCGCCGGGGATCCGGCCCGGCGGGACCTCGCCATCGGCGACTACGGCGGCGACGTCGTCACCGTCACCTCCGGGACCTCGATGACCCGCCCGTCGTTCGGGTCCGGGGACAACACGGTGTGGTCGGTCGTCGACGGTCGGCCGATCGAGTGGATGCGCGACGACGGCGGTGCCACCCGCATCGTCAATGTCAACGCCGATCAGGTGACCGGCCTGGTCCGTGGCCCGATCACCGAACTGCAGATCGCCCCCGACGGTGTGCGCGTGGCGATGATCGTCGACGGACAGGTTCTGTTCGCGGTGATCGCCACCAACGACGACGGCCAGCTGTCCCTCGAGCAGCCGCGGATCGCCGCGTACAACATCGGCAATCGCGCGGTGTCGCTCGACTGGGCGTCGCCGACCACTCTGGTCATCGCGCGGGATGCGACCGATTCGCCGGTGGCGCAACTGTCCATCAACGGCACCCCGGCGGTGGGATTGCTCAGCGGGAACGTGTCACCGCCGGTCACCGCGGTGGTGGCGAATTCGTCGACGGTCTACCTCGCCGATCAGCGTGGCGTGCTGCGCCTGGGCAGCACCAACGGCCAGGCCGACGAGTACTGGACCGAGGTTGAGCCGGCGATGACGCCGGGCACGATCCCGGTGATCCCCTGACAACTCAGGCGCCGGCGAGCACCAGCACCGCCGCGATGTCGATGCCGTGCGCACGCAGGACCCGGACGGATTCCGCGGCGGTCGCCCCGGTGGTGAGCACGTCGTCGACGAGGACGGTCGTACCCACCGGCAGTGGATCGATCCGACGCAGCCGGATACGGCCGCGCAGGTTGTCCCGGCGGTCCCGCGCATCAAGTCCGGCCGAGTCGCGGGTGGTCGGCGCGGTGACCAGGGCGCTGATCACCCCGGCGCGCGGGCCGATCCGCCGCGCCGCGACCCGCGTCATCGCGGTGACCGGGTCGCCGCCGCGTCGACGGGCGGCCAGGGTGCGGGTGGGCGCCGGGATCAGATGCAGCCGTGGGGCGTCGGGGAGCTCACCCCAGCGGGCCAGGGTGATCAGCGCCGAGCCCAGCAGCGCTCCGAGAGGCTCGGCGAGACCTCGACGTTGATGCTCCTTCAGGTCGAGGATCCCCCGTCGCAGCGGACCCCGGTAGCGGCCCGCCGCCCACACCGGGATGTCGATCGGTACCCGGGGACGCAGCTCCACCGGGGCGTCGTAAGTTGCTTTCGCGCATTGCTCACACCAGTCGTGGCCCTGCGCGCCGCAGCCGGCGCAGCGTCGGGGCAATGCCAGATCGACGCCGTCGACGACGATCTGGCGCAGCGCCGCATACAGGTCCGAGGTCGCCGACACGGGCGCCAGTGTGACAGTCGGTCGGCGGTGACGCGTCGGTCCGCACCGGCCCATCGGCGCGGGTGGGGACGGCGGGTGATCTGGGGATCGCGGCGCGTCGGCCCGACGGTTCGACGGGCCCGACCGACCCCGTCGAGGACCTTCGTCCCCTCTTCAAGAGGGAGATTGTGACGCACTGATCGGAAACATGGCCGCGGAGCGAACATCCGACTACGGTCGAAGGTACAAGAGGTTGACAGGTCATCGCGGACCGCGGGATGTGGTTCGTGCGGGAGGTGAGGCCATCTGCGTCATGGGTGCCGACCGTCGGTCGGTACTGACTCGGTTCCTGCTCCTTCACTGCCGGGCGAACGCCAGAATCGTCGAATACGCAGGGCGCCAACTACTTTCACATCCTCTTGGGCGTCCGAGGTTCGATCCGCCGGGTTCGCGGCATCGTGGGGGCGCACTTTCCAGGAGGTAGTTGAATGTCATCTGTCATCCACCGCAAGGGCCAGCGCGAATCCAAGGTCGCCGCGGTCGACGACTACGACAACGATTCCGCATTTGTCGTTCCCCCCGGGACCGTCGAGTCGGAAGAACCCGCCGAGCCCACCGCGACAGTGGTGTTCAGTGGTCGCAACGTCGACATCCCTGACCATTACCGGATTTACGTCGGCGACAAGCTCGCGCGACTCGAACGGTATGACCCCAGCATCATTCGCTTCGACGTCGAGCTGAACCACGAACGCAACCGTCGGCAGTCCAAGGTCTGTCAGCAGGTGGAGATCACCGCGGCAGGCAAGGGCCCGGTGGTCCGCGCCCAGGCGCACGGCGAGAACTTCTACTCCGCTCTCGAGTCGGCCCTCGACAAGATCGAGTCCCGGTTGCGTCGGGTGAAGGACCGCCGCAAGGTGCACTACGGCAATCGGCGTCCCATCTCGGTCGCCGAGGCGACCGAGGTCGGCGCCCCACCGCTGAAGGACAATCAGCTGTCGGTGCCCGGGCCGCTCCCGGATTCCGCGGAACCGCAGTGGGATGACGGGGTCGCCGAGCGCACGCCCGGGCAGATCGTTCGTGTCAAGGAGCATCAAGCGGTGCCGATGACCGTCGACGACGCGCTGTACGAGATGGAACTCGTCGGACACGACTTCTTCCTGTTCCATGACAAGGAGACCGACAAGCCCTCGGTGGTGTACCGGCGGCATGCATTCGATTACGGCCTGATCCGTCTGGCCTGACCCGATCGAGCCGAGGACTCGCTGGTCGGCACACCGGCCGATCAGTTGGTCCTCAGGCGACCTCGGTACCATGAGAACCGGCCTGTGCGCTGCGCAGGCCGGTTCTCCACGTTTGTCGACATGAGTTAGGGACTCGATCCACGGTGCTGAACAAGCTGCTGCGCGTCGGTGAAGGCCGCATGGTCAAGCGACTCGATGCCATCGCATCGCACGTCGAATCACTCTCCGACGAGGTCGAGGCGCTCAGCGACGACGAATTGCAGGCGAAGACAGCCGAATTCAAGGAACGCCACGCCGACGGCGAGTCGCTCGACGAACTGTTGCCGGAGGCCTTCGCGGTCGCCCGGGAGGCGGCCTGGCGCGTGCTCGACCAGAAGCACTTCCACGTGCAGATCATGGGTGGTGCGGCCCTGCACTACGGCAACATCGCCGAGATGAAGACCGGTGAGGGCAAGACCCTCACCTGTGTGCTGCCCGCCTACCTCAACGCCATCTCCGGCGACGGCGTGCACGTCGTCACCGTCAACGACTACCTGGCCAAGCGCGACTCGGAGTGGATGGGCCGCGTCCACCGCTTCCTGGGCCTGGACACCGCGGTGATCCTCACCGGGATGACCCCGGACCAGCGTCGCGAGGCCTACGCCGCCGACATCACCTACGGCACCAACAACGAGTTCGGCTTCGACTACCTGCGCGACAACATGGCGCATTCCCTCGACGATCTCGTCCAGCGCGGCCACACCTTCGCCATCGTCGACGAGGTCGACTCGATCCTCATCGACGAGGCCCGCACCCCGCTGATCATCTCCGGCCCGACCGAGGGATCGAGCAAGTGGTACGTCGAGTTCGCCCGCATCGCGCCGCTGCTCGAGCGTGACGTGCACTACGAGGTCGACATCAAGAAGAAGACCATCGGTGTCCACGAGGCGGGCGTGGAGTTCGTCGAGGATCAACTCGGCATCGACAATCTCTACGACACCGCGAACTCGACGCTGGTCAGCTACCTGAACAACGCCATCAAGGTCAAGGAACTGTTCCACCGCGACAAGGACTACATCGTCCGCAACGGTGAGGTCCTCATCGTCGACGAGTTCACCGGTCGTGTGCTCGACGGCCGGCGCTTCAACGAGGGCCTGCACCAGGCCATCGAGGCGAAGGAACGCGTCGAGATCAAGGCCGAGAACCAGACCCTGGCGACGATCACCCTGCAGAACTACTTCCGCATGTACGACAAGCTCGCCGGCATGACGGGTACCGCCGAGACCGAGGCCGCCGAGTTCGACCAGATCTACAAGCTCGGGGTGCTGCCGATCCCGACCAACAAGCCGATGATCCGCAAGGACCAGGGCGACCTCATCTACAAGACCGAAGAGGCCAAGTTCGCCGCGGTCGTCGACGACATCACCGAGCGGCACGAGCTGGGTCAGCCGGTGCTCATCGGTACCACCAGCGTCGAGCGGTCGGAATACCTGTCACGCCAACTCAAGAAGCGCGACATCCCGCACAACGTGCTCAACGCCAAGTTCCACGAGCAGGAAGCCCAGATCGTCGCCGAGGCCGGACGCACCGGCGCGGTCACCGTCGCCACCAACATGGCCGGTCGCGGCACCGACGTCGTGCTCGGTGGCAACCCCGACATCATCGCCGACATCCGGCTGCGCAAGGCCGGACTCGACCCGGTCTCCACCCCGGATCAGTACGAGGAGGCGTGGGAGGAGGCCATCGAGACCGCGCGTACCGACGCCGCCGAGGAGGCCGAGAAGGTCCGCGACGCCGGTGGTCTCTACGTGCTCGGCACCGAACGGCACGAATCCCGCCGCATCGACAACCAGCTGCGTGGCCGGTCCGGCCGTCAGGGTGACCCCGGCGAGTCGCGGTTCTACCTGTCCCTCGGCGACGAACTCATGCGCCGATTCAACGGTGCCGCCCTCGAATCCATCATGAACCGGGTCAATCTGCCCGACGACGTGCCGATCGAGGCCAAGATGGTCACCAAGGCCATCCGCAGTGCCCAGACGCAGGTCGAGCAGCAGAACTTCGAGGTCCGCAAGAACGTCCTCAAGTACGACGAGGTGATGAACGAGCAGCGCAAGGTGATCTACGCCGAGCGCCGCACCATCCTCGAGGGCACCGATCACCGGGAACAGATCCTGGAGATGATCGCCGAGGTCGTCGGCGCGTACGTCGACGGCGCGACCGAGGTCGGGTACGCCGAGGACTGGGATCTCGACGAATTGTGGTCGGCACTGAAGACCCTCTACCCGGTCGACCTCGATCCGAAGGAGGTCGTCGGCGAGAACGAGTACGGCGAGCGTGACGACATCTCCGCCGAGGAACTCAAGACCATCCTCATCGCCGACGCGCAGGCCGCCTACGAGGGCCGCGAAGAGCAGATCACCGAGGTCGCCGGTGAGGGCGCGATGCGTCAACTCGAACGCACCATCCTGCTCAGCGTCCTCGACCGCAAGTGGCGTGATCACCTCTACGAAATGGACTACCTGCGCGAGGGTATCCACCTGCGGTCGATGGCCCAGCGTGACCCCGTCGTGGAGTATCAGCGCGAGGGCTACGACATGTTCAGCGGCATGCTCGAGGGCCTGAAAGAGGAGACGCTGCAGTTCCTGTTCAACGTGCAGGTGCAGACCGAGGCCCCGCCGGTACCCGCACCGGCCGCCGCGACCCGCCGCGAGCCGGCCCCGGCACTGGCCGGTGCCGCCGCCGGGAACGGGTCCGCGAATACCGCCGCGCGTCAGGCACCACCGGCACTACGGGCGGTCGGGGTGTCCGACTCGGCCCCGGATGAGTCGGAAATCAGCTACTCCGGTCCCGACGAGGACGGATCGACCGTCGTGCACAGCGAGGCCGACGAACTCGAGGATCCGGCACTGGTGTCGGCGACGCGTCGTGAGCGTCGCGCCGCGGCCCGCGCCCAGGGCAAGACCGCGGGTGGCAAGCCGCCGAAATCCAAGAAGAAGCGGCGCTGAGTGCCGTCGGCGAAAAAACTTTGAGATTCATGGAACCGAAAGGGCGTGTGCTGCGTCCGATCTTCCATGACGCGCACTTTCATCCGGACCCAGCAACCTCCAGCACTGCTCGCCGCCGCCGACCCGAGGCCTGGCCCCGACGGCCCGCCCGTACGACTGGAGATCGTCCCGGCGCCGGCGTGTGAACCCGTCGGCGTGCCCAGCAGTGCCGGTGACACCACCGCGGTGTTCGCGGCGGCGCCATCACTTCCGGTTGCGCCGGCGCGGCGGGCGCCCGTCGGTGTACCGGCGGCGACGATCGAGGCGCGTCGCTTCGCCATCGCGATCATCACCGCCGTGTTCGAGGTGATCGACCGGCGACGCCCCGCCCATCACCTCGAACCGGTGGTGTCGGCGCACCTCGTCGAACACGTCGACACGTTGGTGCGCGCCGATCTCGCGCATACCGATCCGGCGGGCGTCGGTGAGGCGGCCCATGTCCGGCGCGTCCACATCCAGATGCGCGATGCCACCACCGCGGAGATCTTCGGCAGCTACGAGCGGGGACGCCGGGTGCGGGCCTTCGCCGGCCGGATCGAACGGGTGCCGTGCCGGGTTCGCCAGGCGCCCACCCGCAATCGCCCCACGATCCCGGTGCGCGTCGAATACCGTTGGCGGCTGGTGGAATTCGCGCTCACCTGAGCGTGATCTAGAGACCTGCCCCGGACGGGGAGACGAGGATCTTCACGGCGGTCTCGTTGTGATGGAGCAACGTGTCGAATCCGTCGTCGACGAGGTTGTCGAGGCCGATGCGTCCGGTGATGAACGGTGCCAGGTCGATTCGGCCCTCCTCGACCAGTCGGATCGTCGCCGGATGACTATTGACGTAGGCGATGGTGCCGCGCACGTCGAGTTCCTTGAGCACCAGTCTCTGCATGTCGATCGATCCGGGATGGCTCCAGATCGACACCACCACCGCCACGCCCCGGGGTGCCAGGGCATCGACGAGGGCGTCCAGACCGGGCTGGACCGACGTGCATTCGAAGCCGACATCGGCGCCCCGACCGTCGGTGATCGCACGCACGCGCGCGGCGACGTCCTCGGCGGACGGGTCGATCACATGGTCGGCGACCTTGGCGTCGAGTGCCTTCTGACGGCGCAGCGAACTCGGTTCGCTGATGATGGTCCTCACCCCTTCGGCCTTGCACACCGCCGCGGTGAGCAACCCGATCGGTCCGGCCCCGGTGATGAACGCGGTGTCGCCGCTGCGCGCACCGCTGCGTTCCACGGCGTGGAAACCCACCGAGAGCGGTTCGATCAGGGCCGCCTGATCGAGCGGGATCGTCGGCGAGATCGGATGTACCCAGCGACGTTTCACCACGATCTTCTCGCCCAGCCCGCCGCCGCATCCGCCGAGGCCGATGAAGTTCATGTCCGCCGACAGGTGATAGTCGTGACTGTCGGGTCCGGTGTCGACTCCCTCGCCGATGATGTAGGGCTCGACCACCACGTGATCGCCGACCGCGACGTCGTCGACGCCGTCGCCCACGGCGTACACCACCCCCGACATCTCGTGGCCGAGCGTCACCGGCGCGCTTTCCCCACTGATCGGCTGCGGATGCCCGGCCGGTGGGATGAAGATCGGGCCGTCGGCATACTCGTGCAGGTCGGTTCCGCAGATGCCGCACCAGGCCACGTCGATGCCGACGGTGCCCGGTGTCACCACGGGTTCGTCGATGTCCTCGATCCGGATGTCGCCGCGATCGTAGTAGCGGGCTGCACGCATGGAGATCTCCTTTGATCGGGTGCGGCGCTCGGCGATGACCACCGCATCCCCGGAGTCAAACCGCCGTCGCGGCGGAGAGTCAAGCGTTGCCGGGAGTTGCAGCGGGGGCTGCGACGGCAACCGCTCGCGAAGGGAAGTGTGAGACATGTCCTAGGATCGGCGACGTGGTCAATCGGCTGTCCCCGCGTGAGGCGATGTACTACTTCATGGATCCGACGGGGGCCACGAGTCATCTGGGCGCACTGCTCGTCGTCGACGAGGCGTCGTCGGAGCAGGCCGATCAGACACCCCCCGTCGATTACCCGTCGCTGGTGTCGCTGGTGGAGAACCGACTGCAGATCGCGCCGCGCTACCGGCAGGTCGTGTGCCCGGTGACGCTGGGTCTGGCCCGGCCGGTGTGGGCCGACGACCCCGATTTCGACATCAACTTCCACATCCGGCGATCCGGTCTGCCGCGTCCCGGTTCGATGGGCGATCTCGCCGATCTGATCGCCCGGGTGATGTCGCGGCCGCTCGACCGCTCGCGGCCACTGTGGGAGATGTATCTGATCGAAGGTCTCGGCGACGGCGGCCATGCCCTCCTCACCAAGACCCATCGATGCCTCGTCGACACGTACGGGCCGGAGATGTCGGAGGTGATCACCGACGAATCGGCGCAGGTCCGCCACCTCGATCCCGACGTGTGGATGCCCGGCCATCCCCCGGGCGCCGCCGCGCTGGCGATCGGGGCGGTCGCCGAGGCGGTGTCGCGTCCCGGTGAGTTGTTCGAGTCGGTCGTCGCCGGCAACGGTGTCATCGGCGGGGTCCGCTCGCTGGTCGGTTTCACCGTCGACCGGGTGGGAGACCTGCTGGCCCAGGTGACCGACTCGACGCCGTCGAGCCCGCTGGACGCACCGGGAACCTCGTCGCAGATGTTCGCGGTGGCCTCGGTGCCCCGGCGGGACTGCGCGAAGATCGCCGAGCGGCACGGCTGCACGGTCAACGACGTGGTGCTGGCGATCATCGGCGGCGTCCTGCGGCGGTGGCTGCTGTCCTACGACGTGGCCGCCCCCATCACCGGCACCGTGCGGGTGGAGATCCCGTTGACCACCCGCGATCCCGGGGTGATCACCTCCGCCGAAGCCGGTGATCGGTGGGTCGACGTCGGCGCGCCGGGTTTCGTCACCGATCTGCCGATCGGGGAGGACAACCCGACCGTGCGACTCGCGCAGGTGGCCGGGCTGGCCGATCGGTACTCGCAGTCGTCGCGGCGGGTCACCCAGGGGCCTCGCCCGATCCTGTCGGAGCTGGGCGTGGTGCCCTTCCCCGAGCTGGGTTCGTGGGCGTTCCGGTCGTGGGGAAAGCGCGGTTACAACGTCCCGATCGCCATCGGGGCCGCACCCGTCGCCGATCGGTATGTGTTGGGGCGCAAGGTATCCGGCATCTACTCGATTCCGGGGCTGGTGGCCGGGCATTCGCTGTCGATCGGCGTCGTGGAGTATGCCGGAGCGTTGCGGTTCGCCTTCACCGCCGACCGGGGCGTCATCGCCGACCTGCCGGCGCTGGCCGACTACGTCACCGAGTCGTTCGAGGAACTCGTCGGTGCCGACTGACCCGGACCGGCGGCCGGTCGGGGCGTCTCCTACGCTGATCGGCGTGTGGCGCAGCGGCGGCGAGTGTGACGAGGTGTGGCGATGAGGGTCTATTTTCCGGCGACGTTGACGATGCTGACGGCGCTGCAGTCGACGGGGGAGTTCACGCCGGTCAGTGGCACCGGGTTCGCACTCACCCCGGCGCTGCGGGAGTCGTTCCTCGCCGGCGACGACGAGGAACTCGCCGAGGTCGCCATGCGGGAGGCCGCGCGGGCGTCGCTGCGGTTGCTCGCCGACGATTCCTCGGAGCTGCCGATCCGGCGGGTGGTGGTGGCCGCCGACGTCTCCGATGCCACGCTGCGGCCCGATCTCGACGTCGCGGTGGTGCGGGTGGCGGGCCCGATCCCGCGGACCTCGATCGCCTCGGTGCACGTCGACGGCACCGACGCCGAGCCGGCGGTGCGGACGGCCGTCGAGGTGATCGATGCCGCCGATCTCGGTGACGAGGACGCCGAACTCGCCGTCGGCGACGTCGAGGACTTCGATCTCGCCTGGTATGCCACGCAGGAGCTGCCGTTCCTGCTCGAGTTGCTCTGAGTCCTGCTCCCCGGACCGCCATCGCGGATCAGGTTTCGGTGGCGTAACCTACGGGTGCGTAGGTTACGCCTCGATCGTCGGTCGGGGCGCACGGATCGAGAACTAGAGGACGGTGATCGATGGGCATCCGGGATCGCTTCGAGGCGCCGGTATCGGGAATCGCGGCACGCAGCCGGGCCGGCCAGTGGGTGCGCGCCGCCGTGGCGCGGATGACCACTCCGCTGCTGCCCGACGACTATCTGCATCTGGCGAATCCGCTGTGGTCGGCGCGTGAACTGCGCGGCCGGATCGAGTCGGTCACCCGGGAGACCGATGACACGGCGACCATCCGCATCCGGCCGGGCTGGGGATTCACCTTCGACTACGCCCCGGGCCAGTACATCGGCATCGGCGTCCTCGTCGACGGCCGCTGGACCTGGCGGTCGTACTCGCTCACCTCGGTGCCCGACACCACCCGGACCGACGGCCTCGTCGCCATCACGGTGAAGGCGATGCCCGAGGGATTCCTGTCCTCGCATCTGGTCAACGGACTGACACCGGGCACGATCGTCCGGCTGGCCGCCCCGCAGGGGGAGTTCGTCCTGCCGGATCCGCTGCCACCGAAGATCCTCTTCGCCACCGCGGGCAGTGGCCTCACGCCGATCATCTCGATGCTGCGGACCATGACCCATCGTCATCAGCGCACCGACATCACGCTGATCCACTCCACCCCGACGCCGGAGAGTCTGCTGTTCGCCACCGAACTCGACGACCTCGCCGCGTCCGGGATGATCGACCTGCACGTCCGCCACACCCGGGTCGACGGGAAACTCACCCCCGCCGATCTGACCACCCTGTGTCCGGACTGGACCGGGCGGGCCACCTGGGCGTGCGGGCCGTCGGGCTTCCTGGAGATGCTGACCGGGGCCTTCGATTCCGCCGGGGTCGCCGGGAACCTGCACATCGAGCGGTTCGCCCTCGAACGCGGGGCCGTGGGGGCGCAGGGCGGCACGGTGACCTTCGGACGGGCCGGCCGCAGCGTAGAGGTCGACGGGGCGACGACCCTGCTCGAGGCCGGCGAGTCGGCCGGGGTCATCATGCCGTTCGGCTGCCGGATGGGGATCTGCCAGAGTTGCGTGGTGATGCTCGACAAGGGCTGCGTGCGTGACCTGCGGTCCGGCGCCGAACACGTCGAGGGGGAACGCATCCAGACCTGCGTGAGCGCCGCGGCCGGGGACTGCACGATCGACGTCTGACACGCATCGCGACCGGGGGTCGATACCGGTGTTCGCGCCGCCGTCCCCGCCGACGGGTTAGGCTCGATGGGCGACGCTGTCGACCACGGAGGAGATCCGCGTGCGAGCCGAACTGATCGAACTGACGACGACGAGCGATGTGCCGGTCCTGTCCGACGGCGTCATCACGCTGCGGGCACATCAGACCGACGACGTCGAGAGAGTGGTCGGGTACGCCACCGACCCGCTGACGATGCGCTGGGCGAAGATGCCCTCACCCTATGGCCGATCCGACGCCGAGCGTTTCATCATCGGTGCGCTGCAGGGCTGGCGGGACGGCAAGTCCATGATCTGGGCGATCGAACACGAGGGCCGATTCATCGGCAGCATGGATCTGCGGGGTTCCGGCCGGATCGTCGACATGGGTTTCGGTCTGCACCCCGATGCGCGTGGTCTCGGCCTGGTCCGTCGGGCGATGGTGCTCGCCATGGAGTACGCGGTCGCCGAGCGTGACGTCGAGGTGGTGCGCTGGGAGGCGGCCGAGGGCAACCTGTCGAGCCTGAAGGCCGCCCACGCCGCAGGCTTCACCCTGGTGGGGCGGCTGCCGGACTGGCTGGAGATGAACAGCGGCGTCGTCGACGCGTGGTGCGGCAAGTGGCATGCCGGCGACAGCTTCGACCCCAAAACTACCTGGCATGCAACGACTTTCGAGACCGAACGGTTCCGGTTGCGGCCCCTGGAGGTCAAGGACGACGAGCGGATCCGGGAGACCCTCGACGACCCGATCTCACGCAAATACCTGTTCGGCCGTCCCGATCCGCTGACCGTCGAGCATGCCGCCGCCGAACGCACCCGCAAGTGGTGGACCGCCGCGTGCGGGCAGACCTGCACCTGGGCGGTCGCCGACCGCGAGACCGACAAGTACATGGCCGACATCTCGCTGTTCAAGATCGATCCCGTCGTCGGTGCCGAGGCCGGCTTCTACACCCATCCCGAATCCCGCGGTCTCGGCGTGCTGGGGGAGACGTTCCCGGCGGCGGTCCGGCACAGCTTCGATGTGCTCGGGCTGCGCCGGCTGACGATGTTCGCCGCCGACTCCAACGAGGGCAGCAAGAAGCTCGCGTTGCGCGCCGGATTCCACGAGTTCGGGACCCAGCCCCTCGCGGCCAGCTCCGACGGGCGCATCGAGGACCTCGTCGGATACGAGCTGCTGCGGGACTGATCCGCCCCGGCGCGGACCGCCCGGTGGTCCGCGCCACACCTCACCATCGTTCATTGCCATCGCTGGACACCACGCCCGACGACAACCTACGCTGTCGTAAGTTACGGAAACGTAGCCGTAGGCATGAGGGGGTTCTGCCCGCGGCGTGAGTCGAGAGGGAGCGCATGGCGATCACCGACATTCCCGAATACGCCCACCTGTCCGAATCCGACATCGAGGCCCTCGGGGCCGAGCTCGACGCCATCCGCGCCGACATCGAGGCGGCGCGCGGCGAGCGGGATGCCCGCTACATCCGCAACACCATCCGCTTCCAGCGAGGCCTCGAACTGGCCGGGCGGACGATGATCGCCGGATCGCGCAACCGGACCCTGTGGTGGGCCGGCGCGGCCACCCTCGGCGTCGCGAAGATCGTCGAGAACATGGAACTCGGCCACAACGTGATGCACGGGCAGTGGGACTGGATGAACGATCCCGAGGTGCATTCGACCACCTGGGAGTGGGACAACACCGACCCGTCGGCGCACTGGAAGCACACCCACAACTACATCCATCACAAGTACACCAACGTGCTGGGCATGGACGACGACGTGGGCTACGGTCTGCTGCGCGTGACCCGCGATCAGCGCTGGCGGCCGTTCAACTACGGCAACCTGGTGTACAACACGCTGCTGGCCCTGCTGTTCGAATACGGTGTCGCCGCACAGCATCTCGAGCTCGGCAAGAAGCGCAAGACGCCCGAGGCCAAGGAGCAGTTCCGCCGTGACCTGAATGATGTCGGCCGCAAGGTCGGCAAACAGGTCGCCAAGGACTACCTCATCCACCCGTCACTCGTGGCCGCGGCCGCGGTGGCCGTCGGTGGCGACAAGCGCTCGGCGGCAACGGCTTTCCGTAAGGCGGTGACCGCCGATGCGATGGCCAGCGCCATCCGCAACGTGTGGAGCAACGCGGTCATCTTCTGCGGTCACTTCCCCGACGGTGCCGAGAAGTTCACCAAGCAGGATGTCGACAGCGAGACGCAGGCGCAGTGGTATCTGCGACAGATGTTGGGCAGCGCCAACTTCCGGTGCGGTCCGATCCTGGCCTTCATGAGCGGCAACCTGTCGTATCAGATCGAGCACCACATCTTCCCGGATCTGCCGAGCAACCGGCTCGCCGAGATCGCGGTGCGGGTGCAGGCGCTGTGTGAGAAGTACGACCTGCCCTACACCACCGGCTCGTTCCCGCTGCAGTACGCGAAGTCGTGGCGCACCATCGCCAAACTGTCGCTGCCGAACAAGTACCTGAAGGCGACCGCCGACGACGCGCCGGAGACCGCATCCGAGCGCCGGTTCAAGCAGGACCTGCCGGCCGGGGCCCGGTTGGCGTCGACCACCGATCCGATGACCGGGCGTCGCCGGGGACTGCGGTCGGCCATCAGGGCGCTGCGTGACCGCCGAAACGGGGGCCGTCGCAACCGACTTGGACGGTCGTCCCAGGTCATCGGGTCGCGGGCGGCCTGAGGGCAGGTGGCCCCGGTGGGTGTGGTGAGGGCATAATCGACGGCGATGGCAATCACCGACATCAATGAGTACGCGCACCTGACCGACGCCGACGTGGAAGCGCTCGGCGCCGAACTCGACGCCCTTCGACGGGAGGTCGAGGCCGACCGCTGTCTCCGCGATGTCCGGTACCTCCGCCGCACGATCCTCGCCCAGCGGGCCCTCGAGGTCACCGGCCGGGCGTTGCTGCTCGGCAGTCACAAGCGTCCGTTGTGGCTGCTCGGGACGGGTTCCCTCGCGCTGGCCAAGATCATCGAGAACATGGAGCTCGGGCACAACGTGATGCACGGGCAGTGGGACTGGATGAATGATCCCGAGGTGCATTCGACCACCTGGGAATGGGACATGGTGTGCGCGTCGCCGCACTGGAAGCACTCCCACAACTACATCCATCACAAGTACACCAACGTCGTCGGCATGGATCACGACGTGGGCTACAAGATCCTGCGCGTGACCCGCGACGAGGAGTGGGAACCGCGCCGGCTCTTCCAGCCGCTGTTCAACGTGATGCTCGCGGCCACCTTCGAATGGGGGATCGGCCTGCACGATCTCGCGCTCAAGGACGTCCTCGAGGGCAAGAAGCCGATGTCGGAGGCGCGGCCGCAGATCCAGGAGTTCGGCCGCAAGATCGGCAAGCAGGTCGCCAAGGACTACGTGCTGTTCCCGGCCCTGACCGGCCCCAACTTCCGGCACACGCTGACCGCGAACCTCACGGCCAACCTGATCCGCAACCTGTGGGCGTACGTGGTCATCTTCTGCGGTCACTTCCCCGACGGGGCCGAGAAGTTCACCGTCGACACCCTGGACAACGAGACCCAGGGCCAGTGGTATCTCCGACAGATGTTGGGCAGCGCCAACTTTCGGGCCGGACCGGCGATGGCGTTCATGTCCGGGAACCTCTGCTATCAGATCGAACACCACCTCTACCCGGATCTGCCGAGCAACCGGCTCGCCGAGATCGCGGTCCGGGTGCGGGCGCTGTGCGACAAGTACGACCTGCCCTACACCACCGGCTCGCTGTGGTTCCAGTACCTCAAGACACTGCGGACCATCAACAAGCTGGCCCTGCCGGATCGGTTCCTGCGTGACACCGCCGACGACGCCCCGGAAACCGCCTCCGAGCGCCGCTTCGTCGGCACCGACCGGGCTCTCGGCCTCAAGACGGCCATCGCCGAGGTGCGTCGGCGTCGGCGTTTACGCCGTCGCGCGAGCGCGTAAGCGCCCCTGGGCCGCGACACCCTGGACCTCGTGCCCGCGTTCGGTGATCGCGAACCACCCCCACAGCGCCAGTCCGGCCGCTGCCGCGCCGGCCCCCGCGGCACAGACCAGTGACCACCCGCCGGTCTGATAGGCCCAGCCGCCGAACGCGGAGCCGATGACGCCCCCGGTGAAGTAGGCGACCATGTACGCCGTCGTCAGGCGGGAGCGGGCCTCGCCGTCGAGTGAGTACACCGCCGCCTGGTTGGCGATCTGCACACCCTGCACCCCGAAGTCGAAGACCAGCAGGGCGATGATCAGCACGATCACCTGATGCGCACCCACCCACAGCAGGCCCCAGCTCACCAGCTGAACCAGCCAGACGCCGTACTGCGTGTGCCGCAGGAAACCGCGGTCGGCGAGCCTGCCGACCCGGGGTGCGGCCATCGCGCCGGCCACGCCGGCGAGACCGAACAGCCCGATCGCGGCGTCGGAGAAGTGATACGACGAGCCGTGCGCTCCGGCGAGCAGGAACGCGATCGCCGTCCACATGGCGCTGAACGTCGCCATGTTGAGTCCACCCAGCAGCATGCGATGCCGGAGGACGTTCTCGGTGCGGATCAGGGTGAAGATGGACCCCAGCACCCGCAGATAGCTGTTTCCGCCCGTCGACGTGGCCGTCTGCGGGGCCCGGAACCAGACAGCAAGGGCCATCACGACCTGGACGACGGCGGCCACGACGAGAACGGTGCGCCAGCCGCCGGCCTCGGCGATCAGCCCGGAGATGACGCGGGAGAACAGGATGCCGATGAGCAGACCGCTCATCACGGTGCCGACCACCGCGCCACGCTCGCCCGGTCCGGCGATCGCGGCCGCCCACGGGACGACCACCTGCGCCGCCGACGCGGAGATCCCGACGGCGAACACCATCACCATCAGGACCGCGTAGGCGGGGGCCGCGGCGGCGATGGCCAGGCCGACACACGAGACGATCAACAGGCCGCTGACCAGGCGACGCCGATTGACGAAGTCGCCGAGCGGGACGACGAGCGCGAGGCCGATCAGATAGCCGGCCTGGGTGACGGAGATGATCAGCCCGGCGGCGGTGGTGGACACCCCGAAATCGGAACCCACCTCATGCAGCAGTGGCTGCAGATAGTAGAGGCACCCGGCCGACGATCCGGCGGTCAGGGCGAACAGCAGGACGACGACGCGACTCAGTCGGGTACTCGCCGATGAGGCCGGCGTATCGGTGGACGTGTGCATGTCACCATCGTGACGCACATCGGCCATGATGAAAAGCGATAGATTTCGATATAGACATCTCTTCTCGAGATGGGTAGCAGGTTCGGCGGGAGGAAGACCATGGAACTCCGACAGCTCGAGTACTTTCTCGCGTGCTGCGATACCGGCACGTTCACCGCGGCCGCGAAGTCACTGCACGTGGTGCAGTCGGCGGTGTCGTCGTCGGTGGCCAAACTGGAGAAGGAGGTCGGTGCGCGACTGTTCGACCGCACCACCACGGCGCTGGTCCTGACCGAGGCCGGACAGGCGATCGTCGAACCCGCCCGGGCCGCGCTACGCGCGCGGTCGGAGATCGTGGAGGCGATCGGGGCATTGCGGGGTGACATCTCCGGGCATGTGTCGGTGGGTGCCCTGATCAACATCGCCACCATCGATCTGGCCGAGGCCTTCGGCGAGGTGCACCGGCGGCATCCGGGGATCACGATCGCGATGCGCCAGAATCAGCAGGGCAGTGCCGGCAACGTGCGCGGAATCCGGTACGGGACACTCGATCTGGCTCTTCTCGGTGGATTGCCGGACCAGGTCCCCGGCGTGGTCGCGCACCGATTGGCCGCGGAACCGCTGGTGCTCGTCGGCTCCCCGGATCATCCTCTGATGCAGGCGGGTTCGTTCTCGGTGGCCGATCTCGCCGACGAACGCACCATCGATTTCCCGCCGGGATGGGGGACGCGGGCCATCACGGATCGTTATGTGCCGAATCGGCGGTCGGTCATCGAGGTGGCAGATCAGGACTTTGGAATCCAGTTGGCGCTCAACGGTTTCGGACTGAGTCTGGTGCCCACCAGTGTGGTGGCCGGACATCCACGGGCGCGTCCGGCGCACTGCCGGGATGCGGATCTGACCTGGGTTATCTCCATCGCGCATTCGGCCACCCGGACGCCGTCCACGGTGGCGCGGGCGGTGCTCGACATCGTGCGCGAGGTGACGACGGAACGGGCTATCGAGAACGGTTCCCGCCACGGCTAGGATCGGTGGGTATGACCGGGCCGAGCCTCACTGATGTCTTCAATTCCACGAGCGCGGATTTCGATGCCGTGACACCCGAGGTGTGGGGTCCCGCGGGGACCGCGCTGGCCGCCGCCGCAGGCCTGCGCGCCGGTGATCGTGTGCTCGACATCTGTTGCGGCACCGGCGCCAGTGCGCTGGCCGCCGCCCGCCTCGTCGGCCCCGAGGGTGCGGTCACTGCAGTCGATTTCGCCGCCGAGCTGATCGAGCGGGCCCGGGCGAACGCGGATGCGGCGGGACTGCGAACCATCGACTTCCGGGTGGGCGACGTCACAGCCCTGCCGCAGCGATACCGGTCCGACTTCGACGCCCTGACCTGTGGCTTCGGCGTCTTCTTCCTCCCCGACATGGACGATACGGTGCGCAGCCTCCTGACGCTGCTGCGCGCAGGTGGTCGAGTCGCCTTTGCCGTCTGGCATGAGGACGCACTGCACGATTTCACCGCCGCATACTTCGCCGAGGTGTCCCGGGTGACCGGTGCACCGCCACCGCCGTCGTTGCGCGCACCGTCGGACGGCCCGCGGCATCCGATCACCCGCATCGACACGGTGGACAAGATCACCGCCTGGCTCGAATCCCTCGGCACAGTTCACGCATCGGCGACGGTGTTGCCGTTGCGGGTACCCCCGCACCGACAACTTCTCGTGGGCGATGGTGCTCGGCAGCGGAATGCGAGGGGCGCTCCTCGATCTGGATGCCGAGCAGGTGACCGACATCCGAACGGGCTTTTTGCGGCGTCTCGCCGATGACGGCATGTCCGAGGTCAACTGCGACACCATCATCGCGACCGCTGCCCGCCCCGGGAGCGATTGAGCGGGAAGGGGAGTGGCCGACAGGCCTCAGGCGCCGACCACGCCGTGGTCGGCCATCTCGCCGACCATCGCGCAGTGCAGGTCGCAGGCGAGTTGCAGGGCTGCCTCGTCGATGTCGAATCGAGGCGAGTGATGGGAGACGGTCACACCGCGGTCGGCGTTGCTGCTACCCACCAGGGCGAAGCATCCGGGAACCTCGGTGAGTATCTCGCCGAAATCCTCTCCGGCCATGGTGCGATAGTCGGTGAGAACGGTGTCGAAGCCCTGCATGCGTTGGGTGGCTGCGGCCTCGGTGAGCTCGGCGACGTGGCGATCGTTGACGGTCGGCGGCGGCGCCACGTGCCACGTGAGCTCCATTCGCGTGCCGGTCGCCATGGCGAGGCCGGCGGTGATCTCGCGCACCCGGGCCTCGGTGTCGGCCAGTACCTGCGGTGCGAATGCGCGACAGGTCCCTCTCAGGTTCACCTCGTCCGGGATGACGTTGAAGGCATCGCCGCCGTGAATGCTGCCCACCGTCAGCACGACGGGATCCACCGGCGCGATGGTGCGGGAGGCCACCGTCTGCAGCGCGGTGATCAGTTGTGCGGCCGCGACCACGGGGTCGTGTGCGCGGTGCGGCATCGCTCCGTGCCCGCCCTGTCCGATGACGCGGATGCCGAAGTCGACGACGCCCGCCATGACCGCGCCCCGGGTCACGGCCACGGTCCCCACCGGCAGTTCATTCCAGACATGAATACCGAATGCGACGTCGACGCCGTCGAGCGCACCCTCGTCGATGCACGCTCGGGCACCACCCTGACCTTCTTCCGCCGGCTGAAACAGCAGGCGTACGCGGAGATCATCCGGAGGGTCGGCGGCCACCAGTGCGCCCGCGACCGCGAGGGCCGCCATGTGCGCGTCGTGCCCGCACGCGTGCATGCGACCGTCGTGTTGCGACGCGAACGTCAACCCCGTCTCCTCGGTGACGGGGAGTCCGTCCATATCGGCGCGCAGTAGCAGCGTCCGCGCCGCGGTCGCGGGCCCGATGTCGGCGATGAAGCCAGTGGTGGCAATCGGCCGGCACTGCGCGTAGGTGCTCACGTAACTCATCACCGTGCGGCGCGTCTCGTGTTCGCAGAAGCCGATCTCGGGGATGCGGTGCAGTGCGCGACGTAACCGGACGAGATCGGTTGCGGCGTCGATCGTCACGTCGCCTCCTCGGTCGATTCGCACGGGCCGTATGCCGATCCCATCGTAGTGGTGCCCGGTTGTGGGCCGACCGGAGGATGCGTGGCTCGACCCGGCGAACGGGAGCTGCAGCCGACGCCGGCGGGCATCGGCACCACCGTCTGCTTCTGGCTCACCTTCTCCGCCACCGCGAACCGGGTCGGCACCTCGAACTCGGCGTCCTTGTCGACGTAGTGGTCACCCAGCAGGATCGGCGATGCCTCACTTCCGGCCTGGTGCCGGTGGCGGCGGCGCCCAGTCGGGGCGTACGACTGCACCGAGCCGGGAATGTCGGATACGCGGGTGTGGTGACGTCACGAAGTCAAGGCACCTGTGATCCGAGAAGCGTTCGACCGCAACATGTTCAGATAGGTATCGGCCTCGGTTCCCGGACGATCCAGGGATTCGGAGTACAGCGCGACGATCTCGATGTCGGACCCGGTCTCCTTGGCAAGTGCCTGTGCGAGGCGGTCGGGCTGTGAGGTGTCGACGAAGATCGCGGGGACCGATGATTCGTTGATCGCGCCGACCAGCGAGGCGAGATCGGAACTACCGGGTGAGGCCAGCGTGGTTCCGCTCGGGATGATGGCGCCGACGACCTCGAAGTCGTATCGGTCGGCGAGATAGCCGAAGACGTGGTGATTGGTCACGAGTTTGCGCCGGTCGGCCGGAACCGTGGCGAATTGGTCGGTCATCTCCTGATCGAGTCGGGTGAGCTCGGCGAGGTAGTCGTCGGTGGCCTGCCGCAGCCGGTCCGTGTCGATCCCGTCCACCTCGGCCAACGCCCGCGAGATGGCTTGTGCGGCATCCTTCATGCGGGTGGGATCGGTCCAGAAATGAGGATCCTGGGTGCCGGCCGCGTCCCCGGTGGTGTGTTCGCCTCGCGCGCGGAGATGCCGAAGGAATGGGGGTCGGCATTGGGTTTCATCAATGTGGTCACGGTGGCCTGGTCGCCGACGAGCTCGGTGACGACGTCGCCGAGGATGTTGGTGGTGACCACCACCTGCGGGCGGTCGTCGGCGCCGGTGCCACACCCGACCGCGGCGATGGCCGCGACGAGAATCACGAACATGGCCACAAGGCGAGCCGGCGGGTGCGTGATCGCGTGTCGTGGGGTGGTTGTCACCGACCGACCTCCACCATCAGCTCCGGTGCGCCGTCGGTGGGAAACGTCCGGGCGATCCGCAAGGCGTCGGCGTGGTCGACCTCGACGATCTGATGGGTGGCCGGGGCCGAGAGGTAGGCACGATCGGAGTCGACGGTCAGCGCGGATTCCACTCTGGCGCCGGGTATCTCGGCCGCCGCGATCCGCCGTCCGTCGCCGATGGTCACACTGCGTAACGTTGCGGCCTCGGTGAGTTCGACGACGTTCGCGTCCCGGCCCGGCGCCACGGCGGTCGCGATCGGGTCTGCCGACGCCGTCCACTCGAGGGTTCGCGTGGCGGAATTGATCGCCCACACCCCGGCCGGGGTGGGTGCCGCCGCGTAGTTGCTCCGGGGCCGGAAGGTGAGGCCGGTGGCCCGTGGTCCGCGGGATCCGTACTCGAGGAGTTGACTGCTGACCCGTCCGGCGGTGGTGGTGAACAGGGCGATGCCCTGTTCACACGAGACGGCCACCACGTTGCGCAGCATCGCGGCTCCGCGGGGATCCAGGCACTGTTGCTCGGTACCGAGTGATGTGCCCTGCGTGTCGGTGTGGACGAGGGTGTCCGCGGGCTTGTCGGGATCGGTTCCCCGAGCCATCACCAGACCGTCGCGGTAAGGGATCGCGAACCCGGACGTGCTGCCGGTGGACAGGGTGCGTAGCTCTGTGACATCGCCGTCCTCCAATGCTTTTCGGTCGAGGAGCATGACGCTGCCGTCTTCGGAACCGAGTGCGGTGAGCGGGCCCGCCCCGGCGATCGAGGTGACCGCCGCCGATGCCGTCACCGTGCCCAGCGCGGCCGAGGGGGCCCGGTAGTAGTGGACGTGGTCGCTGTGATCGACCGTCCAGCCGCCACTGTCGACCACCTCGACCGTGGTGCCGTCGGTGGCGTAGACGAACCGCCCGTCCTCGTCGAGGCGCCGGATGGGGATGCTCAGGTCGACCGTCGAGGTCGCTTCCGTTGCCACGTCGACCAGCCGAATCCGCCTGTCGCCGGCGGCGGCATAGGCCAGCGAGATCTGGGGCTCGGGCTTCTCTTGTGCGCCTTGGACATACCCGTGCGGCGTCGCCTCATCGGAAGCGTCCGAACGGGTCTGATCATCCGCGCCGCACGCCGACAGTGCGACGGCGGCGCCGGTGATCATCGCGATCGCGGCTGGTCGGATTCGATTGCGCACCTGCGCAGGTCCTTTCGTGTGTGAGTGCCCACGTTCCCGTTGGTGACGCGGCGTAACGCCCGGGCGGCGGTCCGGGCGACGAGGGTGAGGAAGAACAGGATCACCGCGGTGGTCGCGATGGTGGCGCCGGCCGCGGTGGCGGCGTGCCACGAGACCAGCAGGCCGATCACCGTCGACGCCGAACCGAATGCGAACGCCACCCCCATCGCGGCCGGTACCCGACGCACGATCAGCAGCGCACTGGCCGACGGTGCGACGAGCATCCCGAAGGCCAGCAGGGTGCCGACGACGCTGAAGGCGCCGGCCATGGCAACGGCGAGCGTGAGCACGATCATCAGATTGGTCGTGACCGGTCGCAGTGCGAGGGTGCGCGCCTTGCGTTCGTCGAACGTCACCGCCAGAAACGCCCGGTAGAACGCCGTGGTGACGAGTCCAACGATGGCGACAAGAGCCAGGAGCCGGCCGATGTCGCCGGTGGTGATGGCGAGGACGTCGCCGAACAGGAATGCGGTGAGATCCGTTGCGAACGACGAGGAATAGGACACGATGATGACACCGATCCCCAGCAGTCCGACGAACAGAAGGCCGATCGAGGTGTCCCTGCCGAAATCCTGATGGGTTCGCATGGCCTCGACCCCGAGGACCATGACCACCGCGCTCACCGCGGCGCCGATGACGAGGTCGATGCCGAACAGGGAGGCGATCGCGACGCCGGGGAGCATGGCGTGTCCCATGGCCTCGCCCAGGAATGTCAGCCCGCGGGCGATCACCCAGACACCGACCAGTGCGCACAGTGCCGACAGGGCGATGCCGCCCCAGAGTGCTCGTTGGACGAAGGCGACACCCAGTGGTTCGAAAAGTCCTACAAGCACGGCATAATGCTATCGGTTGTCATTTGCGGTAAGAAATGGGGGTGTGCGGTGTCGGGCTTCGACGTTCGTGGATTGGGTTTCGGCTATGGCGCCACGGCGATCTTCGACGGGTTCGATGCCGACCTCCCCGCGGGCCGCGTGACCGCCCTCGTGGGCGGGAACGGCTCGGGAAAGAGCACGCTGCTCAACATCTTTGCCGGTATTCTGCGGCCGGACGCCGGGGGGATTCGGCCACATCCGCAGTGTCCGGCCATACTGGCCCAGCGCACCGAGCATATCGACGGGCTTCCGTTGACGGTCCGGGATTGCGTGCGGATCGGTCGCTACGCGCAGGTCCCGTTCTGGCGTCCGCTCGGTGCGCGTCACCGTCGGGCCGCCGACGAGATGATCGAACGAGTCGGCATGGTCGAGCATCGCAACGCGCGGTTGCGCGACCTCTCCGGCGGGCAGCGGCAACGGACGATGATCGCGCAGACCATGGTGCAGCAGGCCGACCTGTATCTCCTCGACGAACCGTCGGCTGCCCTCGACGCGGCAGGTAAGCAGGTCCTGTTCACGCTGCTGCGCGAAAAGGCCGAACTGGGGAAGGCGATCCTGATCGCCACGCACGATGACGACGAGGTGGCCTTCTGTGATCGGGTGATCGACCTGGGTCGGCCGACGGGCGGGTAACAGAACAGACTTCTCTGAATACATGATCAGATGTACCGTCGCGGGCGTGGAGAATGTGGCGCGCCCGGGACGCCTCTGACGCGTTCGGTTACGCCCTGTCGGATTCGACGCGCACCCAGGTCTTGCTGCGTTTACGCAGCGGCGGTGCCTACCCGTCCGACCTGGCCGAGTCGATCGGCGTCACCTGGCAACCACTGTCCAAATCACCTGAGCTGCCTGCGGGGATGCGGGCATCGTCGGGCGCACTGATCGGGTTCGGGCCGGATTCGGTGATCGAGGTGTCCTCGGGGGCCGCGGTACAGACCCTGCTGTGCACCTAACTCTCCGCGGTACTGCTGGTCGGGCTGGTCCTCAATGCGAGGCCGGGCCGGTGGTGGGCCGATCCGATCGCGGCCCTGGTGATCGCGGCGATCGCCCTGCGTGAAGGTGTCAACGCGTGGAAGGGGGATGCATGCTGCGCGCCATCGGTCGAAGCACATGCCTCCGCCACCGCCCACGATGCGACTGCTGTGATGACTGAGTGGTCAACGCGGGCATGAATGCGGTTGTCGCAGATCAGCTTGTCGGTGCTGACTTCGTGACCGAAACCGCGGCGTGCGCCTGCTGACCGTGCCCGACGATCCCCCTGTCGTCCAGCGCCGCGGCCGTCGCGCGCACCCGATTGTTGCTCAGCCACACGATCAGCCAGACGGCGCACACGATGCTGACGATCAGGAAGCTCGGGGGAGCGTTGAACATCGCCGCGAGCATCAGACCCGCCCAGACCGACGCGACGGACAGGACGGTCGAGCCGATCATCGCGCGCAACGGGCGGGGCGTGAGCATGATCGCCGTCGCCGCCGGCGTGACGACGAGGGCGAACAGCAACAGCGTGCCCACCGCCTGGACGGCCATGGTCACCGTCAGGCCCAGCAGGGCCATGAAGACGATGGACAGTGCACGGATCGGGACGCCCTTGGCCTCGGCGACACCGGGATTGACCGATGTGTAGAGCAGCGGCCGGTAGATGAATCCCATGCACAAGGCCAGGAACACCAAGAGGCCGGCGAACACGAGGAGTTGATCGTGGGTGATGGCCAGCAGGTTGCCGAACAGGACGTTGGTCATCGTCGAAGAGTTCTTGGTGGCCAGTGAATTGAAGAACAATCCCAGGCCCGTCGCGAACGACAACACGGTGCCGGTCACCACCTCGCGTTCCCCGGCCTTCTTGCCGAGGAGTCCGATGACCAGTGCGCCACCCACGCAGAAGACCCCGAGGCCGAGGGTGACCGGAACCCCGATCAGTACCGCCCCCGTCGCGCCGGGGAGGCCGATGTGCGCCAGCGCGTGTGCGGCGAAGGCGGTGTTACGGACCACCACGAAGTAGCCGATCAGGCCGGCGGCCAGAGCCGCCAGCGTGCCACCGATGAGGGCATTCTGCATGAACGACGTGGTGAAGATGGTCCACCAGTCGGATTGATAACCGATCGCGTACGCCGTCATGGGATCACGCGCTCCTGGTGTAGAGCTCGCCCTGCGGCGTGCGGAGAACCTGAATCCGGGTGCCGTACAGGTGGGTCAACAATGCCTCGTCGATCACCTCGCCGGTCGCCGCATAGTGCGCGTGGCCGTCCAGGAGATAGATGGCACCGGTGAGGAACGGCAGGAACGGATTGAGGTCGTGTGCCACCACCACGATGGTCATCGAGTACTCGACCTGCAGTCGATGGAGCAGGTCGACGATTTCGTGCTGGCTGCGCAGATCCAACGAGGCGAGTGGCTCGTCGAGAATGAGCATCGTGGGCCGGCCGACCAGTGCTTCGGCGATGGCCACCCGCTGTCGCTGACCGCCGGAAAGGGTCGCCAGGCGACGGTCGGCGAACTCCTCGGCGTTGACTGCCGCCAGCGCCTCCGACACGCGGCGTCGATCCGCCGCAGACGTACGACTGAACGCCCACCGGGTGCCGTTGAGGCCGAGGAGAACCGCATCCCGGGCCCGGATCGCGCCGCCGGATTCCTCGGCGTAGTGCTGGGGGACGTATCCGATCTGATCTCGGTCCTCACCGGGAGGTCGACCGAACACCCTGATCGTGCCCCGCGCGGGAATCAGCCCCAGGATCATGTTCAAGAGGGTGGTCTTGCCGGAGCCGTTGGTTCCGATTACCGCGAAGATCCCATCGGCGGGTACCGAGAAGGTGCCCTGGGACCAGATCACCCGGCCCCCACGAACCGCACTGACGTCGTCAAACGTCAGTGCGGGTGGAGTCGTCGGGTCAGGACTGGACACCGAGGGCCTTGGCCAGCGACGTCAGTTGGTCGACCTGCCACGACTCGAACGAGTTCTGGCCCGGCGGCACCGTCTCGGTCACCTCGACCACCGGAACCCCGGCGCTCTCGGCGGCGGTCCGGATCTGCTCGGGGGTCGATCCCTCGGTCTGGGTGTTGTAGATCAGCACGTCGACCTGACGATCGGACAGGGTCTTGATGAACGCCGCGAGGTCGGCCGGGGACGGATCACTCTCATTGGCCGCGGCGGCGGCGAACCCGGCCGGGGTCTTGTCCACCAGCCCCACTGCCTGCGCCATGTAGTCGAACACGCCCTCGGTGGCGGCGAAGGTCTTGCCCGATGCGCCGGCCTTGATCTTGGCGATCAGATCGTTGTACTCCGACAGCGAGTCGGTGAACGTCGCACGCTGCGTGGCGAAGTAGGCCTGTGCGTCCGGGCTGATCTTGGACAGTCCTTCCGTGACGGCGTCGGCGACCTTGGTGACCGCGGTCGGGCTGTACCAGAGGTGCGGGTTGGCGCCGTCTGCGGTGTCGGTGATCTGCGCGGCGTTCACCACCGGTGCATCGGGTGCCGATGCCGCGGCCAGCTTCGATGCCCACGCGTCGTAGTCGGCGCCGTTGACGACCACCATCTGCGCGTCGGTGAAGGCGGCGCCGTCGGCCGGGCTGGGCTCGAAGTCATGGGGATCGACCGAGCTGCTGGCCACGATCGTCTTCACGTTGGCGCACTTGCCACCGAGTTCGGAAACGATGTCACCCCACTGGTCGACGCTGACCACCACGTTCACCGGGGTGGTCGGGCATGCGGGGGCGTTGGCGGCGGGTCCGGAACTGCTCGACGACGCGGTGCCGGAGTCCGAACTGCATCCGGCCAGTCCGAGTGGGATCAGGAGGGCCGCGGCCGCGACGAGCCCCAGCCGCCTGGAGAAGAAGGTCATAGCCGGTAATGATAACCGATGCCAGCAAGGGGTGTGCGGTCACCCGGGCGGTTCGTCGTCCGGATGGCGATCACGGCCCCGTCATGGCGCCGGGCCGATCAATTGAACGCTTCGACGAAGGCATTGATGGCCGTGTCGGGATCGTGCTTGGCCCATCCCTCGAGACCGATCACGCCGCGGTGGCCCGCGTCGCGAAGCGCTGCCGCGATGGCCGCGTACGCGATCTCCCCGGTGCCCGGCTCGCAGCGTCCCGGAACATCGGCGACTGAATAGTCGCCAACGAAAGACGTTGCTGTGCAGGATAATTCGATTGGATTCTCCTGGTCGATCTGCGCGTGGTATGGATCCGGGTTCATCCGGAGGTGGGGCGAATCCACCTCGCGCACCAGCGCCATGGTGTCCGCGGCGCGCGAATAGTCCGGCCGACGCGGCGCGACACACCAGGTCGGCATGGCTGCGCGCGGGAGCGCTGATCAGCACGGCGTCGACTGCGCGGGTGGTTCGCGGCGGGCTCACCGAGGTCGACGGTGCTCGCGCGATGCGTCAGATCCTGGCCGAACCGCTGCCACCCACCGCGGTTCTGGCATTCAACGACGAATGTGCCCACGGCGTGATGGATGTCCTCATTGGAGCGGGATATGCAGCCCCCGAGGATGTTTCGGTAGTGGGTTACGACGATTTGCGACGTGCCTCGCTCGCGCCGGTTGGCCGGCGGCGGTGCAGCGGTGAAGATCGTCACCGCGCCCCATATGGTCGTCCGACAGACGGCGATACCGCCCGGAGGGCATTATTTGTGATAATGTCCGGACAATTAATCGGGAGAGGTGAGCAGATGCGTTTGGGTCTTGTTGGTTACGGAGCGGGTGGTCGGATCTTCCACGCCCCCTACATCTCTGCGGTGCCGGACATCGAGCTGGTCGGAGTCGTCACCCGCAATGCCGACCGTCGCGCCGAGGTCGCCCGTGACCTCCCGGGCACGCCGGTGTTCGATTCATTGTCGGATCTGATCGACGCCGGCGTCGACGCGGTGACCCTCACGACACCGCCCCAGACGCGACGTGAGCTGGTGCTCGAGGCGGTGGCGCGTGGTGTGCACGTCGTCGCCGACAAGCCATTCGCGCCGGATGCCGCGGGTGGACGGGAGCTGGCGGAGGCCGCGTCGAAAGCCGGTGTGCTGCTGAGTGTTTTCCACAATCGACGGTTCGACGCGGACTTCGCGACCGTCTCCGGCATCCGCGGCGAGCTCGGTGAGTTGTGGCGGGTCGAATCACGCTACGACCTCGACGAGCCGGGTGGTCTCGACGCCGGTCCCACCGGTGGGTTGCTACGCGATCTCGGAGCGCATCTCGTCGATCAGATGCTGGTCCTGCTCGGTCCGGTGTCGGCGGTGTCGGCGCACCTGGACTGGATCGACCTCGAGGTCGGGCGCACCGACGTCGGATTCAGCGTCTCGATGCTAAGGCCGTCCGGGTCGGCCACGACGTCGCCGAGGTCCCCGCGTAACCCTGATTGCGTTGACAGCGCTCTCTCTGACGTTGACAGCGCTTTGCTTGTAGCCGACTGTGCTCGCTGGGCGCTGTCAACGGAATACGGAGCGCTGTCAACGGAATACGGAGCGCTGTCAACGTAATTCGGAGCGCTGTCAACGGCGCTCGGTTAGTCGTACGCGCCCGGGATGGTCTGATCCCAGTCGTTCACCGAACCGGTGACCACGCCGCTGCGATCGGACAGCAGGAACACCACGAAATCGGCGATCTCGTCGGGCTGGCCTAGCTTGCCCATCGGCACCGATCCATTGGCCTCCTCGATCCACGAGTCATCCGCACCGTGAAAGCGCTTCTGCACCTGCGCCTCTCCCTCGGTCTCTGTCCAGCCGATGTTGAGCCCGTTGATGCGAATCCGATCCCAGCGGTGGGCGTGCGCGGCGTTGCGGGTCAGGCCGATGAGGCCGGCCTTCGACGCCACATAGGGTGCGAGGTACGGCTGACCACCGTGCGCGGACATCGTGATGATGTTGACGATCGTGCCCGGGGCGCCGCGGTCGGTCATGTCGCGGACCGCGGCCGCCATCGTGAAGAACCGGGTACGGAGATTGACCGCGACGTGTTGTTCGAAGAGCTCCGGCGTGGTGTCGAGAAGTGTTCCACGACTGGTGGTTCCCGCGGCATTGACCAGGCAGTCGATCCGGCCGAACTCGGCGACGGTGGCGGTGACGGAATCGGTGGCCCCCTGCGGGTCACTCAGATCGGACTCGATGAATCGGACGGGGCACTCGGTGAATTCGTCGGCGAGGCGCTTGCCCTTCTCGGCGTTGCGGCCGCTGAAGGCGACACGCGCGCCGGCTGCGGCGGCGGTGCGCACGATCTGCGCGCCGAGGCCCTGCGTTCCGCCGCTGACGAGCACCACCTTGTCGGTGAGGAGTTGGGCACGGGCAAGCGACAGATCGGCGGTCATGGCAGGGGTCCTCTCTGGTGAACCGGGTCACAGAAAGATAATCATGATGTCAGGACAAAGTCGAGTCCTGGGCAGGACCCGTCGTGGCTCGCACGACCAGTTCGGGTGTGAGCGTGGCGGTCGACCGCTCGGTGCGATCTCGGTCGAGACGTTCGATGACGGCGGCGATCGCACGGTCGGCCTGTTCGGCAGGGCGTTGCGAGACGGTGGTGAGCGCGACGTTGCCGAGTCGTGCCAGCGGACTGTCGTCGTAGCCGGTGATCGAGACCTGCTCCGGCACCGCGACTCCCGCGGAGCGGAGCACGTCGAGGGCCCCGACCGCCAGTAGGTCGTTGGCACACACGACGGCCGTCGGCAGGTCTCCGGCGAGCAGCGAGTGTCCGGCCGTCATGCCCGCGGCCTCGGTGAAGCCGTCGGATTCGATGACCGACCCGGAGTGTGCGAGATCGTAGGACCGTAGCGCGCGCAGAAAGCCGGCGCGACGGTCGGCGGCGATCGCGCCCGACCCGCCCGACACGTGGACGATCCGGCGATGCCCCAGTCGGTAGAGATGGTCGACCACCTGCGCGATGCCCTGCGCATCATCGGTGCGCACGGCATCGACGTCCGGACCGCCGACGCGACGGCCCACCGCGACGGTCGGTACGCGTGTGGCCAACTCGCCGATCTGGGCGTCGGGCAGTTCGGTGCCGATGAGCAGCATTGCCTCGCAACGGAAATCGAGAAGTGTGTCGACGACGCGATTCTCGCCGTGCGTCGGGGTGACCGCACCGAGCACGATCTCGTATCCGGCGGCATCGGCCGCGCGGACCAACTGCTCGACGAGTTCGGCGTGAAAGCTGTTGCGGATCTGGGCGACCGCGCCGATCAGGTGCGTGCGCCGCGCGGTCATCAGTGCCGCGGTGCGATTGACCCGGTACCCGAGTTCGTCGGCGGCGGCCATGACCGCGGCCCGGGTGTCGTCGCCGACCCCGGGCGCCTGCCGGAACACCAATGAGACGGTCGCCTTGGAGACGCCGACGTGATCGGCGACATCGGCCATCGTGACGCGCCCGCGAGTGGCCATCGGCGGTCGTTCTCCTTCTTTGGTGCGGCGTGGGTGTTGACAGCGGCGGGTGACCGCCGTCATAGTATCGTACTATACCGGTCTACTAAACCGGTCTAGCGCGCTCGACGTGCGCATTCACATCGCCTCTTGCACTTCAAGGAGAAACCATGAGCCAGGATCCCGTTGGCGTCGCCGTCATCGGCGGCGGCATGGCCGGCCGCGCGCACGCGGCCGGCTACCGGATGGCGTCGACGCTGTTCGACGTCGATCGCCCCGACGTGCGTCTGGTGGCCATCGCCGACGCCAACCCCGCCGTCGCCGACGAAACCGCCCGACGCTACGGCTATGAACGCGCCGAATACGACTGGCGGGCGCTCGCGGATGCGCCGGACGTCCACGCGGTGAGCGTCGTCGTCGCCAATCACCTGCACCGGGAGATGGTGGAGGGCCTACTTGCCGCGGGTAAGCATGTCCTGTGCGAGAAGCCGCTCGCCGCGTCACTCGCCGACGCCGAGGCCATGGTGACCGCAGCCGAGGATGCGCCGGATTCGGTTGCCGCCGTGGGCTACACGTACCGTCGCTCACCGGCGGTGGAACAGATCCGCCGCGAAGTGGCCGCACAGACCATCGGCGCGCCGATCCATTTCAACGGCCACTACTGGTGCGACTACGGACTCGACCCGACCTCGCCGATCACCTGGCGCCACCGTGGCGGACCGGGGACCGGTGCGCTCGCCGACGTGGGTAGCCACCTGCTCGATCTCTCGGAATTCATCTTCGGGCCGATCGTGGAGGTGTCCGGAGCGGTTTTCCACACCGTGATCACCGAGCGACCGATCCCGCTGGGCACCACCTACGGTCACACCAAGGGCGCCGTAAGCGACGAGAACGCACCGGTCGAGAACGACGACATCGCCACCTTCACGGCCACTTTCGCCAATGGCGCCGTCGGCACCTTCTCGGCTTCGCGGGTCGCGCACAACCTGCCCGACGGCCTGGGCTTCGAGGCCTTCGGCACCGAGGGATCGGTGTCCTGGGACCTCTCCCGGCCGGCCGAGTTCCAGATCTCCCTGGCCGGCGACAACCCGGCGCTCGGCGGCTCCCGGCGCGTCATCATCGGACCCGACCATCCCTACATCCGAGGTGGGCTGCCGATGGACGCCGGCGGCGTCGGCCACGGCAAGGCGGAGTTCTTCGCCTACCAGGCGCGCGCCTTCCTCGACCAGATCGCCGGGATCGATGCCCTCGGCCCGCTGCCCGGCTTCGACACCGGGGTCCACAGCATGCGGGTCGCCGCCGCCATCGCCGGCTCCGCCGCCGCGGCCGGCGCCACCGTCAAGATCGTCTGACCCGTATTCACCTGCACCACAATCCATCCGAAAGAGGCATCATCATGAAACTCGGTGTGTACACCGCCATCCTGCACGACCGTTCCCTGCCCGAGACGCTGGAGGTCATCGGCTCACTCGGCCTGACCGGCGCGGAGATCAACGCCGGCGGTTTCCTGGGTACCCCGCACCTCCCGGTGGCCGAACTGCTGTCCGGGGAGGTGAGTGTCCGTGACTACCTCTCGACCTTCGACGGCACCGGCGTGTCCCTGGCCGGCCTGAACTGCAACGGCAATCCGCTGCATCCGGACCCGGAGGTGGGCCCCGAGGACGCCGACGACCTGCGTAACGCGATCCGGGTGGCCGGGCTGCTCGGCGTCGACCGCGTGGTCACCATGTCCGGACTGCCTCATGCGCATCCGGGTGGCCAGTGGCCGGCCTGGCACGTCAATACCTGGGATTCGGGCTACCTCGATTCGCTCGACTACCAGTGGGATGAGGTGGCCCTGCCGTTCTGGGCCGAGATCGATGCGCTCGCCCGCGAGAACGGCGTCACCGTCGCCATCGAGATGCATCCGCAGAATCTGGTGTTCAATCCGCCGACGATGAAGCGGCTCGTCGACCGGCTCGGCGCCACCAACATCGGTGCCGAGATGGATCCGTCGCATCTGTTCTGGCAGGGCATCGATCCGGTGGCCGCCATCGAATGGCTCGGCCCGCTGGTCGTCCATGCCGCAGCCAAGGACACCCGGATCAACGACAACTGCTCGATCTACGGCGTCCTCGACGAGCGGTTCACCCGAATCCCGCTGTCGGAGAACCCGACCGGACTCGGCGGCAAGCATGTGGTCAACAAGTGGCCGGAGGACTCCGCCTGGGACTTCGTCGCCGTCGGCCGCGGTCACGACATCGGATTCTGGACGCGATTCCTCGCGGCACTGGCGGCCGTCGACCCGAACATGGCCGTCAACATCGAGCACGAGGACGTCTCCCTCGGCCAGATCGACGGACTGCGTGAGGCCGCCCAGACCCTGCGTGCCGCCGACTCGGCGTTGGTGAGCTGACAATCTGACACACGGACAACTGCAGCGCGGCCCGAATTCTCGGGTCGCGCTGCAGTTCTCTGTCGGTGCCCACCCAACACTCGACCCGCGGCGGATACGAACGCGGTGTGACGAGCGGCTGGTGTCGATATACGGCGCGAGTGACCTGTGTGGCCGCATCTATATCTGCTGTGATGGCCGGCGGCGTTCAACTCCGGGTTCGGTTGTGGGAATCCGGTTGGAGAGTGAAGGCGTACTCGTCACGCAATCCGAAAAGCGCGATTCCCGCACCGGTATCCGGTGCGGTCCGATGCCGCGACGCCGGTATCGC
>NZ_JBSFPC010000012.1:0-164427 GCF_053587995.1 Gordonia sp. NPDC003504
TTTGAGGTGTGTCTACACCCCACCCCGCGCGCCCCGCCCCCCCCCCGCGGATCGGCTGGATCATGGACATCTACCTCATCCGCAAGGGCTGAGTGGTCTCACCACCAGGTCTCACCCATGATGTCGAGGATGGGCGCGGCGAGCTCGGGCCGGCAGATGACGAAGTCCGGCATGTACGGCTGCGGCCGGTTGTAGACGATCTCCGACCCGTCGAGGCGACTGCAGTGCAGACCGGCGGCCAGCGCGACCCCGACGGGTGCGGCGTTATCCCACTCGTACTGCCCGCCGGAGTGCACGTACGCATCGGCGTCGCCGCGGACCACGGCCATCGCCTTCGCCCCGGCGGACCCGATCGGCGTCGTGTGCAGATGTAGACGCTGCGCCACCACCGCCACCTCGTAACTGGTTCCCCAGCGCGACGTCGCGATCCGGCCGGAGGGCTGCGTCGGCGGGGGATCGACGGTGTCGGTGCGGAAGAGTTCGCCGGTCGCGGGCAGGGATACGGCCGCATCGGTCACCACGCCGTGCCGGGTCAGGGCGACGTGCACCGCGAAGTGACTGCTGCCGGCCGCGAATTCGCTGGTGCCGTCGAGCGGGTCGATGATCCAGACACGATCGGCGCTCATCCGGTCGCCGACGTCGACGGCCTCCTCGCTCAGCACCGCATCGCGCGGCCGGTGACGCTGCAGCACCGTCCCGATCCACGCCTGTGCCAGCGCATCACCCGCATCACCGAGAAGCCGACCACCGAGAAGACCGCCGGACCGCACGCCGAGCAGGATCTCACCGGCACCCGCCGCGATACGAGCGGCCAACTCGGCGTCGGAAAGAGCGGAACTCATCTGATTACTAGAGCACACTGGAGCCATGCCCGAACTGCCCGAGGTTGCCGCGATCGCCGATTTCGTGGACGGTCGTGCCGCCGGACTGCCGATCCGCCGCGTCGACGTCGCGTCGTTGTCGGTCCTCAAGACCGCCGATCCGCCGTACACCGCCCTGGTCGGCCGGACCGTGGAATCGGTGGGCCGAGTGGGAAAGTACGTCATCATCCGCACAATCCCGGGCACGCCCGACGACCCCGAACCGGTGATCAACCTGGTCATCCACCTCTCCCGGGCGGGCTGGCTGCGCTGGAGTGACGACCTCTCGCCGCGGCCGCTGCGCCCCGGCGGCAAGAGCCCCATCGCGCTCCGGGTGCACTGCGGCATGCCGGCCGCCGGTGGCGGTGGGGAGGGCTTCGACGTCACCGAGGCCGGAACCCAGAAACGTCTCGCGGTGTGGATCGTCCGCCACATCACCGACGTCGAACGCATCTCCACCCTCGGGCCCGACGTGCTGGCGCTCGACCGCGACGAGTTCGCCGACATCCTGGCGGGCGCGACGGGACGCATCAAGAACGTCCTCACCGATCAGCGGGTCATGGCCGGCATCGGCAACGCCTACTCCGACGAGATCCTGCACGCCGCCAAACTGTCACCGTTCGCGTCGGCGAAAACCCTGAACGCAGAACAGGTCGACACCCTGTACGCGGCGATGCGGGACGTCCTCACCGACGCCATCGGCCGGCTCGAAGGTCAGGGCGTGGCGAAGCTCAAGTCCGAGAAGCGAACCGGACTCAAGGTGCACGCACGTACCGGTCTGCCCTGTCCGGTGTGTGGTGACACGATCCGCGAGGTGTCCTTCGCGGATCGCTCCTTTCAGTACTGCCCGACCTGCCAAACCGGCGGCAAGATCCTCGCCGACCGTCGCATGTCCCGACTACTCAAGTGAGAGCCGGCACGACAGTGGCGGCGCACCAACGGGATTCGCTGGTCGCCGCGTTGCGTCGGGCGGGATGTGTCTTCGCCGAGGAGGAGGCGACGATACTGCGCCAATCCGCCCGCGACACCGGAGAACTCGAGCGCTTCGTCGCGCGTCGCATCGCCGGTGAACCACTCGAGCACATCGTCGGCTGGGTGGAGTTCGCCGGCCGACGCCTCTCGGTGGGCCCCGGTGTCTTCGTGCCGCGCAAGCGATCCGAGGTGCTCGCGGCGGTGACGATCGCGCGCGGGGCAACCGTCCGGCGCCCCCTCATCGTGGAGACGTTCAGCGGGGTCGCCCCGGTCGCGGCAACCGCGCAGGCGTGGCTGCCCGAGGCCGACGTCCATGCGACCGACATCGACGACCGGGCGCTGCGGTACGCGCGTCAGAACCTGCTGGGACACGGTCACGTTCATCGAGGCGACGGCCTGTCGGGGCTACCGACGGGCTGCGTCGGAGCCGTCACCGTGATCGCGGCCGTCTCGCCCTACGTCCCGGACGCGGCGATCGACCTCATGCCCCGCGAAGCGGCCGACCACGAACCCCGTGCCGCGTTGACCGCGGGCGCCGACGGCCTCGATCACATCCGCGAACTCGTCTCCGCCGCGTCCGGATATCTCGCCGATGACGGCGTGCTGGCGCTGGAGATGAATCTCGCGCAGGTCCCCGTGGCCGCCGCACTCGCCCCGGACGCACGGACCGAGGTGATCGAGGGACCCGACGGCCAGACCGCGGTACTCGTGATGCGGTGGTGATCGGTAGGTTGGCCGATGTGAGTGCACGCAACAAGATCATCATCACCGGCGCGAGTTCGGGACTCGGCGAGGGGATGGCCCGCGAGTTCGCCGCGAAGGGCCGGTCCCTCGGGCTCGCGGCCCGCCGCATCGATCGGCTCGAGACCCTCGCCGACGAGTTGCGGCCGGCGGCCGCGCAGGTGGCGGTGACCGAACTCGACGTCACCGATGTCGACACCGTGCCCGTGGCGTTCGGGAAACTGCGGGACGACCTCGGCGGCCTCGACCGCGTCATCGTCAACGCCGGCCTCGGCAAGGGTGCGCCACTGGGCACCGGAAAGATGCACGCCAACATCGAGACCATCCAGACCAACCTGATCGGCGCGCTCGCGCAGGCCGAGGCCGCACTCGAGATCTTCCGCGCACAGAATCACGGCCACCTCGTCCTGATCAGTTCGATGAGCGCCATCCGCGGCATGCCGAAGGCACAGACCGCGTACTCGGCGTCGAAGGCGGGACTGACCGCGATCGGACAGGGCCTGCAGGCGGAGTTCGCGAACTCACCGATCACGGTGTCGATCGTGCTGCCCGGCTACATCCAAACCGACATCAACCGGGGCGTGAAGACCTCACTGATGGCCGACACCGACGACGGTGTGCGCGCCATGGTCGCAGCCATCGAGGCCGAGAAGGCTTACGCTCCGGTGCCGTCGTGGCCGTGGGTGCCGATCGCCGCGGCCCTGAAGTTCCTGCCGTCGGCGATCACCCGCCGGATGATCTGAGGTTCGAACTGGCCGCCGACCTCCCGGCCGGAGAAGTGCTCGGCGGAGCGGGGGTCGACGCGGCGTTCACCGGTGACGACTGGCGGGCGACGGCGTATCTGCTGCCGGCGACCGGCGACGTCGTAGTGCTCGGAATCGACGACTGAGCTGTCAGGCGGGCGCCGACGGTGCCGTCGAACTGCCCGACGGGACGACCGGCGTCCCCCACAGCACCGGCGAGGACTTGAAGTCGAAGCCCTCATCGCCGGTGGTGTCGGCCCAGTAGATGACACTCGTCAGTTCCTGGTCGGCGTCGGCGTAGGCGACCAGGCAGGTGGCGTACGAGTCCCCGCGCTTCATCGTCTCCGGCGGTTCCGGGTTGGCGCATGCCGTCAACGGCACGGGTGGCGGCAGCGTCAGCGCGGCGGTATGGCCGTCCGGGCTGCCGGCGAACCCGACCACCCCGGGAGCGGGCGACGGACGCGCCGCCAGCGACGTGACGGTGAGGTAGACGAAGTACGCCTTACCGCCCTGCGTCGAGGTGTCCGGGACGCCCTCACCGGGCGTGATCCCGGTGACCGTGTACATCGCGGTCGCCCCGGACGGTGCGAAGGCGTTGACGGGAAGCACCGCGGAGTCGCCGAAGTCCAGCGTCGTGCCGGGCCCGGTACGTGCGGGGGCACCGGCGGGAACCGACACGGGCACCGATGTCGGGAACGACGATGTGCCCGGCGCCGACGAGGGGGTCGACGACGAGCAGGCGGTCGCGGTCACGGCGAGCGCGGCAGCGGCCAGTACCGTGCCGAGGATGCGTGAGCACCCCCGGGAAGGGGACGGCGCAGACGTGGTCACCTGCGTAAGGTAGCCGATGTGTCGAATACGACGAGTCAGGTGGTGGCCCATGGGGTGTTTCAGGTCTTCGGTTCGTCGGAGGTGACCGGGAGCGTGAACGAATTGCTGCGCGATGTCTTCGGGCGCGAGGACCTCGCCGCCTTCGCCGCCGACTGGCGCGGCATCGTGTACTTCACCCTTGCCGACGACGAGACACTCGACGCCGACACGGTCGTCGGATTCGACGCCTCCAGCGGGAGTTCGGGTCCGCTGGCCACCGTCGACGAGGTGCTGGCCGCGATCGCCGACGGTGACATCGCCGAGGCGGTGGATGGTGAGAGTTTCGACGCGTGGCGGGAGGCCACCGGTGTCGACGATCTCGCGCTGGGTCAGTGTGTGCCGCCCACCGTCCCCGAGTTCATCGGTGGTGACCCGGCCGAACGTGCCGCCGAACCCGCCGATCTGATTTCCCACATCGCCTCGTGCGCCGCCCTGATGGCGCGGATCGAGGCCCTCGATCTGCAACCCGGTGACGTCATTCCCGACGAGGTCTTCGATTCGGCTCGCTGGGACTGAACCGGGCGGGAGCGGCAAGTCTCAAACCTTCCGGCCCCGGTGCGTGCGGTACCAGCGCACCAGCTCGTCGGTCGACGAATCATCTAGTGCCGCAGGCGCATCGGACTCGGTGATCACGCCGAGGAGTTCCATCGCCTGGGTCTTGCCGAGTTCCACGCCCCACTGGTCGAAGGGATTGATCCCCCAGATGGCGCCCTCGACGAACACCTGATGCTCGTACAGAGCGACCAATTGGCCGATGACCGACGGCGTCAGTGTCGGCGCCATGATCGACGTCGACGGCCGACTTCCCGGCATCACCTTGTGCGGCACCACTTCTGGTGCGACACCCTCGGCGGCGATCTCGTCGGCGGTCTTGCCGAAGGCGAGAACCTTGGTCTGTGCGAAGTAGTTGCTCATCAGCAGGTCGTGCATCGAACCGGTGCCGTCCACGGTCGGCAGATCGTCTGTGGGATCGGCGAATCCGATGAAGTCGGCCGGAATCATCCGCGTACCCTGGTGCAGCAGTTGATAAAACGCGTGCTGGCCATTGGTGCCCGGCTCGCCCCAGAACACCTCGCCGGTGTCGGCGGTGACGTGATGGCCGTCTGCGGTCACCGATTTGCCGTTGGACTCCATCGTCAGCTGCTGCAGATACGCCGCGAATCGCGCCATGTCATTGGAGTAGGGCAGCACCACCCGTGACTGGGCATCCCAGAAGTTGGAGTACCACAAGCCGATCAGGCCGAGGATGACCGGGGCGTTTTGCTCGAGTGGCTGGGTGCGGAAGTGCTCGTCCACCAGCTGGAAGCCGTGCAGGAACTCACCGAATCGGTCCTTGCCGATGGCCGCCATCACCGACAGTCCGATCGCCGAGTCGACCGAGTACCGGCCGCCGACCCAATCCCAGAAACCGAACATGTTGACCGTGTCGATACCGAACGCCGACACCCGATCGGCGTTGGTGCTCACGGCCACAAAGTGCTTCGCGACCGCATCCTCGCCGGCGCCGAGCGCCTCGAGCAGCCACCGCTTGGCCGCGGCTGCGTTGGTCAGCGTCTCCAGCGTGCTGAAGGTCTTCGACGCCACGATGAACAGAGTGGTCTCGGCGTCGAGGCCGTCGAGGGTGGCCACCATGTCGGCGGGATCGACGTTGGACACGAAATGGCACCGGATCGGCGAATCCACATAGTGCCGCAACGCCTGATACACCATCACCGGCCCCAGATCGGAGCCGCCGATACCGATGTTGACGACGTCGGTGATGGCTTTTCCGGTGTGGCCCTTCCATTCTCCGCTGCGTAGCGTGTCGGTGAAGGCGCCCATCGCGTCGAGGACCTGGTGGACGTCGGCGACCACGTTCTGACCGTCGACGACGAGTTCGGCATCGGCGGGCAGGCGCAGTGCGGTGTGCAGGACAGCGCGGTCCTCGGAGGTGTTGATGTGCACGCCGGCGAACATGTCGTCGCGCTTGTCCTCGAGGCCGGCGTCGCGGGCGAGGCTGAACAGCAGTTCCAGCGTCTCGCGCAGCACGCGATGCTTGGAGTAGTCGATGTGCAGATCGCCGACGTCGACGACGAGTTCGCGACCGCGGTCCGGGTCGGCGGCGAACACCTCCCGCAGATGCATGGACGCGACGTGATCCTGATGTGCGGTCAGGGCCTGCCAGGACGGGGTTGCGGTGATGTCGTGCTCGGTGCCATCGAGGTCACTCATGGACACCACCCTATGTGCTGATGCCGAGCCCCGCGACACCTCCCGAGGAGGAGGCCTCAGCGGCCGAGCGGGCCCCGTCCGAGGCGCAACAACAGCATGGCGAGGGTGTGCCCCTCCTGGCCGAGTTCGGCGAACCGGTCGAGGACCTTGACCTCGCGACTGTGCACCAGACGCGGTCCGCCGGAGGCCATCCGCGCGGCGCCGATCTTCTTCGACACCGCCGAGCGACGTTTGACCGCGGCCAGGATGATCGCGTCGAGACGATCGATCTCGCCCCGCAGCACATCGATGTCGTCGGAGAGTTCGGAGACATCGGCGGACAGCTCGTAGTACGACAGGTCGATCGAATCGGCGAACGAAGCGCCCGTGCCGCTCGACTGGGCTCCGGGCACCCGGGGTCCGGGCGACGGCTGGCTGCTGGGGTCGGTCATCGTGCCGATTTTGCCACGCGCTCGCCGCGCCAGGGACACTGGTCGCCATGCCGAGTGCCGTGACGTCGCCGTCCGCCCCCGCACCTGCCACCGCTGCGCGGTTGGCCGCCCTGGTGATGCCCGCCGCGTTCACACTGATCATCGCGCAGCTCGTCGTGCGCGGCTGGCTGGTCGCGACCGGGAACTTCTACTGGGACGACCTGATCCTCATCGGGCGCGCCTCGACCATGCCGATCCTGTCGTGGGAGTTCCTCGGCAACAGCCACGACGGTCACTTCATGCCCGCGGCCTTCCTGGTCGCCGGGATCTCCACGGTCGTGGCGCCGGTGCAGTGGGTGGCGCCTGCGCTCACCCTGGTGATCCTTCAGGCACTCGCATCGCTGGCGGTGTGGCGGATGATCCGGGTGCTGCTCGCATCCGCCGACGGACCGCGCGATGTGACGCGCGACCTGGCGGGGCTGGGCGCGTTGGCCTTCTACCTCGTCACCCCGATGACCGTGCCGGCCTTCATCTGGTGGTCGGCCGGGCTCAATTCGCTGCCGTTCCAGGCGGCGATGGCGTGGATCATCGCCGACGCGGTGATCGCCGTGCGCGACGATCCGACTCCACGTCGCCGACGGCTGATCGTCATCCGCTCCGCGGTGATCTTCGTTGTCGCGTTGGCGTTCTTCGAGAAATCGCTGTACATCGTGCCGGTGGCGTTGGTGGTCGCGGTGCTGGTCGCCCGGTTCGCTTCGCCGACATCGTCACCGGCGCCGACCTCACCGAGGCCGACATCACCGCCGACGACGCCCGACGACGAACCGGATCGCGACGCCCACCTGGGGCCACTCGGGATCGCAGTCGTCCGGGCCCGCGCATTGTGGGCCGCTCTCGGCGCGATCTTCGTGGCGTGGGTGTTGTTGTTCTTGTCGGTGTCGGATGCCACCGCCGGCGCGCACTCCCTGTCGCAGACCGCCCAGCTGGTCTGGCGTTCGATCAACCGGGCCGTCGTCCCGTCGCTGGTCGGCGGCCCGTGGGACTGGGAACGGTGGATCCCCAGCCCGCCGATGGGCTTCCCCGCGGTGTGGATGATCGTGGCCGGGTGGGTGGTGGTGGCCGCCTTCACCGTGTGGGCGGTGCGCGCCCGTCGCGGTGTTATCGCCGTGCTCGTCTGTGCCGCGCTCTACGTGGTGATCGCGCAGGTCCCGGTGATGTGGAACCGGTCCTCGGCCAACACCGCCCTCGAACTGGCTCAGACGATGCGGTACCTGCCGGACTCCGCGCTGGTGATCGTCGCCGCGCTGGCCTTGGTGATCGCGGCACCGGCCCGGTCGACCCGTCGGCACCGACACGAGGCGGCGACAACCGACCTCGACCGGGATCGGCACTCCGAGCGCGGGCCGATCCTGGCGGTCGGGGTGGCCGTGCTCGCTGCGCTGGCCGTCGCGTCCTCGCTCATCTCGACGGCGTCGTACCAGTCGTCGTGGAGCGACGACCCGACCGGTCCGTACCTGGCCAACGCGAAGAAATCGCTCGCCGCCAACCGCAACCATCCGATGTTCGATCAGGCACTACCGCTGGAAGTGCTTCTGCCCGTTGCCTATCCGTACAACCAGATCAGTGCGACGTTCGGGCGGCTGGCCGACCGCCCGGACTTCGGCTCGTGGACCGACAAGCTCTCGGTACTCGACACCGCGGGGAACCTCACGCCCGGCGCGGTCACCCCGCGCCGCACATTCGCGGCCGGGTCGGGGACCTGCGCCCGCCCGGAGCTCACCGGTGCCGACCGCCTGCAACTCGACGGCCCGCTCATCCAGTGGCGCTGGACCGTCGCGCTCGGCTATTGCGCCAACGCGGCGGGCACGGTCGAGTTGTCACTGCAGGGCGGCCCGGCGGTGCGGGTCCCCGTCCAGGCCGGACTGCACGTCGTCTACGTCCAGCTCGACGGACGGGGCACTGCCGTCGCGATCGCACCGATTACCCCGGGGCTGGCACTGCATACCGGCGACGGCCGGGTCGGTGAGGTCGTCGACGCCCGGCTGCTGGGGCAATAGGCGAGTCGGTCAGTCCTCCGGCTCGCTGTAGAACACGAGGATCTTGTCGCCGTACCCGGCCTCGGCCACCATCGCCTTGAGGGCATCGGTGGTCGACTGCTCCGCCGCGTAGTACGCGATGGTCCCGTTGTCACCGGCGGCCTCGACCTGCCGGCGCATCTGATCACGCAACGTCTGCGTACCCGGCCAACTCGAATCGAAGGTCGTTCCGGTGACGTGCTGGGCATACCCCTCGGCGAAGGACACCAGGTAGTCGCCCGCCGGGCCGTATCCGTCGAACAGATAGTCGCCGGCCTTGACCGCGTAGCTGCTCGGCAGTGCGGTGACGCTGAAGCCATAATCGGCGGCCTCGGGCTTCTTCGTCCCGGTGCGCACCATCGTGAACTGGCGCTGGGTGGCGGTGCTGTTGTCATCGATGTATGAGTTGAGCCGGTCGGCGGTGTAGTCGAGGAACGGCAGGTATGTGTAGGTGACGTTGGGCCGGATGCTGCCGTCGCCGCTACCGAGGTTGGTGGCCGTACACCGGGTTCCCGCGGTGCGGTCGAAGTCGGTGCGGACCACCGGGGTGCAGGTACCGCCGAGCGCACCTGCCGGCAGATCGTTGACCTCGAAGTTGACCTTCAATCCGTAGTTGACGTGGCCCGGCCGGCCGTCGGAGCCCGCCTTCGGGGTACCGCCGACGGTGAAGTCGTATCCGCATGCGGCGGTGGTGCAGCCACCGGTCTGCTTCCAGCCCACCTGACCGGCCTGACCGCCGGGCACGTCGTCGATCCGCAGGCCCGGAATGGGCACCGACGTCAGATCGGCCACCAGGGAATGTTGTTCGGTGAACACCGAGGACACCTCGGCAAACGGCAACGGTGTCACATCGGCGTCGATGGCGGTGGTCGTCGATTCGACCTTGTAGGAGCCCTTGATGTGGGTGATGGCCTTGGTCGACGGATCGAAGGTGATGGTCCACTCGCCGGTCTTCACCTGGTTGTCACCGATGGCGGTGATCGGCGGATCGGAGGTCGGCCAGAACCGCGCGTCCGGGGTGTCCTTGTTCGGCGTCGACAGTTGTGCGCCGAGGTCGGGGGCGTCGACGAGGTCGGCGTTGAGACGCCCGGCCAGGATGTTCGGCGACAGCACGTATCCCAGCTTCGGCAACGCGGCCTCGGCGCTGGCCCACTTGTTGTCCACCGGACCGAGGTCGAGATTCTCCTTCTGCTGCTCGGTGAGGATGCCGTTCCAGAAGGCCGTCGGCCCCTTGGCGAAGTAATAGTTGCCGATCTGGGTGTACTCGGCCTGCTGATTGTTGACCGTGATCGTCCCGCTGGCGTTCTCCGACAGCGTGACGATCAGATCGGTGAACTCCACCTTGACGACGTCGCCGTCGGAGTAGGTCCGTGTCAGCGAACCGCTGTACTTGGCTCCCGGGCTGGTGCCGTACTGGAACGCGGTGTCGTCCAGGTCGTTCTGTGCCGCGAATGCTGCGGTCGGCCCGCCGGAGCCCTCGATACCCCACGGGATGAACGACAAGATGAGCGCGATGATGACGGCGACTGCGCCGACGGCGGCGAGTACCAGGCCAGTGATCTTCGAGGTGTTCATAGCTCGCTTCCCTGCGCAGTCGGCATCGGCCGGCGGACGGGTGGACCATCCTGAGTCATTCGGGTGGAGTCAAGCACGAGTGAGGCGTCACCGGCACTCGGCATGCGACGACCGAATGACGGCCGCGGCCCGGTAACGGGTGGATCCGGATGCGACCACATTCCTGCTCGTTCCTCCCTGGCGGTGGCAGAAGGTGACCGATCTCGCATCGACGCCCCCCGCGGTGCTCCGTCATCGTATCCGCACCGACCGATGCCCGGTTTGCCGCATGGCGAATCGGCGGGATCGCGACGATTTCGCCCCCGCGAGTCCTGTCGGAGCCCCGGAGTAGCCTGAACTACCGATGACCACCAGCTCTGTTCCCCCCGCCCGAGTCGTTCCCGGCCGGCCCGATTCCGCGGGTGCGGCGGCCGACGACCGTGTTGCCCGTCTGCTCGACGGGCTCAACCCGCAGCAGCGGGCCGCGGTCCTGCACAGCGGCCCGCCACTGCTCATCGTGGCCGGTGCCGGTTCGGGCAAGACCGCGGTGCTCACCCGCCGCATCGCCTACCTGCTCGCGGCTCGTGACGTCACGCCGGGACAGGTCCTGGCGATCACCTTCACCAACAAGGCCGCCGCCGAGATGCGCGAGCGGGTGATCGATCTGGTCGGACCGCGCGCCGCCTACATGTGGGTCTCGACATTCCACTCCACCTGTGTGCGCATCCTGCGCGCGCAGTCCGGACTGCTGGAGAATCGCAACTCCAACTTCTCCATCTATGACTCCGATGATTCCAAGCGCCTGCTCGGGATGATCATCCGCGATCTCGATCTGGATCCGAAGAAATTCAGTCCCCGCGGGGTGGCGGTGAGCATCTCGAATCTGAAGAACGAGTTGATCGCCCCCGACGACGCGCACGCCGCAGCGGGGGAGGAGCCGACCGCGCGCACGATCGCCGAGATCTACGCGGAGTACCAGCGGCGCCTGCAGACCGCCAACGCCTTCGACTTCGACGACCTCATCGGCGAGACGGTGGCACTGCTGCAGAGTCACCCGTCGGTTGCCGAGTACTACCGTCGTCGATTCCGGCACATACTGGTCGATGAGTATCAGGACACCAACCACGCACAGTACGTGTTGGTCCGGGAGTTGGTCGGGCGTGACGACGACGAGTCGGCGGTGGGGCCGTCGGAGTTGTGTGTGGTGGGTGACGCCGATCAGTCCATCTACGCCTTCCGTGGTGCCACCATCCGCAACATCGTCGAATTCGAGCGCGACTTCCCCAATGCCGAAACGATTCTGCTGGAACAGAATTACCGTTCGACCCAGACGATCCTGTCGGCGGCCAACGCGGTCATCGCGCAGAATCCGAACCGTCGTGACAAGCGACTGTGGACCGACTCGGGTGACGGTGAACTGATCGTCGGCTATGTGGCCGAATCCGATCGCGAGGAGGCGATGTTCATCGCCACCGAGATCGAGCGGCTTACCGATCACACCATCGGCGGCGCGCAGTCCAACACCTACTCCGACATCGCCGTCTTCTACCGCACCAACACCGGCTCCCGCGCCCTGGAAGAGGTGTTCGTCCGCCACGGGATCCCGTACAAGGTGGTCGGTGGCACGAAGTTCTACGAGCGCAAGGAGGTGCGCGACGTCGTCGCCTACCTGCGCGTGGTGGCCAACCCGGAGGACTCGGTGAGTCTGCGCCGCATTCTCAACACGCCGCGTCGCGGGATCGGCGATCGCGCCGAGGCCTGTGTGGCGGTGCATTCGGAGAACCGGGGGATCTCGTTCTATCAGGCACTCATCGAGGGCGCCCAGGGCGGGGTTCCGCTTCTCAACACCCGCGCGGTCAAACAGATCGGTGGATTCGTCGACCTCATCGAGGGACTGCGCAACGACTTCCTCACCACCTTCGGTGACGCCGAGTCGGACGACCCGGACGCCGCTGTCGTCGACGCGACCGGCGACGGAGCCGACATCGGCGAGTTGGTGGACGCCATCATCGACCGCAGCGGCTACCGCACCGAGTTGGAGGGTTCGAACGATCCGCAGGACGCGGCCCGGCTCGACAATCTCAACGAATTGATCTCGGTGGCAATCGAATTCAGTCGCGATGCAGCCGAGGCGGACGACCTCGACGACGATGACGACTCCGAGCGCGCGCAGTTGCGTGAGGGTGAGCCGGCACCCGGATCGCTCGCGGCGTTCCTGGAGCGGGTGTCGCTGGTCGCCGACGCCGATCAGGTCCCCGACGAGGGTGAGGGCGTGGTCACCCTGATGACGCTGCACACCGCGAAGGGCCTCGAGTTCCCGGTGGTCTTCGTGACCGGTTGGGAGGACGGGCATTTCCCGCATCTGCGGGCCCTCGGCGACCCGGACGAGCTCAGCGAGGAGCGCCGCCTGGCCTATGTGGGGATCACCCGCGCCAAGGAGCGGCTGTACCTGAGTCGTGCGCTCACCCGGGCGTCCTGGGGCCAACCGGTGTCCAATCCGGAATCCCGTTTCCTGCAAGAGATTCCGCAGCACCTGGTGGATTGGCGCAAGACCGAGAAGAAGCGGGGCGGCCGTGGCTTCGGCTCCTCCGGCGGCGTGTTCGGCCGGGATGAGGGACGCAGTGGCCTGGGCCGGTCGTCGTTCTCCGCGGACCCGAATCGCGGGCGTAACAAGCAGATTCACCTCGAGGTGGGCGACCGCCACAATCATCCCAAGTACGGGATGGGCAAGGTCGTCGCCAAGGAGGGCAGTGGCGCCACCGAGCGTGTCGTCATCGACTACGGCGGCAACACCGGACGGATGACCCTGCTGACCATCGGTGGGATACCGGGGGAGAAGCTGTAGCCGCGACCGCGCGATGTTGACAGCGCTCTGAATTCCGTTGACGGCGCTCGGTTTTGCGTTGACAGCGCTCTACAGGACGTTGACAGCGCTCTGCTGGACGTTGACGGCGCTCTGCTCGACGTTGACAGCGCTCGCTTCGACGTTGACGGCGCTCTACAGGACGTTGGCAGCGCCCTGCTCGGAATTCAGAGCGCTGTCAACGGAAACCAGAGCGCTGTCAACGGAAATGAGGGCGCTGTCAACGGAAACCAGAGCGCTGTCAGTGGTGCGGAGGGCGCTGTCAACGCGGTAGAGAGCGCTGTCAGTGGTGCAGAGGGCGCTGTCAGTGATGCGGGGGTGGTGCTGCCGTCAGCCTGTGTAGGCGGCCATCCGCACACCGTGCGAGGCGAGCCACGGGGCCGGATCGATCTTGGTGGTGCCGTTGAGCCACACCTCGAAGTGGCAGTGCGGGCCGGTGGACTGGCCGTCGTTGCCGACCAGGCCGATCACGTCTCCGGCCACGACGTGCTGTCCCTTGTGGACGAGGACGCCGTTGGAATACATGTGCCCGTACACGGTCACGGTGCCGTCGGCGGCCTTGACCTTGATCCAGTTGCCGAATCCCGACGCCGGTCCGGCCGCGATCACCTCACCGTCGGTGGCGGCGTGGATCGGGGTGCCCAGCGGGGCGGCGAAGTCGACGCCGGCGTGGAAACTGCCCCAGCGCATCGCGTAGGTCGACGTGAACTGGTAGGACCCCAGCGGAAGCGGGGAGGCGAACAGCGGCTTGCTCGCGGCGGCGACGCGGGCGGCCTCGGCATCGGCGAGCTGCTTGCCGACCACGAGTTGGTCGGCGTACATGCTCATGTCCTGATCGGGGGTCGACGGCGCGATCCCGGGGCCGGTGACGGCCGGTGCGGCTGCGGCATCGCCGGTGGCGGCCGCGGGCATCGGCGACGTGGCCGGTGCGGCGTCATCGGAGGCTTCGGAGTGCGTCACCGCGGCGGCGACGGCTGCGCCAGCTGCCATGGCGACAAATGCGGCGCGACCGCCACGCAGGGCCTTGGGGGGCGCGCTGATGCGGTGCTTGCCGCGGGAGCGACTCGGGGCGCTCGCCGGGTTGCGACGGAACGCCGGCTCATCGGAGAGGGCGCCGCGGTCGGCGTCGTCGTCGAAATCGTCGGCGGCGGCACCGACGACGTCGAACGGTTCGTCATGGCGGTACTCGTCGAACTCACCCTCGGGGATGAGGATGTCCTGGGTGATCTCCGAGGTGGTGGTTCGGCGGGTGCGGCGCGAGGAGGCCGGCTCGGTGTCGACGTCCCAATCGAGATCGGCGGCGTCGGACTCGTCGATCGGGATGATCGTGGTCATCTCATCGGCGGTGACGTCGTCGAATCGATCGTCGAGACGCCTGCGCCCACCTGTCATGGTGCTGCCGGCAGACGACCCGCCTGGAAAACCATGTCCCGCCAAGTCGTCCACCTCGCTTACCTGTGTGAGTTCAGGGCTCCGAAAAACCTTTGTCCCGCGGGCGTTTGTACCCCCTGAATGACCCTGACTGCCTGCCGACGGTAACGAAATGATTGCGACAAGTCCAACCCTGCGCACAAGAAACGGCACCGAAAGTGAGTTGGGTCACAGGATGTGTTGCAGAATTGAGATCTGGCGAAGCATCAATGCGATGAGATGTAGATCGGGCGTCGAGGGCATCGGGGCGACCGACCGAGTGATCTGTCGCACAAGGTGAGGAGGTCTCCGAAACGCCGATCTGCGGCAGGTTTAGAGTCCGATATGGCCCGCGTTACACCCAGACCAGCGGGCAAATCTACGAAATGGTGAGCTGAATGGATCTCTTCGAATACCAGGCGAAGGAACTGTTCGCCAAGCATGGGGTTCCCACCACACCCGGGCGGGTGACCGATACTGCCGCCGACGCGCGGGCGATCGCCGAGGAAATCGGCAAGCCTGTGATGATCAAGGCTCAGGTCAAGGTCGGTGGACGTGGCAAGGCCGGCGGCGTGAAGTACGCCGCGACCCCTGATGACGCACAGTCGCATGCCGAAAACATCTTGGGCCTCGATATCAAGGGCCACGTTGTCAAGAAGTTGCTCGTCGCCGAGGCGAGTGACATCGCGGAGGAGTACTACATCTCCTTCCTGCTCGATCGCGCCAACCGCACCTACCTGGCCATGTGCTCGGTCGAAGGCGGCGTGGAGATCGAGGTGACCGCCGAAGAGAACCCGGACGCACTCGCACGCGTGCCGGTCGATGCGGTGACCGGTGTGGATCTCGCGCTGGCCCGTGAGATCGCCGAGAAGGGCAAGCTGCCCGCCGAGGTGCTCGACGCCGCGGCCGTGACCATCCAGAAGCTCTGGGAGGTCTTCGTCGGTGAGGACGCCACCCTGGTGGAGGTCAACCCGCTCGTCCGTACCCCCGACGATCAGATCCTCGCCCTCGACGGCAAGGTGACCCTCGACGCGAACGCCGACTTCCGGCATCCCGACCACGAGGCCTTCGAGGACCGCGACGCCACCGATCCGCTGGAGCTCAAGGCCAAGGAGAACGACCTCAACTACGTCAAGCTCGACGGCGAGGTCGGCATCATCGGCAACGGCGCCGGACTGGTCATGTCCACCCTCGACGTCGTCGCCTACGCCGGTGAGGCCCACAACGGCGTCAAGCCCGCCAACTTCCTCGACATCGGTGGCGGTGCCTCCGCCGAGGTGATGGCCGCCGGACTCGACGTCATCCTGAACGACGAGCAGGTCAAGAGCGTGTTCGTGAACGTCTTCGGTGGCATCACCGCGTGTGACGCGGTCGCCAACGGCATCGTCGGCGCGCTGAACAAGCTGGGTGACGAGGCCAACAAGCCGCTGGTCGTCCGTCTGGACGGCAACAAGGTCGACGAAGGCCGCAAGATCCTGGCCGATGCGAATCACCCGCTGGTGACGCTCGCCGAAACGATGGACGCCGGCGCCGACAAGGCCGCCGAACTGGCGAGCAAGTGAGGACTGAGTAGCCATGTCGATCTTCCTGAACAAAGACAACAAGATCATCGTGCAGGGCATCACCGGCGGTGAGGGCACCAAGCACACCGCACTGATGCTCAAGGCGGGCTCCAACATCGTCGGCGGTGTCAACGCGCGCAAGGCCGGCACCACCGTCGCCCACACCGCCAAGGACGGCTCGGATCTCGAGCTGCCCGTCTTCGGCAGCGTGTCCGAGGCCATCAAGGAGACCGGGGCCGACACCTCGATCGCCTTCGTGCCGCCGAAGTTCGCCAAGGACGCCATCATCGAGGCCATCGACGCCGAGATCCCGCTGCTCGTCGTCATCACCGAGGGAATCCCGGTGCAGGACAGCGCCTATGCGTGGGCCTACAACGTCGAGAAGGGCAACAAGACCCGCATCATCGGGCCGAACTGCCCCGGCATCATCACCCCCGGCGAGTCCCTCGTCGGCATCACCCCGGCCAACATCACCGGCAAGGGGCCGATCGGCCTGGTCTCCAAGTCCGGCACCCTGACCTACCAGATGATGTACGAGCTGCGTGACCTCGGCTTCTCCACCGCCATCGGCATCGGCGGTGACCCGGTCATCGGCACCACCCACATCGACGCCATCGAGGCCTTCGAGAAGGACCCCGAGACCAAGGTCATCGTGATGATCGGCGAGATCGGCGGCGACGCCGAGGAGCGTGCCGCCGACTACATCCAGGCCAACGTCTCCAAGCCGGTCGTCGGCTACGTCGCGGGCTTCACCGCACCGGAGGGCAAGACCATGGGTCACGCCGGTGCCATCGTCTCCGGTAGCTCCGGAACCGCGCAGGCCAAGAAGGAGGCCCTCGAGGCCGCCGGCGTCAAGGTCGGCAAGACGCCGTCCGAGACCGCCAAGCTGGCCCGGGAGCTGTACGAGGCGCTGTAAGCCTCACCCCCCACACGCAAAACTCCCACTTGCACACAATGTTTCCCGTGCAGGTGGGAGTTTTTCGTGTTTCTGGTGCCTAACCGTTCTCGCTGACGGACTTCAGCTGCGCCAACCCCTTCTCGAAGTCCTTGCCGAGGAGTTTGTCGAAGAAGCCGAGCGGTGCGGCCACGCGGCTGAACAGTGAGTGCTTGCCGGTCATCGTCCAGGTGACCTCGCTGGGTCCGTCGGCTCCGCTGCCGACGATGTCGAAGGAACTGACGCTGGTCGACTTCATCGGCTTCTCGAACCGCACATCGACCGCGACGCGCGACGGTTCGGTGGCCTCGATGATCTCCATCTCGCCGGCCCCGGCCTTGCGGTTGCCCGACCACGCGTAGCGTGCGCCGACCCCGGCCTCGGATCCCGAAAAGGTGCGCTGCAACTCGGGATCCAGCCCCTCCCAGGGTGACCAGTCGACCCACCGGTGCAGATCGTTGATGCGCGCATAGATCTCCGACGGTGATGCGGCGATCGTCGTGCGGCGGGTCACGGAGTAGGAATCGGCCACGGCAGGGCTCCTGTCATCGGTGCGGTGTTGTCGGCGATTATGACCGTCGGGTCGCTGAAAAGTCATCGGTGATCGTCGGATTCGAGGCGTGGCGCGTGCGATAATCCGTCGGTGAGTGACGATGGATCCGCGCGGCCCGGCGTGTTCGCCGTGCTGGGCATTCCGCGGCAGATCGCGTCCGCCGCCGCCGACATCGCCGAGCGGGTCCCGGTGGCCGGTGGTGCGGTGGCATCGGTGCGCCGTACCGCGCACGACGTCGTCGACGGCGCCGGCGCCGCAGCCCTCGAGGCGTCTCGCACATCGCTGCGTGCCACCATCCGGACCGTCGTCGAGGAGGTGACCGCGGCCGTCGACGTCACCGAGGTCATCGTCGACAACGTCGACCTCAATCAACTCCTCGGGGCGGTCGATCTCAACGCCGTCCTCGCCCAGGTGGATCTCGATGCCCTGCTCGGGCGCCTCGACCTCAACGCGATCCTGGCGCGCCTGGATCTCGACGCCCTGCTCGCCGGTATCGACCTCGACGCCCTCATCGGGCGACTCGACGTGGCGGCCATCGTCGACAAGGTCGACATCGGCGCCGTCGTCGAGACCGTCGACATCGACGCGATCGTGGCCCAGGTGGACCTCGACCGGGCGGTGACACGCGTCGACATCGACGCCATCATCAACCGCATCGATCTCATCGGGCTGGCCGACGAGATCATCGACGGCGTCGACCTCCCCGACATCATCCGGGAGGCGAGCACCTCGGTCACCGCCGACGTGATGACCGACGTACGCGGCACCAGCGAGCGGGCCGACGACGCCGTCGCCGAACTCGTCAACCGGATGCTTCGCCGCAAGAGTGTGGAGGAACGCCGAAATGGCTGAACCCCAACCACATTCGGTATCCCCGAATCCGGAGCCGGACGACCCCACGCCACCGGCCACGGTGACGCCACTGCATCCGGGGCGCCCCGCGTCGTCCGCCACACCGAGTGCCGGACAGTCGCATGCGCATCACGTCCCGGTCTCCGAGCCCGGTACCAACCAGATTCTCGACACCGACCGACCGGCCGGAATCGTCAGTCGCGGAATCGGGGCCATCGTGGATGTGCTGGTGGTCGTCATCATCATGGGTGGGATGTATGTGGGTTTCGTCGTCGCCCGGCTGATCTACAACGTGCAGAGTTTCTCCCTGCCCGAGGCCAACCCGTTCTTCACCGTCGGTGCCTTCGTCCTGGTGTCGTTGCTGTATCTGACCTCCTGCTGGGCGGTCTCGGGGCGAACCGCCGGCTCGGTGGTCATGGGCTTGCGTCTGGTCAGCCGCAAAGGAAAACCGCGGGTACGTCCGTCGGTCGCCTTCGTCCGTGCGCTGATCTGCGTGTTCTTCTCCGTCGGGCTGCTGTGGGTGGCCGTCGACCGGAAGCGGCGTTCGGCGGCCGACCTCGTCGTACGCACCCGGGTGATGTACTCGCGGTGACCGGGGAAACCAATGGGCACAAGGGTTCCCGTGCTCTGGAGCTGATCGACGGCCTCGTCGACGCGGGCACCTGGACGGCGTGGAACGACACTCCCGACGACATCCCGCAGCACGTCGACACCGACGAGTTGCGCCGTGCCGCCACGAGATCCGGCACCGACGAGTCGGTGATCACCGGCCGGGCCGAGATCGCCGGCGAACCGGTCACGCTCATCGTCAGTGAATTCGCCTTCCTGGGCGGCTCGATCGGCCGGGTGGCCGGCCATCGCATCGCCACCGCCATCCGACGGGCGACGGCCGACGGGCTGCCGGTCGTGGGCCTGCCGTGTTCGGGTGGCACCCGAATGCAGGAGGGCACACCGGCATTCCTGGAGATGGCCGCGATCACCGGCGCCGTCGTCGATCATCGGGCCGCCGGGCTGCCCTACCTGGTCTACCTCCGGCATCCGACCACCGGCGGAGTGTTCGCGTCGTGGGGCTCGCTCGGCCACGTCACCTGGGCCGAACCCGATGCGCTGGTGGGGTTCCTGGGCCCACGAGTGGTGGAAGGACTGACCGGCGAACCCATCGCCGACGGTGTGCAGCGCGCGGAGAACCTCCTGCGGCACGGGCTGATCGACGACGTCGTGCCGGCGGACGAGCTGCGTGATCGGCTCGCGGGGCTGGTGACAATCCTGATGTCGGCGATCCGGGAATCCGCAGATTCACCTGCGCCGCAACAGATACCATCGACCGGACCCGCCGCTCTCGGCACGCCGCTGTCCGCATGGGACGCGATCACCGCCACCCGTCACCCGGGGCGCCCCGGGGTTCGCGAACTCCTGCCGGAAGACGCCGTGATCATCGCGGATCATGGTCCGATCGTGCTGGCGCTGAGCCGCTTCGGTGTCCGCACCGCACTGGTCATCGGCCAGGACGCCGACCGGCAGCGGACCGGAGAGTTCATCGGACCCGAACATCTCCGGATGGTCCGACGGGGACTTGCCCTCGCCCGGGACCTGCGGATTGCGGTCGTGACCGTCATCGACACCCCGGGAGCCCGGCTGTCGGCCTCCGCCGAGGAGGGTGGCATCGCCGGTGAGATCGCCCGGTGCACAGCCGAATTGATCGCGCTGCCGGCGCCCACGGTATCGGTGCTGCTCGGCCAAGGTGGTGGCGGTGCGGCGCTGTCACTGTTCCCGGCGGATCGGCGCATCGCGACCGTCGACTCCTGGTTGTCGCCGCTGCCACCGGAGGGTGCGAGTCTGATCGTGCACCGAGATATCGAGCACGCCGCGGAAATGGCTGCACAACAACATGTTCTGTCGGTTGACCTCGCGCGCAGGTCGGTGATCGACACCATCGTCGACGCGCCGTCCCCGTCGTCGATGCCCGGGATTCGGGCGGCGATCGGAGCCGCACTCGACGGGATCGCGCGGCCGTCACCGGCGGCACGGACGCGAGTACCCGTCGCCCCGCGAATCCCCGCGGTCGGTGCCATCGTGCGCGACGACGCGGGTAGATTCCTGCTCGTGCAGCGTGCACACGAACCGCAAGCCGGTCTGTGGACGGTCCCGGGTGGCAAGGTCGAGCCCGGAGAGTCGTTGCAGCAGGCGGTGATCCGGGAGATCGCCGAGGAGACCGGCATCGTCATCGAGGTGCTCGACGAGGCGTGGGTGGTCGACATCCCGGATGGGATGGGCGCGGTCTTCGAGGTTCACGACTTCGTGGCGACGCCGCTGACCACTGATGTGACGGCCGCCGACGACGCCGCGGACGCCGGGTGGTTCACGACCGAGCAGATGCGCGAGTTGCCATTGACGCCGGGACTCATCACCTACCTCGACCGGCACGGACTCATGGACTGAGGCTGCTGGACTGATAGGCTCGCGGGTCGCGAACGCGAACGGATGGGAGTGGGGGATGGACAAGCGTCGGTGGATGTCGGCGGTGTTGTTGACGGCAGGTCTGGCGATCGGGGTAACCGCCTGCGGCAGTGACGCATCGGAACCGGTGTCGGGTGATTCCAACTCGATCGACGTGCCCGCATCGAGTGCGTTGTCCGGATCGTGGACCGGGACCTGGAAGGCCGGTGGACGCTCGAGCGAGGCGCACCTCGGAGTGGTCTCCGACAACCCGTTCCTCGCCACGGTCGACGTCGCCGGCTCGTGCGGCGCCACCTGGAAGGAGACGTCGCGTGAGGGCTCCACCGTGACCGCGACGTCGACGGTGACCTACGGGAACTGCCCGGCCGGTGACTGGACGATCACCATCACCGACACGTCGATCACCGCCACCGGAGGCGATGTCACCGCGCAGTTCCACCGCGACTGACCTCCCGGGCCGGCACCTCGCCTCGGGCGTGCAAGATGGGGAAGACGGCCACCGCGTCGTCGACCATCCACCACCCGAGGAGTGAGATGACCGAGTTACTGCCACTGAATCCCGACGAACTGCTCACCACCACCCGGTCGGTGCGCAAACGCCTCGACCTCGAGCGACCCGTCCCGATCGACGTGGTGCGGGAGGCCCTGGAGGTGGCGATGCAGGCGCCCACCGGGAGCAACAGTCAGACCTGGCACTGGATCGTGCTCACCGATCCGGAACTGAAGAAGAAGGTCGGCGACTTCTACGCCCGATCCTTCGCCGCCTACTCCGCCGCCAAGACCTTGCCCGATGACACCGCACGTCGGGTGGCGTCGAGTGCCCAGTACCTCGCCGACGTCATGGGGGAGGTTCCGGTGCTCGTGATCGGCGCGATCTACACCGGTGGTGACCTGCCGGCCGGCAATCAGGCCGGAGTGTGGGGATCGCTGCTGCCCGGGGCGTGGAGCCTGAGCCTCGCGCTGCGCGCCCGCGGGCTGGGTTCGGCGTGGACGACGCTGCACCTGACCTACGAGAAGGAGATCGCCGACCTGCTCGGCATCCCGTCGACCGTGCACCAGGGGGTGCTGCTGCCGGTGGCCTACACCAAGGGCACCGACTTCAAACCCGCCGGTCGCAAACCGCTCGATGACGTCCTGCACATCGACGGATGGTGAGCCGTTTCAGGCGGCTACCGGACCCGTACGGTTGTGGCCGGTAGAGTTCACAGACACCATGGCCGACTCCGAGACCCCGCGCCCGCCTGCCGATCGCCCGCCCAATCGGCGATCCGCGGCGAAGGCGGCACGTCGCGCCGATCTGCTGACCGCGGCCGCCCGGCAGATGGCCGAACGTGGATTCGCGAGCGTGCGGCTCGAAGACATCGGCGGCGCCGTCGGGATAAGTGGACCGGCGATGTACCGTCACTTCGCCTCGAAATCCGAACTGCTCGACGAGATGCTGCTCGACATCAGCCGGCGGCTCTACGCCGGCGGTACCGAGGTGGTCGAGCGTGGTGATCCGCCCGCCGCAACCCTCAACGCGCTCATCGCATTTCACATCGACGTGCTGGTGACCAAGCCGGATCTCATCGCGGTGCAGGACCGTGACCTGTCGTCGTTGACGCCCGAGGCGAACCACGAGGTCCGCAGTCTGCAGCGTCGGTACGTCGAGCGGTGGGTGGATGTGCTGATGGCCGAATCCGCGCAGAGCATCGACGGTCTGGAACGAGACGAGGCACGGGTGCGTGTCCATGCGATGTTCGGTCTGCTGAACTCCTCACCGCGACTTCCCGAGTTCGATCCGTGCCGCCTGCGCCGGCTGCTGGCTGCGATGGCGTTGGCGGCGTTGCATGTCCCGGCGACCCCGCCCCGAGACGAGACGGGTCGACCGTGACGCGCCGCCTGTCGTCACCGATCCGGGCACTCCGCGGGGCCGGGGTTGCCGTGTTCGTCGCCCTCGCCGTCGGTGTCACCGGCTGTTCGGTCTCGGGGTCGGCCACCAGTGAGGACGATGCCGCCGGTGGTGGGAACGCCTCGGCGCCGTTGCCGGTGACCCCGCAGTTCTCCGGGGCCGCGATCGTGTGTTCGGGTGGATCGGTCGTCGGGACCACCGACATCACCCATCCGGGTTGGGGACCGACCCGGATCTTCGCGATCAGCACTGCCGGCGGCTCCGGTGGCGGTCAGGCCTGCCTCGTCGCGCAGAACGCGGCGGGCGTGCAATGGACCCACGCCGAGGACTCCGGCCCGACCACCGTGAAGTGGCGGTTCGCCAACCCGGCCACCGATAACACCGGCAACACCTTCGTCATCTACAACCCCGGCCGCTACGACGGGGTGATCGTCCTCGTCCCCACCGCGGACGGCTTCGCGCCGATCGAACGGTCCTATCAGACCGGCCAAAACCGTTACTACTACGCCGAATTGGTCGGCCCGCAGGGTGGTCGCTATGCGATTGAGGCGAGCGCCAACGACTGCGAGCCGGATTGCGCGAGCGGTACCATCACTCGTCGCACGTTGCAGTGGAACGGGTCGACGTACAGCTGAGGCGCGGCCTAACAGATCTGCCGGTTCATCGTATCGCCCGCGTAGGTGACAATGATTCGAATGCAGGTGTTGGCGGGCGCGTACACCGCCGGCGTGAAGAACTGTTGCGGCGCAGCCGAATAGGAGGGTGACGCCTGCCATCCGGATGTCTGCGACCAGATGCGGGCACTACCGGCCAGGCCGCCCGGTGTGGCGACCTCGAGCCAGTTATCCCCCGACGGGGACAGATACAGGATCACCACCGCATTGCCGAGGGGCATCCGCCAGACCTGTCGACCGTTGGCGGGCAGGACCGGGGCCGACGGCGCGGCCGACAGCGGTGGAGGCACCTGCGACGGCACGACGGACGGCGCGGCGGCCACCGAGGATTCGGGGAGGGATGGCGCTGCCGCATTCTCCGACGGCTCGTCGGAGGCCGTGGTCGTGAGGAACCATCCGCCGACGCCGAGCAGGGCGATCACGAGAACCGCGATGACGGCGATCAAGCCGTAGGTCGACGCTCGGGAGGCTCCCCGGACCGGTTGCGTCGGTATCGGTGCCACCGGATCGCGGGCGGTGCGCACCACCGTGGGGTGACTGAACTCCGTCGTGGGTCGCGCTGTGGGTACCTGGGTCGGGGTACTGACGACACCAGCCGGATGGAGCCCCGCCGGATTGCCCGCGGTTGGCATGGCTGCCGCCGGGGGCTGGTGCACAGCGCCCCGGGCATCGGCCACGAGCGTCGCGGCATCGGGATGGCGATCCGCCGGATCCTTGGCCATGCCCCGCCGGATCACCGCGTCGACCGGTGAGTTCAGCGACGCCGGGAGCTGATGAAGGTGAGCGGAGATGATCTGTTCCGGATTCGTCAGCTGCGCGAAAGGTGCTTGGCCGGAGAGGCATTCGTAGAGAACGCCGGTCAGCGCGTAGATGTCGGCGGGCGGGCCGACGGTGTCGTCGGCGAATCGTTCCGGCGCCATGTAGCGAAACGATCCGATCGTATGGCCCGCTTGGGTGAAGCGCGTATCCGAATAGGTCACCGCCAGTCCGAAGTCGACGAGGTAGGCGAAGTCGTTCCGATCCACAAGGATGTTGTCCGGCTTGACATCCCGGTGGGTCAGGCCCTCATGGTGCGCGGCATCGAGGACGGCGCCGATCTGCTCGACGATGTGCAGTGCGCGTTCGGGAGGCAGCGGGCCGTCCTCGGCGAGCACCTGGCGTAGATCGCGGCCGTTGACCAGCCGCATGTCGATGAAGAGCTGCCCGTCGATGGTGCCCCAGTCGTGGATGGGGATGACATGCGGATCATTGAGCGCCGCAGCCATGTGCGTCTCGCGAATGAAACGGTCCCGAGCGGTCGGGTCGTCGTTGACCGTGCGGCTGAGGAGTTTGATCGCGACGACACGGCCGCGTCGTGTGTCGGTGGCCCGGTACACCTCGCCCATCCCGCCGCGACCGAGCAATTCCTCGAGCCGATACTGCCCCAGCATGGTTCCCGCGCGGTCGGTTCCTGACGGGAACATATCGGGGTGTCGCTCCTGGAGTCATCTCGGGCACAGGGCGGCCAGAGGAGCTTCGGACACTACCACTGAGGGTCGTCCGTGGGGATCGTCCAATCGGACGAAAAGGACGGGTCGAGGTGAATGAATCTCGCGTTCGGGGTGCACTCGAACGGCACGTGGCCTCTACTCTGACCACCACGTGAAGGCCGTGCCATGTAAGGGCCGCGACAGAGGCGAAGGGAAGACGACGACGTGAATCCAGGCGATCCGAACCAACCGCAACAGACCTGGGCTGCCGGGCAACCGGCCGGGGCACCCGAGACCGCCGCGCCGGGGGTCCCGGGTGCGGTGCCCGGTCAGTACGCCGCCCCTGGTCAGTACTCCAGTCCCGGACAGGTGCCCTATCCGCCCTCGCAGCCGGTGCCGTCGCAACCCGTGCCGTCGGGACAGTGGGGTGCCCAGCCCGGTCCGCAGGGCTGGGGTGCGACGCCACCGCCGGGCCCGGCACGTCAGTTCGACGCGCGGGCACAGATGCCGTCACTGCTGCTGATCGCGTCCAGTGTCGCCGGTCTGATCACCTACTTCATGGGCTTCGTCAGCTGGGTGGTTCCCGACAACTCGATCCCGGACTCGGAAATCGAGAACTGGGCGGAGAATTACGAGAACGGAAGCTCCGGCATCCCGGGATTCGCGTCGTATGAGATCGTGCTCAACCCGGGCAAGTTCCTGATCGTGTTGGGCGCCATCGCGATTGCCGCTGCGCTGGTCCTGATACCCCGATTCCGCAAGGCCGTGCCGTTCCTCGCGGTGGCCGCCGCCGGGGCATGGCTGGCGCTGTTCTCCGCCGCGGTGACGACGACGTCGGTTCCGGTCATCGGCATCGGCGCCGGTGCCATCGTGGCGTTGATCTTCGGCTTCCTCCAGGTGGGGTTGCTCCTCGGAGCGGCGGTTCTGGACGGCTTGCGCAAGGAGTGAGGCAGGGTCGCGGGGGACTGGGTGGAGTTCGGAGCGTCACCTCACCGGGTCTCGACCCGGCTCGTCGTTTCGACGGAGCTCAACGCGGCGGCTTGCGCTCCGCACGGCTCGGCCGACGAGCGGGGGCCGGCGGGTGGGGTGTTGTGCGGGTGGTGGGCACCGAGCCCACCACCCGCGTTGGTCAGATCCCGAGAGCATCGCGTCGCTCTGCCATCGCCTCCCGGTACCTCTCCACGTTGGCCATCTTGATGTGCTCGTAGCCGCGCACCATGTCGGGTAGGTCGGCCAGTTCAACCAGTGCCGGAAGTTGCTGCTGTTCAACCGTCCCGGTCTCCCACGCGTCGTCGATCGCGTCGAGCAGCTCACGATATTCGACGATCAGCGCGCGTTCGGTGCGTCGGATCTCGTTGTGGCCGAACGGGTCCAGCTTGGTACCGCGCAGTTTCTTCATGCGGCTCAGCGCGGTCATCCCGGGCTTCGCCCATCCGCCCAGCGACATCTTCTCCTTCATCCCCAACGCCCGCAGCGTCGGCGGATGCAGCCGGATGGCGACCTTGGCGTCCGGGCCGTACTGGTCGGCGATCTGCGCGGCGAAGGCCGGATCGGCGGACAGGCGGGCCACCTCGTACTCGTCCTTGTAGGCCATCAACTTGTACAGATTGCGGGCCACCGCATCGGTGAGCGCTTCACCGGCGCCGAGACGATGCACCCGCGCGATGTCGTCGACGTAGCGACGCGCGTAGCGCTCGTCGGCATAGTCGACGAGATCGTCGGCGCGGAGTGCGATGGTTCGCGCCAACTCGTCGGTGATGGTGCCCAACGTCGAAACCCATGCGCGCGCACGATCGCTGGGCTGCGTCGACGTCAACTGCGGATGCAGCCGGGCGATCTCGGTGCTCACCGCATCCGGATCGGCGACGGCCTGGCGGCCGCGCCGGAAGGCCTGGATGTTGGCGGCCACCGCGACGCCGTTGAGGCCGATCGCGCGCTCGATGGAGGCCGCGGTGATCGGCAATGCCCCGGACTGATAGGCGGCACCGACGGCGAGCATGTTCGCGTACTGTTCATGCCCGAACAGGTCCGTCGACAGTGCTCCCGGGTCCAGATAGACGGTGCGGGCCACCCGTGGCTCGATGACGTCGTGAATCTGCGTGTCGGTGGGGAATCCGACGGAGGTGTCGACGACCATCGACCCGGTCGGGATGCGGGTGGTGGAGACGACCGCGGTGGTGCGCTCCGGCGAAGTGACCTTGAGATTGGTGGCGTCGGCACCGACCAGCGAATCGCAGGCCAGATACACATCGCAGGTGCCGCCGGCCACCTTGGCGGCCAATTCGATGGGCCGGGAAGAGATCTTGATGTCGCTGACCACCGCGCCGCCCTTCTGCGCGAGCCCGGTCATATCGACCGTGCGGGCGGCGTGACCGTCGAGATTGGCCGCGGTCGCCAGCACCTGGGACAGGGTGACCACGCCGGTGCCGCCGATACCGGTGATCCGGATGGTGGCGACGTCGGTGTCGACACCCAGGCGTGGGCGCTGAAGTGCCGGTGGGGCAACGGTATGTGCGTCCAGGTCGGCGGCCACGGCCCCGACGGCGCGCGTCGCGGTGCCCGGCGTCACCGTGACGAACGACGGACAATCACCGCTCAGGCACGAGTAGTCCAGGTTGCAGGAACTCTGATCGATTCGGGTCTTGCGGCCGAACTCCGTCGGAACCGGATGCACCGATAGGCAATTGGACTTCTCACCGCAGTCACCGCACCCCTCACAGATGCGTTCGTTGATCATCACCCGCGTCGTCGGGGTCTCGACGGTGCCGCGCTTGCGCTTACGGCGCTTCTCCGCGGCACACGCCTGATCGTGGATGAGGACGGTGACACCACTGATCGCGGCGAGCTCCTGCTGCACCTCGGCGAGATCGGCCCGCGGACGCACCTCGACGCCATGGGCGAGACCGGCCTTGCGGGTGCGCGTCACGTCATCGGAGGTGACGACGATCTTGGCGACATTCTCGGCGGCGAGTAGTGCGGTGATGCGCCCGAGGCTGAACTCGCCCACCGGATCTTGACCGCCGGTCATTGCCACCGTGCCGTTGTACAGCAGCTTGTAGGTGATGTTCTCACCCGCGGCGACCGCCGCGCGGATGGCCAGTGAGCCGGAATGGGTGAACGTGCCGTCGCCGAGGTTCTGCACGAAGTGGTCGGCGGTGACGAACGGTGCCATGCCGATCCACTGTGCACCCTCGCCGCCCATCTGGGTGACGCCGGCGACATCGCCGACCTGGTGCGGGTCCATCAGCAGAACCATGGCGTGGCAACCGATTCCGGCGCCGACGAGGGTGTCCTCGGAGACCTTGGTGGAGCTGTTGTGCGGGCACCCCGAGCAGAAGTACGGGGAGCGCACGGCCAGTGGCAACTCGATGCGGGTACGTCGACGGGACGAGCGGTCGAGCCAGTCGATGGCCTCGTCGACGTGATGATGGCGCGCCAGGCGCATCGCGAGTCCGCGGGTGACCGCGTCGACGTCGAGTTCACCGAAGCGGGAGAACAGCGTTGAGCCGTTCTCGTTGACCTTGCCGACGATGTGCGGGGCGATCGGGTCACGAAACAGGATGTCGCGCATCATCGTCTCGACGAAGTCACGCTTCTCCTCGACGACGATCACCTCGTCGAGGTGTCCCGAGGCGGTGTCGGTGATGAAGCGCCGCAAGATGTCCTGCTCGAGCGGGTAGACCATGCCGAGTTTGAGAATCCGGATACCGAGGCGATTGAGGTCGGCCTCGGTCAACCCCATCAGATGCAACGCCTCGCGGACGTCGAGATAGGTTTTGCCCGCGGCGACGATCCCGATGCGATCATCGCTGCTGCGCACCGTGATCCGGTTGAGGCCGTTGAGGCGGGCGTACTCCAGGGCACGGGGGAGGCGGGTGGTGAGCTGATTCTGTTCCAGCTCCATGAGATTCGCGCCGAGCAGGCGGCCGGACGGGACGTGCGGGCTGCGTCCGAGGGCGCCGTGGCGGGGATCGACCCGGGTGGGATCGAGCTGGACGGTCGACGCGCCATCGGCCACATGTGCGGAGATCTTCAGCGAGGTCCACAGACCACTGGCCCGGCTCATGTGCGCCGCGTGCACCCCGAGATCCAGGATGTCCTGCGAATCGGCGGGATAGAGGATCGGGATGTAGAGATCGGCCAGGGCCATCTCCGATGCGCATGGCACCGTGGAGCTCTTCGCGCCCGGATCGTCGCCGACCAGTGCCACGGCGCCGCCGTCGGGATGCGTGCCGATGATGTTGGCGTGGCGCAGGGCGTCGGATGCGCGGTCGAGGCCGGGTGCCTTGCCGTACCAGTAGCCGACGATGCCCGATCGGGCCTGACCGGCGGCGTCCGGGGCGAGGCCGGTGACCTGCGCGGCGACCTGCGATCCCATCACCGAGGTCGCGGCGAGCTCCTCGTTGAGGCCCGGGCGGTGGACGATGTCGAGGGGTTCGAGGAGTGCCCGGCGCTTGGCGAGCTCGAGGTCGTATCCGGCGAGGGGTGACCCTTCGTAGCCGGAGATGAAGGAGGCGGTCCGCTGATTCATGCGTCGATCGACGAGAGCGCGATCGCGCACCATGCGGACGAGGGCGGCGATGCCGCCGAGGAAGACGGTGCCCGACTCGCGGACGTAACGGTCTTCCAGACCGCTGGTCGCGGGGGCATGCGGGGCGAGGGTCATGGGTTTACCTGGCCTTCTGTAGTTGTGGCGCGCGAACCGTGGGTGTCGGTCCGCCGTCGTGCGTGATGGGCCCGGGGGTGGTGGGCTCACCCACACCATACGAAAAATCGTGATGGCCGTCACGTCCGGGTGGAGAATGGTCGAGGCGCAAGCAGAGCCGAGGAAAAAACGGCGGGCGCGTGACAGTGGGCAGTGACGTACGCTACAGTCGCTTCAGTTAATTGTCACTAACTGAAAGGGAGCTGGTGGGTCCGACAGTCACAACCTCCGCCCCGACCACGGGTCCTCGCGCCGTCCACCTCGACAATGTCGCCAAACTCCGCGAGAAGCTCCGGGTGGCTGCCGCCGGGGGCGGCGAGCGCGCCCGGGCGCGCCACGAATCCCGCGGCAAACTCCTCCCGCGCGCCCGCGTCGACGGACTCCTCGACGTCGGATCGCCGTTCCTCGAGGTCGCCCCACTCGCCGCGATCGACATGTACGACGGCAAGGTGCCCTCCGCCGGTGTGGTCGCCGGGATCGGGCGGGTGGCAGGCCGCGAATGCATGATCATCGCCAACGACGCCACCGTTTCCGGCGGCACCTACTACCCGATGACGGTGAAGAAGCACCTGCGTGCCCAGGAGATCGCCGCCGCCAACCGGCTGCCGTGTATCTATCTCGTCGACTCCGGTGGCGCGATGCTGCTGCAGCAGGACGAGGTGTTCCCCGACCGCGAGCACTTCGGCCGGATCTTCTTCAATCAGGCGAACATGAGCGCCGCGGGCATCCCGCAGATCTCGGCCGTGCTCGGATCGTCCACCGCCGGCGGCGCATACGTGCCCGCCATGAGCGACGAGACGGTCATCGTGCGCAACCAGGGCACCATCTTCCTGGCCGGCCCGCCCCTGGTGAAGGCGGCGACCGGCGAGGACGTCACCGCCGAGGATCTCGGTGGTGGCGCCATGCACTCGTCGGTGTCCGGGGTGACCGATCACCTCGTCGACAACGATGAGCAGGCCCTGGCCAAGGTCCGGGAGATCGTCGCGACCCTCGGCCCGCGCGACCCGGCCCAGTGGGAACTGACCGCGGCGCAACCCGCCGCGCGGCCCCAGACCGACATCTACGACGTCGTCCCCACCGACCCGCGCATCCCCTACGACGTGCGCTCGGTCATCGAGATCCTCGTCGACGGTGGCGAGTACACCGAATTCAAGGCGAACTACGGCACCACCCTGGTCACCGTCTTCGCCCATCTGCACGGGCACCCGGTCGGCATCATCGCCAACAATGGGGTGCTGTTCAGCGAATCCGCGCTCAAGGGAGCGCATTTCATCGAACTGTGCGACCAACGCCGCATCCCGCTGATCTTCCTGCAGAACATCACCGGCTTCATGGTCGGACGGGCCTACGAAGAAGGCGGCATCGCCAAGAACGGCGCCAAGATGGTCAACGCCGTTGCCTGCGCACGCGTCCCCAAGCTGACCGTGATGATCGGCGGCTCCTTTGGCGCCGGCAACTATTCGATGTGCGGACGGGCATACTCGCCCCGCTTCCTGTGGAGCTGGCCCAACGCCCGGATCTCGGTCATGGGCGGACCGCAGGCCGCCGACACCCTGGCGACGGTGCGCCGCAACCAGATCGAACGTTCCGGTGGTGAGTGGTCCGCCGACGACGAGGACGCCTTCAAACAACCCATCCGTGAGCAGTTCGAACACCAATCCGACGCCTACTATTCGACGGCGCGACTCTGGGACGACGGCATCATCGATCCCGCCGACACCCGCACCATCCTCGGCCTGGCACTCGAGGCCTGCCGATACGCCCCGTTGACCGATCCGCGCTACGGCGTCTTCCGGATGTGAGGCAGGCAATGTCTGTGACTTCTGAAATTCGTTCGACAACAAGCGAACACATCGAGGACGGTCAACCGGTGATCGCGCGGCCGCGCGTGATCCGCACCGTCCTGGTGGCCAATCGCGGCGAGATCGCCTGCCGCGTCATCGCCACCCTGCGTCGGCTCGGGCTGCGCAGCGTCGCCATCTACTCCGACCCGGACGCCCACGCCCGTCATGTGCGGGAGGCCGACACCGCCGTACGCATCGGACCGGCCGCGGCGACCGCCAGCTACCTCGACATCGACGCGGTGGTGCGTGCCGCCCAGGCAACCGGAGCCGACGCCGTCCACCCGGGCTACGGATTCCTCTCGGAGAACCAGCAATTCGCGGCAGCGCTGGCCGCCGCCGGGATCACCTTCATCGGCCCGCCGGCATCGGCCATCGCCACGATGGGTGACAAGATCACCGCCCGCGCCGCCGTCACCGAACGTGGCGTGCCGGTGGTACCGGGTCTGTCTCGTCCCGGGCTCACCGACGCCGACCTCATCGCCGCCGCCCCCGAGATCGGCTTCCCGGTGCTCATCAAGCCGAGCGCCGGTGGTGGCGGAAAAGGCATGCACCGGGTGGAATCGGCTGCCGGACTGCCCGATGCGCTGACCCGCGCCCGACGCGAAGCGGCCGCCGCCTTCGGCGACGACGCCCTGTTCCTCGAACATTTCGTCGACACGCCCCGGCACATCGAGGTGCAGGTACTCGCCGACACCCACGGCAACGTCATCCATCTCGGTGAGCGGGAATGCTCGCTGCAACGGCGCCATCAGAAGGTCATCGAGGAGGCGCCGTCGGCGTTGCTCGACGCCGCGACCCGCGATCGCATCGGGCAGGCTGCCTGCGACGCCGCGCGCAGCGTCGGTTACACCGGCGCCGGGACCGTCGAGTTCATCGTGTCGGCGCACCGACCCGACGAGTTCTTCTTCATGGAGATGAACACCCGACTGCAGGTGGAACACCCCGTCACCGAGATGGTCACCGGAATCGACCTGGTGGAGCAGCAGATCCGGGTGGCGCGCGGTGAGACGCTGGCCATCGCGCAGAGCGACGTCACCTTCACCGGGCACGCCATCGAGGCCCGGGTGTACGCCGAGGATCCTGCAAACGGCTTCCTGCCCACCGGCGGTGAGATCGTCGCACTCGCCGAACCCGATATTAGTGCGGGACAGGGCGTGCGACTGGACTCGGCCATGCTGCCCGGACTGGTGGTCGGCAGTGACTACGACCCGATGCTGGCCAAGGTCATCGCCCACGGGGCCGATCGCGCCGAGGCCATCGAACGACTCGACCACGCGCTCAGCGACACCCGGGTTCTGGGAGTGGTCACCAACATCGACTTCTGTCGCTACGTCCTGGCCCGCCCCGAGGTTCAGGCGGCCCGCCTCGACACCGAGCTGCTGGACCGTCTGGCGGCCGATTACGTTGCCCCGGAACCGGTTCCCGAGGCGCTCGCACTGGTCGGCCTGGCCCGCGTGGGGCAACGACGTACCGACGACGTGTGGGATGCGGCGGTGGGCTTCCGGATCGGCGACCACGCGCCGGTCATCAGCAGGCTGTCGGCGGGAACGCATTCGCGGACGGTGTCCGCGGCGGTGCACGGAGCAGACGATCGGTGGGTGACCGCGGATGTCACCATCGTCGATGCGGACGAGGAGAACGCGGCGCCACCGTGGTCGGCGCATGTCGAATACCTTGCCGCGCATGCGACCACCTCCGGTCGCACCGCCCGGCTGATCGTCGACGGCATCAGCCAGCAATGGTCGCTCGCCGAGATCGGCGACCAGTGGTGGGCAGGCGGGCCACAGGGAACCTGGATCGTCCAGCTGACGCGCACCACCCTCGATGCAGATACGGGTGAGGCGGCCGGCGACATCGCCTCGCCGATGCCGGGCACCGTCGTCGCCGTCGCGGCGTCCGACGGCGACGAGGTCACCGCCGGAACCGCGATCGTCGTCGTAGAGGCCATGAAGATGGAACACAGCCTCACCGCGCCCGTCGACGGGACCGTGACGGTCTCGGTCGCGGTGGGCGACAAGGTGTCCGCGGGCCAACTCCTCGCGCATGTCGACGCCCATCACGACAGCGCCCATCACGACAGCGCCCATCACGACAGCGCCCATCACGACGACGCCCATCACGACCCCGCGGCGGATCGGTCATGACGATCGCGGCCGCTACTGCATGCTCGCCCGAGTTCATCACACGCACAAAGGAACCCCAGCCATGGAGTTGACCCAGGACTACCTCGACCTGATCCACACGGTGCGTGACTTCGCACAATCCGTGGTGGCACCGGTCGCGGCGAAACATGATGCCGAACACAGCTTCCCGTATGAGGTCGTCGCCCAGATGGGCGCGATGGGACTGTTCGGACTGCCCTTCCCCGAAGGGGAAGGCGGAATGGGCGGCGACTACTTCGCGCTGTCGCTGGCCCTCGAGGAGCTCGGCAAGGTCGATCAGTCGGTGGCCATCACCCTCGAGGCCGGAGTCAGCCTCGGCGCCATGCCGATCCACAAATTCGGCACCGACGAGCAGAAGCAGCGGTGGTTGCCGTCACTGACCGCCGGTGAGAATCTGGCCGGGTTCGGACTCACCGAACCGGGCGCCGGCTCCGATGCCGGTGCCACCGCTACCACCGCCAAGGACGACGGCGACTCCTGGATCATCAACGGCTCCAAGCAGTTCATCACCAACTCCGGCACTCTCATCACCTCGCTGGTCACCGTCACCGCGGTCACCGGGACGAAAGACGATGGACGAAAGGAGATCTCGACGATCATCGTCCCCACCGACACGCCGGGATTCGTCGCCGAACCCGCCTACAACAAGGTCGGCTGGAACGCCTCGGACACCCATCCGCTGACCTTCACCGACGTGCGAGTCCCCAAGGAGAACCTCCTCGGGGTGCGCGGACGCGGGTACGCGAACTTCCTGTCGATCCTGGACGAGGGCCGCATCGCGATCGCCGCGTTGGCCACCGGCGCCGCGCAGGGCTGCGTCGACGAGAGCGTCAAGTACGCCAAGGAACGTCAGTCCTTCGGCCGGCCGATCGGGGAGTACCAGTCGGTGTCGTTCGCCATCGCACGCATGGAGGCCCGCGCGCACGTCGCCCGCACCGCCTACTACGACGCCGCGGCAAAGATGCTGGCGGGCAAGCCCTTCAAGAAGGAGGCGTCGATCGCCAAGATGGTGGCCAGTGAGGCGGCGATGGACAATGCGCGGATGGCCACCCAGATCCACGGCGGCTACGGCTTCATGAACGAGTACCCGGTGGCGCGGCACTACCGTGACTCCAAGATCCTCGAGGTCGGCGAGGGCACCACCGAGGTGCAGCTCATGCTGATCGCCCGGGAACTGGGGTTCGCATGAGCGAGCAGCAGACACCCACCCGAATCGTGCAGCGCGGACTGTGGTTCGAGGAGTTCGAGGAGGGCACCATCTACGAGCACCGGCCCGGGCGGACCGTCACCGAGGCCGACAACGTCCTGTTCACGACGCTGACGATGAACACCCAGGCACTGCACCTCGACGCCGCGTGGTCGGCGCAACAACCGGGTTTCGGTGGACAGCGGCTCATCAACTCGATGTTCACGCTGTCGACCATCGTGGGATTGTCGGTGTCGCAGTTGACCCAGGGCACGTTGGTGGCCAACCTCGGGTTCTCCGAAGTGGCTTTTCCGGCACCGCTGTTCGCCGGTGACACGCTGTACGCGGAGACCGAATGCACGGGTATTCGCGAATCGCGGTCCCGCCCCGGTGAGGGCGTGGTGAACCTGCTGCATGTAGGGCGTAACCAGGACGGGGTGGTGGTGGCGCGGGCCGCTCGTGCGACGCTGGTTCGGCGGCGTCCCCTCCAGTGACGACGGGGCGTCGGAGAAAAGTGTCAACGATGACGACGACGGAGGAGCGCCCGATAACATGACCTCGCAACCGGTGGAAGCGTTCGGAAAGTCCTGGCTGCCAGGGGGACCGGCGATGTTGTTCTGTCCCGCCGACCGGCCCGAACGCTATCAGAAGGCCCTGGAACGGGCCGATGTGGTGATCCTCGATCTCGAGGACGCGGTGTCCCCGGAGAACCGGGTCACCGCCCGCGAGGCCCTGGTCGCCAATCCGCTCGACCCCGATCGGGTGGTGGTCCGCATCAATCCCGCCGGCACCGGCGACTACCGGCGTGACCTCGCGGCGCTCGGCGACACCAATTACCGGGTGGTGATGCAGGCGAAGTCGGAGACGGCCGAGTCGATCACCGAGACCGCCTTGCAGACGATCGCCCTGATCGAGACACCGGCCGGGGCGGTCCGCGCCCACGAGATCGCCGCCGCCGTCAACTGCATCGGATTGATGTGGGGCGCCGAGGATCTGGTCGCCGGGCTCGGCGGCAAGTCGAGCCGCTTCGGCCCGGAGGAACGCAACCCGGGAACCTACCGCGACGTGGCCCGCTACACCCGGTCGGTGGTCCGCCTCGCCGCCGCGGCCGCCGGCAAGTTCGCCGTCGACGCGGTGCATCTGGATTTCCGTGACACCGAGGGCCTGGCCCTCGAGGTCACCGACGCGGTGGCACTCGGATATGTGGCCACCGCATGTATCCACCCGTCGCAGGTCGAGACGATCCGTGCCGGCTACACGCCGACCGACGACGAGGTCGCCTGGGCCCGGCGCGTCATCGACGGATCGGCGGACTTCGGAGGCGGTGTCTTCAGTATCGACGGGCAGATGATCGACGGTCCCGTATTCCGCCAGGCCGAGGCGGTTCTCTCGCGTGCGGCCACCACCACCGAGTCAACGAAGGAAGAGTGAACCGATGTCCGAACTGGCCTACGCCCATGGCGAATCCGAGCCCGCCCTGCTGACGGAGACGATCGGGCAGACCCTGGCGCGGATCACCGCCGACCACGGTGATCGCATCGCCCTCATCGATGCGCCCAGCGGTCGGCAGTGGACCTACGCGGAGTTCCGGCGGGATGTGCTCGCCCTCGCGGCGGGGCTGGTTCGGCTGGGTGTCCAGGCCGGTGACCGGGTCGGACTGTGGTCACCCAACCGCGCGGAATGGGTGTTCACCCAGTACGCGACCGCGGAGATCGGGGCGATCCTGGTCAATCTCAACCCCGCCTATCGGCAACACGAGATCGAGTACGCGCTGACCCAGTCAGGCGCGAGCGTCGTCGTCGCCGCGTCGAGATACAAGGACTCCGACTACGCCGGGATGCTCGCGGCCGCCCGGCCGAACGCACCCGATCTGCGAGAGGTGATCCTGTTCGACTCGCCGGAGTGGACGTCGGTGACGAGCGCTCCGACCGATGCGGAGCTCGACGCGGTGGCCGAGCGGGCCGCGTCGTTGCGTCCCGACGACGCCATCAACATCCAATACACCTCCGGCACAACAGGGTTCCCGAAGGGCGCCACCCTGTCGCATGCGAACATCGGCAACAACGGATACCTGGTGGGTGAACTGCTCAACTACACCGCCGATGACCGGATCTGTATCCCGGTGCCGTTCTATCACTGCTTCGGCATGGTGATGGGCAATCTCGCCGCCACCAGTCATGGTGCGGCCATGGTGATCCCGGCACCCACCTTCGATCCGGAGGCGTCGCTGCGGGCAGTCGCCGAATACGGCTGCACCAGCCTGTATGGCGTCCCCACCATGTTCATCGCCGAGCTGGCACTGCTGGATTCGGGCGCGGAGTTCGATCTGTCGACGTTGCGGACCGGCATCATGGCGGGCTCGCCCTGCCCGGAACACGTGATGCGCCAGGTCGTCGACCGCATGCACATGAGCGAGGTGTCCATCTGCTACGGCATGACCGAGACCTCGCCGGTGTCCACGCAAACCCGCGTCGACGACGAACTGTCGCTGCGGGTCGGCACCGTCGGGCGGGTGGGTCCGCACCTGTCGATCAAGGTGATCGACCCGGTGACCGGAGAGACCCTGCAGCGCGGTGAAACCGGCGAATTCTGCACGCGCGGTTACAGTGTCATGAAGGGATACTGGAATCAGCCGGACAAGTCGGCCGAGGTGCTGGTGCCCGACGCCGACGATCCCGACGGTGGTCCGTGGATGCGCACCGGCGACCTCGCGGTGATGGATCCGAACGGGTACGTGCGCATCACCGGCCGCATCAAGGACATGGTGATCCGCGGCGGCGAGAACATCTATCCGCGTGAGATCGAAGAGTTCCTCTACACCCATCCCGACATCCTCGACGCCCAGGTGATCGGCGTTCCCGACGCGAAGTACGGCGAGGAACTCATGGCGTGGATCCGTTTGCGGGAGGGCGCAACCGAACTCACCGTCGACGACGTCCGGGACTTCGCGACCGGACAGATCGCCCGGCACAAGATCCCGCGCTACGTCCACGTCGTCAAGGAGTTCCCGATGACGGTCACCGGTAAGGTCCGCAAGGTGCAGATGCGCGAAGAATCCGTCGAGATTTTGGGACTGCTGCGATGACCGGAAGCGTCCCGAACGTGGTCGAGGCGGGGGCGACCGCCCAACTCGACGCCTTCGCGGCGGACGTCGCCGACCGGTTCGGCGTCGACGTCGACGACTACGCGTCGCTGTGGGAGTGGTCGACGGCGAGGCCGGCCGAGTTCTGGCGGGCGGTGTGGGAGTTCTATGCATTGGCGGAGATCGGCGGAGCGCTCGACGACGGCGATGCCGCGGTTCTCGCGTCCACGAACATGCCGGGATCGCAATGGTTTCCGGGCATTCGTCTCAACTACGTCGATCAGGTGTTGCGTCATGCGGCGACCATCGGGTCGGCCGACAGCGCGCGCGCCGCGATCGTCGGACTCAACGAGAACGGCGTGCGGTCGAAGGTGACGTGGGCGGAGTTGCCGGATCTCGTCGGGAGGTTGGCCTCGTCGCTGCGCGGGTTGGGAGTCGGCGACGGTGACGTCGTCGCCGCCTACCTGCCCGACGTCCCCGAGGCGGTGGTGGCCTTCCTCGCGACCGCCTCTCTCGGTGCCATCTGGTCGGGCTGCGGACAGGACTACGCACCCGAGGGAGCCGCCGGCCGACTCGGCCAGCTCGAACCCAAGGTCCTGTTCACTGCCTCCGGGTACCGCTACAACGGCAAAGATGTCGACAAGGTCGCCGACAGCGCGGCGCTGGCGTCGTCGCTGCCCGGGCTGGTGGCCCACATCGTGGTGGGAGATGCCGCACGTCACCAGGACTCGGATGCTCGGGTGCTCTCCTACGCGGAGGCGGTCGCCGCCGGCGAGGTGGTGCGGCCGGAGCCGGTGCCCTTCGACCATCCGCTGTGGGTGCTGTTCAGTTCGGGTACCACCGGACGACCGAAGGGGATCGTGCACGGACACGGCGGCGTCGTCCTCGAGCACCTGAAGGCCGCCGGTCTGCATGCCGGGCTCGGCGAATCCGACGTGTTCTTCTGGCAGACCGCACTGAGCTGGATGATGTGGAACTTCCAAGTGGCCGGTCTGCTGTGCGGATCGACCATCGTGTGCTACAGCGGATCTCCGCTCCACCCGGACGCCGACCATCTGTGGCGTATCGTCGCCGACGAGAAGGTGACGTATTTCGGCACGAGCCCCGGACAGTTGCAGGCGTCGCGGAAGGCGGGACTCGTGCCCGGACGTGATCACGACCTGTCGGCGTTGCGTGCCCTGGGAAGTACCGGATCGTCGCTGGCCGGAGACCTGTTCGACTGGGTCGAAGAGAATGTGGCACACGGACTTCCCGTCTCGTCCATCAGTGGGGGCACCGACGTCGTCACCGCGTTCGCCGGCGGATCGGTCGGGGTGGCGGTGGTTCCCGGTGAACTCTCGGTGCGCTACCTCGGTGTGGCACTGGAGAGTTGGGCGCCGGATCGGACGCCGCTGATCGGTGAGGTCGGCGAGATGGTCATCACCGCACCGATGCCGTCGATGCCCGTCGGATTCTGGCGCGATGACGAAGGAAAGCGGTATCGCGCAGCGTATTTCGAGCACGAGTGGACCGACGGTGGGGCCGACTCGTCCCCGGTGTGGCGGCACGGCGACTGGGTGACCGTCACCGATCGCGGATCGCTGATCATCCACGGGCGCAGTGACGCGACGTTGAATCGTCACGGAATCCGGATGGGCTCGGCCGACATCTACGAGGTCATCGAGAGCATCGACGAGATCGCCGAGGCCTTCGTCCTGGGAGTGGACGGACCCGACGGCGCCTACTGGATGCCGCTGTTCGTCACCCTCGTCCCCGGAGCCGAACTCGACGACGACCTGCGCGCGCGCATCGCCGCCGACGTCCGGAGGCGGCTATCGCCGCGCCACGTCCCCGACGAGGTGATCCTGGCACCGGGCATTCCGCACACCCGGACCGGAAAGAAGCTCGAGGTGCCGGTGACCTCGGTGCTGGCCGGTCGTCCCGTCGACATCGATCCGCGGTCCGTCGACGATCATTCGCTGATCGATTGGTATGCACAGCAGGGCGCCGAGCACCGGTGGTGAGCCCGCGGCCGGCGGGCTTCCCTCTCTCCAACTGACAGCGCTCGCCACGACGTTGACAGCGCTCTGAATCTCGTTGACAGCGCCCTGTACTCCGTTGACAGCGCTTGCCGCGTTGACGTTCCGACGGTGACTGCTGCTCATTCGCCTGTGCGACAAGCACTGCCGACGTCCGGTGACGGCGAGGGAGCGCTGTCAACGCTGACGAGAGCGCTGTCAGTGAGGAGGGGAGCGCTGTCAACGCTGACGAGAGCCCTGATCAGTGAGGAGGGGAGCGCTGTCAACGCTGACGAGAGCCCTGATCAGTGAGGAGGGGAGCGCTGTCAGTGGGGTCCAGAGCGCTGTCAGTGAGCAGAAGGGCGCTGTCAACGAGCATGGGGTCATTCACACGACCGAATGGGGGTCGGGATTGCCGGAATGATCCACAACGTCGACGTCGGCCCTGTGGCCCGTGCGCGAGATGTATTAGCGTGGTCAAAAGTGTGCCCCGGGGTGCGGTGAACGCATGGCGTTCGGGGGTGCAGCGAAACCAAGACGTCTTTGTGGCAGGAGAAGTAGATGACCTACCCATCCGGAGGTGCTGGTTACGGGCAACAACCCGAGCCGGGACAGTCCTATGGACAGCAAGGCGGGGGATACTCCCAGCCCGGTGACGCATCCGCGTCTCAGGGCTACGGGCAGTACGGCCAGGGCTACGGCGATCCGTCCACATACGGTCAGCAGAGCTATCCCCAGGGATACGGTCAGCAGGGCTACGGCGAGCAGTCGGGCTATGGCCAGCAAGGGTACGGCCAGCAGGGATATGGCCAGCAGGGATACGGCCAACAAGGGTATGGCCAGCAGGGCTACGGTCAGCCCGCCGCTCCCAAACAGCCCTTCGCCGGCCTGCCGCCGATCGTCGCCCCCGTGCTCGCCGCCACGATCGGCGTCCTCGGTGTCGTCGTGTTGTTCTGCGGTTTCGCCGCCGGGTTGACCGGAAGCGAGACGGATCCGTTCACCGGCCAGGAAGTCCAGGGGTCCATCGAACTGTTCGCGAGTTATCTGAACGCGGCCTATGTCCTCGTCGTCCTCACCGGATTTCTCGCCTTCACCGGGCTGCTCAAGTCCTACCGTGTTGCTCCGGCCGTCGCCGCGGCGTCGGTCGCTGGGGTGTTTATCACGATCCTCACCTACGTCGGCTCCGATCTGCAGGCGAACACGGAGCACGGCGCGGGCGCCATCATCCTGCTCGTGCTGTCGATCCTGATCTTCCTGCTGTCGATCTTCTGGCTGCTGCTCGACCTCAAGGTCATCAAGACCGCACCCGTGCCCGACGCGGCCGCCGCCGGAGCCACCCCGGGCACCGCCACCGACCAGGCGTCCACCGACCCGACCGCACCCGCCGCGTCGGCATACGGCCAGCCGGCCGGTTATGGAGCGGTGTCGCAGCCGCAGGCCACCAGCGTGATCCCGGCTGGTTCCGAGCAGGCGACGACGGTGTACCCGTCCGCAGCAGCGTCGGCTCCGGCCGCGTCGACCCCGGCAGCGGCCGCGCCGGCCACGGCCTCGCAACCGGGGACGGCCGCAACCCCCGCGCCGTCCGCCTACGACCCGTCGGCGTATGCCGGATTCGGCCGCGGCCAGCACGCGGCCGCATCGCCATCGACGCCCGGAGCCCAGGTCCCCGGTGCCTCCGTTCCCGACGCCTCGATTCCCGGCGCGTCGTTCCCCGGAACCCCGGGAGCGTCGGCGAGTCCGCAGGCCGCCGGCGAGGCCCCGCCCGGTTCGGATAACGCGACCTCGATCTTCCAGAAGCCGGAGCCGCCGAAGGCCCCGTGAGCGACGCTCAACGCATCGACATCGGCCCCCTGATCCCGCTGGGATCGGGGGCCGACTCGTTTCTCCACGGGTGTCGTCGGTCGCTTTCTGCCGACGACGCGGCGCGTCTACGGGACCTCACTGGTCACACATGTCACTCTCGATTCGATGCCCACGCTCAAATCCGTCCCGGTTGCCGACAACCTCGCATCCCGTCTCCGTGATGTGCGGCGGGCCCGTCGCGCGCAGACGGAGGCGACCGAACACCGGCCACGCGAACTGGTTCTGATCGCCTTCGCCGTACCGGTGATCACCACCGTGGCATGCCTCGTCATCGTGTTGGCCGTGCTGCTGATGGCGGGAAGTGGACTGTCCGGCGTGGGTGCGGCAGTTGCCACCTGTTGGCTGGCGATCAACCAGACCCCGATCACCGTGAGCGGCGTGACCGTCGGGGTGCTCCCGCTCCTGCCCACCTTCCTCGTCGCTGGGGGCACCGTGAAGGTGGTGGCGTCCAGCGGTCGCAGTCGCCGTCGCCTGCCGGAGCTCGTTTCCGCGGGAGCAGCCGCGGTCGGCGGGTCACTGCTGGTCACGGCCATTGCGCTGGCCGTGGTGATGGACGGGTCGTCGTCGCTGCCGATCCAGAGTCCGAGCCCGCTCAAGGCATTCGCGCTGACCGTGCTGATCCAAGGGCTGGCCGCCGGACTCGGTGTGATCCTGGGACACCGCGATCTGCGCGACCGGGCGAGCGCCGCCGATCGGCGGGGAATCCGCTACGGCGTGGTCGCCGTACTCGCGCTCTTCGCGGCCGGTGGACTGTTCGTCGTCCTCCGCCTGGTGCTGCGATTCCGTGTTCTGTGCGACCTGATCGAGACCGGCGTCGACTTCGACGGCCATCTCGGTCTGACGATGCTGTCGATCCTGTACCTGCCCAACATCATGATCGGGGCCGCCGCGGTGCTGGTGGGCTCGCAGGTACACGTGGGCCCGGTGTCCGCGGACCTCTTCGCGGTACGGGGTGGTTCGGTACCCCCGCTTCCTGTCCTGGCCGTGCTCCCGACGGAATCGGTGTGGTGGGCCGCATTCGGGTTGGTCGTGCCGGCCGCCATCGCGATGTTCGTGGCGTGGAAATGCCGGTCGGCGGATCTGGCCGGGTATGCGCGGTCGGTAGGGATGGCCGCCGCCTTCGCCGCCACGGCAATGGTGTTCTTCGGGTGGCTGGCCGGCGGATCGCTCGGCGAGATCGGGACGACCGGGATCACGGTGGTCACCGCCGGCGTGTTCACCCTGGGATGGTTCGCCGCGGCGGGAGTCATCGTTGCGTTGATTCACAACATCGTGCCCATGCTGCGCCGTGGTTCCGTCCCTGTCGCCGACGACGATGACTGGCTCGACGAGATGGATTTCGACGACGACTACCTCGTCGAGGACTCCGACGAGGATTACCTGCCCGAGGACTACGACGAGGCGGCCGCGGACGACGAACTCCGGGACGACGAGGCCTGGGGCGATGAGGACTGGGACGACGAGGATCCGGACGATGAGGACCCGGACGACGAAGCCGTCCTGGATGCGGAATCGCTCGACGGTGATGACGAGCCAGATGATGTCGCCGCTGATCGGGTCCCGCGCGACACGGCCCCGAGGGCCGACGACCGCGTCGACGCCGCCCGGCACCGCGCGGGTCCGCGTTCCGATCCCGCCGACGAGTGGGATGAGGACGGCGATGGGGAGTGGGACGCCACCACACGTGATCTCGGCCGTTCCACCGGCGACCGGCAGGCCCCGACCCAATCTTGATCGAACGATCATCATGCCGCCCCGGCGCATCCGGGACCGCGCCCGCCCACTAGGCTTTGCGTCGTGACACCTGCTCCATCCGACGGCACCTTCGCCCCACGCGCGGCGATCGTCGTGATGGCTTCGGGAACCGGGTCGTTGCTGGAGGCGATCCTGGCGCGGGCCGCCGGTCCGGCGGCGCCGTTCACGGTGGCCGCGGTCGTCGTCGACCGCGATTGCCGCGCAGGCGACCTCGCCGCGCAGGCCGGCATCAACGTCCTCACCTGCAAGGTCGGTGACCACCCTGATCGCGCGGCGTGGGACGTCGCGTTGCGCGATGCGGTGGCCAGGGTCGGACCCGACTGGGTTGTCACGGCAGGTTTCATGAAGATCCTCGGGCCGAGTTTTCTCGAACGGTTCGCCGGCCGGATCGTGAACTCGCATCCGGCATTGCTGCCCGCGTTTCCCGGGGCGCACGGTGTGGCCGACGCACTCGCCTACGGGGTCAAGGTCACCGGTACCACGGTGCACCTCGTCGACGCCGGCGTCGACACCGGCCCGATCCTGGCGCAGGTCGCGGTGACCGTCGACACCGGGGACACCGAAGAATCCCTGCACGAACGCATCAAATCGGTGGAGCGCGTGCTGCTCACCGACGTGGTGACAGAACTTGTCACCCGAGGAGTTGTCATCGACGGACGAAAGGCCCACATTCCGTGAACGCACCGAGCACCGACGCGACTCGTCGCCCCATCCGCCGCGCACTGGTCAGTGTCTACGACAAGAGCGGACTCGCCGACCTCGCGGCCGCGCTGAACGCTGCGGGCGTGGAGATCGTGTCGACCGGTTCGACCGCCAAGACGATCGCCGCCGAGGGCATTCCGGTGATCGAGGTCGCAGACGTCACCGGCTTCCCGGAATGCCTCGACGGTCGCGTGAAGACCCTGCACCCCAAGGTCCACGCCGGCATCCTGGCCGACAGTCGAAAGCCCTCGCACGTCGAGCAACTTGCCGAATTGGGGGTTGCCGCTTTCGATCTCGTCGTCGTGAACCTCTATCCGTTCACCGACACCGTCAATTCCGGTGCCACGCCGGACGAGTGCATCGAGCAGATCGACATCGGTGGGCCGTCGATGGTTCGTGGTGCGGCCAAGAACCATCCGAGCGTCGCGGTGATCGTCGACCCCAACGACTACGACGCGGTGGCCGCCGCTGCCGGGGCGGGCGGATTCACCCTCGCCGAGCGTCGGGGATTCGCCGCCAAGGCATTCCGGCACACCGCCGAGTACGACGTGGCGGTGGCGTCCTGGATGTCGGAGGTGGTCTCGCCCGCAGCGGACGGCTCGAAGTTCGGTGAGTGGGCCGGTGCGACCTACCGTCGTTCGGCGGTGCTCCGCTACGGCGAGAACCCGCATCAGGCCGCCGCGCTATATCTGTCGACCTCCGACTACGAGGGTCTGGCGTCGGCAGAACAGTTGCACGGCAAGGAGATGAGCTACAACAACTACACCGACTCCGATGCGGCGTGGCGTAGTGCGCATGACTTCGATGTCCCGGCGGTCGCGATCATCAAGCACGCCAACCCCTGTGGCATCGCCGTCGGTGCCGACATCGGCGAGGCGCACCGCAAGGCGCACGCCTGCGACCCGGTCAGCGCCTACGGCGGTGTGATCGCGGCGAATCGTGAGATCACCGTGGAGATGGCCGAACAGGTCGCCGAGATCTTCACCGAGGTCATCATCGCCCCCGGTTTCGCAGACGGTGCACTCTCGGTTCTGCAGCGTAAGAAGAACATCCGCATCCTGCGTGCGGTTCCCCCGGTCCGCGGCGGTATCGAGACCCGTCCCATCACCGGCGGTCTGCTGATGCAGGACCGCGACATCCTCGACGCCGACGGTGACGATCCCGGCAACTGGACCCTCGCGGCCGGTGCCCCCGCCGACGACGACACCCTCGCCGATCTCGAATTCGCCTGGCGGGCATGCCGTTCGGTCAAGTCCAATGCAATCCTGCTGGCCAAGGATGGCGCGTCGGTCGGTGTCGGCATGGGTCAGGTCAACCGCGTCGACTCGGCACACCTCGCGGTCACTCGTGCGGGTGAGCGTTCGGTGGGCAGCGTCGGTGCGTCCGACGCGTTCTTCCCCTTCCCGGACGGCCTGCAGGTCCTCATCGCCGGAGGAGTGAGCGCCGTGGTCCAGCCGGGTGGGTCGATTCGCGACAACGAGGTGATCGAAGCGGCGAACGAGGCCGGGATCACGCTGTACCTCACGGGTGCACGACATTTCGCACACTGAGCGACTTGTGGCGCCCACTCGACGAGGGATAGCGCCCACTCGACGGGGGATAGCGCCCACTCGACGGGAAATGGCGCCCACTCGACGGGACTGCGGGTGAGCGTTCTCGAATTCGGTCTGCTGATTCTGGCGGGCTTCGGGGCGGGTCTCATCGGGTATGTCACCGGCCTGGCGTCGGTGGTCAGCTATCCCGCGCTGCTGGCCGTCGGCCTGAGCCCGATCGCCGCGAATGTCACCAACACCGTGGCGTTGGTGACCGTCGGCGTCGGCAGTATGGGGCAGTCCGGCCGGATTCTGCTCGACGGTGACCGTCGGCGCCTGTACACCGGCGTGGTCGCGTCGTTGATCGGCGGAACCGTCGGTGCGCTCATCCTGCTGCTCGCCCCGGCCGACAGTTTCAAGATCATCGTTCCCTACCTGGTGGCGTTGGCCGCGGTGGCGTTGCTGATCCAGCCGCAACTGCGGCGCATCGCCGCCAAGCATGTCGACCGCCCGTGGATCTGGTTCCTCGGGCTCGGTCTGATCTCGGTGTACGGGGGCTATTTCGGTGCCGGCGCAGGGATTCTGCTGCTGGCCCTGGCGCTGGTGGTGACCAATGAACCGCTCTGGCGGGCGACGCTGCTGAAGTCACTATTTCTCGGCGTTGCCAATCTCGTCGCCGCCATCGGGTTCGCGTTCTTCGGGCCGGTGCATTGGCTGGCGGCCTTCGCGATGGCCATCGGATGTCTGATCGGTGGGTGGTGTGGACCCCCCGTCGTCAAACGCCTGCCCGCGGGGCCGTTGCGGATCGCGGTGGGGATCGGCGGACTCGGCCTGGCGGTGTGGCTCGCCGTCAATCCTTGACGGTTCGGTGTTCGAGGGTTTTTCCCACGCTGACGCCAACCCTTCGCCGATGCGTCGCCACCGGATAGACAGGTGGGGTGACCCGATCCAGCCGACCCGCCTCGACGTGCCGCCAGTCGTCATCCGTGCGACACTTCGCACTACCAGCGGTCGGTCGATGCGGATCTCGATACGCGTTTCGACGGCGGCAGGGAAGGTGCGCGATGACTCGGTACGACACCGGCCACCGCATGAACTGGTCGGACGGTTCCCATCACGGATCACCACCGCGGGCTCTCGGAATCCCCAAAATCACTCACCTGCATCCGAGAAGGAACCCGCATGACCATCTCCATACCCGGCAAGCCCACCACTGACCTCACCGGCACCGACCTCACCGGCACCGACCTCACCGGCTCTGACCTCACCGGTTCTGGGGCCACCGACGCCGTCACCGATCCCGTCGTCACCTCCGGTGTCGAACTCGACATCGACGAGTTCGGTCCCAGCTTCGGTGCCGAGATCCGCGGCACCAGCGTGGCGCTGGCCACCGACGACGAGGTCCGCGCCATCCGGGCGGCACTCATCGACTACAAGGTGATCGTGTTGCGCGATCAGCACCTCGACGACGCCCAGCACATCGAGTTCGGTCGCCGACTCGGCGATCTCACGATCGGACATCCGGTGTGGGACAGCGGGGATGTGCCCGACGAGGTGTACGCCCTCGACAGCGCCGACAACGGTTTCGCCGACGTCTGGCACACCGACGTCACGTTCATGCCGCGTCCGCCGATGGGATCGATCCTGCGCCCGGTGGTGTTGCCCCGCAACGGCGGTGATACCAACTGGGCCGATGCCGAACTCGCGTACCGGTCGTTGTCGGAGCCGGTCAGAGCGCTCGTCGAGCAGCTCCGGGCGGTACACGACGGTAGCCGCGAATTCGGATACTACCTCAAGCAACGGCGTAGCGGGCGTGGAAATGTGTGGGACGGAAAGGAAGTCACCGAGCTTCCGCCGGTGAGTCATCCGGTGGTGCGCGTGCACCCGGAGACCGGACGTAAGTCGCTGTTCGTCAACCCGGGCTTCACCTCCCACATCGAGGATGTGTCCGACGCCGAGAGCCGCGGCATCCTCGATCTGCTATATGCCCACCTCACCAAACCGGAACACATTGTGCGCCATCGCTGGCGTGCCGGTGACCTGGTGCTGTGGGACAACCGCAACACCCTGCACTACGCCAACCGCGATTACGGCGACAACCGCCGCGTCATGCATCGCATCACGTTGCGTGGCGATGAGCCGCGCGGGGTCGCACGCTGATCCGGTCCACCCGAGCGAGGCGCCAACTCGAGTGACTGAAAGCGTCCCCGTGGGACGGTCTCGCCGGATTATTGCGGTGAGACCGGCTCAGGGGGACGTTTTCGGTCGTGACAGACGGTGCTTCCCCGGCTTGGTGATGGCGAGGATGTCCTCGAGTGTCTCGTCCCAGCCGTATAGCACGTCGTCGTAGGTCAGGCGCATGCTGATGAGGTTCTGCGCGACCGATTTTCGATCACGTCGCCGGTCCTTTCGGTAGCTCTCGAGGCTGGTGTGGTGCAGTTTGCTGTCGCACTCGAGGAGTAAGCGTCCGAGCTTGAGGTCGACGTGGCCGACATCGTCGATCGCCGGCTGCACCTCCACATGAAAGCCTCTCAGATACAGGCGATCCCGAACGAGGCTCTCGGTGCCGGATTGGGAACGATGGTCGGACCGGAGCAGGAGTCGGTCGATGTGGGCGCTGACGTAGGGCAACTGGGAGCGTAACTCGGCGACCTTGATGCCCTGGGAGTTCATCACGGAGTCGGCGCAGGCGATCCAGTCCTCGTCCGTCATGCATCTCGCGGCGCAGGCCAGTGCGACCGGGACGGAGTCCAGAATCGTGTCGATCGGCAGCGGTCGTCCGGGCAGTACGCAGAAGTCACGGCGACGGCACTGAGCGTGTTTGGTGGCCCGAACGTGCAGGGAGTCATAGCCGGGCGGCACCCATACCCCGTGCTTCTTCAGTGCCGAGACGCAGCTCAGGCTTCCGCCGCGTCGGCATGCGGACAGTGCGGTGGTGTCGGCATCGGGCTTTGCGTACCAACCGCGCCGCACCTGTGTCAGTTCGCCTCTGCGCACCATCCGGCGCAGGTCGTTGTCGGTGAGGTCGGATGCGAGTAGTTCGGCGCGGGACAAGATTCCGAGGTTCATGCGGGATTGGACGCGCGGCGGGCCGCGACGGTTCCGTCGGAACCGTGGGAAAAGGTGGCGCAACGCGCAATGCCCACAAACGTCCCGGTGACGCGGTCTCGTCGCAATATTCCGGTGAGCCGGTGCCACGGGGACGTTTGTGGTCATCGGCGCCGATGCCCTTCGGTCTCGGGTGTCCGGCTCCGACCAGACTCGTCGAATTCAACCAAAAGGTTGACAAACAGGCCGTACCGGCGCAAAGTCGTATTCAACCAAACGGTTGAGGAGGACACGGTGGCCGACGACGAGCTCTCGAAAGTGTTCGCCGCACTGGCGGATCCGACGCGACGCGACATGGTCGCGCGGCTGGCGGTCTCCGATGCGACGGTCAGCGAACTCGCCGAACCCTACGACGTCAGCATCCAGGCGGTCTCCAAACACCTCAAGGTGCTCGAGGACGCCGGGGTGGTCTCCCGAACCCGTGAGGCACAGAAACGTCCGGTCCACCTGGAGGCGCAGGTCTTCGATCTGATGGCCGCGTGGATCGACCGGTACCAGCATGCCGCCGAGGAGCGTTACCGCCGCCTCGACGCACTTCTGGACGACATGAACGACATGAACGACGACGCATCACCCCACCACCAGAAAGGCCGCGCATCATGAGCACGTCCACTCGCTACCCCGAAGCCGTCATCGAAGCCGACGCCGAGGTACCCATCATCCACATCACCCGCGATTTCCACGGTACCCCAGCGCAATTGATGCGCGCCCACACCGATCCCGAACTGTTCGTGCGCTGGGTCGGGCCGTCGTCGATCTCCAGTCGCATCATCGACTGGGATGTCCGCGACGGCGGCAGCTGGCGTTACATTTCCGAACGCGACGGTGAGCAGTTCGGCTTCCGTGGCTGCTTCCACACCGTCTCCGACGACACGATCGTTCAGACCTTCACCTTCGAGGGCATGCCCGATCAGGTTGCGCTGGAGACACTCTGGTTCGAAGACCTCGGCGACGGGATGACCCGCCTGCACGCCCAGTCGCTGTGCGACTCGTTCGCCGCCCGCGACGGCTGGCTGGCGTCGGGGATGGAGGTCGGGGTCAACGAGGGATACGCCGCCCTCCAGTCGCTGATCGAATCGGGACAGATGTGAACGCGCCACCGGCGGTGACCGATCTGCCTGCGGCGCAACGCCACCGGTTCATCGCCGACGGATTCACCAATGTGGTTGTCGCCGTTTCGGACTGGGATGCGCCGACGCCCGTGGCGGAATGGACCGCGCGCGATGTCGTCGCCCACCTCGTCGAATGGTTCCCCGGATTCCTTGCCGGCGGCGGTATCACGCTGCCGCCGACGCCGCACCCCGCCGACCGCCCGGTCGCCGCCTGGCGAGCGCACGCCGCCGCCGTGCAGGACCTGCTCGACGGGCCGTCGGCGCGCCAGACCTTCAGCCACCCGATGGTGGGGCGGTTCCCACTCGCCGATGCCATCGACACCTTCTACACCGCCGACGTCTTCATGCACACCTGGGACCTGGCCACAGCGGTCGGCATCACACCCGACCTGGACGCCCGCTTCGCCGAACACCTCCTCGACGGGATGGTCGGGATGGAGGACATCCTGCGATCATCCGGACAGTACGGACCGGCGGTGCCGGTGGACCCCGACGCTGACCCGGTCACCCGTCTCGTCGGGTTCATCGGCCGCGATCCGCAGTGGCGTCGGGGCACCTGACACGCTCAAATGTCGAGCGGCGCCTGAGTCCAACGATTGGTGAAACGCAGACCGCTGCGAATGAACAGCTGACTCACCGGGCACCGACGCTCCACCTCGGAGACGAAGCGGTCGAACTGTTCCGGAGACGCATCGGAGCTCACGGTCGCCTCGACGGTGACCGCCTCGAAGTTCGCGTTGCCGTCGGCGCCGGTGACCAGCACCGCGGTGTCCAGATCGCCCTGAATGCGAAAGTTGAATGAGCCCAGCCTGATTCCGAGGTCCTTGGCCACCAGCGCGGCGGTCACCTGATTACACGAGGTGAGGGCGCCGAGGGCGTAGAACAGCGGGCTCGGCGCCTCGTCGCGACCACCGAAGGCGGGGTAGGCGTCGGTGTCGAACTCGTGGCCGGCGTCGCCGTCGACGACGAGATGCTGGGCGACCCCGGTGCCCGTGGCAGTCACCACGAACGGGACGACGGACGTACGGATGGTTGATGTCATATGGGCTCCTCGGGGCCGATGGGGTAGCAAGTGGGTGGCGGTTACGTCACGAGTTTCCCGGGGAGGCGGCTGCGCGCCCAGGGTTGTGCGCGTGCTGGGCGCAAGCCGTCCGGTCCGCCCGCGTCTCCGCGGCCCGCCGCACCCCGAGGGGAGGGCCGCTCGCGAACCGCCTGCCCGCCTCGGCAACGGGAGTACCGTGGAAAAGGTGCCAGAGGAGAACACCATCGCCACCACCTCTCAGAGAACCGAAACCCGCCACCCCTCACCCCGGACGCTGGGCGAACTCCGCGCGAGCGGTCACATTCAGCGCAGCGTGCGCGATGAGATCCGCAACAACCTCCTGATCGCGCTGCGGGCGGGGAACGATCCGTGGCCGGGCATCGTCGGCTTCGAGGCCACCGTCGTGCCGCAGCTCGAACGTGCGTTGCTGGCCGGTCACGACGTGGTGATGCTCGGCGAACGCGGTCAGGGCAAGACGCGCCTGCTGCGCACGCTCGTCGGGTTGCTCGACGAGTGGACGCCGGTGATCGCCGGCTCCGAACTCGGTGAGCATCCGTACGAGCCGATCACCCCGGCGTCGATCCGCAAGGCCGCCAATCTGCTCGATGACCTGCCGATCGAATGGCGACACCGCAGCGAGCGCTACAGCGAGAAACTCGCCACCCCGGACACGTCGGTGGCCGACCTCGTCGGCGACATCGACCCGATGAAGGTGGCCGAGGGCCGCAGCCTCGGTGACCCGGAGACCATCCACTTCGGGCTGATCCCGCGCGCCCATCGCGGCATCGTCGCCATCAACGAACTGCCCGACCTCGCCGAACGTATCCAGGTCTCCATGCTCAACGTGATGGAGGAACGCGACATCCAGGTCCGCGGTTACACGCTGCGCCTGCCCCTCGACGTCCTGGTGATGGCGAGTGCGAACCCGGAGGACTACACCAACCGCGGGCGCATCATCACCCCGCTCAAGGACCGCTTCGGCGCGGAGATCCGCACGCACTATCCGCTTGAACTCGACGATGAGATCGCCGTCATCGAGCAGGAGGCCGACCTCACCGCGACGGTGCCGACCTTCCTGATCGAGATCCTGGCGCGGTTCACCCGCTACGCCCGCGATCATCCGTCGATCGACCAGCGATCCGGTGTGTCCGCGCGCTTCTCGATCGCGGCCGCCGAGACCGTCGCCGCCGCCGCGTTGCATCGCGCCGCGGTCGCCGGCGAAGAGACACCCGTTGCCCGCGTCGTTGACCTGGAGTCGGTGATCGAGGTACTGCGCGGCAAGATCGAATTCGAATCCGGTGAGGAAGGCCGCGAACTGGAGATCCTCGAACACCTGATGCGCAAGTCGGTCGCCGACACGGTGCGGGCGCACCTGGGCGGAATCGACATGGCGCCGTTGGTGTCCGCGCTGGAATCGGGTGACCTCGTCGTCACCGGCGACCGGATCACCGCCGCGGACTTCCTCGACTCATTGCCGTCGCCGGAGACCACCGGCAAGGTCATCGACGACATCGCCGAACGGCTTGAGGCGACCTCCGACGGTGAACGTGCCAGCGCCGTCGAACTCGCGTTGGAGGGCTTGTTCCTCGCCCGACGCATCGGCAAGGAAGCCGATGAGTCGGGGCAGACCATCTACGGCTGAGGGGAGAACCCCGTGGTGGGAAAGAACTTTCACCGGTCCCGCTATCAGCGCTACACCGGTGGGCCGGATCCGCTTGCGCCACCGGTGGATCTGCGGGAGGCGCTGAGCGAGATCGGCGACGACGTGATGAGCGGCGCGAGTCCGCAGCGGGCGCTGCGGGAATTCCTGCGCCGCGGGTCGCAGAACATGACCGGGCTGGACAAGCTGCGTGAGCAGGTCAATCGGCGACGCCAGGAACTGCTCAAGAAGCGCAACCTCGACGGGACGTTCACCGAGATCCGGGAACTGCTCGACCGTGCGGTACTCGAGGAGCGCAAACAACTCGCCCGCGACCTCGACGACGATGCGCGCTTCGCCGAGATGCAGATCGGGTCGTTGCCGCCGTCCACCGCGCAGGCCGTCGAGGAACTCGCCGACTATCGGTGGCGCAGCCCGCAGGCCCGCGAGGACTACGAGAAGATCAAGGATCTGCTCGGCCGGGAACTGCTCGACCAACGATTCGCCGGCATGAAGGAAGCGCTCGAAGGAGCGACCGAGCAGGACCGTCAACAGATCTCGCAGATGCTGTCGGATCTCAACGCACTCCTCGACGCCCACAACCGTGGTGAGGACACCACCGAACAGTTCGCCGACTTCATGGACAAACACGGCGACCACTTTCCCGAAAACCCCGGCAACACCGAAGAACTCATCGATTCGCTGGCGCAGCGGGCCGCGGCGGCGCAGCAGTTCTACAACTCGCTGAGCCCTGAACAACGCGCCGAACTCGACCAGCTCGCCCAGCAGGCGTTCGGTTCACCGGAGCTGATGAGTCAACTCGCGCAGATGGATTCGGCGTTGCGGCAGGCGCGTCCCGGGCTGGATTGGGATGGCTCGCAAGAGTTCTCGGGGGATCAGCAGATGGGCCTCGGGCAGGGCGCCGCGGCCTTACGCGACATCTCCGAACTCGAGGCGCTGTCCGAACAACTCTCGCAGCAGTATGCCGGTGCGCAGATGGATGACATCGACATCGACGCCCTCGAACGTCAGCTCGGGGAGCAGGCCGGTGTCGACGCGCGCACGCTGCAAGAACTCGAGAAGGCGCTGCGCGAGGAGGGTTTCTTCGACCGCACCTCCGACGGCCAACTTCGCCTGAGCCCCAAGGCGATGCGTCAACTCGGACAGTCGATCTTCAAAGACATTGCCGATCAGATGCACAGCCGCGGCGACCGTCAGACCCGCAACAGTGGGCTGCTCGGTGAACCGACCGGAGCCACCCGCGAGTGGGCGTTCGGTGACACCGATCCGTGGGATGTGTCGCGGACGGTGTCCAACGCCGTGCTGCGGACGGCGGCCGAAGGCGCGCCGAGCACCGCCGGGCAGCCGGCGGTGCGGATCGACGTCCGCGACGTGGAGGTGGCCGAGACCGAGGCGCGCACCCAGGCGGCGGTGGTGCTGCTGGTCGACACCTCGTTCTCGATGGAGATGGAGGGTCGCTGGACGCCGATGAAGCGCACGGCGATCGCATTGAATCACCTGATCTCCACCCGATTCCGCAGCGATGAGCTGCACCTCATCGCGTTCGGGCGGTATGCGCGGTCCATCGACATCGCCGAGCTGACCGGGCTGCAACCGCGTATGGAGCAGGGCACCAACCTGCATCACGCGCTGCTGCTCGCGCAGCGGCATCTGCGGCGATTCCCGAACGCCCAGCCGGTGGTGCTGGTGGTCACCGACGGCGAGCCGACCGCCCACCTCGATCCCAGCGGCGAACCGTTCTTCTTCTATCCGCCGCATCCGCAGACGATCGCGCTGACTGTCCGCGAACTCGACCACGTCGCCCGGTTCGGTGCGCAGGTCACCTTCTTCCGGTTGGGGGAGGATCCCGGTCTCGCGCATTTCATGGATCAGATCGCTCGGCGCATCGGTGGGCGAGTGGTGGCCCCGGATGTCGACGGACTCGGCGCGGCCGTCGTCGGCGATTACCTGAAGTCACGGCGGGGTCGTCGACGCGGCTAGGCGGGCAGTCGCGGGGACGAGCGTGAAGCGGGGTCAGAGCGTGAATCCCGGCCGGGCGGCAGGACCTTCGGGCGGACCGAGGGGTGGTGGAGTGCGCCGGTCGCGATTACGGCCGACGACCCACAGGACGATCCCGACGATGGCGATGAACAGTCCGAACAGTCCGCCGAAGACGGCCAGCAGGATACCGCCGACCCCGGAGAGCACGCCGCCCACGGCCAGGGGCGGTGCGCCGACGACGTAGCCGTCGCCGCAGTCGATGACGTAGTCGCCGGTCTCGGTGAAGGAGTACTGCGCGAAGGAACGCACCGTGGTGTGGTTGTAGGTGAACGACGACGTGACGTTCGAAGCCTGTCTCTGCACACCGGGTCCGGTGATGGTGCACTGCGGCAGTGCGTCCTCGAAGGCGTTCTGGGTGCCGGGGGCGTAGAGGGCGAGGCTCTCATCGGCCCAGAAATGTTTGGTGGTCGAGCCGTGGATCTCGAAGGCGCTGTTGGTCTGATCGGTGACCTTGGAGATGCCGGTGACCGCGAGGAGCACTCCGGCACCGACGCTGAGGGCCAGCGCCACGACGCCCAGAAAGGTGAGGACCTTGCCGACTCGTGTCATCAGGCGATCGTGCCAGAAAACCGGCCGACTCAGGGTGTATCTCAGGGTGATCACTCATGCGTTGCGGGGACCGACCCGCCTAACCTGGTGGACGTGACCACTTCTGACGATTCGACGGCATTCGGTGACGACCGCGCGGCGCGGATGCGTGCCGCCGACGCCGATCGGGAACTCGTGCACGAGATCCTCTCGGCGGCGATGGAACAGGGCAGTCTGTCTCCCGAGGAGTACTCCGACCGAGCGGGAAAAGCGTTGACGGCGAAAACGTTCGGTGACCTCGACGCGTTGACCGACGATCTGCCGGTCACCCAGCTCGGAGTGCGGCTGCCGGCCGCCGGGGCGCCCTATCCGTCGCGGGTCACTCCGCACAGTGGTCGTGAGCCGGTGCGGTCGCGGTTGGCGATCATGTCCGGCAGTGAACTCAAGGGGCAGGCGGCCGTAGCCGAGCATCTGTCGGCGACGGCCATCATGGGTGGCGTCGAGATCGACCTGCGTGAGGTCGAGTTCACCGAGCCCCACCTGACGATCCAGTGCGTGGCCATCATGGGTGGCGTCGACATCACCGTGCCGCCCGACGTCGCCGTCGAGATCGGCGGTGCGGCGGTGATGGGCGGCTTCGGTGGCAAGGCCGCAGGACCGGGAGTGCCCGGCGCCCCGACCGTGCACATCACCGGATTCGCCTTGATGGGCGGCGTCGAGGTGAAACGCAGGGAACGGGGCGAGGGGCCCAAGAAGTTCTGGGGTTGTGGCTGATCGGGTGAGTCAGTCGAGCATTCCGTAGATCATGCGGATGATGGCCTCCGCCAAAGCATTCCGGGTGGCGGTGTAGGACGTCTCCGGCGTCGTGGTGGTGGCCGTCAGATCGGCGAGACGTCCGTCACGCACGATGTAGACCAACGTGGCCAGTTCGGTCGCCGATGGGCCGTCCGGCGCCAGCCCGAGTGCCCGGTCGCGGTCGATCTTGGTGGCCAGTCGTTCGATGAACCGTTGCCGCGCACGATCGATGAAGTCCTCGAGTGGGGGATAGCCCGAACCCTGGGGGGACTGGCCGACGCATGCCAGGATCGGGCCATTGGCGCGCCAGATGTCGGCGACCGCGTCGAGTTGGGCGCGGAGCAGATCGGGGTGCGGGCCGTCGGAGTCGAACCACTCGTGGGTCGTGGAGAACTGATCCCAGGTCTGCTCCATCAGCGTCGCGAGCACGGCCTGCTTCGAGGGGAAGTAGAAGTAGAAGCTTGTTCGTGAAATACCTGCGGCCGAGGCGATCTCGTCGATCGTGACGTCGGCCATCGGACGGTGCGCCAGCAGTGACCGGGTGGCGGTGAGGATCTGCGCCTCGCGTTGGTCACCCTTGGAGGGGGTACCCCGGCGACGGGCGGAGGCGGTCCGCGCGGTGCTACTGGCCATGGAATCATCGTAGAACCCACCCAAAACAGACACGGTGTCGACTCGAATCGACACAGTGTCGACTTCCGCCTTATGGTGGTCGTCATGACCGCATCTCAGACCTCCACGAGGGCGTCGTCGCCGACGCTGATCCTCGTTGCCGCCGCGTCGTCGGTGCTGCTCCTCGCGATGATCCAGACCCTCGCGGTGCCGGTGCTCCCCCAGATCGGAGAGCAACTCGGCGTCTCGTTGACGACGGTCGGATGGGTGACGACCGCGACGATGCTCTCGGCGTCGGCGCTGACGCCGCTGCTCGGACGTCTCGGTGACGTCTACGGCCACAAGCGCATCATCCTGATCGCGCTGGTGATCACCTTGGTCGGCAGTCTGCTTGCGGCACTGACCCATTCGATCGGAGTACTGATCGTCGCGCGGGTGTTGCAGGGCGCGAGCTTCGGCCTGTTCCCGCTCGCGATCAGCGTGCTCCGGCACGAACTACCCCACCAACGCCTCACCGGTGCCATGGCGATCACCGCCTCGGCACTCGGGGTGGGCAGTGGTCTGGCGCTGGTCGCCACCGGACTGCTGACCCGCGACGACGCCGACTACCGGCGGATCTTCTGGCTGTGCGTCGCGATGACGGCGATCGTGCTGGTGATGATGGTGTTCGCGGTTCCGGATCGTCGAGGCGCCGGTGGCAGTGTCGACTACGTCGGTGCCCTGGTCCTGGCCGTCGGGCTGGTGTGTCTGCTGCTGCCGACGTCGCAGGGCCACGATTGGGGCTGGGGTTCGGCCCGCGTCATCGGCCTCTACCTCGCGGCCGTCGTCGTCCTGGTTGGCTTCTGGATTCTGCAGTCGCGCAAGCGTTCTCCGCTGGTGTCGGTGGACCTGCTGACCCGGCGCGCGGTGCTCGCCACCAACACCGCCTCGCTGTGCGTCGGATTCGCCATGTTCAGTGTGTTCCTCGGCGCCACCTACTTCGTGCAGACCCCCGACGCGATCGCCGGATACGGATTCGGTGCGTCGGTGCTGACGACCAGCGTGGTGTTCATGCTTCCCGGCGCGGTGGTCTCGATCCTGGTCGGACCCGTCGCCGGTGCGGCGGTGGCCCGGCGTGGTCCGCGCGTGGTGCTGCTGGTCGCCGCGGTCGTCGGCATCATCGGGATGCTGCTGCTGACCTTCCTGCACGCCAACACCGGCGAAATGATCGTCGGGCTGGTGATCGCCAACGTCGCGGTCGCGGCGGCGTATGCGGCGATGCCCGCGCTGCTGGTCGGCAACGTCGAACCACACGAAACCGGCATCGCCAACTCGATCAACTCGATCATGCGGACCGTCGGCGGGGCGGTCGGCAGTGCCGTCATCATCACGGTGCTGGCCGCCGAGGTCGCCGTCCACTCGATGGGGCCGGTGTCGGTATCACTGCCCACCGAGAACGCCTACCGGGTGGCGTTCCTGCTGGGGGCGGGCGCGTTCGCTCTCGCAGCGTTGCTGGCGGCATTCGCCATCCCACGGCACGCGGCTCATCAACTCACGGCCCATCAGCGCGAGGAGGAGATCGCCCTCGGGGCGGCGGGCGAGTTCGCGACCGCGTCCGTCGACGTCGACTGACATGCGTTGACAGTGAGCTGTCGGCGGGCGCCGGCGGTTCAGGCCAACAGCCACGCGATGATGGCGATGGCCGGGATCGACGCCAGAGTGGTGATCAACGCGGTGTCGCGGGCCAGGATCTGGCCTCGTCGATAGCGGGTGGCGTACACCACGACGTTCTGTGCGGTCGGCAGGGCGGCGATGACGGTCTGGGCGAACAACTGGTGACCGGATTGATGGAAACCCCAGCGGGCGATCACATAGACCAGCAGGGGCATCGCCACCATCTTGAGGACCGTGGCCAGCACGATGTCGCGACGCGGACTCTCACCCTTCCTGAAGATCGCCGCGCCCGTCAACGACAGACCGAACGCCAGCAACGCACCCGGCACCGACATGTTGCCGAGCATCTTGAGCGGTTCCAGAACCGCCTGCGGCAGGTGCCATCCGAGTGCCGAGATGACGACGCCGGCGAGCCCACCGATGACGATCGGGTTGGTCAGCGGCAACACCACCGCGTCCCGGAACGGGTGCCCGGTGCCGCGTTCGAGGGCCGTCATGTCCAGTGCCGCGAGCGCGATCGGCGAGTAGATCAGGATCTGGAACAACAGCAGGGGCGCGATGAACGAGGCGTCGTCGAGCACGAAGATCGCGATCGGGACGCCGAGGTTCACGCTGTTGACATACGACGACGCGAGCGCGCCGATCACCAGGTCGGGGGTGTCGCGCCGCAGGATCACTTTCGCGATGACGGCGTACAGCGCGCCCACCGCGAGTGCCGAGCTACCCGCGATGACCAGCGTTGCCGAGAAGATGGTCGACAGATCGGTGGTGACCAGCGAGTAGAACAGCAACGCCGGAGTCGACACGAAGAAGACCAGGCGGGAGAGCACCTCGTGGGCGTGCTCGCCCAGCGCGCCGGTGCGGCCGAGGAGGAAGCCGACGCCGACCATGATGAAGATGGCGGTGAAACCGGACACGACTCCTGACACTCGAGTGAGTCTATGACCGCCCGTCCGGGCCGGACGCAACGCGTGCGTTCGGATGAATCGGACGGTTCCGACGCTTGCGAGACGCCGGGTGCTGGTTACGCTGGGCGCGCACACACGACGTGTGACAGTGACGCAGGGAGGCCGTTCCATGCCCGAACCGACCGACAATCCCGTGCCGGGGTCGGGTCCGTTCGACCTCGCCGAGAGCGAGAAGACGACCATCGCGCCGCGGCCGAGTATCGACTTCTCCAAGAAGTCGTCGCCGGGGTCGTCCTCGCACGGATCGTCAACGCCGCCGAGTGCTGACTCGTCGCAGTGGCAGCCGACCCGGCTCAATCCGGTGTCGGCGCCGACACCGTCGCTGCCGCCGCAGCCGCCCCGTCCACCTGCGCCACCGGCCCTCCCGCCGCTGCCACCGCCCGCCGCGGCCACGCCGCCACCGGTGTACGGCGCGCCGCAACCGCCGCTGCCCACCTACGGCACACCGTCGGCGCCGCCGCCGATCGGGGTTCCCGTGTACGGGCAGCCGGTCTATGTGACACCCCTGGTCGTCGGCGCGCCGGCACGCAGGACCAACGGCATGGCAACGGCCGCGCTGGTGGTGTCCATCATCGGAGCGTTCATGTGTCTGGGCTGGTTGGGCATCATCTTCGGGCTGATCGGCCGCAAACAGATCCGGGAGTCCCAGGGCGCCGAAGACGGTGACGGGATGGCGATCGCGGGCATCGTCATCGGTGCACTCAACCTGCTCGGGCTGGTCGTTACGGTGCTCTGGTACGTGTTCGCGATCCTGTTGGTCGCGTCCTCCGGTTACTGAGGTCCCGGCCGTTTTGGATCCCGACCCATCCGGCCTGTAGTCTGGTCGGGTTGCGTGTCGCGCCCCATGGCCGCCGACGCGCTGACCAAGAGCAACCATCCCCTTCGCGGAGCGGATGGTCGGCGAGACCACGTAGAGAAGGGCACGATCATGGCTGTACCGAAGCGCCGGATGTCGCGGGCGAACACCCGTACCCGTCGTTCGCAGTGGAAGGCGGAGAACCCCGCACTCCAAGAGGTGAAGGTCGCCGGCGTTGCGCAGCGCATCCCGCGCCGCTACGCCAAGGCCGCGCAGGCCGGGATCATCGATCTCGACCGCCGCTGAGTTGGGCCGACCGGTCACCGGTCACTGACACCACGACCGCTCCGGGAAACCGGGGCGGTCGTTTTGTTTGGTCGTAGGCTTCCCATGCTTCTCGAGATACTCAACATCGCCGGCATCGCGGTGTTCGCCGCGTCGGGCGCACTCCTCGGTGTCCGCAAGGATTTCGACCTCTGGGGCATCCTCACCGTCGGCGTGCTCACCGGCGTGGGTGGTGGCATCCTGCGCGACGTGCTGCTCGGCATCACCCCGCCGACGGCCGTGCAGAACTGGCCACCGATCCTCACCGCGGTCATCGCGAGTCTCGTCGTGTTCTTCTTTCACCCCGCCTTCGCCGAACTCCGACGCACGATCCTGGTGCTCGACGCCTTCGGTATGGGTCTGTTCGCGACGACGGGCGCCGGCATTGCACTCGACGTCGACGCCAGCGTATTCGCGGCGATCCTGGTCGGAATGCTGACCGCGATCGGCGGCGGAGTCCTGCGTGACGCTCTCGCCAACGAGATCCCGCTGCTGCTCCAGCCGGCCGACCTCTACGCGGTGCCCGCGCTGGTGGGCGCGTGCCTGTACGTGGCCGGCGAGACATGGCTGCCACAGTTTCACAACCTCGTCCTCATCGTTTCGGCGATCACCGCCACCGCCCTGCGTCTGGCCGGGCTGGCGTGGCGGTGGCGACTGCCCACCGCCCCCAACATCGTCCGGTGGCCGAGGCGCCGCCGGCCCTGACGACCGCCCGCTCGCCGGCTCCCGCCCGGCGGCCGGCTCTGCCCACTACCCGCTGGTCGAGGTGTGAGGAGCGCCGGCGACGAGCCTCGAGACCTCCTGTAAAGCTGCTGGTTCCGGCCCAACGGCGTCGTGTGGAGGGGTCTCCACGGGCTCGACCGACGGAAGGCGAGCGCTGTCAACGTCGAGCTGAACGCTGTCAACGTCGAGGTGAGCGCTGTCAACGTCGACGCGAGCGAGGCCAACGGGGCCGGTTTTCATTCTGCGCGAGTGAATCGGACGATCAACACGCTTCCCGGCCTTCCCTGTCGTTGCCATGCATGGCGAGCGAGATGGGTCGGGGCGTCGTGGGCCGCGTCATGTCGCCGTCGTCGTGTTGTTGCTGGGGATCGGGATCGCGGTCGTGTCGGTGACCCCGGCGCACGCCGCGCCGTCGGTGGGGACGGGCGCCGGGAGCGTCACGCAGGCGTGCGTTCAACGGCGGATAGGGCGACGAGGGGTGAGAACTACTGGGCCAGGAACTTGTTGACGGTCCGGTTGACGACGTTCGGGATGAACTTGGCGGCGTTGCCCAGCACCAGGGTCTGGGTGCCCACCGAGTAGCTGGTGCGATGCAGCAGCCGATCGACGCGGTTGGGATGCACCGATTCGAAGACCTTGTCGGCCACCTGTTCTGGGGTGATGTGCACGCCGAGGGTCTTGGTGGTCTTGGCGTCGTTGTCGGCGAGGGCTGTCTTGGCCCACAGCGGCCAGATACTGACGACGCGGATGTCGTCGGGCTCCCACTCCAGCTCGAGTGCCTCGGTCAGCCCGGCGACGTAGAACTTCGCGGCACTGTAGGTGGCGATGCCCGGCTGGCCGTAGATCGCCGACGCCGAGGCGATGTTCACCAGGTGGGCGCCCGGGGTGGCCTTGAGGTAGGGGTAGGCGGCCTGTGCACCGAGGGTCACGCCGAGGGCGTCGATGTCGATCTGCGCGCGGATCGCGGCGGGGGAGATCTCGTCGAGGCGACCGGCCACCAGCACGCCGGCGTTGTTGTCGAGCACGTCGAGGGTTCCGTCGGTGTGCGAGGTGAACTCGGCCAATGCCTGTTGCCACTGCTCGGGCTCGCGAACGTCGATCACCCCGGTGATGAAGTCGGGGTGATTGGCCTTGACCTTGTCGACGGCGTCCTGATTGACGTCGTAGATCCCGACGGTCCAGCCGGCCCGCTCAAATCGCTCGGCCGTGGCCAGCCCGATACCGGCCGCACCGCCGGTGATGAAGATCGATGACATGCGCTCTCCTAGCGTCTGAACTGCATAGATGCTTCGCTCCGCAGAACTTACTCACGAGTATATGTCCGTGTCTGTTTACTCCGTCACACAGCCCTGCTATCTTGACAACAAGCGTTGATAAGACAACGTCTGTTGTCATCAACTTAAATGATTCGGAGGCACGCGATATGACCGCCGCAATGGAACACGCCGCACATGATCACGACAACCGCGACCGCGACGAGCAGGATGCGGTCGTGGTGAGCATGCAGGATCAGGACACCGATGAGGTGTCGGCTCGGCTGCTGGCGTCGGCCGCCCGTCTCTCGCGCAACGCCATGACCGAGATTGACTGGGACCTCCCGATGGACCCCACCAAGTACGGGTGCAGCCCGGAATGGTCGTCGCTCTACGGCACCGCGTACTGGGATGAGCTCACCGAGGAGCAGCGCATCTCGGTGACCCGCCACGAGTTCGCGTCGATCATGAACATCGGCATCTGGTTCGAGATGATCCTGCAGGAGATGGTCATCCGCGACCAGTACCTCGGCGAGTACCACAGCCCCGAGTTCCAGTTCGCGCTCACCGAGATCGCCGACGAATGCCGCCACTCCATCATGTTCGCCAAGGCCAGCGAGAAGATGGTCGGCACCTCCTACCGTCCGTCCAAATTCGTTGGCCGACTGGGCAAGTTCTTCAAGGCCACCGCCAAGAATGAGGTCGCCTACGCCGGCATACTCGTGGCCGAAGAGGTGCTCGACGTGTTCCAGCGCGGGTGCATGCGCGACGATCGGGTGCTCCCGTTCATCCGGACCGTCAACGAGATCCACGTCCTCGAAGAGTCCCGTCACATGAAGTTCGCGCGCCAGGAAGTCCGTGACGCCCTCGAGGGTGTGGGCCGCGCGCGACGCGCCTTCAGCGCCCTTTACATCTCTATCGGCGCCTACACCATCGTGTCGAATCTGGTTCAGCGTCAGGCGTTTGTTGATGCCGGCCTCGACGCCGACCGCGCCGTGGCCGAGATGAACGCCAACTCGCACTTCCACTCGATGATCCGCAGCAGCTGCGCGCACCTGATGGAGTTCCTCGACGAGGTCGGCCTGCTGACCCGTCCGGCGATGTACTACTACCGGAAAGCCAACATGCTCTGATGTTTGTCATCACTCAATCCTGCTGCAGCGACGCGGCGTGCGTGTCGGTCTGCCCGGTCAACTGCATCCACCCGACCCCCGAAGAGCGCGGCTTCGGCAGCTCCGACATTCTGCACATCGACCCGGTGGCCTGCATCGACTGCGGTGCCTGCGCCGACGCCTGCCCCGTCGACGCGATCTTCCCGGCCGACAAGCTCGGCACCCGTGACAAGGTCTTCCTCGACATCAACGCCGACTACTACAAGAACAACCCGGACGTGACGTCGGGCTGGAGTGACGTCACCTACCCCGACATCCCGAAACTGCCTGCGGGACTGCGTGTTGCACTGGTCGGGACCGGGCCGTCGGGTGGCTACGCGTTGCGCACTCTGCTCGATCGCACCGAGGCCGACGTGACCGTCATCGACCGGCTGCCCACCCCCGGCGGACTGGTCCGCGCCGGCGTCGCCCCCGACCATCCCGGCACCAAGGGCGTGCTGCACGGCTTCGACCTGCTCTACCGCGATCCGCGGGTCACGATGGCCACCAATGTCTCTGTGGGACAGGGCCCGAACGACATCACGCCGGCCGAACTCGCCGAGCACTTCGACGCCGTCTTCTACGCGGTCGGCGCCAGTGAGTCACGGCGCCTGGGCATTCCGGGTGAAGACCTGCCCGGTTCGACGTCGGCCACCGAACTCGTCGCGTGGTACAACGCGGTGCCCGGTGCGGACGTCGCCCCGCCGATCCGCCACGACGACTCGGCATCGGGCCGCGCGGTGATCGTCGGCACCGGCAACGTGGCGCTCGACGTCGCCCGCATCCTGGTGTCGCCGCCGGAGTTGTTGGCCACCACCGACATCGCCGATCGCGCACTGCACATCCTGGAACAGCAGAACGTTCACGAGGTCGTCGTGCTGGGTCGTCGTGATCAGGCCCATGCCGCCTACACCTCGGCCGAATACCGTGCGCTGTCCACCATTCCGGGAGTGGAGGTGGTCGTCCACGACGACCCGGAGGCCCCGTTGCCGGATCTGTCGGGTCCGGCCGACCCGTCGACGCGACGCATCGTATTCCTGTTCCACAGCGCGCCCACCGCGATCCTCGGCACCGCCGGTGTCGAGGGAGTGGACGTCACCACCGGTACACGTGACCACCGCATTGCCGCCGACCTCGCCGTGCGTTCCATCGGGTACCGCTCGGTGCCCATCGCCGGATTGCCGTTCGACCAGACGCGGGGTGTCTTCCCGAACGACGAGGGCCGCATGCTCGACGAGCACGGTGCGGTGATGCCCGGCGCGTACGTCGTCGGCTGGGCCAAGCGCGGCCCCAGCGGCGGCATCGGCGCGAACAAGTTGTGCGCGCAGAACACGGTGGAGGACTTCATCTCCGACGCGGCCAATGGTGTGCTGCCGCGCAGTGCCCGGGAACCCGGTGACTTCGGCAAACTGCTGCGGGCCCGGACGCGTCACGTCATCGGGTACCGCGGCATGCGGGCCATCGATCGGATCGAACGTCGCCGAGGACAAGAACAAGGCCGTCCACGCGTCAAGTTCACCCGCATCCCCGACATGGTCGGGGCGGCGGGCAGGCGTCGGGGATGACCGTATCGGGGAGTGCGGCAGGAGGTACCACGCCGGACGTCCACCCGGGGTGGTATCGACGTTCGTTGCTCGTGGTGTTCGTGGCCGCCTTCATCACTCAGAACGCCATCGCTGTGCCCTACGTCAGGAGGAACGGCCCGGAATCGGTGAAGGACTTCTTCGTCGGCGACATCCTGCGGTCGACGCCCGGCCGGTTCGCCATGGTCGACCTGGCCTTCGTGGTGATCGGTTTCCACCTCTGGGCCTTTGCCGAGGCACGCTCGTTGGGGATTCTGCGGTGGTGGCTGGCGTCGGTGGCACTGACCTTCGGTGTCGGGATCGCCACGGCCATCCCGTTCTTCCTGTTGGCGCGAGAACGGGCGCTGGCAGGTTGAGCACCTCGGGGTGCCGGGCGCGGACGCCGTACCCGACACCCTGCACGGATGACATGGGGTGTTGCTCAGCCACATCTCAGACGTTGTGGATAAAACTAGACACATGCGCATACTCGTGGTCGACGACGATCGTGCTGTCCGAGAGTCGTTACGCCGATCGCTGACGTTCAACGGATACACCGTCGACACCGCGGGCGACGGCATCGAGGCGCTGGAGAAGATCGTCGCCGAACGCCCCGACGTCGCCATCCTCGATGTGATGATGCCGCGTCTGGACGGACTCGAGGTGTGCCGCCGACTCCGCTCCACCGGCGACGACCTGCCGATCCTGGTGCTGACGGCCCGCGATTCGGTGTCCGAGCGGGTCTCCGGGCTCGACGCCGGAGCCGATGACTACCTCCCCAAACCGTTCGCGATGGAAGAGCTCCTCGCCCGGCTGCGGGCGTTGCTGCGTCGCGCCGCCCCGGACGACGGGGCCGACTCGGAGACGTTGACCTTCGCCGATCTGTCCCTGGACCCGGTGACCCGTGACGTCTACCGCGCCGAACGGCAGATCAGTCTCACCCGCACCGAGTTCGCGTTGCTGGAAATGCTGATGGCCAACCCGCGTCGGGTGCTCTCCCGCAGCCGGATCCTCGAGGAGGTGTGGGGTTATGACTTCCCGACGTCGGGCAACGCCCTTGAGGTGTACGTCGGCTACCTGCGGCGCAAGACCGAGGCCGAGGGCGAGTCGCGGCTGATCCACACCGTGCGCGGGGTCGGATACGTTCTGCGAGAGACCCCGCCGTAGTGGGTGGCCCGGACGATCCCATGGTGAACACCGATCACGCGCCCAGCGTCACGCCGCGGCCCGTGTCCCCACCCGACGCCGCCGCGTCGGGGGAGATCACCGGCGCACATCGTGTGAGTGCCGCTGCTCCGCGTCGATTCCGGCGGGGCGGCAAGGCCAAGGGCAAGGACGACGCGGAGATGCGCGATCCGCTCACCCTCACCCGCACCGTGTCGCTGCGGGTCCGGGTGACGTTGCTGTCGGCGACGGTGGTGTTGCTCGCCGTCAGCCTGATGGCCGGCGCCGCCTACTTCGTCGTCTATCGGGCGATGTACAACGAGATCGACACCGGTCTGGAAAGCCGCGCCGACGGCATGACGTTGCTCGCCAAGCTCGGGACGCTCAATCAGCGCCCGACCGCGCTGATCACCGGCACGGTGTTCTCCACCAACATCTCGATTGCCCTGGTCCGGCCCGACGGCTCGGCGCTGCGGATCGGCATCGTCCCGTTCGGGGACACCGAACGGGCCATCGCGGAGTCGACCAACAGCCCGGGCACCAACAATCAGAGTCTGCGCACGGTGAACGGTCAGCGAGTGCTGGCCCGCAAACTCGACGACGGCAACACCCTGGTGCTGGCGCAGTCGTTGCTACACACCGACCGCATCCTCAAACGCCTGGCGTGGGTGATGCTCGTCGTCGGCTGCGGCGGCGTCGCGCTGGCCGCGCTGGCCGGGATGACGGTGGGGCGCACCGGGCTGAGACCGGTGGCCCGATTGACCAGGGCCACCGAACGGGTGGCCCGCACCCAGGACCTCACGCCGATACCGGTCACCGGTAACGATGAATTGGCGCGCCTGACAGAGAGTTTCAACACCATGCTGCGGGCCCTGGCCGAATCACGGGTCCAGCAGGCGAGATTGGTGGCCGACGCCGGCCACGAACTGCGCACACCGCTGACCTCGTTGCGCACCAACCTCGAATTGCTGATCGCGGCAAGTGAACCCGGGGCACCGCCGGTGCCGGTGGCCGACATGGTGGAACTGCGGTCGGATGTGATGGCCCAGATCGAGGAACTGTCCACACTCGTCGGTGACCTCGTCGATCTGGCCCGCGAGGATGCGCCGGAAGTGGTGCTCGAAGAGATCGATCTCGCCGAGGTGATCGAGAATGCTCTCGAACGGGTCCGTCGTCGCCGCACCGACGTCGAATTCACCACCGAGGTCAGCCCCTGGTACGTCTTCGGCGAACCGCAGGGCCTCTCGCGCGCGGTGCTCAACGTGCTCGACAACGCCGCGAAATGGTCGCCCCGCGGGCGCGCCGTGGTGGTCACCCTCACCCAGATCACGGTGACGACGGCCGAACTGACCGTCGCCGACGCCGGCCCGGGTATCCCCGAGGAGGACCGCGACCTCATCTTCGAGCGGTTCTATCGCTCCACTCAGTCGCGATCCATGCCGGGATCGGGTCTGGGGCTGGCGATCGTGCGTCAGGTGGTGACCCGGCTCGGCGGCACGGTGCGTGCCGAACAATCCGACCTCGGCGGTGCACTCATCCGAATGACCCTGCCCGGTCATCCGGTGCCGGTGGAACCTTCCCCGCAGGTGGTTCGTCACTAGATCAGTGGACGCGAACCCCGTTCTACCGGCGGTTCGCGGTACCCATCACCTAGGGTTGTTTGCGCTGCCGAATCAGGCCGCGCGGCGCCCACGGTCCAGCCCGGGCCGTCGAGGCAGAAACGTAAGGAACAAGCAGATGTGGGGACGACGAGGATGACCGGTGGAGGTTCGCAGCGCGGACCCTTCGACGATGCGCAGAATCCGGGCGGACCCGGGTGGCCGACGTCGGGCCGACACGGCCAGGGCGCGGGCGGCGACGACGCGACGGACAGTGGGCAGTTCCCGGCCTACGGGGGAGCGCCGTGGGAACGCACGGCCGGTTTCGCGCCGTCGACGAGCCCGTACCGGGCGTCGGACCCATCCTCGGCCGCCGACCCCGGACAGAGCGCGTCGGCGCCCGGCTACGAACCGCCGACCCAGACCTACGGAGCACCGGGCTCGGGCTACGGGGGTCCCGGCTACGGATCGTCCTCGCCCTACGGCGCGCAGCCTCCCTCCGGTGGGGTGCCGCCGGAGTACGGCACGACCGGCTCGGGTCCGTCGAGCCCACCCGGTCCGCCCACACCGCCGCCGCCGACGGGATTCGGCGATCCGGTGCCGGCCGGTGAGCCGTCCCAGCCGAAGAAGAAGGGGCGAGGTGGACTCGTCGCCGGGCTGATCGGCGGTGCCCTCGTCGTCGGGCTGGTGGCCGGTGGGATCGGCGGATACGTCGGTTCACGTGTCGGCGACGACTCGGCGAGCAACACCGCCAATTCGCAACCGCTCGGCGGCGATCCGAATGCGCAGGACACCCAACCCGCTCCGGCGCCGGCCGGGTCGGTGCAGGAGGTGGCGGCCAAGACGCTGCCGTCGGTGGTGTCCATCGATGTCACCGCCGGCAACGAGCAGGGTGAGGGGTCGGGTGTGGTGCTCGACGATGACGGCACCATCATGACCAACAATCACGTCGTCAGTGGCAGCGACGGCCGCCTCGCCAGCAACGTCGTGGTGAATTTCAACGACGGATCCCGGGCCACCGCAAAGGTTCTCGGCGCCGACTCCATTTCCGACATCGCGGTCATCAAGGTCGACAAGGACGGACTCACCCCGATCGACGTGGGTACCTCGAAGAACCTGGCCGTCGGTCAGGACGTGATCGCCATCGGCGCGCCACTTGGGTTGGAGGGCACGGTGACCACCGGCATCATCTCCGCCCTGAATCGCCCGGTGTCGACGTCCCGGGAAGGTGGGACCACCTCGGTGATCGACGCCATCCAGACCGACGCCGCGATCAACCCGGGTAACTCGGGTGGAGCCCTGGTCAATGCGAAGGGCACGCTGATCGGTATCAACACCGCGATCGCCACCCTCGGCGGCAGCCAGGAGCAACAGACCGGCAGCATCGGTCTGGGCTTCGCGATCCCGATCGATCAGGCGATCCGCGTCGCCAACGAACTCCGGGACACCGGGAAGGCCACTCATGCCGGGCTCGGCGTCACTGTCCGACCCAGTACCGACCCGGACATCCCCGGCGCGCTGATCGCCGAGGTGACCGCGAATGGCCCGGCCGACAAGGCGGGCATTCCCAAGGGTGCGATCGTCACCAAGATCGGCGACCGCAACATCACCTCCGGGGACGCCCTGGTGGCGGCGGTGCGCTCCTACAACCCCGGTGACACCGTGACCATCACCTATCAGGCGGGTGGCCAGTCGAAGACGGCACAGGTCACCCTGGCCACACTGCAATCCAACTGAGCACGCACAATCGAAGCAGCAGAGCACGAAGCACAGCAGAGCACAGCGCGCACGGGCGGTTATCGACCGCCGGAGAGGACGAGGGCAATGACGAGCAACTCCGGTTTTCAGGTGGTCGATCCCGCCGAGGACGGTGCTGATCTGGACGTTGATCTGGATCCCGCCGACGTGGTCGCGGCCGACGCCGCGGCGCGTGCGTCTGCTGCCCGGGAGGGGCGTGCCGAGCACGAACCGACGGGCGACGAGGTGGGGCGTGCTCTGGTGGTTGTCGTCGACGACCGCGCCACCCATGGTGAGGTCGACAGCCCGCTCGGCCCGCTGGTGGGCGAGTTGTTGGCGGAGGCCGGGTTTCATGTCGACGCGACGATCGTCGTCTCCGGTGACGAAGTGGAGATCCGCAACGCGCTGAACACCGCCGTGATCGGCGGCGTGGATCTGGTGGTGTCGGTGGGTGGCGTCGGCGTGGGAGCGCGCGACGTGGCCCCCGAAGCCACCGAACCACTCCTGGATCGTCGTCTGCGCGGCATCGAGGAAGCGGTCCGCAGTTCCGGGCTGGCGGCCGGCGCCACCGACGGTGGGCTTTCGCGCGGCCTGGCGGGAATCTCAGGGCAGACCCTGGTGGTCAACATCGCCGATTCGCGGGCCGCGGTGCGCGACGGTATGGCCACCGTCGCGCCGCTGGCAAAATATGTAATTTCTAATATCAGCGACTTCTGATCCGCTAGGGTCGGCAAACGGCGAAAGGATATAGGCGTGTCCGCATCTGACGGTCCGGAGCCGAATCCCGAGCCAACGACAGAGGAACAGTCGGCGCTCCGGAATTCCGGGGGGTCGCGTCGATCCGCGCGCAGGCGTCGTGATCTGGACGCGATCTTCGGCGACGACCTGCCCACCGTTACCTCCGACGAACGTGATCTGAGTCACAGTGAATCCGATCGTTCGTCGTACGACAGGGACCGTCCGCCGCATTATCTGTAATTGTTCGGCCCCGTCTCGACGCCAGGTTCAGCCAGTTTTCCTTCCGTTAACATTTCCGGATTCCATCGTGGTCGACTTCCGGTTTGAGATCACCAATAACAATGCTGAGACACGGCTGATTCCAGCTGTTGCCCTCTTCGTGACCTCTCAGATAGCGTTCGCGTGGACGACACCGGTGCCCGACGTGGCGTGCCGGTTCAAGTCCTGCGGAACGCGCCTGATCGCGGCCCGCTGTGGTGGCACACATCGTCCACATGTAATGGCTCCTGGTGTTTCTGGGGGGAACGATTACGAGTGCGGCGGGTCGGTCACCAATGGTCAACCTGAGAATTGCGGGTGCAACTCTCAGATAACACCGAATCCTGTGAGAGGGAACGAATGAGCAAGTTCAGCAAGCTTGGGCTGCGCCGTGCTGCGGGGGCATGCGCCATCACCGCCGTGGCGGCGATCGGTCTGGCAAGCATGGGAACGGGGAACGCGGCAGCGGCTCCGCTCGCGAACGGATCCAAGTCCGTCACCGGTCTTGAGGGCGAGAAGATCACGACCACCAGCAAAGGCAACTCGCAGTTCTCGGTCGCCCGCGTCGCCGCCAACGGACTTGGCCGCACCGCCCTGCTGTCGGGAACCTTCTCTGCCGAGGGCAGTGAGGGTGTCAACGGCACCCTCACCATCTATGTTCTGGCTGGTTGCCAGATCGACGTGAGCGGGTTCTCCGGCACTACCGGTGGAACGCTGTCGATTCTTCCGTCGCCTTCGCTGACGGTTTCCGGCGGTATCAGCCTCCCCATCGCCCCGGGTGAGGCAACCGTGCAGGCTGTTTCCGTCAGCAAGGATTTCGAGTCCGGCAAGAAGGCCTACGTCCAGCTCTCCGACTTCGAGATCGAGTTCCCCAACTGCGGTGGCTACGCCTCCGCTCGCACCATCGCACAGGCCGTGGGCGGCAAGGGATATGACATCAGCGACGACGACGACACCGTCACCGGTGAGGGCACCTTCCTCAAGTCGTCCCTCTACGGCCAGCCCTTCTTCGTCAGCTGACCGAGCAGATAACACACTCTGAAGACTTATCTGCTCCGGGCAGATCTACTTTCCACGAAGGGGAATCATGAACAAGATCATCACACGTCGCGTAGCGGCGGGCGTCGGTGTCACCGGCGCCGCGTTGATGGCGATCACCGCGACCGGCACGGGTGACGCTGCCGCAGCTCCGGTGCCCAACACCACCCTGGTCAAGAATCTCGTCGACGGCACGCCCGTCAAGATCGAGCTGTTCGGTCAGAGCGCCAAGTACCAGAACTCGATCGTCGAGTCCTTCAACTTGGTCCGCGAGGTCTGGGTGTCGGGCAAGGTCCGCGTCACCGTCGGGGGCGAGGCCGCCGGCGGCACGATCGCAGCCGGTTACATCGTTGGTTGCCAGGTGAATATCGGCCTCGGTGCGGGGGCTGATGGTGGAGTCGAGGGCTCGGCTGCCCCGAGCACCAGTGGTGGACTCGACACGAGCGCGACACCGTCTGCCGGCGCATCCACCACGCTTTCACTCGGGCCCGGCCAAGCCGGTTACGTGCCGATCATCCAGACCACCGATAGCGATGATGACGGGGTGACGGACTACACCTTCAGCGGCAACACCGGTGGTGTCGCCTATGGCGACGAGACCTTCAAGGTCAGCAACTGCGGTGGATTCGCAGAGGCCAAGGCGAAGGTCACTGTGACCGTCGACACCGACGCCGTCAAGGGCGTCGTGACCCTGTATGGAAAGCCGTTCAGCCTCGGCTGATAGCTGTCTGGGGATCACCGATCCCTCCACGCCACGAAGGGCGGGAACCTCGAAAGAGGTTCCCGCCCTTTGCTGTTGCCGACGCCAGGGCGCAGGGGTGTCCTGTGGCGGCTCTCGTGGTCGACACGCGTTGAGGTGAGAGGGAAAGGGCACGTGTGTCGACGATGCGGTCGAGCGTCGTGACCGCGCCGACCAACAGGGAGTCGGTCGACACCAAAGACGCTACGAATCGCACCTTGCGGCAACGTCTCTACCTCCTGTGCGATTGCTGCCGGGGTGGGCATCCCCCGATTGGGGGAGTGTCGATTCCCCTGATGCATCCCCCGGCCGGTCGATGCCGAACCGATCCTTGCGCGACGAAACTCAATGGTGTTCAGAGAGATTCGGCCAGCAAGGAGCGACCACCATGATCACAACAACCAGCAATCAGAACCCGGGGCCCACCTCCGGCGAGACACCCACCACCGCTCCGGACTCCCGCCGCCGTCGCAACGCGATACTTGTCGGCATCGCTGGGGTGGCCGTTGCCGGCGCCGCGCTGTTCGGAGTCACGATGGTCGGACACGGCCACGCCGCCGCGACGCCCACGTCGTCGGTCACCGCGCCCGCGTCGACGAGCTCAGCGTCGACGAGCACAGTGTCGCCTGCGGTCCCCGTGACGCCATCGGGGACGGTAACTCCTGCGGTGCCGGTCAGACCGACGATCAACCCCGCAGTCCCGGTCACTCCCACGGTCACTCCAGCTGTGCCGGTTACTCCTACGATCACCCCGGCTGTGCCGGTCACTCCTACGTTCAACCCCGCCGTGCCAGTCACTCCGTCGGGCACGGTCACCCCGTCTGTCCCGGTGACGCCGTCGGGAACCGTCTCGCCGGCCACCCCATCGGTGCCATGAGGTCGGTGCCATGAGGTCGATGGCCATGACGGCCGGAGACAGCGACGCCCGGAGACAGCGACAGGCCCGCGTCACCAAGGTGACGCGGGCCTGTCGGGTGGCTGGTGTCAGCGGGAGTGTCGTCCGGGTGCATCTGGCGGATAGTCGCCGGGGAATTCCTCTCCGGGGTATCCCTGGCCGGGGGGATAGGTTCCCGGCGGGTAGCTCCCCGGCTGCCCGGTGGGCGGATAGTTTCCGGGCGGTGGGTAACTGCCTGGGGCCGGAGTCGGCGTGCCGGAGCCGCCGGGGTAGGACACACCCTGAGTCGATCCGGGCGGCGTCAACGGACCCGACGGAGAAGGATCGGAGTACGGTGCAGGCTCCGACGAGAACGAGGCCGGCGGCGGTGTAACCCGCTTGGTCTCGATCACCTGGGTCTTGTTCGGGTCGCCGACGCCCTCGGGGAGACCGCCGGTCGGCGGACCACCGGGATCGGAAAGGTGTGGCGGCAAGATCGCCTGGGCCTGCTCCTTGGCCGACGAGGTGTCCTCGGGAGCGAGGATGTCGCGGATCTCAGTGAGCAGCGCGATCTCGGTGACCTCGGCTTCGTCGGGCTTCTTGCCCAGCGACGCGAGCTTGTTGTACGGCACGATGATGATGAAGTAGATCACCGCGGCCACGATCAGGAAGTTGATGATCGCCGCGATCAGTGAGCCGAAGTCCACGAATGTGGCGTCGTTGTCGGTGATCTTGAATCCGAGTCCACATACCGACACCGGAGCAGCGACAGCATCCGGGTCGGTCGATGTCTGTCCGCAGGAATCCGATCCTGTTGGAATCGCGGCCAACAACGGATTGATGATCCCGCTGGTGAAGGCGGTGACAATTCCGGTGAACGCAGCGCCGACGATGACCGCGGTGGCCAATTCGACGACGTTGCCCCGGAGTATGAAGTCCTTGAAACCCTTGAGCACTTCCGGTCCTTCCTGATTGATCACTGGTGCCGGGCATCCATGCCGGTAGTGCTCAACGAGGGCACGGACTTGAGAGAACTCTATCCAGGATCGTAAACGAGACGACGCATTCTGCCCGGCTGAATCGCGGGCGCGTCGATTGACACCGGAGTTTCGCCGGGTTGATTCAGTGCAGCACCACCGCGAGCGGCACATCCAGACCCGCTCCGGCCACACGATGTGCGGCGGCGCGGCCCATGGCGAGCAGGATCGGGGGAGTGGCACTCGCACGCGTCGGTGACGCACCGGCGGTGTTCGGTACCACCGCCACGATCGCACCACCGGCCAGCACATCGGTGTCCGCGGTGAGCACGTCGACGACGTCGCCGGCCCGCACCAGCGACGCCACCGTGTCGTCGGCGAGCCGAACGGGAACCAGCCGCGCGTCGGCGACACCGGTCAGCTGAACGGGCAACCGCGGCGACAACAACCTCGACCCGGTGACGATCTCACCGGAGCCGATGGGTCCGGTCACGGTGTGCCCCTCACCGTCGGCGGACAGCCGCAGCGCTCCCTTGGGGACGAGATCGACCGGCACCGACTGCTGACGCAGATCGGCCGCGACGAGCGTCCGGCCGGGTGCCAGATCATGCGCGGCCACCAGCACCGACGTCTGGGTCTCGGTCCGCTGACCCTGTATCCCCACCGCGACAGCCGCAGCGACCAACACCAGGGACACCATTCGTCGGATCGCCACCGATCGCGCCCAGCCCGGACGCATCGCGTGGGCAGCCCGATCGCGTAGTCGAGGACCCATCGGGGTCCGGGTCAGAGGTAACCGCATGCGGGCACGGTAGGTCCGGCGTGGTGCCCACGGACCAGCGAGCTCGGGGCCTGTGGACAGATGCCACCAAGCGGTGACATCTGCACAGGTCACCCGATCGAATGGACGAGGCATGCAGTGAACTGGGAGAATGGTGGCAGGTGTGCCGGGAAGTCTGGTCGGCTCCGCCCCACAACGTGGGGCGGGAATGCATTACTCGATGACCCCGATCGCAGCGTCACCGCGTGCGATCCCAGCTACCAGGAGCCGCCCGTGACAGGTCCCATGATCAATCCCCGGTCCGGACCGATCGACCTGCCCGATTCCGATTCGACAGATCCGTACTCTGCCGATTCCGGCGCCGACGCCACCGGTTCTGACACACCGAACACAGGTGAGGCGCGGTGGCGCACTCTGAATCGACGAGAACGCTTCCGCCGAACACTCGCGCTGGATACAACGAGCGGCATCCTGCTGCTCGCCTTCGCCGCTGTCGCAGTCATCTGGGCCAACACCCCCTGGCGTGATACCTACCACGACCTGCTGGCCATTGAGGTCGGACCCGGGGCGCTACATCTGCATCTGTCCCTGGCCCATTGGGCCGCCGACGGTTTGCTGGCGATCTTCTTCTTCGTCGTCGGCGTGGAACTCAAGCATGAGTTTGTCGCCGGAAGTTTGCGTGACATGCGCCTGGCCGGCGTGCCCATCGCCGCTGCCGTCGGCGGCATGATGACCCCCGCCGCGATCTACCTGCTGATCGTCGGACTGTCCGGGGATTCGTCGGCGCTGCACGGCTGGGCGATCCCCACGGCCACAGACATCGCCTTCGCGCTCGCGGTCCTCGCGATCTGCGGACGCGGTCTGCCGCTGGCATTGCGCACCTTCCTGCTGACGCTCGCGGTGGTCGACGACCTGCTGGGCATCATCGTGATCGCCACCGTCTACACCGACACCATCGACCTGCTGATGCTCGGAGCCGCGATCATCGTGGTGGTCGTGTTCGCGATCGCGGTCCGTGCCCCTCACACCCACTGGTGGTTGCTGCTGCCGATCGCGTTGGTGGCCTGGGGATTCATGCACGCCTCGGGTGTGCACGCCACCGTCGCCGGTGTGCTGTTGGGCTTCGTGGTCCCCGCGAAACCTATTCGTGGTGAAAAGCTCAGTCGCACAGAACTGTTCGAGGAGTCGATCCGGCCGTGGTCGTCGTCGGTGGCGTTGCCGGTGTTCGCCTTCGCCGCTGCCGGGGTCTCCGTCGTCGGCGGTGAGGGGAGTCTGATTCAGCCGGTCTCCATCGGCATCGTCGCCGGCCTGATGATCGGCAAGATCGTCGGCGTGCTGACCGCCACCGCGGTGATGACGCGGTTCACGCCGCTGCGACTACCCGACGCGATCGGCCTGCGTGACCTGGTGCCGGTCGGCATGCTCACCGGTGTGGGCTTCACTGTCGCGCTCCTCATTGCGGAGCTGTCGTTCGAGGACGACGCCACCCACGCCGCACCCGCGAAGGCGGCGATTCTGATCGGGTCGGTCCTCGCCGCGGGCGTGGCGGCGCTGCTGCTGCGCTGGGATGCGCGGCAGGCCCGCGACGCGGACATGAACCGCGACGGCATCCCCGATCGCGACATCGAGGTCATCGGCGGCTGATCAGCCGCTGACCTGCACAGAACGCCGACGTTGGCACTCGGAATGCTGGAGTGCCAACTTCGGTTAAACTATGCGACAGTCATAACGTTTCCCGGCGGAGGTTTGCGGTGCCCACTTACTCGTATGCGTGCACGGAGTGCGACAACAAGTTCGACATCGTTCAGTCGTTCTCCGAGGACTCCCTCACCGAGTGCCCGCAGTGCACCGGTCGCCTGCGCAAGCTGTTCAACTCCGTCGGCATCGTCTTCAAGGGCAGCGGCTTCTACCGCACCGACTCCCGCGGCGGGTCCAGCTCGTCGGAGAGCAGTTCGTCGAGCGACTCGGCCGGCAGCTCCAGTGCCTCGAATGAGTCGAGCAGCAGTTCGTCGAGCAGCGAATCGAAGTCGTCCTCGAGTGACAAGTCGTCCTCGGGTGACAAGAAGGCAGCCGCGCCGGCGTCTGCGTGAACATTCACGAAAATCCACGTGCAGTGTTGTGAATGTCGAGGTGAACCATGTCGTCTGGTCGATGGGTTAGTTCCTAAAGACTCTAAGCTGGCTTGCGTCAGATTTGTGCTTTGCTAGGTTCCTACCGAGACCCCTTTCAGTCGGGGAAGGTAGTTCCGCAAAGGAGATTTTCAATGGGTAAGACACGTCGCAGCGTTCGCCTCGCAGGGGCGGCCGCAGCCATCGCCGGGGCCGGCGTTATGGCAATTTCTTTGGCCGCGCCGGCGTCGGCGGCTGTTTCGAAGGTCGAGGTCACCACTCCGTCGGGTTATGGCTCGACTGCAGGTGTCTACGGCCCCGGGTGCAGCTACACGGTCGAGGCAACGGTCGACAGTCAGGTTGAAACGGATAAGGTCGCATTCTCGGTCTCGAAGAACGGTGCGGCGGCCACGTCTCTTGGCGCCCCCGTGACCCCAACCGTTGGAAGTGCCACCGTCAGCACCACGTGGACGCCGACAAGCGCTGGTTCGTACAAGATCACTGCAAAGCAGGGAGCAGGCGAAGCCAGTACCGACGCGCTCACGGTCGGCACCTTCGCCATCTCCAACGAGAACCTGAGTGACGGCACCTGCATCGTCATCTCCTGACCGACCTCTGTCGAAATGCGCCCCCGGCTCTCGTCGGGGGCGCATTTCTGTTCATGGCGATTCGATTTCGACAAACCCACCCCCCGGCGTGAGCACCCACCTCATCAGGACGTCGTACGCATCGGCAGGTAATTCGTCGACGAATTCGTGGTCGTGGACAACGGCGACCAGTTCCGCCGTCGCTGCTCCGATGGAGCGGTCGTAATATCCGGCACCGCGGCCCAGCCGCACCCCCGACCTCGAGACGGCCAGCGCGGGCACGAAGATCGCCGATGCCGACCGGATCGCATCGGTACCCAGGTGCGGGCCGGTCGGTTCCAGCAGCCCCCACCGTCGACGCTCCAACGACGCGGGACCTGCGTACCGCACCCAGTCCAGCGGTTGCGGATCTCCCGGCGGCACGACCGGCAGCAACACGGTCGCGCCGGTGTGGACGAGTGCGTCGAGGTAGGCGAGCGACCCCGGTTCGGTCCCCACCGGCACGTACGCCGCGACGGTCGTCTGCTCATCCAGTCCAAACGGTGTGGCCGTCATGTGCGCAGCCAGCCGTGCCGCGGCTTCTTCCCGCTCGTCCGCCGACATCGCCGCCCGCTGCGCGGCGAACTTCTCCCGCAACTGCTTCTTGGTGGCGTCCACCTCACACCTTTCGCCCGGTGATCTCACACTGCTCCTGTGGCTGGTTGCCAGCATCCAACATTAGGGTGGGTTTCATGACGGCCAGCACGAAGTCTTCGACCACCGAGTTCCCCGAGTACAGCGACGTACCGGACACCCCGCCGATCCCGCGTACCGCGGTCGTCCCGGCGGCCGGTCTGGGTACCCGATTCCTGCCTGCGACGAAGACCGTGCCCAAGGAGTTGCTGCCCGTCGTCGACACCCCGGGTATCGAACTCGTGGCCGAAGAGGCGAAATCGGCAGGCGCCGAGCGCCTCTTGATCGTCACCTCCCCGGGCAAGGACGGCGTCGTCGCGCACTTCGTCGAAGACCTCGTCCTGGAGAACACCCTGGCCAAGCGGGGCAAGGCCGCGATGCTCGCCAAGGTCCGCAAGGCTCCGTCGCTGCTCGACGTGGCCTCGGTGGTCCAGGAAAAGCCCCTCGGGCTCGGTCATGCCGTGGGATGCGTGGAGAACTACCTCGACGACGACGAGGACGCCATCGCGGTGCTGCTGCCCGACGATCTGGTGCTGCCCGGCGGGGTCCTCGAGGTGATGGCCCGCACCCGGCAGCGCCGCGGCGGGTCGGTGCTGTGCGCCATCGAGGTGCCGCCGGACCGCATCAGCGCCTACGGCGTCTTCGACGTCGAGGAATTGCCCGACGCCAACAACCCGAACGTCAAACGCCTCAAGGGCATGGTCGAAAAGCCCGAACCGCGGGACGCGCCGTCCAATCTGGCCGCGGCCGGTCGCTACATCCTCGACCGCAAGATCTTCGACGCGTTGCGCCGCATCAAACCCGGCGCCGGCGGCGAACTGCAGCTGACCGACGCGATCGCCCTGCTCATCGAGGAGGGCGAGCCCGTGCATGTGGTGGTTCATCACGGCACCCGTCATGACCTCGGCAACCCCGGCGGCTACCTCAAGGCCGCCGTCGACTTCGCCCTCGACCGCGACGACTACGGCCCCGACCTGCGTGAGTGGCTGACCCAGCGGCTCGCCGAGGACTGACAGTCGACCGCGACACACTCGCCGCATCGGGTCACCTCGGTCGGGTCCCCGCGCGCCTGACACATCGGGCATCGCGGGCCTACTAACCTCGATGCGATGGAGCCGGGCCCGGCGGTAGGTGAGGTGAGATGCGTTCGGTTGAAGATCATCTGACGTTGGTGACGGCCGCTGCGGTCGCACCCCGTCCGGTGCGGGTGGCGATCTCTGAGGCGCAGGGCCTGATGTGCGCCGAGGAAGTCCTCACCGAGGCGCCGATGCCCGGATTCGACCAGGCCGCCGTCGACGGGTACGCGGTGCGCGCGGTCGACGTCGTGTTGGCCGGCGAACCGGCACCGGAGGACCTCGAGGACTTCGACGCCGGTGGCGCCGACCTGATCGACCTCGAGGCCGGTGAACCGATGATCGTGTCGCTGCCGGTGGTCGGCGAGATCGCACCCGGAGCCCGCACCCCCACCCGACTGCAGCCACGGCAGGCCGTCCGCGTCGAAACCGGTGCGCCCATGCCCACTCTCGCCGACGCGGTGGTGCCGCTGCGCTGGACCGATGGCGGTGACTCCAAGGTCAAGGTCGGCCACGGCGTCGACAGCGGTGACTACGTCCGGCGGATCGGTGACGACGTCCAACCCGGTGACGTGGCGGTGCGCGCCGGTGCCATCATCGGCCCCGCCCAGGTGGGACTGCTTGCCGCCGTGGGACATTCACGTGTGCTGGTGCATCCGCGGCCGCGGTTGTCGGTGATCTCGATCGGCAGTGAACTCGTCGACATCGACCGCACCCCCGGGCCCGGGCAGATCTTCGACGTCAACAGTTACGCGCTGGCCGCCGCGGCCCGCGACGCCGGTGCCGACGTCAACCGCGTCGGCATCGCCGAACGCGACAGTTCCCGCATGCGCGAAGTCGTTGAGGCGCAACTCATCCGATCCGAGATCGTGGTGATCTGCGGGGCGATCGGCGGTCAGGCCGGCCGCTCGGTGGTCGATGCGCTCTCGGACCTCGGTGACCTCGAGGTGGTGCGGGTGGCGATGCATCCGGGCTCGGTGCAGGGCTTCGGACGTCTCGGCCGCGACGAGGTGCCCACCTTCTTGCTGCCGTCCAACCCGGTCAGTGCCCTGGTGTCCTTCGAGGTGATGGTCCGGCCGCTGATCCGCATCGCGCTGGGCAAGCGACAACCGATGCGCCGGGTCATCACTGCCCGCACCATCGGTCCCATCGCATCGGTCAAGGGCCGCAAGGGATATCTGCGCGGTCAGTTGATGCGCGACGAACGGTCGGGGGAGTACCTGGTGCAGGTGCTCGGCGCCTCACCCACCGGATCGAGTCACCTGCTCGCCGAACTCGCCGAGGCCAACTGTCTGATCATCGTCGAATCCGACGTGGAGGAACTGGGCATCGGCGATGAGGTCGAGGTGGCGTTCCTGGCCCAGCGGGGCTGAGGCGATCGGCACGGCGGTTACCCGCCCGCTGTGTGATCGTCACCGCATAGACTCCCAGATGTGTTCAGGTGGTTGAGTGGTGATCCGGTCAGCCCGGGGTGGCCTGCGACGCTCGGTCCGCTCGGTACGCGGGCCGGCGCGGTCAGTCTGCGCCCGGTGAAACTGCGCGATGGCAAGGACTGGAGTGACCTGCGGATTCGGAACCAGAATTCGCTGCTGCCGTGGGAACCGTCCGGCACCGGGTCATGGGCGTCGCGACACCAGGTCAGTTCGTGGCCGCCGCTGTTCTCGGTTCTCAAATCCGAGGCGAAGCGGGGCACCCTGCTGCCGTTCGTCATCGAACTCGACGGTCGATACGTCGGCCAACTCACCGTAGGCAACATCCAGCGCGGCGCGGTGCGCACCGCGTGGATCGGCTACTGGATCGACGCCGCACATGCCGGGCAGGGGATCACCACCGCAGCCGTCGCCCTCGGCGTCGACCATTGCTTCGGCCCCGTCGGGCTGCATCGACTCGAAGCCACCGTGCAGCCGGAGAACGCGGCCTCGCAGGCCGTGCTGATGAAACTCGGGTTCCGGCGCGAGGGCCTGCTGGAACGCTACATGGATGTCAACAAGCGCTGGCGTGATCACTACCTGTTCGGGTTCACCGTCGAGGAGGTCGAGGGCAGCGTCGCCGAGGCCCTGGTGCGGTCCGGGCGGGCCAGTTTCCTCTGATCTGACGGTGTCGGCCTCATCTCCGTCGAGTGGGCGCCCTTTTCCGTCGAGTGGGCGCCGTTTTCCGTCGAGTGGGCGCCCTTTCGCGTCGAGTGGGCGCCGATTCGCGTCGAGTGGGCGCCGTTTCTCGTCGAGTGGGTGTGCTTTTTCGTCGAGTGTGCGTCCGGGTTGCCTCTTTGGGCACGCCTGCCGATCTCACGGCCATGCGACTGCGCACACTCGACGCGAAGGGGCGTCCACTCGACGCTCGTCGGTCCGGCAGCGCTCATCCGCCGACGAAGAAACCCGTCAGCGCCGCGGCCGGGTGTAGTGCCGAACTCAGGTTCGCCGCGCTCAGCAGTCCCCATGCCGCTGCGCCGAGCAGGCAGGCGGTGACGGCGGCGGTGCGGCGCAGCCGCGATGACCGGGATGCCGTGCTCGACCGGCGAATGAGGTACGCACCGACGGCCAGGAGCGCAACGCTCAGGATCGCACCCGCCACCGCCACGACGACGTGATAGCGCGCGAAGTCATCGACGAGGACGGCCAGCGCAGGATGCGCGGCACCCGAGGCCGGATACGCGCCGAGCGCGTCACCGACTGGGCGGGCCGCGGCATCGCCGCTGGGCAGGAAGGACAGCACTGACGACAGCGGGGCCAGCGTCCCCTGCAGATTGGCGATCAGCACCACCGTCGTCAGCGACGCCGCCAGCGCGGCCCCGCCGGAACCGATGGCCGACCACCGGGATGGGCGCTGTGACCGCGATCGACGGTACAGACGAACCGACAGCATCAGCGTCAGCGCGAGAAGTACCGCGGCGAGAACGGCTTTGGCTGCATGGAAGTGCTGCCACTGGGCCACCAGGTGTGCCAGCTCCGGGGTCGGTGCCGACCGGCCGGACTGCCAGTACTCGGCGACCGCGGCGCTCGTCGACGCCGCCGCGCGGGCCGGCGCCAGGTCACCACCGGCCACCATCGCGGCGGGCACGGCGAATGCGCAGATTCCGACGATGGTTGTCGTCACGATGAGAGCCGTTGTGGGCAGCCGGTATTCACCGGCACGGTGGTGTGATGAGCGGTGTGTCATGGTGGGGGGACTCCTGTGTGTCGGGCCGCGACGTCGTCGCTCCATCGTGCCCGATCGGCGGCGGGGTGACGTAGCGTGTGGCCATGTCGACGTTGGAGATCGTGGTTCGGGGTAACGCGCGCGAGGTGTATGAGCCGGAGCTGGCGCGAGTGCGCCTGGTGGTGAATGTGTCCGGTGAGCAGCGCGATGCCGTGTATCGGCAAGCCGTCGAGGTGCACGCCCGGGTGACCGCCGCGGTGGCCCACCGCGCCGAGCAGTCGGCGGTGCGGGAGTGGACCTCCCAGAGTGTGTGGGTGAGTTCCCACCGCCCCTACGACCGGTACGGCAAGCTCCAGGATCCCGTGTATTCGACCGACATCGGCATCGACGCGACCTTCGTCGACTTCGATGAACTGGGCCATTTCGTGGATCGCTGGGCCACCGAGCCCGGTGTGGATGTCGGTGGCGTGCGATGGGCGCTCGGAGAGGACAGCCGGCGTGGCCATCAGGTCGAACTGCGGCGACTGGTCGTCGACGATGCGGTGGCCAAAGCTCAGGCCTACGCCGACGCGGTCGGTCGGGGACCGGTGGTGGCCACCCAACTCGCCGACCCCGACATGCTCTCCGGGCCAACGCCGACGGCCCGCGGAATGGTCCTGGCCGGCGCTCCGATGGACTCCGGCGCGGAACTGGATCTGAGGCCGGGCGACATCGAGATGACCGTGGCCGTGGATGCCCGGTTCGTGGCCGAATGATCTCCTCGCTCAGCGGACGCACCTGAGAATCTCCTCAATCTCGGTGTGCGTCGGCGCGTCTACGCAGCGTCGAGGTCGGATCACCCTAGATTGTGGAGTGGCCTCGTGTAACCAGAGTGACAGAAAGGGAGAGCCATGCCCACCTCCGTCTTATGGGTCTGCCTCGTCGCAGTGTGGCTCTTCGTGCTGGTTCCGATGGTCATCAAGGGCCGCCCGCAGATGAAGAAGTCCACCGATGCGGCCAGGGCGACCCGCCTGCTGCACCGCGGCGGCACCCGCACTCGTACCGCCCGGCGTCGTGCATCGGGCGCACATCCGCATGACCCGTCGTGGAAGTCCGAGCGCATGTCGAGTCGCCGCTCGGCCACCGCAGTACTGGACGCCGACGACGATTCCGACGAGGACGTCGACGATGAAACCGCCACCGACAGCGCGGTAGCCGCTGTCGACGCCACCGATGACGTGACCGTCGACGCCACCGACGCAGTCGCAGAACAGGATTCCGACACCGACGAGGACGACACCGAGGGTGACGTGCTCACCGGCGAGGTCGAGACCGAAGCGGCGACGACGGCCGACACCGACGCACCTGCCGCGGTGACGGTGACGCGTGTCGAAATCGACGTCGTCGAGGTGGAGATCGAGGAGATCGATCTCGTTGAGGACGCCGACGACGAGTATGACGCCGACGATGAGTACGACGCCGACGATGAGTACGACGACTGCGAGGACGACGAGTACGAGGACGATCTCGACGACGAGTACGAGGACGACGACTACGAGGATGACGCCGAGTATGACGACGATCTCGAGGACGAGTACGCCGACGACGACGTCGACCTCGACGACCCGCACGACGACCTCGACGAGGTGGAGGTCCGGCCGGCCGCCAAGAAGGCCGACCGGGCAACCGAACCCGCCCCAGAGATCAAGCCGGACAGGAAGTCTCGTCGACGCGCCGCATACTCGATCGACACGCAGGGAGATGCCCTGCGGTACAAGGAACGACAGCGGGTCACCCTCACACTGATGGTGCTCGTCATCGCCGCCGTCGTGAGCGGTGTGGTGTTCGGCCTGTACGGCTGGGTCGCCACCGGCGTCACCGGTGTCGTGTTCCTGGCCTACATGTTCTATCTGCGTCGAACGGTGAAGGCGGAGCAGCAGATTCGGGCCCAGCGCATCGCCCGGGCCCGTCGCGCGGCCCGTGAGGACGATGAGCGTCGGCGTCGTGAGGAGCAGACACCGGAGTTCGCCGCGACCCCCGCCCCGGCTCGGCTACGACGTCCCGGCGGTGCGGTGGTCCTCGAGATCGACGACGAGGACCCGGTATTCGATCATCTGCCGCCGTTCCAGCGGCGTCGGGTCATGCGCGAAGACCCGGACTTCCGGCAGGCTGCGGCGGGCTGACGTCGACCGACTCCGGGTGCTCGGCAATCCACGTGCGCCCGGCCTTCACGGCGCGGCACAGGGCAAGGCGCTCACCGACATACAGTGACGGGGCGCCGATCAGCGGAATCCACGACAACGTCGAAAAGGGTCGACGCGGTTGCGGTCGGCGGCCCATCTCGTCGTCGACCTTCCGGAGGATCTGTCCGGTGTTCCAGAGCATCCGGATCGGTGAACGCCCCTGGCGGGGAGCCGAATCGGGTCCCACCGGTGAGATCGCCGACGGCAATGCCTCATCGGGAAGGTCGCGGCCGCACAGCACCGACGCGAGAAGCCGTGTCTGCCAGGCGCGGTCGGTGACCCCGTACTCCCGGGCGACGGCGACCAGGACGATCGCCTGATTGGCGAATCCGAGCGGGGTGGCGATGGGCAGGAACTTCACCCACGCACCAAGCACCCCGGGGTAGGCGAGCGCGATGGTGTTGATCGTGCCGATGCGGCTGATCCACCAGTCGGCACGTTCATTCATGGACAGTTGCGTCCAGCCCTGGGTGCCCGGCCAGTCGGCGACGTCGAGAGCGGTGGCCAGTGCGTGCTGCACCCTCGCGACCGGCCCATGGGGTTCGGGGTCGTGCGCGAAGGTGTGTTCCTTGAGGTGCAACGGGTCGCGCTCGGCGAGCAGATCCAGGAGCGGATCGATGACGCCGATCGCCTTGTCCAGTGCGGTCGCGAGTTGTTTGTCGGTCATGGAGGCCACGTCTGCGAGCGTAGCGAACGGGTCGGTGTCAGTACCGTGACCAGCTGTTTGTGAGGACTGTGCCGCGTGCTGCTAGAGTGTCTGAGGCTGGTCGCGAGACCGGCACGGGGCTATGGCGCAGTTGGTAGCGCGACTCGTTCGCATCGAGTAGGTCAGGGGTTCGATTCCCCTTAGCTCCACAGAACTCACCAGCTCAGACGGCCTCTCCCGGATTTCGGGAGGGGCCGTTTCTGCTCTCCGACGCCCTCCGGAGCATCGTCGCCGACCACGGTCGTGCTCATCCGCGGCTGTAGTTGCCGTGCCTGCGCTCTTCTTCGACCAGTTCCTTGGTCCGCAGGAGCCGCAGTGATGTCACGAGTACGACTCCGCCGACGATGTTGAACAGCACCGCGTACCAGAACCATCGGAGCCAATCGACGATGCTGACGTCGGCACCCGAGAAGATCCCGCCGAAGATCAACAGCGAGTCGAGAACAGAGTGGAACAGTTGGAGGCCGGCAAGGAGAAACGCCGCACCGACGCACGCCACTATCCGGGCGACGGGCGAATCGGTGCCCTGTTGCATCCGCGTCAGTAGGGTCATGGTGCTCCCGCCGAGCACCGCCAGGCAGATGGATTGCAGGTTGAGGGGCGCGTGGACGAAGTGTTCGGCCGACTCGGCCAGCGTCGCACTCCATTCGGGAAACGCGCGGGTCACGATCCACATCATGATCGCACCACCGACCAGATTGGCCGCCAGGGTGCCGATCCACAGCTTGCCGAGGTCACGCAGCCTGCCGTCGCGTGATACGACTGCTGCGATCGGCATCAAGAAGTCTTCGGTGAACAACTCGCTGTGTGCGAGGTAGATGGCGATGAGTCCGATGGCGAACGCCACGCCGGCGAGAAGGTGATTTCCGGTCTGGTGGAGCACGGCAAGCATCGCCATGATGCCGACCGACACCTCGATCCCGCCGAACAGGCCGGTGACAAGGACGGCGCGTCCGGTGCGGTGCAGGCGTTCGGCACCTTCGGTGACCACCGCTTCAAAGCTGCGTTCGAGTTCGTCTTCGACGGGTCCGTCGTTGGGGCCGATCCGTCGGCGCTTCGCATCGTCACTCATCGTTGCCTACGCGCCGACGACCGGAGTCCGCAGCGCCGTCGTCGACACCGGTTGTGCCATCGTCGGCAATTCCTCTCGGACGTCACAGGTCGATCGTAGAAGACACCGACGGCGAATCGCCGGAACAAATCCCAACACGCCGTGAAGGATTGGCTGGGTGCACACGGAGAGTACTTCCATCGTGAGGTCGTTCGGTCCAGAGTTCGTCGCAGCCTGAGTGAGCTTCCACCTCGAGAATCATCACATCGAAAATGGACAGTTCGGGTCGTGCCACGGTGTGAGCGGCCGGTCGGACAAGTGCCGCGTGCTCGGCCACGTCCCCACACTCACAGCCCGTCTGCGCCTGCCGATGCCCCCGGCGCCACCGGCTCCGCCAGATCCCGGCGTCGCGGTCCCGCCCGATGCGGAACCGCCGTTGCCGCCGTCACCGCTGAGCATCTCGCCGTCGATGGCGTCGCTTTCCCGGTGACTGTTGCTGTGCCGCTGGCATTTCCGCCATCTTCACGGTGATGGACATGGGTGCTGCGTTCATCGTGTGACGACTGTCAAGGATCGATATCGGCTGGGTCCCAGTGAACTCGGGCGCCTCAATGAAACTTGACCCTCAGTGAACTCGACCGCGAAGCGGATTGTGTCCGGTTGTGCAATCTCGGTGAGATGTGACCGGACAGGCGCTACCGAGGCCGGGCAGGGTTTGCCCGGTCCGTAACCGGGTTGCATGATGGACGAAGGGGTTGGGATCGGCGTGCGCACCACGGCCAGGCCGAAGACTGTCAGGACCACGGGCGAGGATTGTTGTGCAGGGGACCGCTCGGAACGACGATGCACTCGTCGATGACCGGCTCGTCATCACGGTGCTGGTCGGTTGTCTGCTCTTTCTCGGCGTCGGGCTGAGTCGACTGTCGGTCGATCACACTCGCGGTGCGGTCCCCGCGTCGATATTTGCGCTGGCCACCGCCGGTGTCCTCGGCGTGGTGACGCTGGTGCTGTGGCGCCGGCCGGGCGTCATCACCCCGCGGAATGCGGTGTGGGCGGTGACATTTACCGCGATCGTGGTGGGTGCGAACCCGGTGGTGTACACGTTCTGCACCGGAATCGCCTATCCGTCGATCGGCACTCTTCTCTTGATCGTGGGTATCGGTGCCCTCGTGCCCTATCCACGCGTCGCCGCGGCGCTGATCCTCACCCTCAATGTGATCGCGGTGCTGTGCGCGATCCGCTACCCGCAGGCGGCGTCGGTCGGTCTGGTCGCCATGCAACTGCTCAAGGCCGACCTGCTCGCGGTGATCATCGCCGTCACGTGGCGACGCACCGAACGCCGGTTGCGCGACGCCAACGAGACGATCCGGCAGATGGCGGTGACCGACGACATGACCGATCTGCTCAACCGCCGCGGATTCATCGAACGTGGGGGCCGATATCTGAACGACGCCGAACACCGTGGCCGGCACCTGCTGCTCGCTTTCGTGGACATCGACGGACTGAAACAGATCAACGACTCGCAGGGGCATGCGGCCGGCGACGTGATAATCACCGCGGTCGGTGGATCGCTGCACTGGGTCCTCGACGACGGAGATGTGGCCGCACGCATCGGCGGCGACGAGTTCGCGGTGCTGATGGCCGCCGACGACGCCGACACCGTCCGCGCCCTGCAAACCCGTCTCGAGCAGGGGCTTCGGGAGAACGGTCACCCGGTGACGGTCGGCTGGGTGCACCACGAGCCGGGGTACTCCGGCACCCTGGAATCGCTCATCGCCGAGTCGGACCTGACGATGCTGTCCATGAAACGGTCGAATCCCGGGTTCTGATCGGCATCGTTGCGATCCGCGCCGACGAGATCTGCCGGTCGGCTGGTTCGTCCACAACTGGACCAAGCACTTGTTAGGTTGGCGGTATGAGGTCGAGGGGTATCGTCGTCGCCGTTTCCGTCATCGTTGCCGCCGTGGTGTGTGCGCTCGGACCGGGTGGGGGTGTCGCGCGGGCGGCGCTTCCGGTGTCCTACAACTTTCTCGGCGGCATCCCGTCGGAGCTCGCCCACCCCGGTGGATCGCTGCCCGGGTCCAACGATTTCACCTGCACGCCGTCCGCGGCACATCCCAATCCCGTTGTGCTGGTGCATGGTACGGGTGGGGCGCAACAGACCAACTGGGGAACGTATGCGCCGCTGCTGAAGAACGAGGGCTACTGTGTCTTCGCGTTGACCTACGGCACCATCGACGGGCTGCCGTTCCCGTTCACCGCGATCGGAGGCATGGCGCCGATGCAGGACAGCGCCGCAGAGTTGGGGCGCTTCATCGCTCGGGTGCTGGACGCGACCGGGGCGCAGAAGGTGGACATCGTCGGCCACTCGCAGGGCACCGTGATCCCGGACTACTACGCGAAATACCATGGTGGGCAGGGAAAAATCGACAAGTATGTCTCACTCGCGCCGCTGTGGAACGGGACCACGCTGGCCGGAACCGATCTGATCCTGCCGCTCGTCCGGCAACTGGGTGTGCCGGCCGACGGATTTCCGATCTGCAACGCCTGCGGTCAGTTCGACGCGGCGTCGCCGTTCATGACCAAGCTGCGCGACGGCGGGATCTACCTGCCGAACATCACCTACACCAACATCTCCACCCGCTACGACGAACTGGTGGTCCCCTACACCTCGGGACAGCAACCCGGTGGCGCCAACGTGCACAACATCGTCGTGCAGGACGGATGCCCGGTCGACTACACCGAGCATGCCGGTCTGGCCGGATCGCGGCGCGGTGCGTATTTCGTGCTCAACGCCCTGGATCCGGCGCATCCTCGTCAGGTTCCCTGTGACCGGGCCGCACCGATCACCGGAAGTGCGTTCTGACGCAGTCGATCTGAGCTCACGCCACCCCGACCGCCCGCAATCCGGCGGCGGTGGCGGCGGCGAGTACGACGACCACGACGATCGGTGCCTTGCACAGTGCGGCAAGCACTCCCACGGCCACACCGGTCGGTCGGGCCCACCCGGCGACGTCGTGACCGCTGTAGATCGCCCCGGTGAGGGCGACGGCCACCAGCAGCACCACCGCCGCCCGATCCAGCAGTGCGGCCGCGGCTGCGGAGACCCGCACCCGACTCCGCAATGCGGGCCCGGCGATCCGCAGTAGGTAGGTGCCCACGGCGAGGACCGCCACGCCGACGGTCAGGGCCACCGAGTGGCTCATCGCGGCACCTCCATCGGGACTTCGTGGTCGAAATCATTTGCGGCCGAGAAGTTCTCCGGCTCATCGTGAATCCGGTACCGCGCCGTGGCGGCGACGCCGACCAAGGCGATGAGGACGGGGACGCCGGCCGGCACGAACGGCGTGGCCGCCAGTGCGGCCGCACCGCCGATGGCGGCGGCGCCGACGACGGCGCGATCACGCAACGCGGGAATCGCCAACGCCGCCAACAACGCCGGGAACGCGGCGTCGAGTCCGAGGGATCCGGGTCGGGCGACCACGTCGCCGATCACCGACCCGAGTGCCGCCCCGGCCGGCCAGCACACCAAAATGCCTGTGCCGCAGAGGAAGAAGACGGCCCGCCCGCGTCGCCGATCGGATTCGGCGGTGGCCAGGGCGGCGGTCTCGTCGTTGATGAGATGCGCGCCGAGCAGCATCGGTACGCCCCGATCGAGGTGCCGACCCACCGCCAGGCCGTATCCGAGGTTGCGGGTGTTGACGAGCAACCCGGCGGCCGCGCCGAGCAGTGGTGCGCCGCCGGCGGCCAGGACCGCGACGAACACGAACTCCGACGATCCGGCGAGCACGACGGTCGCGATGATCGTCAACTGCCACCAGGTCAGGCCGGCGCCGTGGCCGGACACCCCGTAGGACATCCCGATCACCAACACCGACAGGCACATCACCGCGACGGCACGCACAGTGGGCGCGTCGAGTGTGCGCCACGGACGCCACCGGTCGGCATTCGTTCTGTCTGATGAACGCATGGCCGCTATGATGAACCTTATGGTCAATGTTCGCCAAGAAGGACGATCGTTCGATGAACCGGACCCCAAGAAACTCGTTGCCGCGGGTATCAAGCGCGAGCGGGCCCGCGCCGGGCTATCGCTGGGGGAGCTCGCGCGGCTGGCCGGGGTCGGCAAGTCGACGTTGTCGCAGCTCGAGTCGGGTGAGGGCAACCCCAGCGTGGAGACGATGTGGGCGCTGAGTACCGCACTGGGAATTCAATTCTCGACGCTGCTCGACGCGCCGGAACGTCGTGTCGAGGTGATCCGCGCGGGTCAGGGCTCGGTGATCGCCGCCGCCGACGCCGATTACCTCACCACCTTGCTGTCGGCGGCGCCACCCGGCGCGCGCCGCGACCTGTACCTGATCCGGGCCGAACCGGGTGCCCCGCGCCGATCCGAACCGCACGCACGAGGCGTCGTCGAACACGTGGTGCTCAGTGCGGGACGCGCGCTCGTCGGCCCGCAGGACGAGCCGGTCGAGATCGGTCCCGGCGACTACATCTGCTACCCCGGCGACGTCGCGCACATCTTCGACGCACGCGAACCGGGCACGGTCGCGGTGATGATCAGTGAGGCGATGTAGGACTGAGGCGATGTAGGACTGAGGCGACGTAGCAACTGTCCGGCGCCGATACCGGGTGGTGTCAGCAGGTGTGGCTGCGTGCCGCGGCGAGTCTGCGGTTGAGTCCGAAGGCCAGCCACGGGCGCGAACCCCAGCAGACGGCGCGTCCACCCAGCACCGCCGACATCGCCGAGAAGCGGCCGTGGGCGGCCAGGACCACTGACACCGGATCTACGCTGATGATCACGTCGGGCCGACGCGGCTCGGCCGGATCGATGTCGAGGTAGCCGTCGGTGAATTCGTAGACGATCCGCTCGCGGGTGCCACGGATGCGGATCTGGTAGGTGGCCGTGTGGCCGCCGCACAGATGATCGTCGGCCCACGGGCGCAGCAGTTGATGACCGCCGCGGGTGACCAGGGGGGCGATTGACGGGTCGATGGTCCAGCGCGCCCCGAGGACTCGCGCGATGTCCCGGCCACGCACGGCGATCTCGCCGATCAGAATGCCGAGCGCGGTGTCGGAGCGGACGAGCCGGCGCCCATCCATCAGCATCATCGGTACCCGGGCGCCGAAGTGTCCGACGGTGTCGAGGAGTTCGTCGAGATCGGAGAGGAACTGCTCGGCGAGCGTCCCGGTGTCCCGGGTCGTCAGGTTCGCGATCTGTTTGGCGTAGATGTCGGCGAGTTCCCGCGGGTGGCGTGGCCATTCGTCGACGCCGTGGGCGAGATCGAGATACCTGCCCGGTTCACAAGCGATGTGTCCGACGCAGTCGGCCAACGACCAGTTGCGATGCGATTCCACACGCACATCCGGGGAGTCGACGTCACGCACCATCTCGGCGAACTGGCTGCCGAGACCGCGTGCCGCATCAATGTAGTCGAAGCGAGAAATCGTCTCGCTCATCAGGCGCACCCCCTCATCGCGCCTGAACGTTACTCGTGCCCGGCCCAAATCGCACCGGTGGAAACCAGACCTGAGTCTGAATTGTGATCGGGGTGATGCCGGGGGCAGGGGAGGCGACCCGGCGGGCCGATCAGCGTCGTCCGACGCGCAGCAACGAGCGCCGCGAGGAGGCCCGGACCGGCAGACGACCGGATTCCAGATCGTCGACGAGGGAGGCCACCGTCTCACCGGAGTCGGTCTTGTTGGTGCCGATGAATCCGGACGGTCCGCGTTTGATCCAGCCGGTCACATACATCCCCGGAACCGGACCCGACTCGTCGCGAACCCGCCCGGCGTCGTGCGGGATGACGCCGCGATCGGCGTCGAACGGCAGGCCGGGGACCGGACGGCCGCGATAGCCGATCGAGGTGAGCACCAGACCCGCATCCAGGAGTTCCTGGAACCCGTCGGGCCGGTCGACGACGACCCCACGTGCCCGACCGTCGACGACCGTGATCTCACGCGGTGCACGGCCGAAGGCGAACCGGATGTGCGGCCCGGTCGGTACCGGCCGGGCCGCGATCTCGGCGAGCACCTCGAGCTTGGTCCGTGACGTCGGATCTGTCGTCGACCCCGGCGACGGCAGATCCTGCGCGTCGACGGTGACCGGGATGCCGCCGTCGACGAGGCCGACCAGCTCGGGCAACGTGAACGCCGCATGTTCGGCGCCGCGGCGGCCGAGGACGGTGACCCGTCGGACCCCGGACGTGCGCAGCGCGGAGAGTGCGGTGGCCGAGATCGAGGTGTCGGCCAGATCGTCGGGGTCACGCACCAGGATGCGGGCCACGTCGAGGGCGACGTTGCCGGTGCCGATCACCACGACCTCGCGACCCGACAGGTCGACGTCGAGATCGGCGAAATCCGGGTGATCGTTGTACCAGCCGACGAACGAGGTCGCACTGGTGACGCCGTCGGCATCCGCGCCGTCGATCGGCAGGGGTTTGTCGGTCGGCGCACCGCCGGCCCAGATCACCGCGGTGTGACGTCGGCGCAGCTCATCGAGGGTGACGTCGCGCCCCACCTCGGTGTTCAGTCGGATCTCCAGGCGCGGGTTGCGGGCGATGTCGTCGAACAGCCGCATCACCGAGCGGGTGGACTGATGGTCGGGGGCGACCCCGAACCGGGACAGGCCGAACGGGCGGTCGAGGCGTTCGTACATGGTGACGCTCACCTGCGGATAGCGCAGCAGATCGTCGGCGGCATACATCGCCGACGGCCCGGAGCCGACGATGCCGACCGACACCGCGCCGTCGACGTCGAGGGCGTCGGGATGCGCGATGGGGGCCAGCGGCAGCCGGCGGCCCGGATCTACCGGGAAGCGGGCCTCGGTGAGCCCGATGTCGGGTCCGGCGGCCCCCGACCGGGTCATGCCGTACATGCTCGCGTTGATGTCGATGAACCGTTCCTGCCCCTCGGTGAGGCGATGCCCGGCGCTGATCGCGCCGACCGGGCACGCGGTCACGCAGGCGCCGCAGTCGACGCAGGTGTTCGGATCGATGTAGAGCATCTCGGCGATGCCGAAGTCGGGCTCGTCCGGGGTGGGATGTATGCAGTTCACCGGGCAGGCGTAGACGCAGGACGCGTCCCCGCAGCAGGCCTGTGTGACGACATGAGGCATGAGGGAGGTGTGCTTCTTCTCAGTCGGTGGATCGTCGGCAGTGGGATCGTCGGCGGTCGCGCCTCAGGGAGCGGTGTAGATCGGCTCGCTGCGGAACCGCGACGACCGGCCGGAGATGCCCAACGCACGCCACAGCACCCGCGAGACCGGATTCATCAGCCCGCACTGATCGCCGAGCATCCGGACGTCACCGAAGACATTGCGCCGGACTCGCTTGGATTCCTTTGAACGCCAGAAGATGTCGCGCATCACCGAATCGGGGATGTCGAATTCGCGGCGGAAGGAACGCGGCGGCACCATGATCGCCCCGAGCAGGATGCGCATCGTCAGCGGCAGCATCAGCGACAGGATGAACCGCTGGACCGGCCCCTTCTGCGGCACGGTCTCCCGCAGGTGATGGTGCGCGAAGGAGATGTGGCGGGCCTCCTCGGCGACGTGCAGCTGCATCACCGCCGACATCGCCGGATGCAGATCGTCGGTGGTGCGCAGGAAGTCCTTCTGCAGGTGATCGATCGGCTCCTCGCCACCGAGCACGCCGAAGAAGAAGACAGTCGGGAAGATCGTCGAGGCCAGCGGCACGAACATCGAGATGCGGCGGTAGAACTTGTTCGCGCCGGGAACGTCCATCCCGATGCGGTTGACCAGCTCCTGGAACATCAGGGTGTGGTTGCACTCCTCCTTGGATTCGTGCGTGGTGTAGCGGAACTGCTTGTCGCCGTTGTCGAGCTTGAAGCTGTATTGCATGAGTCCGCGGATCAGGATCGACTCGAACTGCAGACCCACCTTGGCGACGTTGGCCTGACGCCACATGCCGATGGCGATCTGGGTGTCCTCCGGCTGCGCCTGATACCAGGCACTGCGCCCGATGGGGTCGACGTCGTAGGACAGGATCCAGCGTCGGTCGTGGGGGACGACCGCCATCTCGGGTGCGTCCCAGTCGATGTCGAGGTACGGATCGAAGTTACGGTGCACCGACGCGGCCGACAGATCCTCGAGGACCTGCTGGTAGTCGCCGTCGGTGGTGGCCTTGTCGTGCTCGGGCACGTAGCGCAGTACGTCGGTCATGGCTGATGCTCCTGTTTTCGATGGCGGCGCAGGTGGGTGACGGCCGCAGCGATTCGACAACAAACGTTGTCACGACGGTAGGCGGAAGCCGACCTGTGTGTCAACAGTCAATGGCACAGTCGCAGGTGTGGAAGGTGTCCTCATGTTCTCGGGTTCGGACGACACCGCACCCGGTGGCCGCGGCGCGACCATCCGAGAGAACATGTGACCCATGGACAAGATCCTGATCGTCGTCGGCGCCATCCTGCTCATCGTCGCCGTCATCGAGATCAGCCCCCGGGTGCGGGTCCCGTCCGCGCTGGCGCTGGTGGTGATCGGCGCGGTCATCGGCATCCTGCCGATCGTTCCCGAGGTGCATCTCGACCCCGAATGGATTCTCGTGGGCGTGCTGCCGCCGCTGCTGTACTCGGCGGCGGTCCAGATGCCGACGATGGAGTTCCGCCGTGACTTCGGCGCGATCAGCGCGTTGTCGGTGGTGCTGGTCCTGATCAGCTCGGTTCTGCTCGGCCTCTTCTTCTGGGCCGTGGTGCCCGAGATCGGCATCGCCACCGGCATCGCGCTGGGCACCATCGTCAGCCCCACCGACGCGGTGGCCACCTCGATCGCCAAGAAACTCGGGGTGCCCTCGCGGGTCACCGCGGTGCTCGAGGGCGAGAGCATGCTCAACGACGCGACCGCCCTGGTGCTGCTGCGGGCGGCCGTCGCGGCGATCGCGACGACGATCTCCTTCGGCGGGGTCGTCGTCAACTTCGTCTGGGCGGTCGTCGTGGCAGTGACGATCGGTGCCCTCGTCGGGGTGCTCAACCTGCGCGTCCGGGCCCGGGTCAACGATCCCGCGGTCAACACGGCCATCTCGTTCACCGTGCCGTATCTGGCCTATCTGCCCGCCGAACAGCTCGGTGCGTCCGGGCTCGTCGCCGCGGTGACCGCGGGCCTGATCACCGGCGCCGGCGCGGCCCGATTCCTGACGCCGAGCCACCGCATCTCCGACACCCAGAACTGGCGGATGGTCGAGATGCTCGCCGAGGGCGGCGTGTTCTTCCTGATGGGGCTGGAACTGTTCGCGCTGATGCGCGATGTGCAGCAGGAGCACACCGGTGTCACCCACGCGATCTGGCTCGGTCTGGCGGCTCTCGGTGTGGCGCTGGTGATCCGGGCGATCTATGTCGTGCCCACGGTGTGGTGGCTGGAACGACGACGCCGCCGCGGCGACCGAATCCGGCCGGTGCTGGAGGGTTTCACCGCGACACCGTCGCCGACCTCCCCACCGGACGGGGAGGGGGTGGTGATCCGTCGGCTCTCGAGGTGGCGTTGGCGGGCCCGGTTCCGGCGCCACAAGGACCCCGACCTCGCCGACCTGTCCTACGTGTCCCCGGAGACCGCGGGGCGGATCAACGCCCGCGTCACCCGGGCGCTGGCCGACATCGATTACTACGACGACACCCCGGTCGGCCCCAAGGAGGGCGTCATCATGGTGTGGGCGGGCCTGCGTGGCGTCGTCACGGTGGCCGCCGCGCAGACCCTGCCCACCGACACCCCGGCCCGCTCGTTGCTGGTGCTGACGGCCTTCGTCGTCGCGGCCGCGTCACTGTTGATCCAGGGCGGCACCCTCGGCTGGCTGATCCGCACGCTCCGACTGCCCGACACCACCGCCGACGATCGGGCCGAGCGGGTCCGGCTCCGCCGTGAGATGGACGAGGCCATGCAGAAGGCGATGACCGAGTCGGAGAAGATCCGGGCGATCCCGTGGATGCGTGACCGTATCGAGCAGGCGACCCGGGAGGCCGAGAACTCCGAGGACGGACCCGGATCCGGCGTGACGAGCGGCCTCAGCCAGTCCGAACGGGTACAGATGCGGGTGGTCCGCCGCGAGATCATCGCCGCCCAACGACGCCGCCTGCTGCGCCTGCGCAGCGAGGGCAGCTACTCGTCGGAGGCGTTGTCGCGCATGCTGAGTCAGCTCGACGCCGAGGAGATCAGCCTCGACATCCAGGCGGGCTGACGCCGTCCTTCGGTGAGGCGGTCCGTCAGTACGGGAGCAGCGCCATCTCGCGCGCGTTGCGGATGGCGGTGGCCACCTGCCGTTGGTGTTGTGGGGTCAGGCCGGTGACCCGTCGCGACCGGATGCGCCCGCGATCGGAGATGAAGTGGCGCAGGGTTGCGACGTCCTTGTAGTCCACCGTGACCGGGCCGCCGTCGGCGGCCTTGAGCGCCCGCAGCCGGTTGCGTGGGCGGGCGGGTGTGGCGAGTTCGCGCGAACGACGTCGTGCTGGTTTGGGCATGATCTTCCTCGGTGTCAGATGTGGGGATGGGGGTCCGGTGATGTCACCAGCTCGACTTGTGGATGCCGGGCAGTTCACCGCGGTGGGCCAACTCGCGGAATCGCACACGCGAGAGGCCGGCCTTGCCGATGTAGCCGCGGGGCCGTCCATCGACGCTGTCGCGGTTGCGGATTCGGATGGCGCTCGCGTCCCGGGGGAGTGCCTGCAGCCGCCGCATCGCCTCGGCCCGCTCCTCCGGGCTCGACGACGCGTCGGCGATCGTCTGCTTGTATGCGGCACGCCGTTCGGCGTAGCGCGCGACGGTGGCCTTGCGCCGCTCGTTGGCGATGATCTTCGATTTCTTGGCCATCAGCGGTCCTCCTTGAAGTCGACGTGGCGTCGGGCGATCGGGTCGTACTTGCGCAGCACCATCCGGTCGGGGTCGTTGCGCCGGTTCTTGCGGGTGACGTAGGTGTAGCCGGTTCCGGCCGTCGACCTGAGTTTGATGATCGGCCGGATCTCGTTGCGCGCCATCAGATCTTCTCCCCACGCGCCCGGATCTCGGCGACCACGGCTTCAATGCCGCGGCGGTCGATGGTCTTGATGCCCTTCGCGCTCACCGTGAGGGTGATGTAGCGGTCCTCGGCGCGCAGGTAATAGCGCCGGCGCTGGATGTTGGGGTTGAACCGGCGCGAGGTGCGCCGATGTGAGTGCGACACCTTCTTGCCGAATCCCGGAGTGCGTCCGGTCACCTGACAATGGGCAGACATGCCCACCTCCTTGCTGTTTGCGATCCATGCGAACCGTCTTATTGGTAACGATTGGCATTAACGTCGTCGAGCAGGCTACCGTGGGGCATCACCAAATGGAAATTGTTACCAACAAGGAGTCATGGTGGAGTTCGAGTCGACGGCGACATCCGGTGACCTGATGCCGCCCCGCACGCCGGTCGTCCTGGTGACGGGGCTGGATCCCGAGGCGGTCGCCCGGACCGCCGACGCGCTCGTGGTGGCCGGCACCACCCTCGTCCATCACGACCTCGACGCGGTCGGGTCGGGACGAGTGGTCCGCACCGTGCGGGCCGTCGACCTCGACGGCAACGAGATCACCCAGGTCACCGAGGTCAACCTGGCGCACGGATGCGTCTCGTGCACCCTGCGACTGGACCTGCTGCCGCTGTTGCGCCGGCTGCACCGGCGAAGCTCCGTGGAAAACATTGTCATCCAACTGGATTCGGCACTCGAACCCGAGGCCGTCGCGTGGGCGATCGACGAGGTCGTCGTCACCGACATGCCCGGATTCATCGACGCACCGGCCGGCAGCGACGTCGTGATCGACGCGACCATCGCCTGCGTCTCGGAGTTGGACTGGCTCGAGGCCGCGACCGGGGACGAGACCCTCGGCGGCGACGCTGATGACGGCGGCAGCGGTGAGGATGAGGACCGCACCCTCGCCCAGGTGGCCGTCGCCCAGGTCGGATTCGCCGATGCGCTGGTGGTCGCCGCGGCGGACCCGTCGATGCGTGACCAGTGGACATCGGCACGGACGATGGCGGTCCTGCGACGACTGGCGCCCCGGGCGCCCATGGTGATGGAACTGCCGCAGCGCCCCATCCGCCCGCTCATCGCGGTGCAGTTGTTGCGGGCCATCCCCGAGGGCGCACGCCGCGGTCGCATCGACGGTCCGCACGACCCGCTGCTTCGTGATCAGCCGCCGCTGGAGGAGGAGTGCGGGGTCCGCGTCGTCGAGTTCACCGCCGAACGGCCCTTCCATCCGCAGCGACTCCACGCCGCCCTCGACGTGCTGCTCGACGGTGTCGTCTGCACCCGGGGACGGATGTGGTTGGCCAACCGGCCCGACGACGCCTTCTGGGTCGAATCCGCCGGCGAAGGCCTGCGGGTGGCGATCGGCGGTCCGTGGCTGGCGGCGATGTCGGTGCAAGAGCGCGAGTTCGAGGACCCCGAACGCCGGGCGATGGCCGCCCTGCGATGGGACCCCGAACACGGGGACCGCCACAGCGCGCTGGTGATTCTCGCGCACCGCGCCGACCCGGACACCATCACCGGCACCCTGTCGGAGGCCGTGCTCACCGACGCCGAGATGGCCGACGGGCAGACCCTGTGGATGGCCTATCCCGATCCCTTCGGCGTGGCCCACTCCGATCCCTGCGACGACCTCGAGCAAACCGATCGGCGAGCGCCCACCGCCGACAGCATCACCGATACCGATACCGACCGAAAGGATCAGCAATGAAACCAGGCATCCACCCCGACTACCATCCCGTCGTGTTCCGGGACGCCTCGACCGGAAAGCAGTTCCTCACCCGCTCCACCATCGAATCGGACATCTCGGTCGAGTGGAGTGACGGCAACACCTACCCATTGGTCGTCGTCGACGTGACCAGCGATTCCCATCCGTTCTGGACCGGGGCCGCCCGTCTCGTCGACACCGCCGGACGTGTCGAGCGGTTCCGGCGTCGGTACGCCGACATTCCCCGACACGCGCCCCGCGGTGGTTCCCCGACGCCCACGCAGAAGCCCACAGACCGGCCCGAATAGGCCTTCACCAGCAAGGACTTGGTGTAGTACGTTCGGCTGGTTGGCGGTCGGCCGAGTGCGCGGACGGGTTAGAGTTACACCCGTCCCGCACTCGACCTCACTGGAGGGAACATGCGTCCGCGCGTCCCGAGCCACCGCCATCTGGTGCGACTCGCCGTACTGGTCGCGGTCATGGTCGGCGCTCTGCTCGCGCTCGGCGGCCCGGCGCTCGCCGAGACGACGGCCCCACCGGCGCCGCCCGTCGTCGACACCGGTGAACCCGGCCAGGTGGACACCGAGGTGCCCCCGGACCCGGGTGGTGGCAGTGAGGTGACCACCCAGCCGGAGGTGACCACGCCGGAGGTGACCACCACCGAGGAGCCACCGCCGGTCACGACCACACCGCCGCCGGTGTCCACGACGACGGTGACCCCGCGGACCGTCCCGACCACGGCGGCGCCCACCTACACGCAGCCGATCCCCGAAGCCACCAGCAGCACCACGCCGCGGACCTCCGCCCCGACCACGGCGACGCTCAGCAAGAACGTCGTCCCGGTGGCGCAATCGACGCCGACCTCGTCGAATATCGCCTACATCGTCGTCGCGGTCATCGGAATCGGCGGCGCCGCAGGCATTCTCGGCTATCTGCTGATCACCAAGATGCGGAGCCGGCGATGACCACCCGGGGCCCGGTGCCTCAACCCGGTCAGCCCCAACCCCGTCAGCCCCGCCCCGGCCATCCGGGGGCGCCGCAGTACCCACCGCCGCAACGTCCCGGGCACCCGGGTCCACCCGGACCCGGACCCCGACCGGGGCAGTATCCGCCCGGTCCGCCGCGCCGCCCGGGACCACCCCCGGCAGGCCCGCCCGGACCCGGTCCGGGGCCCTCGTCGGTCCCGGCGCCCGAACCCGGCGACTTCGCGACCGCCCACATCGGACGTCCCCGGGGGACCGGCGATCTCACCCCCGAGTTGGTCGACACCGACGTGTGGACCGACGCCATGGTCGAGCAGGCCGGAATCCCGTTGATCGATGTCCCGTTCGTGACCGTCGGATCGGGCATCGGCTCCTTCGTGACCGTCGACTACCTGCGCATCTGCGGTGTGCCGCTGGACCGCATCGCGGTGCTCGGCCCCCAGGACGTGCCGTGGCACTCCTACGAGTATCTGACCCGCGTCTCACAGATCCCGCGTGGTGAACGACTGCGCTCCGACTCGGCGTCGACACCCGACAACATCTGGGGTTTCCCGTCGTACGCCACCCGCGAGGCGTGGGCCACCAAATCGATCAAGCCACTGTGGAACGTGGCGGTGGAACCGATCTTCGCGAACTACTACACGCCCAAGGCCGGGCATGCGTTCGAGTCGATGGAGAAGGAGTGCAACCGGATCGGCTACCTGCAATGCCTGCGGCAGGGGCAGGTGCGGATGATCCGACGCCGCGCCGGCGGCGGATATTTCACGATCCTCACACCGCCGCAGGGTACTTCGCCGACCAAGCGGGTCGCGTTCCGCAGTCAGTGGGTGCACGTGGCCATCGGCTACCCGGGCATCAAGCTGCTGCCCGATCTGCAGGCCTTCCGGGAGACCTACCGGGACGCCAGCAAGGTGGTCAATGCCTATGAGCCACATGAGCACATCTATCAGGCGCTACGGCGACGACCCGGCATCGTGATGATCCGCGGCGCGGGCATCGTCGCCTCCCGGGTGCTGCAACGACTCGTCGACGACCGCGACGCCTACGGCCTGCAGACCCAGGTGGTGCACCTGTTCCGCACCTACGTCGACAAGGCGCACGGACCGCATATCTTCATGCGCCGCAAGGGGAAAGACGGCTGGGCCTATCAGGGGTTCAACTACCCGAAGTCGGTGTGGGGTGGTCAGCTCAAGGCCCGGATGCGCAAACTCGAGGGCCACGACCGCGCCGAGGCCTACAAGCAGATGGGCGGCACCAACACCCCGGTCCGCAACGACTGGCAGGAACAACTCAAACGCGGCCGCAAGGAGGGCTGGTATCGGGTGGCGGTCGGCAAGGCGCAATCCCTCGTCCCGGCACCCGGTGGCCAGGGCGTGGTGGCGACGGTGAAGGTCGACCCGCACGCATCGATCAAACAGGAGGCCGGCCCGGACGGGACGTTCGAGCTCTACGCCGACTACGTCATCGACTGCACCGGGCTGGAAGCCGATGTGCGCGAACATCGTCTGCTCGCCGACCTGCTCGATCACACCGGTGCCGGCATCAACCCGGTGGGCCGGATGGACGTGGAACGCAACTTCGAGCTGATCGGTACCCGCAACGGCAACGGCAGGATCTACGCCTCGGGATCGGCCACCCTCGGTGGCTATTTCCCCGGCGTCGACACCTTCCTCGGGTTGCAGATCGCGGCGCTGGAGATCGTCGACGACCTGGCCGACCAAGGGTTCTGCAAGAAACTCTCACCATGGCGGTCGACCCGACAATGGTGGCGATGGGCGCGTGGGAAGGGAGTCGACTGACATGCTGCCAACCCTGTGGGGCCGCATCCAGACGCGAATCCTGGTGCTGGGCATCGTCGGTGGGATCTGGACGCTCATCATCGGGCCGTTCCTGCCCGACGGTGCACCCATCGACAAGACCTACATCGGCGCGTTCATCGTGCTCGCCACGGTCATCGTGCTCGGCGTCGCCTGGGAGTTCATCTACCACTTCCTGCAGCAGTTCCGGTGGGAGAAGGACTGGCCCACCCTGTTCGGTCTGCTCACCGGCATCAACGAGGGCATCGCCACCTGGTTCGTGGTGACGTACGCGCCGATCTTTCCCGAGGGCACCGGACCCCCGTCGCCCGGGGTGTTCGCCATCCAGTTCGGGACGACCTGGCTGGTCGTGTGGATCATCCTCAACGGCCCGCTGCGAGCGATCTTCCCGCACTGGAGATTCCAAGGAGGTCGGTTCTTTTGAGCGCGCCCGCACCCAGTCCGAGTGTGACCCCGACGGTGACGTTGGTGCCCGGATCGGGCATCGTGATCCGCAAACCCGCATTCCTGTGCGTACTCGGGGAGTCCTCACGCGTCCTGCTCCCCGACATCCTGGCCATCGAGACCTCCGTGGCCACCCCCGACCGCATGCCGCGCCGCGGCCGGCACGTGGTACGCGCCCTCGCCCAACTGGTCGCGACCGCCGATCTGGATCAGCCCGCCGACATCGGCTTCGCCGCCCCCGACAGCGTCGGGATCGCCATCTACCTCAGTGGATCGGTGTTCGGTGAGGCCGACGGGCGTCGGCTGCAGTCGGGCGCGACCGGCGAACCGTTCGACCGGGCCATCCCATGGCCGTACGAGGGACTCGGGCTCTACCTCGCCGGTGCGGTGCCCGCCGAGCCCGGCGAGGAGACCTACGACCTCGTCGAGGGTCACGTGCCCGCCGCCGGCGCCCTGCTGCACACCCCGCTGGGGATGCGCGGCACCGAGGTCTACGACCTCAGCTCTCGTGCCGGGACGGCCGACGACCATGCCGATCACGATCACGGCGATCACGATCACGGCGATCACGACCATGCCGATATCGCCGATCACATGCACGACGATCAGATGCACGCCGATCAGATGCACGAGGTGGGCGATCGCGCCGACGACGCGATGCGGTCCGCGCCTCCGCGCACCGCACCGCCGGCCCCGGAGTCCGAGCCGGCCCCGGCCCCGGAGTCCGAGCCGAACCCCGAACCCGAGCCGGCCCCCGAATTCCGTTCCACCCCACTGATGTCCAAGCCGCCTGCGCCCGAACCCCATGCGCCCGAGCCGCCCGCACCCGAACCGGCCGCACCCGAGCCGCGGGCGTTCCAGTCGAGCGCACTCGGTGCCGACCCGGAGCCCACCCACCCCGAACCGCCGCATCCGCCGGCGCCGCAACAGCAGGCGCCGCAGACGCCCCACCAGCCCTGGCCGGCGACGCCACCCCCGGCGCCGACCCCGCCCCCGCCACCCGCCCCACCGGCGCCAGAGCCGCCGATCGACTTCAAGGTCGACTCCCTGCAGGACGTCCTGCCCGAACAGCGTGACCCGCTGCCGGTCCAGGTCAAGCAGAAGTCGGCCACCGAGGTCGTCAAACTGCCCGAATCGCGGGCGCACGTCCACGGAATCCGATGTTCGCGAGGACATCTCAATCATCCCCGCTCCTGGCTGTGCGGGGTGTGCGGCATCCGGATGGATCAGCTGACCGGCATCCTCGTCGAAGGCGAGCGCCCACCGCTGGGCTGGTTGCTGCTCGACAACGGTTCCACCTACCTGCTCGACGAGGACCTGGTGATCGGCCGGGAACCCGGAACCAGTGGTGGCCGCGGCAGGTCCAACCCGAAACCCATTCGCGTGCAAGACGAGTCCGGGCAACTCTCCCGCCGGCACATCGAGCTCCGGCTGGTCGAGTGGGACGTGCACCTGATCGACCTCGGCTCGGCCAACGGCACCTTCGTCAGCGACCCCGCGATGGGCACCCGCGAGATCCGGTTGGCTCCGCGTCAGCCGCACATCCTCTCGCCCGGTTCGCATGTGCGAATCGGCGGCCGCCACTTCATCTTCGAATCCCCCCACGCCCGGACGTGACGGACGAGAACCCCATGGGCGTGTGCTGATGGACAAACACCTGGTGGCCTTCCTGCTCCTCGACGTCGCGGTGATCATCGTGGCGGCGCGGATCGGTGGCCGCATCGCGGCCGCCTGCCGCCAGCCCGCGGTGGTCGGTGAGATCGCCGCCGGAATCGCCCTTGGCCCCAGCCTGCTCGGTCTGCTGCCCGGCGATCCGACCGAAGCGCTGTTTCCCAGCGACGTCCGGCCCCTGCTGGGTGCACTCGCCCAGATCGGGCTGGTGCTGTTCATGTTCATCGTCGGGCTCGAACTCGACATGCGGCTCATCGCCGGCCGCGAACGGGCCGCCGCCACCATCTCCCTGTGTTCGATCGTGGTGCCGTTCGCCCTCGGAGTCGGACTCGCGGTGGTCCTCTACCCGACGCACGACGTCGTCGGTGGCGAACAGATCGGCCTGCTCGGCATGGCACTGTTCCTCGGTATCGCGATGTCGATCACCGCGTTCCCGGTGCTGGCCCGCATCCTCACCGACCGCAACATGCAACGCACCCCGCCGGGGGTGTTCAGCCTCGCCGCCGCCGCCGTCGACGACATCATCGCCTGGACCGCACTGGCTTTCGTCATCGCGATCATCTCCGGCGGCAGCATGTCCGAGGTCGCCAAGATCGTCGGCCTGACCGTGGTGTACGTGGCCGTGATGTTCGGGATCGTCCGGCCACTGCTGCGGCGGCTGATCACCTGGCGCGACGCCGCCGGACGCATGACACCCGACATCCTCGCGGTGATCCTCGTCGGCCTGTTCCTGTCCGCGGCGGCCACCGACGTCATCGGCATCCACCAGATCTTCGGTGCGTTCGTCTTCGGGGCCATCATGCCCAAGGTGGGCGGTGAGGCGCTCACCCGCGAGATCCTGGAGCGACTCGAGCAGGTCAGCGTCCTGTTGCTGCTCCCGATGTTCTTCGTCGTCACCGGACTGAGCGTCAATCTCGCCGACATCGGTGCAGGCGGATGGTGGCAACTGCTGCTGGTCCTCGCGGTGGCCATCGTCGGGAAGTTCTCCGGCGCGTTCCTGGGTGCGCGACTGTCGGCGATACCCAACCGTCAGGCGTCGGCGATCGCCGTGCTGATGAACACGCGTGGTCTCACCGAACTGGTGATCCTCACGGCCGGAAAGGAACTGGGCGTCCTCTCCGACGAACTGTTCGCGATGATGGTGGTGATGGCGCTGGTCACCACCGTGCTCACCGAACCGCTGCTGCGGGTGGTCTACCCGGATTCGGTGGTCGCCCGCGACATCGCGGCCGCCGAACGCCGGGCCCTGGCCACCGGCAGCGCCTCACGCACCATGATCGTGCTCACCGACCTCGACGCGGATCTCGACGACCTGCTCACCCGGCACCGGCGTGCCTTCGCCGCCGGTGCGGGTACCGACGTCGTGCTGGCCGGGGTCCTGGCCACCCCCGGACGGGATCAACGCCTCGAACTGGGTGTGCCGCTGGTACCCGACCTCTCCGCGATGGCCTCGGCGGTGGAGAAACTCACCGCTCTCGGGACCCGCCTGCCCGGCGCCGGATCGGTGTCGGTGCTGTGCCGGTTCAGCGCCGATCCCGCCACCGATCTCGAGGAGATGGCCGCCAACAGCGGCGCCGACGTCGTCATCGTCGACACCGGTGCGCTGCCGATGGTCGAATCGCTTACCAGCGCACCGATTCTCGTCATCGACGAGACGCCGGCGGCCGGGCGTGGTCCGTCGTCGACCGCCGCGCTGGTGTGTGTCGCCGCGGACAGTCGCGCCGGGCGCACCGCCGTCGTGGTGGCCGCGTCGCTGGCGTACGGCGGTGGTTCGGACCTCACCGTCGTCACCGGATCATCGCGTCGCCGCATGTCCGCGGATCTGTCCGCGCTGTCCGATCTCGGCGTGCGGGTCACGGTCACCGACCGCACCGATGCGCTGATCATGCCGGGCACGCTGGTGCTGGTTCCCGACGACGCCGAGATGACCACGGTCCCCGCCGCATACACCGTCATCGACCGGACGGGAACGTCGGAACGATCATTGTCCGAACGCATCGAGGAACGCTTCGCCGGCCAACCACCGGTCACCGAAACCACCACCGTCGCATCACCCGAGAGGCACTGAGATGGCCACAGTCGATGTCCCGCAACAACTCGCGGACTTCACCGTCTTGAGCAAACTGGGCGAGGGCGGCAACGGCACCTTCTACGTCGCGGTGCCGCCCGCCCGCCTCGGCCTGTCGACCGATCGCGTGGTGCTCAAGGTGTTCAGCGGGGTCTGCAGCGACGACGCCTACCGCCGCGGGGTCCGCGAACTGCGGGCCTTCGCCGCGGTGCGCTCGCCATATCTGGCGTCACTCTACGACGCGGTGCTGCAGGGGCAGTTCATGTATGCGATGGAGTACTTTCCGCTCGGTTCGCTGCAGGCGCCCACGAGCCCGCTGACCCGTGAGGTCGCGCTGGGTGCGCTCGCCGACGCCGCCCGCGGCGTCGACGCGCTGCACGAGGCCGGGATCGCGCACGCCAACATCACTCCGTCGAGCGTCATGATCACCGAGAGCGCCGACGGCACACACCGCCCGGGCGGAAAGATCTCCGATCTCGGGCTGGCCCGGGTGCTGGCCGCCGACGAGCCGATCACCAGCTTCGCCCAACCCGGCGCGGTGCAGTACATGGATCCGGCCCTGCTGGCCGGTGACGTGCCGTCGCGGGCCACCGACATCTGGTCGCTCGGTGCGGTGCTGCACCGGGCGCTCACCGGCAGCGGGGTCTACGGCGACGTGCCGGATGCGCAACCTCTCCTGGCGATCCGGGCGGCGCTGTCCACGCCGCCGGCGCTGTCGGAGAATCTCAGTCGCGAGGAACGCACCCTGATCGCCAATTGCCTTGCCCTGTCCGGGGAACGACCCACCACCGCCGGTGAGGTGGCCGAACGGATCGGTCGGCTCGCCCGCTGACCGAGAACCCGGGCTGATCGGAACCCGGGCCGCCCGGACGTCAGAACGGCGCGTCGCGCCACCACTCGTCGAGGATCTGCTGGCCGGTGTGCCCGGTCCAGGTGGCAACGATGGTGTACGGGGCGCGCGCGGCGTCGGTGAAGTTGGTGATCACCCAGCCGTCGCGCACGGCGTCCGCCGACACCCGCACCGGCCCGTCGGCCCACCCTCGAGGTGTACCGGGCTGATTGCCCAGGGTGGCGTCGATCTGCTCGCGTTGCTGCGTCGTCGGGGTATGCCACACCGTGTAGCGGACACCGGAGTCGGCCCCGGAGTTGGTGACGCAGGTGATCCCGTCGATCCCGTTCGATGCCGCCGGTGCGCACTCGGCATCACCCCACCCGTCGGCGTTGGGACCCTCCGGGAGGAGCTGCGAGAACCGGGTGGCGATGGGTTGCTGTGCGGCCGACCAGGTTCCGGGGTCGTCGGGGCGGTTGAGGAACGCCAGCACGCCGGCGATGATGCCGATCAGCGCCAGCACCGTCGCCACCGAGATCAGGGTCGTGGTCCGGCGGCTCTGCGTCGCCGTGCCCGGCGTGGCGGGTGGGCGGTCGGACGTGGCGCGCCGCCCTGTGTTCACCAATTGTGTTGCCGTGTCCGGGTTTCCGGTCGGGGAGAACACGCGTCCGGAGTTCGCTACGGTCTGCGGATCCGACAGGCGCGGGTCAGACGCCACCGAGGTCGGCGTGCGGCGTGGCCCGATCAGGGAGGTGTTCTCGGTGCCGGTTGCCCATGGCCGGCCGGGCGGGAAGGTCTGGCCCTGACCGGGATAGGAGACATGGCCCGGACCGGTGGGGAACGGGGTGCGCATCCCGCCGGACAGTCCCGACGGGGGTGCCGGGGCGAGTCCGACGGCAATGGCTGCGGCGTAGGCGAATTCGGCACAGGAGGCATAGCGCTGGGCGGGTTCCTTGGACAGCGCCCGGGCCACGACCGCGTCCACCTCGGCCGGTAGGCCCGGTACCCGTTCGCGCACCGACGGCGGGACGTCGTGCAGGTGGGCACTCATCGCGGCCAGGCGATTGTCGCGGGGGAATGGTGGTGCGCCGGTGAGTAATTCGACGAAGGTGCACGCGAGTGCGTACTGGTCGGCACGCCCGTCGAGCTCGTGGCCGTGCAGTTGCTCGGGTGAGGCGTACGGAACCGATGCCACGGTCAGTCCGGTGTCGGTCAGGTGCATCGCGTCGTCGACGGCGCGGGCAATACCGAAGTCGGTCAGCATGATTGCGCCGGTGCCGCCGTCGTCGTCGGATTCGATCAGGATATTGGCCGGTTTGACGTCACGGTGCACCATGCCGCGGCGGTGGGCGTGATCGAGTGCGGTGGCGATCTCGCCGATGATGTGGACGGCGAAAGCGGGATCGACCCCGGACGGGCAACTGCGGATGAGCGAGGACGCGTCGTAGCCGCGAACGTAGCGCATCGCGATCCACAACTGCCCGTTCTCGGCGCCGCGGTCATAGACCGACACGATGTTGCGATGATCGAGGCTGCCCGCCAGATCCGCCTCGCGCTCGAAGCGGGCGCGGAAATTCGGGTCGTCGGTGAACGACGCGTTGAGGAGTTTGAGGACGTCGAGACGGGGGAGGCGGGGGTGGGTCGCCACGTACACGGTACCCATGCCGCCGCGACCGAGAACCCGATCGATGCGATAGCCGGCGAACACGGTGCCCGGCGCCAGTTGTCCGGAGGCCGATGCCGGCCCCGTCGGGGTGCCAGTGTCCTCGCCCTGCGTCACGTTGTCACTCCCGGCCGATTCCCTGGCGTTGGTCCCTCCATCATTGCCGCCTCGAGTGTAGCCGGTGACCGGATGGCCCGGACGAGGCCATGTCCCACGTTCGGCGCACCGCCGGTGGGATACCGGGGTCATTCCAGCAGGTAGGGGGCGGTGGAGAAGAGGAACACCAGAAACAGTGCCAAGAGAAACCATGCGGCGCCCTGCCACACCTGCCACTGCCCGCCGGCCCGCCATTCGGTGTAGGCGCGCCACAGCGCTCCGATCGCGCCGCCGCCGACGATCACCGGGGCGGCGATCACCAGCACGGTGCGCAGGCCGTCGGCCGATGCCATCGCCACGACGAGGGTCGCGATGCCCAGTCCGATGATCACCGCGTCGTAGATGACCGCGCGTCGGAATGCGGAGGGGCCGCGTGGTGATGGGGAAGTGGTATCGGGGCTCATGACATGCGGGGGTGGGGTCGATTATGACGTTGACGATCACGGAATTGGGTTGGGCGCCAACGACTGTGGATTCCAGGGTACACCGCGTCGCCGGACCGGTTGGCCGGGGACCTTTGACTCATTGCTGTTCGGCGGCGTCGAGGGCAGGATAGAGACGTCAGAGCTGTGTCATTGGGATTTCCACCGAGAGGGAGATGACGAACACATGAGCGCGATTCTCGTCGGCGTTGACGGATCGGAAGCATCGACGGCCGCGGTCGATTGGGCCGCGAAGACAGCTCAACTCGAAGGCGACGAACTCAAGCTGGTCGGTGTCTACGACGCCAGCACCAGTGATTACGCGCCGGGCCTCATCATTCCGCAGGACGTCATCGACGCCATCCGTCAGGACGCCACCGACGCCGTGCACGCCGCCGCCAAGGTCGCCGAAGAGGCGGCACCGGGGCTGACCGTGCACTGCTCGATCGTCGACGGTGACGCCAGCCGCGTGCTGCTCGAACTCGGCAAGGACGCCTCGGCGATCGTTCTCGGGACCCGTGGGCTCGGCGGTGTCAAGGGACTGTTCCTCGGATCGGTGTCCACCAACGTCGCCGCACATTCGCACGGCCGCGTCGTGGTGGTCGCTGGTCCGTCCAAGGACGGGCCGGTCGTGGTCGGCGTCGACGACTCCAAGGTGAGCGACGGCGCGATCAAGGAGGCCTACGCCCAGGCATCCCTGCGCAACACCAAGCTCATCGCCGTGCACACCTGGACCCCTCTCGACGCCGACGCCCTGCACGGCTACGGCATCGACCCCGACGAGGTCGAACGGATGTCGGAGGATGCGGTCGCCGCCGTCGCCGAACGTCTCGCCGGCTACGGCGCGGACTACCCGGACGTCGAGGTGGTGCGCGAGGTGCTGCCGGAGGAGCCGGCCAAGGCCGTGCTCGAGGCCGCCGCGAAGTACGACGCCGGACTCGTCGTCGTCGGTAGCCGTGGACGTGGTGGCTTCAAGGGTCTGCTGCTGGGCTCGACCAGCCAGAAGATCCTGCATCACGCGACGCTGCCGGTGATGGTCGTCCGCAGCTGAGGCGCTGCGCGCTCGCATGGGCCTGCGAAAGCTCGAGTTGTCGGTTGGTGAGCTTGCCCAGCGAGCCGGGATCGCTCCCTCCGCCGTGCGGTACTACGAAGACCAGGGACTGATCTTCGCCCGCCGCACCGCGGGCAACCAACGTCGGTATCACCGCGCGATGCTGCGCCGGGTGGCATTCATCAAGGCCTCGCAGACCGCGGGGATTCCGCTCGCCGTCATCGCCGACGTCCTCGGTGAACTCGGTGACACCGAGTCGCCGTCGACCCAGATGTGGGAGGCGGCGTCGCAGCGGTGGATCGATGATCTCGATCAACGCATCGCGCTGCTGCAGAAGATGCGGGACATGATCGGTTCGTGCGTCGGCTGCGGGTGTCTGTCCCTGAACGCGTGTCACCTGCTCAATCCCGGCGACGAACTCCACCGGCAGGGCTCGGGGGCGCGTCGGCTGATGCCGGATTGAGCGGACCGGCGCCGGAACCGCTCGGTGCCGGTGGCGATAGGGTGTGATCCATGGCCGGTGGATCACGCGTCGCGCTCGCCCTCGGGAGCGGCGGAGCCCGCGGATACGCGCACATCGGGGTCATCGCCGAACTCGAGGCGCGGGGGTTTTCGCTGGTCAGCATCGCAGGCTCGTCGATTGGCGCGCTGGTGGGCGGGCTGTACTGCGGCGGCGGACTCGACGCGTACGAGGAGTGGATCACCGACCTCGGTCAACTCGACGTGATGCGACTGCTCGACGTCTCCCTGAGCAAGCCGGGCGGTGTGATCAAGGCCGAGCGCATCATCGCCCGCGTCGGGGACATCCTGGGCGACGCGGTGATCGAGGACCTGGCAATCCCGTTCACCGCGGTCGCCACCGACCTGATCTCCGGCCGCTCGGTCTGGTTTCAACGCGGCAAGCTTGTCGACGCCATCCGGGCATCGATAGCGATACCCGGGGTCATCACCCCGTATCAGCACGACGGTCACCTCTTCGCCGACGGCGGCATTCTCGATCCGCTGCCGGTGGCACCCACCGCCGCCGTCCTCAGTGACGTCACGATCGGTGTGGTTCTCGACGGTGACGGCCTGGCCGAAGGCGCGGCGCGGCAGCCGACCACCAAGGGGATCATCCGCCGCAACGTCGAACCGATCCTCTCCAGTGATTTCGTCCGGTCCATGCGTGATCGGCTGGGTCTGGATGCGTCGGGTGCACCCGATCCCGACGCCCTCGGCACAGAGGCGCTCGACCCGGACGTGTCCACGCCGGCCGACGACGTGGCCGCAGCCGGGGCCGATGACGTGGCGGACGCCGAACTGATGGCACCCACCCCGTCCATGGGGCGTATCGAGGTGCTGACCCGGTCGTTGGACATCATGTCGATCGCTCTGACCCGGCATCAGATTGCCGGCTACCCGCCGGACATCCTCATCCGGGTGCCGCGAAAAGCGGTGCGCACCCTCGACTTTCACAAGGCTTCGGAGATGATCGAACTCGGTCGGACGCTCACTGCCGAGGCGCTCGACCAGTTGCCCGAAACCTCGTGAGCGGGCCGCGAGGCGTGCGGGACGGCGAGACGGGCGACCGATCATGAGGCAGATCCCCCGCGGCATCTGGGTGCTGCTGAGCGCGAACGTGGTGATCGCACTCGGCTTCGGTCTGATCGCACCCGCGTTGCCGAGCTTCGCGCGCAGCTTCGACGTCGGCTACACCGCCACCTCGGCGGTGGTGTCGGCGTTCGCGGTGATGCGTCTCCTGTTCGCCCCCACCGCCGGGCGGCTGGTGACCAAGCTCGGCGAACGACGAATCTACCTGAGCGGCTTGCTGATCGTCGCCGCCAGCACATTCGCGTGCGCCTTCGCGCAGAACTACGTGCAGTTGCTGATCTTCCGCGGGCTCGGTGGCATCGGTTCGACGATGTTCACCATTTCGGCGATGGCGTTGCTGATCCGCATGTCGCCCAACGAGATCCGCGGTCGTATCGCGGGGTTCTTCTCGGCCGGATTCCTCATCGGCAACATCACCGGGCCGCTCGTCGGTGCGGCCCTGGTCGGTTTCGGTCTGCGTATGCCGTTCATCGTCTACGCGATCGCGCTGGTGATCGCGTCGGTCGTGGTGGCCACGCAACTCCGCGACGCCGGCGCCGCCGATGCCGATACCGCCGGCGAGAAGCCCGGCGTGATGTCCTTACGGGCCGCATTGCGCGACAGTGCATATCGGGCGATCCTGGCGTCCAACTTCACCCAGGGCTGGGCGTCGATGGGTGTTCGGGTGGCGGTGGTTCCGCTGTTCATCACCGACGGACTCGGCGAGCAACCGGCGATGGCCGGTGTCGTGCTGGCGGTCTACGCCGTGGGCAATGTGGCGGCGATCGTGGCGGCGGGGCGATTCTCGGATCGGTATGGTCGCCGACGGGTGATGCTGCCCGGGTTGGCGATCATGGCGGTGTCCACGGCGCTGCTGGGGTTCTCGCCGAATCTGGTGATTGCGCTGGCACTGTCGATGTTCGCCGGAGTCGGTTCCGGACTGTTCGCGCCGACCCATCAGGCCGCCCTCGCCGATGTCCTGGGTGCACGACGGCAGGGCGGTTCGGCGTTGGCCGCCTACGGCATGTCCTCGGATCTCGGCGCCATCGGCGGTCCGCTGATCGTCGGATTCGTCGCCGACCGTTTAGGTTTCGGCCCGGCCTTCGTCCTCACCTCCGCTGTGGCCGCCGCCGCGTTCGTGATGTGGATCGCGGCGCGCGAAACCGCCCCCGAAGTGGTCGGCACTCCCGCCAAACTCTCCGATCCGGACGCCCGCTGACGGTTGGCGCCGACCGGAGACCCGACGCGGGGCCGCACGCTCCGCGACCATCCCGACCCCGGTGACAGCGCTCACCTGAACGTTGACAGCGCTCACCTGAACGTTGACAGCGCTCACCTCCCCGTTGACAGCGCTCACCTGAACGTTGACAGCGCTCACCTCCCCGTTGACAGCGCTCACCTGAACGTTGACAGCGCTCACCGGTCGTTCATCCCTCGCGGTGGAGGTGCGCGACATGGCCTACGGTTGACCCATGGTGACAGCGGCGGTCTCCTCCCATACGCAACCTGCCTCGTTCGGGGTCGACTCCGAGGTGGGTGTGCTGCGCGCGGTGATGGTCCATCGCCCCGGACCCGAACTCGATCGGCTCACCCCGGCCAACGCGGCGGGCTTCCTGTTCGCCGGTGTTCCCGACCCGGCCCGGGCCCGTGACGAACACGACGCGTTCACCGCCGCACTCCGTGACCGCGGAGTCGAGGTCTTGCTGCTCGGCGATCTGCTCGTCGAGGCGATTGCCCATAGCGGCGCGGCGCGGATACAGGGCATCGCCTCGGCGGTGCACGTGGGCCGTCTCGGTGCCCGGCTGGCCGAGGAGTTGAGCCGACACCTCCGTGGGTTGCCGGCGCCGGAGCTAGGCCGAATACTCACCGCCGGAATCACTTTCGACGAGCTGCCGGATATCGCGGTCTCCGCCGGCGGGTCGTTGGTCCGGCAGATGTACACCGGCGCGGAGTTCGCCATCGAACCACTGCCGAATCTGCTCTACAGCCGCGACAGCTCGTTCTGGGTCAGGGAACGATTCGCGATCTCGTCGCTGGCGCGGCGGGCGCGAGTGCGGGAGGCGTCGCTGGTCGACCTCATCTACGCCCATCACCCGCGATTCATGGGTGCCCGGCGCGCATACGAGTCACGGGTCGCCCCGGTCGAGGGAGGTGATGTGTTGTTGCTGGCGCCGGGCGTCGTCGCCGTCGGCGTGGGTGAACGCACCACTCCCGCAGGCGCCGAGGCACTCGCCGAGAGTTTGCTCACCGACGGGCTCGCGCACACCGTGTTGGCCATCCCGATCGAACGACCCGGTGCCTTCATGCACCTCGGCACGATGTGCACCATGGTCGACATCGATGCCATGGTCGTCCATCCCGCGATCCGGGATGGCATGTCCGCGTTCACCATTCGCTCCGATGACGACGGGGGTGTGGTGGCGTCGGGGGCGCGTGGGTTCGCCGACGCCGCGGCCGACGCGATGGGCATCGCCGGTCTACGTCTCATCGATCCGGAAATCGCCTCGGCAACACCATCTTCGGGAACCTGGGACGACAGTTCCAACACCCTGGCGATCGCACCCGGCGTGGTGGTGTCCTACCGGCACAACGCCGACACCAACCGGCGCCTCACCGATGCCGGCATCGAGATCATCGAGATCGACGGTGCGGCGCTCGATGTCGGACACGGTGGACCACGCTGCATGTCGTGTCCGCTCGCACGCGATCCGCTGTGAACCAGACGCACTGCGACGCGAGCCGAAAAGGAGACATGCGATGAGTGGACAGCCGGACACCCCGGTCGACCTCGCGTCCCTGCTGCACATCGACCCGACGGCCGACTCGCCGCCGTTCGAACAGGTGCGTCTCGGCGTGATCGGACTCGTCGACCACGGGACGCTGCTGGTGGGCTCCCGGATACCGACGGTGCGGGCCCTGGCCACCGACCTGCACCTGGCCGCCAACACCGTGGCCCGCAGCTACCGAGAACTCGAGGCGGCCGGGATCATCGAAACGCGGGGTCGGCACGGCTCTTTCATCAAGGCCGGACCCGATGCGCGGCTGTCGGCGGCCCAACGGGCCACCGTCGACCACGTGAAAGCGCTGCGTGAGCAGGGAATCGACGATGACGCGATGGTCACGTTGTTGTTGCGTGCACTCGGCAGGAGTTGAGAAAACACATCAAGGTTTGGTTGTGTGATCTGGTGTCCACTCACCTTCCTCCCCGCCGAACGCGAGTCACGCTGGATCCGACGGTTTTCGGCGTCACCGCTGTGCTCATCATCGCCTTCGTCATCTGGGGTCTGGCCGCGCCCGACAACCTGAACACGGTCACCGACAACGTGCTCGGCTGGATCACCGGAAATCTCGGCTGGCTGTTCGTGTTGTCCGCATCGGGTTTCGTGATCTTCGCGGTGTATCTGGCGCTGTCGAAGTACGGTCGTATCCCGCTAGGTCGCGACGGCGAGGCGCCCGAGTACCGCACGATCAGCTGGATCGCCATGATGTTCAGCGCCGGAATGGGAATCGGCCTGATGTTCTTCGGTTCCTACGAGCCGTTGTTCCACTACGTGTCCGCACCCCCGGAGATGTCCGCGGAGGATGTGCGCACCGCGATGGCAACAACCATGTTCCACTGGGGTTTTCACCCGTGGGCGATGTATGCCGTTGTGGGCCTCGCGATTGCGTACGGCACCTACCGGTGCGGCCGCAATCAGCTGATCAGTTCGGTGTTCTCGCCGATCCTCGGGTCACGCGCCCACGGTCCGATCGGCAAGATCATCGACATCCTCGCGATCTTCGCGACATTGTTCGGGACCGTGGCCTCGCTGGGACTCGGTGCGCTGCAGATCGGATCGGGTATCAGCAAGGTCGGGTGGGTCGACAATCCGGGGGTGATGTTGCTCGTCGCCATCGTCGCGGTCCTCACCGCATGCTTCGTCCTGTCCGCGGTATCCGGGATCGCCAAGGGCATTCAGTGGTTGTCGAACATCAACATGGTGCTGGCGTTGATCCTCGCGGTGTTCGTCTTCGTCGTGGGCCCCACGGTGTTCATCCTGAATCTGATGCCCACCACGCTCGGTGCCTACCTCAATGACCTGCCGTTCTTCTCCGCCCGATCCGGTGCCACCGTCGACGCCGACGGTCAGGAGTGGCTCGCTGGGTGGACGATCTTCTACTGGGCGTGGTGGGTGTCGTGGACGCCGTTCGTCGGCATGTTCCTGGCGAAGATCTCGCGTGGACGCAGCATCCGCGAATTCGTCTTCGGCGTGATGGTGGTGCCGGTCGCGGTGTCGCTGGTCTGGTTCGCCATCTTCGGTGGGACCGCGATCCGGCAGAACATGGACGGGATCCTTCCGTTCGACCCCGCCACCGCCGCCAGCGAGGACACTCTGTTCGACGTCCTGGCCAACCTGCCGTGGACGGGAATCGCGTCGGCACTGGTGATGATCCTGGTCGCCATCTTCTTCGTCTCCGGTGCCGACTCGGCGTCACTGGTGATGGGAACGCTCAGCGAACGCGGTGCGGAGGAACCCCGTCGTCTCACCACCATCTTCTGGGGTGTGCTCACCGGCGGCGTGGCCGCACTGCTCCTCGCCATCGGCGGTGACGATCCCAACCACGAGGCGCTCAACGGCATCAAACAGATGGCGATCATCGCCGCCCTGCCGTTCGTCCTGGTGATGATCGGCATGTGCGTATCGCTGTTCATGGATCTGCGCCGCGACCCGTTGATCGTGTCGCGGCAGATCTTGGCGGGTCAGGTCGACGATCACATCCGCAAACAGGCCGAGGTGATCAGCACCGGCGAGATGCCGGCCGACGACGGCACCCCGGTCACCCCCATCGTCCAGTCCTCCGACTGACGTCGAGTGGGCGCCCATTCCCGTCGAGTGGGCGCCGATTCGCGTCGAGTGGGTGCCGTTTCGCGTCGAGTGGGCGCCCGTTCCCGTCGAGTGGGCGCCGATTCGCGTCGAGTGGGCGTCAGCCCCAACTCGGCAGCCAGATCTGCTGGCGCCACATGGTCGGTGAGATGGGGGATGCGGTCAGGATCGGCCACAGCCAGGCGAAGTTGGCCACCACCAGCCCGACGTAGATGGCGACGACGAGGACCGCGAGGGCCTGACGTTCGGGTCTGGTACCGGGTACCGCCCGTCTCGAGCCGCGCAGGATGTCGCCGCAGCACAACGCCAGCCCCATCACCAGGAACGGTGCCAGGACGGTCGCGTAGAAGAAGTACATCTGCCGATCGAGTTCGATGAACCAGGGCAGGAAGCCGGCGGCGTAAGCGGTGACGACGGCGGCGTAGCGCCAGTCGCGACGGACGAACCACGACCACAGGCCCCACAACAGCATCGGCAGGGCCAGCCACCACATCGCGGGAGAGCCGATCAGCATCTGCGCGCGGACGCATTCGCCGCCGCCGCAGCGATCGGGTCCGTTCTCCAGTGCGTAGAGCATTGGACGCAGGCTCATCGGCCACGTCCAGGGTTTGGATTCCCACGGGTGATGGTTGCCCGCGGAATTGGTCAGGCCTGCGTGGAATTTGAGAATTCCGGCCTCGTAATACCAGAGTGAGCGCCACGCGCCGGGCACCCATGACCAGGTGCCGCCGGTGCCGATCGTGTTGCCCACCTGATAGCGGTACACCGACGTCTCGCCGGAGAACCACGGGATGAACGTCGCCAGGTAGATCGCGACCGGCATCACCGCCATGCTCAGACCCGACGGCACCACGTCGCGCATGAGGGTGCCCACCCACGGACGCTTCACGTGATAGGCGCGTCGCGCGGCGACGTCGAATCCGAGGGAGAGCAGCAGGAAGAAGATGACGTAGTAGATGCCGGACCACTTGGTGCCACAGGTCAGGCCGAGCATCACCCCGGCCGTGAAGCGATACCAGCGGAAACCCATCCGCGGCCCGTATACCGAATCGCCGATGCGGCCCTCGAGGTAGACCTTGTGCATGCGTTCGCGCACCTGATCGCGGTCGGCGATGACCGCGGCGAACGTGGCGACGACGAACAAGGCCTGGAAGATGTCGAGCATGCCCAGCCGGGATTGGACGAACAGCACACCGTCGCAGATCGCGAAGATGCCGGCGATCGCGCCGATCAGCGTCGACCGCGTCATCCGGCGCACGGATGCGTAGATCATCACCACGATCGCGATGCCGGCGAGCGCGGACATGACGCGCCACCCCATCGGGGTGTACCCGAACATCGACTCGCCGATCGCCAGCAGCCACTTGCCGACCGGCGGATGCACCACCAGGCCGTAGGCCGGGTTGTCCTCGATCCAGTTGCCGCCGGTGAGCACCTGCCAGCCCTGCGGGACGTAATGCTTCTCGTCGAAGATCGGGGTGCCGTCGTCGGTCGGCGTCCACAGCAGCCAGAACCGGGTGATGGTGGCGATGGCGCCGATGATCAGGCCGACGATCAGCCCACGCCGCCGATCCGTCGCCCCGAACAGCGGGGTCGGGATCTCCGGGCCGGGGGTCGGCGAGGTCGCATGCGCCGACGACGTGATCTCGGCGCTGTGATGCGGCTCGCCCAATACGACGCCGCCGGCGGTCAGTGTCACTCGTCCGATCGTAATGGTCGGTTGGTGCCGGCTCACGCAGCCGTACGCTGTCGGCATGACTTTGCCGGATATGCCGCCACCGGACCGGCCGGGCGCGTTGGTCCTCGCTGCCACCCCGATGGGTCGCTACGACGACGCGTCGCCGCGACTGGTGGCGGCACTGGAGTCGGCCGACATCGTGGCGGCCGAGGACACTCGCCGCGCCCGCGCACTGGCCGCGGGATTGGGCGTGTCCATCGGCGGTGAGCTGATCAGCTACTACGACCAGGTGGAGGCCGCGCGCACGCCACGGCTGGTGGAGGCCATCGCCGGTGGGGCGACGGTGCTGTTGATCACCGACGCCGGGATGCCGTCGGTCAGCGACCCGGGGTACCGCGTGGTGGTCGCGTGCGCGGAGGCCGGCCTGCGGGTGACCGCGCTGCCCGGGCCGTCGGCGGTGACCACTGCGCTGGCGGTGTCGGCGATGCCGTCGGAGCGGTTCAGTTTCGAGGGTTTCGCACCCCGCAAACCGGGGGCGCGACGGGACTGGCTGACGACGCTGCGCAACGAATCCCGTACCGCGGTGTTCTTCGAATCGCCCCACCGGCTGGCCGATCTGCTGGCGGTGGCCGCCGACGTGCTGGGGCCGGATCGTCGTGCGGCGGTCTGCCGGGAGCTGACGAAAACCTACGAGGAGGTGCGCCGCGGCACCCTGGCCGAACTCGCCGAATGGGCTGCGGCCGGGGTGAAGGGTGAGATCACCGTCGTTCTGAGCGGCGCCACGCCCGCCGAGGCCGACCTCGACGAACTCGCCGCCCGGGCGCAGGCCCTCGCCGACGGCGGCATGCGGCTCAAGGCCGCGTGCGAGGAGGTCACCCGGGGAACAGGCGTCTCCCGACGTGAGGTGTACGAGACGGTGCTGGCGGCGCGGTCGGAGTGAGGTCATGAACTACCGTCACGACTTCGACATCGCGTCAGAAGTGATCGAGTTCCGTCATCGTGGGGTCGCCACACCCGGATCCCTGCGCTGATTCCCCGCTGACGCTGTCCGCCCGCAACACCGCATCGATCTGCTCGGCGTAGATCGCGTGGAAGCTCTCCGACGGGTGGAATCCGTCGGCGGCGAAGAGGTCGGCCCCGCCGGGCGGCACGAACCGCGCGAAGCGGCCGATGCCGGGGAAACCGGCGGACACCTGCGACGCGATGTCATCGAAATGCGCTGCGCGCGCACCCAATACGGTCGCCAGCGTGCGCGGCAACGCCGGACACATCTGCAACATCGGGACCGGCAGCAACACGATCCGCGCGGATTGGGCGGCGCCGGAGGTGATCTCGGCCAGCAGTGCGGTGAGTTCGGTACGCCAGCGACGCGGGGTATGCATGTTCTTCGTGTCGTTGGCGCCCACCGATACGATTACCACGTCAGCGTTCGCGAGCAGGTCCGGGTCGATGAGTGTGATCACTTCGCCTGCGGTATAGCCGGTTCGGGCGCGGACGTGCCAGTGCACCTCACCGCCGAGTCGTTCAGATAGTCGCCCGGCGACGCCACCGGCGAGGGTGTGGTGATGGTGCGCCACGCCGACCCCACCGGCGAGGCTGTCACCGATCACGAGGAGTCGTGTTGTCCCATCGCCGGTGTCGCCGGTGATCACTCCGTCGTCGCCGTCGGCCTGGGGGAGACGCAGGACGATTCGCTGGGCGCGCAGACCCTGCCACAGCGCGGTCGGGGTGCGCCATCTCGCTGCGGTCGCCAGCGTTACGATTCGCGGCACGACATCCCCACCTCGAGATCGACTGTGGCGGTGGCGGTCACGATGCTGGCGGCCTTGTCGAGACATTCCTGCCATTCGCGCGCCGGATCGGAGTCGATGGTGATGCCGCCGCCGACGCCGAGGTGTAGCCCACCGTCCGGAGCGATCTCGACGGTCCGGATGGCCACATTGAGGTCGAGCAGACCGTCCGGTCCGGCCAGGCCGACCGCGCCGCAGTACACACCGCGCGGGTGGGATTCCCAGTCCTCGAGGAGTTCTCGGGCCCGAATCTTGGGGGTCCCGGTCACCGACGCCGGCGGCCAGGTCGCCTCCAGTAGTCCGGAGTTGCCCACCTCGGGTGGCAGGATCGCCTGGACCCGGGACACCAGGTGCCACACGCCCGGCGCGGCCACCACTTCGAGGAGAGCGGTGACGTGCACCGAACCGGTGACCGCGACCCGGCTCAGATCGTTGCGGACCAGGTCGACGATCATCACATTCTCGGCGATGTCCTTGGTCGACGCGGCCAAGAGGTTCGGATCGGCATCGGCCGGCAGCGTGCCCTTGATGGGTGAGGACGTCACGATGTTTCCCGTGCGGCGCAGGAAGCTCTCCGGGGAGAAACTGGTCACCGCACCCCAATCACCCTGCAGAAAAGCGGATTTCGCGGGTCGGGTGGTGGCGGTCAGGTCGCAGTAGAAGTCGAGGGGTGACCCGTCGAGGGCGCCGTCGAACCGGGTGCACACACACGCTTGGTAGATCTCGCCCGCTCGAATGGCCTCCAGGCATTCCGCGATGGCGGCGAGGTGGTGATCACGGTCGGGCGGCGTCCACGTCGCGGTCCAGCCGGCTCGGGACTGTGCCGTCGCCGACGACCGCTCCACCACGTCGTCCACCCACGCCGGGGGCGTGGAGTCGTCGGCGGACACCGTGTGCCATCGTCCCTCGCGGAGCACCAGCAGATGGGCCGTGACGCCGCCCGCACTCACCGGCAGCTCCGTCTCGTCCCGTCGTCGACCGTCGAACCCGCGGTAGCCCAACCAGAATCGGTCCGGCCGATCCTCGGGCAGGTGTCCGGCCCGGATGTCGATGGACGGTGCGATCACCGCGTCGGCATCCCACCAGTCGCCGATCAGTGCGGCCGGCGGGGGGAGGCCGCGTTCACGGGTATGGGCATGCAGCGCCCGCAGGACGTCCGGTGCGGTGGCCGACATTGCCTCCGGTCATCCCTCGTAACGCGGGAAAACCGGTGTGGGCTTGGGTAACTGCGATCCCGGCGTGAGTTGGTCGGCCACGGCGGTGAAGTCGCGGTGCTCGCCGACCGTCAGCAGATCGAGGAGTTTCCCACAGGAGGAGGGCAGTACCGGCTGGGCCAGCAGTGCGACGACGCGGACCACTTCGGCGCAGACGTAGAGCACGGTGCCGGTGCGTTCCAGATCGGTCTTGGCCAGTTTCCAGGGTTCCTGGGCGGAGATGTAGCGGTTGGTGTCGGCCAGCACCGACCACAACGCCTCGAGGCCGAGGTGGATGGCCTGGTTGTCGAAGTGGGCACGCACCGTTGGCAGCAATTCGCCTGTGGCGGTGAGCAATGTCTGATCGGCGTCGGTGAGGTCGCCCGGGGTGGGCACCGCCGAGTCGAAGTACTTGCCGATCATCGACAGGGTGCGCTGGGCGAGGTTGCCGAATTCGTTGGCGAGGTCGGCGTTGATACGCGCCACGATCGCGTCGGTGGAATACGACCCGTCCTGACCGTAGGACACCTCACGCAGGAAGAAGTACCGCACCGGGTCGAGGCCGAACTCGTCGATGAGGTTGTCGGGATCGACGACGTTGCCGACGGACTTACTCATCTTCTCGCCCTTGTTGAACAGGAAGCCATGGGCGAACACGCGTTTCGGCAGCTCGATGCCCGCGCTCATCAGGAACGCCGGCCAGTACACGCAGTGGAAGCGGATGATGTCCTTGCCGATCACATGCAGATCCGCCGGCCAGTACTTATCGAATGTTGTTGTGTCGTCCGGGAATCCGACGCCGGTCAGATAGTTGGTCAGAGCGTCCACCCAGACGTACATGACGTGATCGGGGTGCCCGGGCACCGGCACTCCCCAGTCGAAGGTGGTGCGCGACACCGACAGATCGGTCAACCCGCCCTTGACGAAGCTGATCACCTCGTTGCGGCGGACATCCGGCCCGATGAACTCCGGATGGCTCTCGTAGAGATCGAGGAGCTTGTCCTGGTAGGCCGACAAGCGGAAGAAGTAGGTCTGTTCCTCGGTCCAGGTGAGGACATGACCGTTGTCGGTGGCCACGCGCTCACCGGCCTCGTTGACCTCGGTGTCGGACTCGGCGTAGAACAGTTCGTCGCGGATGTCGTACCAGCCGGAGTAGGCATCGAGGTAGATGTCGCCGGCCTCGCTCATGCGCTGCCAGATGGCCTCCGACGCGCGCTTGTGATCGTCGTCGGAGGTGCGGATGAACCGGTCGTAACTGGACCCGAGCCGGTCCTGGAGTTCCTGGAACCTGTCGGAGTTGCGGCGTGCGAGTTCCGCGGTCGGGATGCCCTCCTTCTCCGCGGTCTGTTGCATCTTCTGACCATGGACGTCGGTGCCGGTGAGGAACCGGACGTCGAAGCCGTCGAGTCGCTTGAACCGTGCGAGGGCGTCGGCCGAGATGTACTCGTAGGCGTGCCCGATGTGCGGGGCGCCGTTCGGGTAGGCGATCGCGGTGGTCAGGTAATACGGGCGGCCGGCGCCGTGCGAGGTCGGGCCGTCCGACGAGCCTGCGTCGGTGCTGGTCAGATCAGTGGGCATAGTGGTTGTCAGGATACTGGGTGGGCGCCGTCGGCCCGACCCGTGGCCCGGCCGCCGCCTCCTCCCGACGATGGTCATGGCACAGAACGCGTGGCGCAGGAGGTCATGGCACAGAATCGTCGACATTGTGCCCAGGTGAGCGCCGAATACACGCCTTAATCTGGTACCCATGGTGATGGCAGACCGCCCCGAAGTGGCGACCGCATCGGCGCCGGTGACGGGATTGACCCTCGTCGGTCTTGCCGACAACATGCTCAATGGTCTGGCCCGCGTGCCGTTCCGGAGATTCTGGAACGGGCCGAGCGGGCTGCTCGACAATGTCGGGCAATCGGTCACCCGGCAGGCGGTGCGGTCGTTCATGGGCTACATCGTCGGCCTGCCGATCGAGGAGTTCCGGTCGATGGAGAAGGTTCTCGACGACCTGTGCCGTGTGGTCATCCCGCCGTTCATCCACCTCACCGATGACGTCGAGGTCACCGACGACGAGATCAACGGTGTGCCCGGTCTCTGGTTGCGCTCGCGCGCCAGTTCAGACGAGTTCGTCGACAGCGATCAACGCAAGACCGCGATCGACGGCACCATCCTCTACCTGCACGGCGGCGGCTACATCGGCACGACGCCGATGATGTACTCGGCCTTCGCCGCGTCGCTGGTCAGCGGTACCGGCTGTGAGGTCTTCATCGCCGACTACCGGATGGCACCGGAGTTCCCGTTCCCGGCCGGTGTGCATGACGCCGCCGACGTCTACCGGGGATTGCTGGAACGCGGCGTGGACGCCGATCACCTGGTGATCGCGGGTGACTCCGGCGGCGGTGGCCTGGCGACCTCGCTGGCCGGGTACCTCCGCGAGGTCGGGTTGCCCCGCCCGGCTGCGGTCGCCCTGTTCTCACCCGAGGTCGATCTCGACATGGACCATCCGTCGATCACCGAGAACGCGAGCACCGACATCCTGCCGTGGAACGTGCCGGTCACCCCGTACCTGCACGGCGTGCAGCCCGACGACATACGCGTGTCGATGGTCTACGCCGAGCCGGACGACGAGTGGTTCCCACCCACCTTCGTGTGCTGGGGTGCCGACGAGATGTTCCGCGACCCGATCCGCGACTTCGTCACCTCGCTGGAGAAGGCGGGTATCGAGGTCACCGCGTTGGAGGAGCGGGGTATGTTCCATGTCTTCCCGATCCTGATGCCATGGGCGGAGAGTTCACACGAGGTGTACCGGCTGCTCAACGAGTTCGTCGACCGGCACGTGGCCCCGGACCCCGAGGCCACCCCGACACACTGAACCTCCGGGCGACCGCCCTCCCGCAGGGTCTCACCGGGTCGGCTGTCACCCGTTACGCTGGCGGCATGGTGATGGCTGATCGAGACGACGTTGACACGGCGTCGGCGCCGATTACGGCGCTGACCGTGGTGGGCCTGGCCGAGACGATGCTCAACGGTCTGGCGCGGGTACCGTTCACCAAGCCGTGGCGTGGGCCGGGTGGGCTTCTCGACAACGTCGGTCAGTCGGTGACGCGGCAAACGATCCGGGCGTTCATGGGGTATTCGATGGGGCTTCCCATCGAGGAGTTCCGCTCGATGGAGAAGATCCTCGACGACGTCTGTCAGGTGGTCCTGCCGCCGGTCATCGGCGTGGCCGGACGGGTGGAGATCGTCGAGGACGAGATCGGAGGGGTCTCCGGGATCTGGTGCCGGGCCAAGGACAGCTCGGATTCCTACGTCGACGGCGCCGAAACCAAGAGTTCGATCAACGGCACGATCCTCTACCTGCACGGCGGTGGCTACATCGGCACGTCACCGATGATGTACTCGGCCTTCGCCGCCGCCCTGGTGCGGATCACCGGTTGTGAGATCTTCATCGCCGACTACCGGATGGCGCCCGAATTCCCTTTCCCGGCAGGGATGCACGACGCCGCCGATGTCTATCGGGGTCTGCTCGCCCGTGGTGTTGATTCCGGCCATCTGATCATCGCCGGCGATTCCGGTGGTGGCGGACTGGCCACCTCCCTGGTGTCCTACCTGCATGACCATCAGCTGCCGAAACCCGCTGCGCTGGCCCTGTTCTCGCCCGAGATCGATCTCGATCTCGATCACGATTCGGTGACCGAGAACGCCGCCCACGACATCCTGCCGTGGAGTATCCCGGTCGCCCCGTACCTGCGCGGGGTGCAGCCCAACGACGAACGTGTCTCGGCCGTCTACGGTCACCCGGACCCGGAGTGGTTCCCGCCCACCTTCGTCTGCTGGGGCGAGGTCGAGATGTTCCGGGACGGCATCCGCCAGTTCGTGGAGAATCTCCGGGCCGCCGACGTACCGCTGATGGCGATGGAGGAACGCGGGATGTTCCACGTCTTCCCGATCCTCATGCCGTGGGCTGAATCGAGCAAACGAGTGTTGCGTAAGCTCGGTGAGCTCGCGAACCGTCACGTCACCCCGGATCCGGGTGCGTCACCGACGCACTGACGGATCCGGGGGCGGCTCCGGATGGTGCGAGCACCCCTACGGCATGGTGCGAGCGCCCCTACAGCAGACGCTGATACGGCTCGCATCCCGGCGGTGCCTTGGGCGGGTCGCGTCGCTCGATCTCCGGGATCGGCATGCTCACCGGTGTGCCCTCGGTGAGGGTGAACTTCTCACCGTGGTGGGCCAGATCGATCGCCGGACCCGACAGCAACCGATAGGTCGCCGTCGCCTTGTCAATGGCCACAACGATCTTGGAGTCCCGGACGATCATGCGGAAGGACAGGTAGTCCAGCTTGCTGGGCAGTCGCGGGGCGAAGGTGATGTGTCCGCCGAAGTCGCGCATACCGCCGAAGCCGGCCACGCAGTCGGTCCACGCGCCGGCCAGGGCGGCGATGTGCAGACCACTGGCGACGTTGTCGTGCAGGTCATGAAGGTCGGTGAACACCGATTCGGCCATCAGATCATAGGCGAGATCGAGGTAGCCGACCTCGGCCGCGGTGACCGCCTCACAACACGCCGACAGTGACGAGTCGCGCACGGTCAACGGATAGTAGTAGTCGAAGTTGCGCAGTTTCTGTTCCGGTGTGAAGGCGTCGCCGAACATGTACATCGCAAACACCAGATCGGCCTGCTTGACCACCTGCTTGCGGTACAGGTCGAAGTACGGATAGTTCAGCAGCAGTGGGTATTTGCCCTTCGATTCCTCGAAATCCCAGGCACCGAGCAGGGTGAACGCCTCACACTGCTGATGCACCCCGAGCGCCTCGTCGTAGGGCAACGTCATGTCGTCGGCGCACGATTCCCAGTGCGCTGTCTCGGCATTGGTGACACCCAACTCCTGGGCGAGATCGGGCCGTCGATGCACCGCGTCGATCGCGTCGCGGAAGTTCTGTTGCGCAGCAAGATTCGTGAAGACGTTGTTGTTCACCACCGCGGTGTACTCGTCGGGTCCGGTGATGCCGTCGATGCGGAAATTGCCGTTGATGTCGTGGTGGCCCATACCGGCGAACAGGCGCGCGGTCTCCACCAACAGTTCGACGCCGCACTCGGTTTCGAACTGCTCGTCATGGGTGGCCCGCAGGTATCGGCCGGTCGCGTTGGCGATGTCGGCGCTGACGTGCACACCGGCGGTACCCGCAGGCCAGTATCCCGAGCACTCGTCACCGTTGATCGACCGCCACGGGAACATTGCGCCGCGCTGAGCCAACTCGGCCGCACGCGATTTCGCCTTGTCGATGGTGGCATGCCGCCAGCGCAATTCCTCACCGGCCGCGGCGGGAACGGTGTAGGTGAGCATCGGCAGAATGAAACTCTCGGTGTCCCAGAAGGTGTGGCCGTCGTAGCCGGGTCCGGTGAGACCCTTGGCCGGGATGGCACGGGACTGACCGCGCGCACCGGCCTGCAGGACATGGAACAACGCGAACCGGACCGCCTGTTGCAGTTCGGGATCGCCGTCGACCTCGACATCGGCGTCGCGCCAGAAATCGTCGAGGTATCGGCCCTGATCGGCCTTCAGCGATTCCCAACCGGTTTCCATCGCCATGGCCAGTGCGGCGTCGACCTGAGCACGCAGGGCCGGTACCGATCGGCGCGCCGACCAGCCGTAACCCATGTACTTCGTCAGGCTGAGCTTGGTGCCCTGCGGGACGTTGGCGGCCACGGTCAGTCGCGCGAGATCACCGTCGGCGCGAATGAAGGTGTCTGCGCGGTCCGGGAAGTCGATCTCATGATCCATGCCCGCGGCCATGTGCAGGCCGGACTTCTTGGTGTGGTGAACCAGAATGCCCCAGTAGTTACGGCAGGTCGCCAGGTCGGAGACCAACGGTGAATCCAGCGCCGCGGCCAGCCGCGGATCGTTGCCGGGGAGCGGAACCGGTTCGTTGGCAAGCAGATCCGACTGTAGGACGAGTTTCATGTCCTCGCCGATCGGCTCCACCTCGTAGTGGATGGCGGCGATGGTGCGTTTGGTGAACGACACCAGGCGTTCGGACCGGATGCGCACGGTGCGCCCGGTCGGGGAGGTCCACAGCGTGTTGCGGCGCAGTGTTCCGGTGCGGAAGTCCAGGACGCGCTCGTGTTCCTCGGTGCGCCCGTACCGCAGGTCCATGGGCTCGTCTTCGACGAGTAGCCGGATGATCTTGCCGTCGGTCACGTTGACCACCGTCTGGCCGGATTCCGGGTAGCCGTAACCACTTTCGGCGTACGGCAGACCACGCTGCTCGTAGTACCCGTTCAGGTAGGTGCCGGGGTGGTCGACGGGTTCGCCTTCTTCGAAGCTGCCGCGCAGGCCCAGGTGTCCGTTCGACAGGGCGAACAGTGTCTCGGTGCGACCGAGCATGTCGATGTCGAGCCCTCGCCAGCGCAGCTGCCAGGGGTGGACATCGAATCCGAATGCGTGATCACTGGTACTCATGCAGGCAGCAATTCCTCGAGATCGTTGACGACGATGGACGCTCCGGCAGCCGTCATCGACGCGGCCTGGGTGCCACCGACCCGGTCGATGCCGACGACATAGCCGAAGTTGCCGGCGGCGCCGGCCTGTATTCCGGAGATCGCATCCTCGAAGACGGCCGCGGCGGTCGGCTCCACACCCATGCGCTGCGCCCCGAGCAGATACGAATCCGGTGCCGGTTTACCCGGCAATCCTGCTGCGGCGGTTTCCAGTCCGTCGACGCGTACTTCGACGAACTTCGACAGATCGGCCGCATCGAGCACGGCCTTGCCGTTCTTCGACGAGGTCACCACCGCGATCCGCAGCCCGGCATCGCGTGCGGCCTCGAGATAGCGCACCGATCCGGGGTACGGGGTGACGCCGTCGCGTTCGAGGCTGGCCATGAACATCTCGTTCTTGCCACTGCCGATCGCGTCGGCATCGGCGGGTGACACGTCGTCGATGCCTCGAGAGGCGAGGAATGCGCGCACGCCGTCGTCGCGAGGTCGGCCGTCGACATAGTCGAGGTAGTCCTGCTCGGTGAACGGGGTGAATCCGTCGCCATCTCGCTTACGCAGGAAGGCGTCGAAGGCAGCCTTCCATGCCTTCTGATGGAGGACAGCGGTACTGGTGAGGACCCCGTCGAGATCGAACAGTGCGACGGTGACCGTATCTGGCAAACCCAACACGTTGGCAAACGCTACCTGTCTGCGGCGGATCGGGCTTGGTATGCGCTGATGTCGGCGCGAGCGTCGTCCGGGGAGGTGCGAAAACCGGTGGACGTGGCAGGCTCGAATGATCAACCATGGGGCCATGTCTCGTCGCTTCGCACAGGTCGATGTGTTCGCCGCCGCTCCGATCACCGGAAACCCGGTGGCAGTCGTCCTCGACGCCGAGGGCATCGACGACGAGCAGATGGCCGCCTTCGCGCGGTGGACGAACCTGTCGGAGACGACATTCGTGCTGCCGCCCACCGACCCGGCCGCCGACTACCGGCTGCGAATATTCACGCCGGGCGGCGAACTGCCCTTTGCGGGGCACCCGACTCTCGGATCTGCATATGCATTCCTCGAGGCCGGAGCCGACATCACCGGCGAGTACCTCGTCCAGGAATGCGGTGTCGGACTGGTGCGTATCCGACGCGACGGGCAGCGTCTCGCGTTCGCCGCGCCGCCGCTGAGCAGGTCGGGTCCCGTCGACGCCGCCACCGTCGCCGCGGTGACCGCGGCGTTGGGTGTCGATCCCGCACATGTTCTCGCCGCCGAATGGGTGGTCAACGGACCGCAGTGGATGGTCCTGCAGCTGGACTCGGCGCGCCGCGTCCTCGACGTGCGTCCGGATTTCGCGGCGCTCGGTGACCACGAGGTCGGGATCGTCGGCGAGCATTCCGACGCCACCCGTCCCGAGGTGGGGGTCCTGATCGAGGTGCGGGCCTTTGCTCCCGGCGAAGGGGTGCCCGAGGATCCGGTAACCGGCAGCCTCAACGCCGGCATCGCGACGTGGCTACGCCGCGACGGCCGCGCACCGCGGAGCTACGTCGCCGCCCAGGGCGCCGCCCTCGGGCGGACGGGTCGGGTGTTCGTCACCGACGACGGTGACAACATCTGGATCGGCGGGATGAGTACGACGGTGATCACCGGAACCGTCGAGCTCTGAGCGGAGCGGGGACATCCGCCTGGATCGTGCCCCCTTACAGTGGGGCCCATGTCCGCCGCCGACAGCCCGACCTCCGTTGACAGCGCTCACTCCTCCGTTGACAGCGCTCAGAATCCCGCCGACAGCGCTCCCGTCAAGGAGCTCAGCGCCAAGGAAGCCAAGAAGCGTCGCCGTCGTGAGCCGCCGCCGGATCCGGCGCCGTTGCCCGGCCTCGTCGACGCCCACACCCATCTCGCCGCCTGCGGTGGTCGTGACCCCGAGTCGGTGCGAGCGATCCTCGATCATGCCGATGCGGTCGGGGTCGGTCAGGTGATCACCGTCGCCGACGACATGGTCGACGCGCGATGGGCGGTCGATGCCGCCCGGTGGGATGAGCGGGCGTTCGCGGCGGTGGCGCTGCACCCGACGCATGCCGGTGACCTCGACGACGCCGCCCGCGCCGAACTCGAGCAGATGGCGGTCGACCCGCGGGTGGTGGCGATCGGGGAGACGGGGCTGGATTACTACTGGCCGGGCCGATCCGAGTCGGCGGCCGACCCCGCCATCCAGAAGGACGCCTTCGCCTGGCATATTGAACTCGCCAAGCGCGTCGGCAAGCCGTTGATGATCCACAACCGCGAGGCCGATCGCGATCTGCTCGACATTCTCGCGGCGGAAGGATCGCCCGACGTCGTGATCATGCATTGCTTCTCCGGTGACCGAAACGTTGCACGCGAATGCATAGAGCGCGGCTATCTGCTGAGTTTCGCCGGAACTGTGACATTCGCCAATGCCGCGGAGCTTCGTGAAGCGGCTCGCCTGGTGCCCGATGACCAGATCCTGGTGGAGACCGATGCGCCGTTCCTCACTGCGCATCCCTACCGTGGCCAGCCGAATCAGTCGTATTGCCTGCCATACACGGCGCGTGGGCTTGCCGACATCCGCCAAACGGACGACGTGACGATGGCTCGGCAGCTCGGCGTTAACGCGCGACGCGTCTACCGGCTACCTTTGCGCTAATCATCCTGTCTCGTTATCGTATTGTGATCCGTCAGCCTGTGGGGTTTCAGACGGACGCCACGTTCCCGATCAGGATGCTTCTCCTTGTCTGTTTTAGCGAAGATTCACACGTTGGACTCGATGCGTGCACGCGTCGCCATCGGAGCGGTGCTGTGCACCGTCGCCGCCGGTGGCGTGATGGGCGTGACGATGCACAAGAACGTCACCATCGACGTGGACGGCCAGAAGATCCAGGTCGCCACCATGTCCATGGACGTCGACTCACTGCTGAACTCGCAGGGCTACGACCCGGCCAACGGCGACGTCGTCGAGCCGGCACTGGACTCGTCGTTTTCTGACGGGCAGACCATTGTCTTCCACCGCAAGAAGCAGGTCGTCCTCGACGTCGAGGGACAGCGACGTGTCGTCGAGACCACCGCGGTCAACGTCAACGATCTCCTCGCGCAGCAGGGTCTGTCCCACGGTGACGACGCCACCAACTTCAACGCCGGTGGTCCGATCCCGGTCAACGGCGCCGTGGTCGACGTCACCCTGCCGAAGAAGCTCATCATCATCGACGGCGGCGTGCCGTCGATCAAGAGCGTGCCGGCCGAAACGGTGTCCGAGGCCCTTGCCGACATCGGCGCCCCGCTCGTCGACACCGACAAGGTCACCCCGGCCGCGACCGCCAAGGTCGCCGACGGCATGACCATCAATGTGACCCGCATCCGCACCACCGAGACGACGGTGCCCGAGAACATCACCGCACCCGACATCACCCAGGACGATCCGACCCTGATCAAGGATCGCCGCGTGGTGGTCAAGCCCGGTACCCCCGGCAAGGCCAACGTCCGCTACGAGGTGACCACCGTCAACGGCAAGGTCGTCAAGCGTGTCAAGGTCGGCCAGGAGGTCCTCACCCAGCCGGTCGCCGCGACCGTCCGGGTCGGCACCAAGCCGGGCGCCCCGTTTGTGCCCGTCGGGGTCTGGGATCAGCTCGCACAGTGTGAGGCCACCGGCAACTGGGCCATCAACTCCGGCAACGGCTTCTACGGCGGCGTCCAGTTCGACCAGAACACCTGGGAACGCTGGGGCGGACTCGAGTACGCACCGCGCGCCGACCTGGCCACCCGCGAGGAGCAGATCGCGATCGCGCAGAAGACCCAGGCCGCTCAGGGCTGGGGTGCGTGGCCGTCGTGCTCGGCCAAGCTGGGCCTACGCTGAGCATCGACGACGTACCGTCCGGGGACGATTCCGGCCGGCTCCTGGGACCCGCACAGATCCGTCGGCTCGCCGACGAACTGGGCGTCCGTCCCACCAAGACGCTCGGACAGAACTTCGTCCATGACGCCAACACGGTGCGACGCATCGTCGCCGCCTCCGGGGTCGGATCCGATGACGTCGTCCTCGAGGTCGGACCGGGTCTCGGATCGCTGACACTGGCGTTGCTCGGCACCGTCTCACGGGTGATCGCGGTCGAGATCGACCCGGTGCTCGCGGGTCGGTTGCCGCAGACCGCGGCGGACTACGCGCCACACGGATCGCTGGACGTCGTCACCGCCGACGCGATGACCGTGCGCGCCGACGACCTGCCGGCCGCGCCCACGGCGCTGGTCGCCAATCTGCCGTACAACGTCGCGGTCCCGGTGCTGCTGCACCTGATGAGTGAATGTCCCACCATCGCAACGGCTTTGGTGATGGTGCAGGCCGAGGTCGCCGACCGGCTGGCCGCGCCGCCGGGCAACAAGGTCTACGGCGTGCCCAGCGTGAAGGCCCGCTACTTCGGCGACGTCGCGCGCGCCGGTGCGGTGGGACGCAACGTGTTCTGGCCCGAACCCAAGGTGGAATCGGGTCTGGTCCGGATGGACCGTCGCGACACCTACTCCACCGATCCCGCCCGGCGCGCCGCGGTGTTCGCGGTCATCGACGCGGCCTTCGCGCAACGTCGCAAGACCATGCGCTCGGCCCTGGCGACGTGGGCCGGCTCACCTGCCGAGGCCGAACGACGCCTGCGCGCCGCCGGCATCGACCCGCAGATCCGCGGCGAGAAACTCGACGTCGCCGACTTCGTGCGGCTGGCGCAGGTGCCCGCCTCAACCGGAGGCTGAGCGGAGCTTGTCCAGCAGCGCCGGTGCCACCTCGTCGAGGAAACGCTCTTGGCTGCCGCCGCCGATCTGCACCAACGCGACGTCACTGAAGCCCGCCTCCCAGTAGGGGCGAATCCCGTCGACCAGCTCGTCGAGGTCGGGTCCGCACGGGATATTCGCGGCCACATCGTCTTTCGTGACGAACTGGGTGGCGGCCGCAAAGCCGGCAGTGGTCGGGAGGTTGGCGTTGACGTCCCAGCCGCCGGCGAACCAGCGGAACTGCTCATGGGCACGCGTCACGGCAACATCGCGATCGGGATCCCAGCAGATCGGGATCTGGCCGATGGCGCGGGCCGGGGCATGTGCGGGGCCCTGCCCGATGGAGGTGGTGTCCGGGTGGGCGTTCCACTGCTCGACGATGTCCGCGCTGGGTTCGACGGCGATGAGATGGTCTGCCGGCGGACCGAATTCGTCGATGCCACGGCTCCCCGACACCGCCACACCGATGGGGACCCCGGCGTCGGGGAGATCCCAAAGACGGGCCGAATCGACCTGGAAGAACTCCCCGCGATGGTCGACGACGCCGCCGTCGAGTAGTGCACGGATGATCTCGATGGCCTCCGACAGCATGGATTGTCGTTCGCCGAGGGCGGGCCATCCCGCGCCGACGACGTGCTCATTGAGGTTCTCGCCGCTACCGAGTCCGAGGATGAATCGGCCGTCGGCGAGCAACTGCATCGTGGCCGCCTTCTGGGCGATCACCGCCGGGTGATAGCGCATCGTCGGACAGGTCACGTAGGTCATCAATTCGACGTCGACGGTGGCGTGGGCGACCGCGCCGAGCACCGACCACGCGTACGGGGCGTGTCCCTGCGCCGACAGCCAGGGTGAGTAGTGGTCGCTGGAAACCTCGAAATCGAAGCCCGCCGATTCCGCCGCGATCGCATCGCGGACCAGCTGCCGGGGACCGGCCTGTTCGGTCATGAGGGTGTAGCCAAATCGTGTCGCCATGATCTCGCTCTCTGCCACCGGAGTACTCCGGTGGCAAGGTGGAGTGGGGAATGCGGGCACGTGGTCTGGACCCGGGAGGAGCATCTGTGGATTCATCAGGATCGACCGACGATCGCGGTGACACCGGGCCGGCAGATCGGGGCCGGGCGGGTGGCGGATCGGTCGACACCGTGCTCCTCGACGTCGACGGTACGCTCATCGACTCCGGCTACCTGCACGCTCTGGCATGGCAGCGGGCGTTCGCAGCTCACGGGCTCACCCCGCCGTGGTGGCGTGTGCACCGGACCATCGGCATGGGCGGTGATCTGCTGGTTCGGGAGGTCTGCGGGTCCGAGGTCGAGGATGCCCTCGGTGACCGGTTGCGCGATGAGTGGGCCGAACGTTACCGCGAGGTCCTGCCGGAGGTACGCGCCATCCCCGGCGCATCCGACCTCGTCCGTGCGTTGACCGGCTCCGGCTACCGGGTGGCCATCGCGTCGTCGGGAGCCCGGGAGTTCACCGACGCCGCACTCGAGCGTCTCGGACTCGCCTCGACCGACGTCGACGTCGTGACCAGTGCCGATGATGCCGACAACTCCAAGCCGGCCCCGGACCTGCTCACCGTGGCGCTGCGCCGGGCCGGTGGTAGCAGTGCGGTCCTGGTCGGTGACAGCGTGTGGGACGTCGCCGCGGCGACAGCGGCGGGCATGTCCTGTGTGGCCGTCCGCACCGGTGGCACCGCGGCCGCCGAACTACTCGACGCCGGCGCGGTTCGGGTCGTCGACGATGTCGCGGTGCTTCTGGACACGCGATGGCGGCCGTGACCGGGATGAACGCCTACTCTGGATCCCCGTGTCCCCAGCATCCCTGTCGGTGATCTCCGACGCCGTGACGGTGCGCGTGCCCGCCAAGGTCAACCTGCACCTCGGCGTCGGCCCGCTGCGCGATGACGGCTACCACGATCTGGTGACGGTCTATCAGGCACTATCGCTCTACGACGACGTCACGGTGGCGCGTGCCGCGGGTCTGTCGGTCGAGATGACCCGCGACAGTGGTCGCGGCGCCGACGTCGCGGAGGTGCCCCTCGACGACGACAACCTCGCGGTGCGCGCCGTGCGAGCACTCGGTGAGTACGCCGGTCGTGATCCCAAGGTGGCCATCGAAATCGTCAAACGGATTCCGGTGGCCGGGGGTATGGCCGGCGGCAGCGCCGACGCGGCGGGCGCGCTGGTCGCATTGGCGGCGTTGTGGAAACTCGACGTCCCGCGTGCCGATCTCCTGGACATCGCCGCCGGGCTCGGCAGCGACGTGCCGTTCTCGGTGCAGGGTGGTACCGCCCTGGGTACCGGCCGCGGCGAGCAACTCATGCCGGTGCTGGCGCGCGGCGAACTGCACTGGGTCCTGGCCTTCGCCCGCGACGGATTGTCCACGCCGTCGGTCTTTCGTGAACTCGACCGGCTACGCGCCGACCGTGACCTGACACCGGATCCCGATGAGCTCCGGCCGGATGCGCTGGTGCAGGCCCTGGCTGCCGGCGACCCACACGTCATCGCCCCCTTGCTGCACAACGATTTACAGCCGGCTGCGCTGAGCCTGCAGCCGGGTCTGCGTCGCACGTTGCGCGCCGGGATCGACGCCGGCGCCCTGGGCGGAATCGTCTCCGGGTCCGGCCCGACGTGTATGTTCCTGTGCGCCGACGCGGATGCGGCCGTCGCGGTGGCCGCCGAACTGTCCGGCGCCGGCGTGGCGCGTTCGGTGCGGACCGCATCGGGTCCGGTCAGTGGTGCGACGCGGCAGGTGCCGAGCGCGTGAGCAGGCGACGCATGTACTCGACGGTGAGGGCGGCGGGTGTTCTCGGGACGGCGCTGAGCGCGGCGGTGACCGTCGGTGTGATCACCGCCGCACCCACCATGGCGGCGCCGCTGGCCGGCCGGGTGCTCAGCACCGAATCGATTGCCGCCGAAGATCTTCCGCCCGGCGCCGCATCGGGCGAGCAGGTCACCTACGTGACGCGCGACCAGAACGATCGGATGGCCCTGTCCACCGGCGTCTTCTACCTGCCGAAGGGCACGGCACCGCGCGGCGGGTGGCGCATCTTCTCGTGGGCGCACGGCACCACCGGGATCGCCGATCAGTGCGCACCGAGCCGCACCCGCAAGGGCAGCGGCGTCGACCGGCCCGTCATCGACGCACTCGAGGCCGGCTATGCCGTCACCGCAACCGACTACGCCGGCCTCGGCGCCGCCGGCGAGACCGAATACCTCGGTGGACGGGCGGCCGCACACTCGGTGATCGACATGATCCGCGCCGCCCGCTCGACCGAGGCGAGCCTGGGCACCGAGTGGGTGTCGGTCGGGCATTCCCAGGGCGGGCACGCCGCCCTGTTCGCCGGCCACGAAGCGCCTTCGTACGCACCGCAACTCGACCTGCGGGAGATCGTCGCGATCGCACCGGCGTCGGGGATCGAGGGAGTCCTCACCAAGTCGTTCACCCCGAGCGTGCCGAGCCTGGGACGGGTCAACACCATCAGCGCGCTCTACCTCTACATCCTGGCCGGGCTCGATCATGCCCGGCCGGACCTGCACATCACCGACCGACTCTCCGACGACGGCAAGCGCTATCTCGACCTGGCCCGGTCACAGTGCAACGGCGAGGTGTCCGAGGTGCTGCGGTCGGTGGCGCCGGGATCGCTGCTGGACGAACCGCTGGGTGACGACGCCGTCACCGCCGCACTCGCCGACTACACCCGCGTCCCGACCGGCGGTTACACCGTGCCGATCCGCATCGACCACGGACTGCTCGACCCGATCGTTCCGTTCCCGCTCACAGCGACACTGGTCCGGTCGATGCAGGAGTCCGGTACCGACGTCGATCTGCACACCCACAGCCGCGACGACCACACCGAGGTCGTCGCCGGCGCGCTCGGCGAGGTGATGACGACGGTGTCCTCGGCATTCGGGCGGGACTGACGGTGATGTACCCGTGCGCCACGGTGGTTGATACCGTCTACCGGTGTCTCCTGCCCCCGCATCCGCGCTGATCAACGCCGATCGCATCAGTAAGAGCTACGGCATCCGCGCACTGCTCGACGAGGTGAGCCTCGGTGTGCACGAAGGTCAACGCATCGGCGTCGTCGGCCTCAACGGCGGCGGCAAGACGACGCTGCTGGAAATCCTCGGCGGTGTCACCGAACCCGATTCGGGCCGGGTGTCACGGGCTGGTGGTGCACGCATCGCCGTCGTCACCCAGCGTGGTGAACTGCCGGCCGGGAAAACGGTCGCGGAGGTCGTCGTCGGTGGTCCCGAGGTCGCCGCGCATGAGTGGGCCGGCGATGCGCGGGTCCGTTCGATCCTCGCCGGCATCGGCATCGACGAGTTGCTCGACACCCGCGTCGACGAACTGTCCGGTGGCCAGCGACGCCGCGTGGGTCTGGCCGCGGCGCTGGTCGCCGACGCAGACGTGCTCATCCTGGACGAACCGACCAACCACCTCGACGTCGAGGGCGTGGAGTGGCTCGCCGAGCACCTCATCACGCGACGCAGTGCGCTGGTGGTGGTGACCCACGATCGCTGGTTCCTCGACACCGTCGCCATGCGCACCTGGGAGGTGCACGACGGCAATGTCGACGAATACGAAGGCGGCTACAACGACTGGGTGTTCGCCCGCGCCGAGCGGGTCCGGTTGGCCGACGCCGCCGAGGAGCGTCGTCGCAACCTGGCACGCAAGGAACTGGCGTGGCTGCGGCGTGGTCCGCCGGCGCGAACATCCAAGCCGCGCTACCGGATCGAGGCCGCGGAGAAGCTCATCAGCGATGTGCCCGAACCACGCGATTCGGTCGCGCTGTCGGCGTTCGCGCGTCGGCGGCTGGGCCGGGTGGTCATCGAGCTCGAGGACGCGCACATCGAAACCCCTTCCGGGGAAACACTTCTCGATGATCTGACCTGGCGGCTGGCGCCGGGGGAGCGGATCGGTCTGGTGGGGGTGAACGGGTCCGGCAAGACGACGCTGCTGCGCGCGCTGGCCGGGGAGGTCGACGTCACGCCCGGCCGCCGCGTCGAAGGCGTCACGGTGACCATCGGGTGGTTGCGTCAGGAACTCGACGATCTCGATCCCGACCAGCGTGTGCTCGACGCCGTGGAATCGGTGGCCGCGCGAATCATGCTGGGCGACAAGGAGATGTCGGCGAGTCAGCTCGCCGAGCGTCTCGGCTTCTCGCCGGCACGCCAGCGCACCCCGGTCGGCGATCTGTCCGGCGGCGAACGACGCCGGCTGCAACTGACGCGGGTGTTGATGGCCGAGCCGAATGTGTTGCTGCTCGACGAGCCGACCAACGATCTCGACATCGACACGCTGCAGCAACTCGAGGATCTGCTCGACTCGTGGGCCGGCACACTGGTGGTGATCTCGCACGACCGTTATCTGATCGAGCGGATCTGTGATTCGACGTGGGCGCTGTTCGGCGACCGCACACTCACCAACCTGCCCGGCGGCATCGCGCAATATCTCGTGCGCCGTCGGGAGATGCAGCGTGGCGCATCGGCATCCGGCTCGGCGGTGGGGTCGTCGCAGGCGGCATCGGGCGAGGCCACCGCGGCATCGTCACCGTCGGCGGACGGTGCCGCCGAGGCCGCGAGCGCCGCGGCTCCGGCCGTCAGCGCCGCCGAACACCGCGAGGCCCGAAAGGCGGCCAATCGCGCGGAGCGTCAACTCGAGCAGCTGTCCAAACGCGAGGAGCAACTGCATCTCGCGCTTGCCGCGGCCGCCACCGACCCGGACAGGTTGGTGTCGCTCGGCGCCGAGTTGCGTCAGGTCATCGAGGACAAGGACGCCGCCGAGGCCGCGTGGCTGGAGGCCGCGGAAAAGCTGGAGTGAGTGAGGCTCGAGGTGAGTCGCCGGGTGCGGCTCAGCTCGGTACGCTCGCATCGATCCGGGTCGCGAAATCGCCGATCATCGCCCCGGTCATCTCCGGCTGGATGAGCGGGTAGAGGTGCGACGCCCGGCCGATGATGCGCAGTTCGGCCTGCGTCGACAATGCGGCGAAAGTCTTTTCGTGGATGCGGAATTGGTCCCAGCCGCCGTTGGCGAAGAGTATCGGTCCCGGGTAGGCGGACAGCTCACCGAGCGCGTCGAAATCCGCGATGGCGTCGACGACGTCGGCGATGGAGTGCAGTGCGAGTCCGCCGGCCTCCATGTCCTGCGCCACTTGCCGGCCCAACGCGACTCGCGTCAGGCCGCGGCTGATGGCCGCGGCCTGCGCGGGGAGCACACTGGTGGCCGCGCCGAACGCCCGAAACGGTGCTGCGAGAAGCGCACTCGGTTGCGCGGTCGATCCCATCGTCACCAGCCCGGCGACCGAGTCTGGGTGACGCCCCGCGGCGGCCATTGCGACGTAGCCGCCGAGGGAGATCCCGGCGACCACCGCGGGCTCCCCGACGGTTGTGATGGCGTCGAGGACGGCGTCGACGGCGTCGTCCATCGTGAACGTTTCGGCGCTGCGGTCGCCGTGGCCCGGCAGATCCGGGTGGATGACGGGGCGTTCGGTGATCGCCGCGGCGATGCGGTGCATCGACGCACCGCTGACGCGGAGACCGTGGACGAGGACGACGGGAGTGGCGTTGCTGCTCATCGGGTGTCAGTATGCCGCCGCGAGGACCGCGCGTATAGTGACGCAGGCCACTGTTTGTGGACCTGTCGAGCAATCGGAAGGCACGCCACCGCCATGACGATGACCGAGACATCACCCATCGCCGAACGTCGGGACGGCTATCCGGACGTCGAGTTCGTCAAGAACGATCCGGATCTGCCACCGGTCGCGATCATCGACCGGACGCCGATGACGACGCCGAAGAAGATTCTCTTCGCGATCATCGGACTGCTGGGTGCGGTGGCGTGGGCTCTGATCGCCTTCATTCGTGGGGAGAACGTCAACGCGGTCTGGTTCGTTGTCGCGGCGGTCGCCACCTATGTGATCGCCTACCGCTTCTATGCGCGGATGATCGAGATGAAGGTGGTGCGTCCGCGTGATGATCACGCCACGCCCGCTGAGGAATTCGACAACGCGCAGGACTACATGCCGACCGACCGGCGGGTGCTGTTCGGTCATCACTTCGCCGCGATCGCCGGGGCCGGGCCGCTTGTCGGGCCGGTGCTCGCCGCGCAGATGGGTTACCTGCCCGGCACGATCTGGATCATCCTCGGTGCGGTGTTCGCCGGCTGCGTGCAGGACTACCTGGTGCTGTCGATCTCGACGCGGCGCCGCGGACGCAGCCTGGGACAGATGGCGCGCGACGAACTCGGGCCGGTCGGCGGTATCGCGGCGATCCTGGCCGTGTTCGTCATCATGATCATCCTGATCGCGGTGCTGGCGCTGGTGGTGGTCAACGCCCTGGCCGAAAGTCCGTGGGGTGTCTTCTCGATCGCGATGACCATCCCGATCGCGCTGTTCATGGGTGTCTATCTGCGGTACCTACGGCCCGGTCGGGTCAGCGAGGTCTCCATCATCGGGGTGGTGTTGTTGCTCGCGGCCATCGTGGCCGGCCGCTACGTCGGCGAATCATCCTGGGGCAGCGACTGGTTCAGTCTGTCGCCGGTGTTTCTGAGCTGGGCGATCATCATCTACGGCGTGGCTGCCGCGGTGTTGCCGGTGTGGTTGCTGCTCGCGCCACGTGACTACCTCTCGACCTTCATGAAGGTCGGCACCATCGCGCTGCTGGCGCTCGGCATCGTCATCGTGCAGCCGGTGATGCAGGCACCCGCGGTCAGCGAATTCGCCTGGAACGGCAAGGGTCCCGCGTTTGCCGGTGCGCTGTTCCCGTTCCTGTTCATCACGATCGCCTGTGGTGCGCTCTCCGGATTCCACGCCCTGATCGCCTCGGGGACCACCCCGAAACTCCTGGCCAAGGAGGGACAGGCGCGGATCATCGGCTACGGCGGCATGCTCACCGAGTCGTCGGTGGCGATCATGGCGCTGATCACCGCATGTATCCTCGATCAGCACATCTACTTCGGGATGAATGCCCCGAAGGCGCTCACCGACGGTACCGCTCAGGGCGCCGCCGACTACGTCAACGGTCTTGGGGTGCATGGTCAGTCGGTGACGGCCGAGGACTTCACGCAGGCCGCAGAGGCGGTCGGGGAGTCGTCGATTGTGTCGAAGACCGGTGGCGCACCGACGTTGGCGATGGGGATGGCCGACACCTTGCAGGATGCGATCGGTGGAGAGTCGTTGCGGCCCTTCTGGTATCACTTCGCGATCATGTTCGAGGCGTTGTTCATCCTGACCACGGTGGATGCGGGTACGCGGGTGGCGCGCTTCATGCTCTCCGACGGCATCGGCAACATCCCCGGCGCTCAGCGATTCAAGGACCCGTCGTGGCGGCCAGGCGCCTGGCTATGCACGGTGATCGTCTGCGCCGCATGGGGTTCGATCCTGCTGATGGGTGTCACCGACCCGCTCGGCGGCATCAACACCCTCTTCCCGCTGTTCGGCATCGCCAATCAGCTGCTCGCCGCCGTCGCGTTGACCGTCGTCACCGTCATCCTGTTCAAACGGGGACAGTCCAAGTGGGCGTGGGTGTCCGGTGTTCCGCTGGTATGGGATGTGATCGTCACGATGACGGCGTCCTGGCAGAAGATCTTCTCGTCGAATCCGTCGATCGGGTACTGGGCGCAGCACAGTGCCTTCGTAAACGCCAAGGATGCCGGGGAGACGAGTTTCAAGACCGCGAAGAACCTCGACGAGATGAATGCGGTCATCCGCAATACCTTCATCCAGGGGACGCTGTCGATCATCTTCGCCGTGCTGGTGCTGATCGTAGTGGTCGTCGGGGTGTACCTGATGGTGAAGGCGTGGCGGCGCGGTGGGTTGCCGACCACCGAGGAGAAACCGGTGCCGTCCCGGATCTTCGGTCCACGCGGCCTGATCACCACCGCGCCCGAACGCGAGGTGCAGCACGAGTGGGATGCCCTCCAGGCGCAGAAACACGGGCACCGGTCACCCGCGGAGGCGGCACCGTGACCGGCGCGCAGGTCATCGCGTCGCTGCGCCGCGCCGGTGGTCAGGTGGCGTGGTATGTGGGCAGCGTGATGGGCGACCGGGACTATCAGCGCTACCTCGACCATCACGCGGCGCATCGCGCCGACGGTGATGACCGTCCGCCGATGACCGAACGCGAATATTGGCGGGCGCGTTGGGATCACACCGAGAAGAACCCGCAGGGACGGTGCTGCTGAAACCGGTCACGCTGTCGGCACGGTGATCTCGCGGTCGATGCGGATCTGCCGCCGGAACTCGGTGTCGTGACTGACGATCAGCAGTGCTCCCGTCCACTGTCGTAGCGCGGACATCAGTTCCTCGGTGGTGTCGATGTCGAGGTTGTTCGTCGGTTCATCGAGGATCAGGAGCTTGGGCGTCGGATCGGTCAGCAGCGCCGAGGCCAGCGCCACGCGAAGACGTTCACCACCGGAAAGTTCGGCCAGCACCCGGTCACCCGCGGTGCCGCGGAACAGGAATCGGGCCAGGTGGGCTCTGACCTGCTGGGTGGTCGCCGCGGGGTGGGCGGCGGCGACATGCTCGGCGATACTCAAATGCGAGTGGGGGAAGGTGATGCGTTGCGGTATATACGCATAGGGCACGATGATGTGACCGCGCTCGATCAGATCGGTGATCAGCGTGGTCTTCCCCGATCCGTTGGCTCCGACGAGGGCCACCCGCTCCGGTCCGTCGATTCGCGTCCGGTCGTCGGCGACGATCTGGGCATGTGAGGCCAGGTCGACGGCGGGCATGGCGATCCGGGTGCTGCGGTCGTCGCGGACATCGGCGCGGGTCGACTCGAGGCGATCGGCCGCGGTCTTCACGTCGTCGCGGTGTTCGCCCCGGAACTTGCCCGCCGAGACCTGCGCGGCGTCGCGTCGTAGGTGCGCGACGATCTTCGGAACCCGTTTCTCACGTTCGGCTTTCGCGGCCGTGCGCGCCCGACGATCCAGGGCGACCTGGGCGTCGACCATCTCCCGTTTCTGCTTGCGCAGGTCGTTCTCGGCGTTGGCGACCGCTGCCGACGCCGCCTGCTGCTCGGCGTCGATGATCTCACGGTAGGCCGAGTATCCCCCGCCGAAGAGTCGCAGATCTCCGTGGTAGAGCTCGAGGGTGTGCTGGACGCGTTCGAGTAGTTCCAGGTCGTGACTGACCACCAGGACAGCCCCGGGGAATCGCTCGATCGACTCGAAAAGCCTTGTTCGGGAGTTCCTGTCGAGGTTGTTGGTGGGTTCGTCGAGAAGCAGGATCGACGGGCGGCGAAGGAGCGTCGAGGCGATGGCGAGCATGGTCGACTCTCCACCGGACAGGGTGCCGACGGTGCGGTCGAGATCGGCGACCAGTCCGAGCGAAGCGAGTTCCGCAGCGGCGCGTTCCTCGATATCCCAGTCGTCGCCGATGATCTCGAAGTCGAGCGGATCGCTCGATCCGTTCTCGATGCGCGACAGTGCCGAGCGCTTCGCGGTGATGCCCAGGACATCGGCGATCGTGGCGGCAGGGTCGGCGTCCGGATGCTGGGGGACCAGTCCGACGTCGCCGCGGACGCTGACACTGCCACGGGTGGGCTGGAGGGTGCCGGCGACAAGGTGCAGCAAGGTCGTCTTGCCCGCGCCGTTGGCGCCGACCAGCGACACCGAACCCGCCGGGATCGTGAGTGAGATGCCGTCAAAGACGACGGTGCCATCGGGCCAGGTGAACGTCAGGTCCGAGAGGGACAACGATGTGGGTGTGCCGGGCGTCGACGGGTGCGACGCAGGGGAGGAAGCCATGGGTACTCCTGAGGTGCGGGGGGATCGCGAGCATCGGTGACGTCGCGATGGATGACCGGCCTCAGTGGTTCATGGTGTGAGATCACTCCTCGGGTGGGCAATAAGAACACGACCATATCCCCTGACGGTGGGTCGGTGTCAATGGCTTTTGCGGGACCGGACGCGCTAGCGTTGAGATCATGTCGTTCATCCGTACGCACGTTGCCAACGGTGTCGGCGAGATCATTCTCGATCGACCCAAGGCGCTCAACGCACTCGACCAGTCGATGGTCGACGACATGGATCAGATCTTGCGCGAGTGGGCCGACGACGAGTTGATCGAGACGGTGCTGCTGACCTCGGCCAGTGAACGAGCGTTCTGTGCCGGCGGCGACATCCGCGCGATCCGGGATTTCGCGATCGACGGAGACCGTGAGGCGATCACCCGATACTTCGCGGGGGAGTACCGCCTGAATCAGCTGATCGCCGAGTACCCGAAGCCGCACATCGCATTGATCGACGGTCCGGCGATGGGTGGTGGCCTCGGTATCAGTGTGCACGGCGAGATCCGGGTGGTGACCGAGAAGGCGATGATCGCCATGCCGGAGACCGCTATCGGCTTCTTCCCCGACATCGGCTCCACCTACTTTCTCCCGCGACTTCCCAGCGGCGTCGGAATGTGGTTGGGACTGACGGGTTCTCGAGTACGCGGATCGCAAGCGCTGTCGGTCGGGCTGGCGACCCACTTCGTACCGTCGGCGGATCTGCCGTCCGTGGCAGACCGAATCCGTTCCGGCGCCCCGCTCGGCGACATCCTCGTGCCCGATCCGACCAAACACGAGGACCATCCACCACTGCCGGTCGAGGCGATCGGTGAGTACTTCTCCGATTCGAATGTCACCGCGATCGTCGGTGGCCTGCGCGGCGCCGTCGGCGACGAGTGGGCCGCCGAGATGCTCGATCTGATCGGCAACGCATCCCCGACCAGCCTGTGGGTGACCGCGCGACTGCTCGAACTCGGCGCCGACTCGCTACTCGACGAATGCCTGGAACGAGAACTCAACGCGGCCGAGAACATCACCATGACAAACGATTTCCGGGAGGGAGTGCGAGCGGTACTCGTCGACAAAGACCGCTCCCCGAACTTCGACCCGGCCGAGATCGACGACGTGGACCCCGCCACGGTGGCAGCCATCATCGGAGCCTGACCTGGTCGCTCGGCCGTTCCCGCAGGTCCAGTGACGCAAACCCCCGCTGGCCGAGTGCGCCGCGCGATCCTGGCGACCTCGTCGCGTATCCGCCGTGCCGAGCTTGACGAGGTCACCTCCGCAACCCGACGACGAAATCGCGCCACCACCAACCGAACCCACGCGTGATACAGCCGACAGCGTTCATCCCCAACAGATTCCGCGCTGAAGAAGTTGTCGGTGGTCGTCGCTACACTTGAGTCAGTTCAGTTGGAGCGACCGATCAAGGGGGTGAACATCATGGCCGACACCACAATTCGCACGACTACCGCGCCGGAACTGTCGATGACCGCCGACGACGCCGCCATGATCGATCACCTCCCCGCCGAGCAGGCCACCGCTCTGGCCCGATCGTTGCAACGCCAGGAACGGCAGGTGATCGCCCGGAAGGTGTTGTCGGCGGCGCGGGTCGGGCATGCCGTGTACGACGAGATGCTGCTGTCGGGTCACGTGACCAATGTGCACACCACCGGTGCGGTCGACAAAGCCGCCACCGGCAAGGTCTCGACCGCGCTGGGTGTGTCGGTACCGCACGCCACCGCGTGGATGACGCTGAGCTTCCTGCTGTCGACACTCCCGACGGTAACCGCGGCGTTCCTGGCCGGTGACCAGTCCCTGGAACGTATCCGCATCATCGCCGGCGAGATCGTCGTCCTGTCCGACGAGGATGTGCGCGCGTTCGCCGAAACCCGTGCACTGCAACTCGCCGGACGTAATCAGGCGGACACGACCCTGCGGGATCAGGTCGCCGAAATGGTGATCGCCCTGGATCCCGACGGTGCCGCCGACCGCCGGGAGGAGGCCGCCGCACGCGATCAGAATGTGCGGGTCCGTCGGGACACCAACGGGCACTGCAGCATCTCGGTGTACGCACCGGGGGAGGTGGGTGCGCATCTGGCGGCGCGGATCGCACAGATGGTCCGTGAGCGGATCTGCCCGCGTGATCAGCGTCGTCGGGGTGAGGTGCAGGTCGCGGCGTTCGCCGAAATCCAGGGACTACCCGGTGCGTACCTGTCGTGTGAGTGCGGTCGGGGTGACTGCTCGCGGGCGGTCCCGTTGCCGGAGGAACCCTGTGGCCTGACCGACCTCGACATCGATGTTGACGCGGCTGATCTGTCTGGCGATGTCGATGCGGATGCCGACGTGACCGATGATCCCCAATCGGACGTTGACGTCGCAGCCGACGTGACCGTCGATCCCGAGACGATCACCGAGGGCGACGCTGATTGTGCGGCAACGGATACCGCCGAGGCGCACCTCAACATCGACACCGAACCCGAAAGCGATTTGCAGTTGTCGCTGTCGTTGATCACCGATCCGTCCGGGCAGCGGGAGGCCCGGCTGGAGTACTTCGGCGTGGTGGACGACTCGCATGCCAGAGTGTTGATCAGTTCGGGACAGTTGGTGACCGTCACCGAGTTTCCGACCCTGGACATACCCGGCATCAGCACGGCCACCTCGTTGGATCGGATACCGGCGGCGTGGCGTCGTCTCGATGATCCGTTCCCCGCAACGCCGGTCGACCCGTCCGGGCACGGCGGCTATCTGCTCCCACCACCGGGTGCGTTGACGTATCGGATACCGGCGTGGTTGCGGGAGAAGATCATCGAATTGGATGGCACCTGCCGGTATCCGCAGTGCGGTCGGCCGGCCAGTGACTGCCAGATCGATCGCGTGGTGAAATTCGTGCACCAGGATCCGATCACCGGTGGCTGGACGGTGGAATTCAACCTGATGCCGCTGTGCACCCCGGACCACCAACGAAAACACATGGGCTTGCTGATCCCCACCATGCTCGCCGATCGGGCGGTCATCTGGCGCGACCCCGTCACCGGGGAAACCATCACCACCTACCCGCGGTAGGCGGCTGCCGTCGGCCTGCTCCCGGGTGGTGGCGCTGCAACCGGTTTCCGGCATCAGATTGCGAAGGTGGTCTCGACCTCGACAACCTCGGCCCGGCGGACACGCCACGGGGCTCGCTTCGCTCGCGCGGCGCACTCGACGGGCGGGTGGAAGAGCAGCTCGACCGGCGGAAACCGGGTTTGCGGTGTGCGTCAATCCGCCGCGGCCACAAGCGGTTCCAGCGTCAGGTCGGGGAGTTCCTTCTCGATGTACTGCAGCCGCCACTTGTCGCTGAAAAGGGCGAGGAGCACGCCGTCGCTGGTGCGGGTGAACACCTCGACACCGCGCTGACGGTTGAGTTCATCGGCGCTCTCGGCATCGGTCTTACGGGCCAAGGTGTAGCCGAGGGGCTCGATCACCGTGTCCACGTTGAATTCTGACTTCATGCGTGCGGTGACCACCTCGAACTGCATCGGTCCGACGGCCGCAAGCACCGGGGACGTGTCGCCGCGGATGTCGTTGCGCAGTACCTGGACGACACCCTCGCTGTCGAGTTGCTCCATGCCTTTGCGGAATTGCTTGTACTTGTCGGCGGTGGTGGCACGCAGTGACGAGAAGTGTTCCGGCGCAAAGGAAGGAATCGGCGGGAACTGGATCTTCGGATCGTCGTAGAGAGTGTCGCCAGGGGCCAGGGCGGTCGCGTTGACCAGACCCACGACGTCGCCGGGATAGGCGGTGTCGACGGTCGAGCGATCACGACCGAAGACGGCCTGGGCGTACTTGGTGGCGAACGGCTTTCCGGTCTGCGCATGTGTGACGACCATGCCGCGTTCGAACTCGCCCGACACGATCCGCATGAACGCCAACCGATCTCGGTGGCTGGCATCCATTCCGGCCTGCACCTTGAACACGACGGCGCTGAACGGATCGGTGGGCTCACGGACGGTACCGTCGATGCCGGTGCGCGATCCCGGCGCCGGGGCCAACTCGACCAACGTCTCCAACAGTTGTCGCACACCGAAATTCAGCATCGCCGAGGCGAAGATCATCGGCGACGTCTGTCCGCCGAGGAACAGTTCCTGGTCGTGATCCTGCCCCATCTCCGAGAGCAGGTCGCTCTCCTCGAGAGCGTCGTTCCATGCGTCGCCCTCGCGGGCCGACGCGGCGTCGGCATCCAGGATCTCCTCGGGGGCGATCGTCGCGCCGCCCGCGGTACGGGTGAAATGGATGTAACGACCGGTGCGCCGATCCAGCAGACCACGGAAGTCACCGGCTATGCCGACCGGAACATACAGCGGGGTCGGCAGCAGGCCGATCCGTTCGTTGATCTCGTCGATGAGTTCCAACGGTGCCTGGCCCGGCCGGTCCCACTTGTTGATCACGGTGATCACCGGGATGCCGCGATGGCGACACACCTGGAACAGCTTGAGCGTCTGCGGTTCGAGTCCCTTGGCGGCGTCGATCAACATCACCGCGGCGTCGACCGCGGTGAGCACGCGGTAGGTGTCCTCGGAGAAATCCGCGTGACCGGGGGTGTCGACGAGATTGATGACGGCGGGCTCGTCGTCGGCGCCGGCACCTCGAGGGGAGTAGTTGAACTGCAATGCCGTCGACGACACCGAGATGCCGCGAGCCTTCTCCATCTCCATCCAGTCCGAGACGGTGGACTTGCGTCCAGCCTTGCCGTGGATGGCGCCCGCCTCGCTGATCATGCGGGCGTGCAACGCCAGGGCCTCGGTCATCGTCGACTTACCGGCGTCGGGATGGGAGATGATCGCGAAGGTACGGCGACGCTTCACCTCGGTGGCAACATCAGAACTCACCTGACGAGGCTATCGGGCGAGGTCGGAGCCCACCAAAACGTCAGACGCGAGGCGTCGGATGCGGCATCACTCGAACGGCACCGGCGGCAACTTGACCACCTGGGCGGCGTAGCTGAGACCGGCGCCGTAGCCCAGCAACAGCGCGGTATCGCCGGGCTTGGCCTTGCCGGTGGACAGCAGATCCTCCATGGCGAGCGGGATCGACGCCGCCGACGTGTTGCCGGTGTGCTCGATGTCGTTGGCGACGACAGTGCCCTCGGGCAGGTGCAGGTTCTTGGCGAGCAGGTCGTTGATCCGAGAATTGGCCTGATGCGGGACGAACACGTCGAGGTTTTCCGCGCCGATCTTGGCCGCCTCGAGGGCACGTTGGGCGACCTTGCCCATTTCGAACGCCGCCCACCGGAACACCGCGGTGCCCTCCATACGCAGGTAGGGGCGCTGCACGCGGTCGCTGTCGAGGAAGGTGACCCAGTCGATGTCCTGGGCGATCGCGGTGTACTGGGTGCCGTCGCTACCCCAGATGACCGGACCGAGTTGCTGGTCCTCGGTCGGTCCGACGACCACGGCACCGGCGCCGTCACCGAAGATGAAGCAGTTGGTGCGGTCGGTCATGTCCATGGCCACCGACAACTGCTCGGCGCCGATGACGAGAACGTGGGTGGCGCTGCCGCCGCGCACCATGTCGGTCGCGATGGCCATCGCGTACCCGAATCCGGCGCAGCCGACCGTGACGTCGAAGGCCGGGACACCGTTGGCGCCGAGTTCGGTGGCCACCTTGACCGCGCCCGCCGGGGTCAGCAGCAGGTGCGTGTTGGTGGCGAGGATGACCGCGTCGATGTCGGAGCCGGACAGCAGGGCGTTCGCGATGGCCTTACGCCCGGCGTCGACGGCCATGTCGACGACGGTCTCGTCGCGCCGCGCGAAGCGTCGCGTCTTGATGCCGGTGCGGGTGTAGATCCACTCGTCGGAGGAATCGATGTTCTCGCAGATCTCGTCATTGGTCACGACGCGTTCGGGGCGGTAGGCGCCGATCCCGAGCATGCCGATGTTGTTCACGCCGGTGGTTTCTGCGATCACGGTCATCGTGAGTTCCTTCCGCTATGCGATCCGCCATAGACCGTCTCACACAACCCCCACTACTTGGAAGTAGGCGTGAGCAGACGATGTACGCGGACACTCATTGTCCGCAATCCGATGAATGCTGGGTCGCACAGTGGTCATAACACCATCGCGACCGCCATCCACCCAGCGAGACGAGGAGACCCATGATCCACGCACGAGGCCTGGTGCAGACCTTCCAGACCGGACGAGGGAAGAACAAACGCGAGGTCAGAGCCGTCGACGGAGTGGATCTCGACATCGCCGAAGGCGAGGTCGTCGGCTTCCTCGGCCCGAACGGCGCGGGCAAGACCACCACCCTGCGCATGCTCACCACGCTGCTGCGTCCGACCGCCGGCACCGCGACCGTCAACGGTTACGACATCGTCGACGATCCGGTCATGGTGCGGCGCAGCATCGGCTACGTCTCCCAGGCCGGCGGGACGTTCAGTCAGGCGCAGGCCGGCGACGAGGTCGTCGACCACGGCATGCTCTATGGGCTCTCGCGCGCCGACGCCACGAATCGGGGCAGAGCACTGTTCGAGCGGTTGCAGCTCGACGGCCTGTGGGATCGCATGCCCAAGAACATGTCCGGCGGACAGAAGCGCCGGCTCGATATCGCCATGGGGCTCGTCCATGACCCGAGCCTGGTGTTCCTGGACGAGCCGACCACCGGCCTCGATCCGCAGGCGCGGGCCAATCTGTGGGAGCACATCCGCGCATTGCGCGCCGACCGTGGTGCCACGGTGTTCCTCACCACCCACTACCTCGACGAGGCCGATGAACTCTCCGACCGCATCCTGATCATCGACAACGGCACGATCGTCGCCGCCGACACCGCCGACAACCTCAAGGCCAGGGTGTCCGGTGACCTCGTCGACCTGCAGGTCGCCCACGCCGGCGACGTGACCGCGGCCGCCGCCCGGCTCGCCACCATCGCCGGGCCGGTGGAGACCGACGGCTGTCACGTCCGCGGTCGGGTGCTGCGCGCCGGACGCGAGATGCCCGGCCTGATGCGCGACCTGACGACGCAATCCATCGACCTGGAGTCGATCGAGATCATCCGGCCGACCCTCGACGACGTCTTCCTCACCATGACCGGCCGTTCCCTGCGCGACGCGGAGGCCGCCACCGACAACCCCGCCGCCACCGAGCTCGAGAACGAAGGAGCCCTGCGATGACCTTTCTGCGCGAATCCCACATCGTCTTCCGCCGCCAGATCCGGATGAACCTGCGCAATCCCGCCTGGGTGCTCATCGGTGTGCTGCAACCGATCCTCTACCTGGTGCTGTTCGGGCCGCTGCTGAAACCCCTGGTCGCACAGTTCCCCGGCGGCGCGGACAACCCGTACACCTTCCTGGTGCCGGGGCTCCTCGTCCAGCTCGGCCTGTTCGGCGCGTTGTTCGCCGGCTTCAGCCTGATCGGGGAGTGGCGCGAAGGCGTCATCGAGGCCGAACGGGTGACGCCGGCCAGTCGCACCGCGCTGCTCACCGGGCGGCTCATGCGTGATGTCCTGCAGTTGTTCGTCCAGGCGCTGATCCTGGTGCTGTTGGGCTGGATCATGGGGATGCGCGGATCGGTGCTCGGCGTGACCGTCGGCATCGTCATCACCCTGCTGATCGGTGGCGCGTGCGCCGCGGCGTCCAATGCGCTGGCCCTCACCACCAAGAGTGAGGACGTGATGGCCCCGGTCATCAACATGGTGATGATGCCGGTGCTGCTGCTGTCGGGCATCCTGCTGCCGATGACCCTGGGGCCGCAGTGGTTGCAGAGTCTCAGTGACTTCATGCCGTTCCGCTGGATCGTCGACGGTGTCCGCGACAGCTTCGGCGGGGACATCGCCACGATGGCCGTGCTGTGGTCGGTGCTGGCCGCGGTCGTGCTGGCCACACTGGGAACCTGGTGGGGCACATCGGTTTTCCGGAAGGAGAATGCCTGAGGCGGAGACGGTTGCCACATATACCCTATAGGGGTATATGTGGATGGTATGTCCACCCCGCAACACGACCGCTCCCAGGCGGCACATGACGTCATGAATGACGGGTCCGTGAATCACGAGTCCATGGGCCATGGCTCGATGGGCCACAGCGGCTCGGACCACGGCGGCATGGACCACAGCGGCATGGACCACAGCGGCATGGACCACGCGAGCATGGGACACAGTGGCCACCACGACCACGTCGCCCAATTCCGGCGAATGTTCTGGATCACCCTGGTCCTGGCGATCCCCACCGTGGCACTGAGTCCGATGTTCGCCGACCTCCTCGGCTACACGCTGCCCGACGCCGCGTGGCTGCGCTGGGTGTCGCCGATCCTCGGTACCGTCATCTATCTCTGGGGTGGTCGACCGTTCCTGACCGGAGCGGTCAGTGAAATACGTTTCCGCGCACCGGGAATGATGCTCCTGATCGCACTTGCCATCACCGTCGCGTTCCTGTCGTCGTGGGGTTCGACGCTGCACCTGCTCGACCACGAGCTCGACTTCTGGTGGGAGCTGGCACTTCTCGTCGTGATCATGCTCCTCGGGCACTGGATCGAGATGCGTTCGCTCGCGCAGACGACGTCCGCGCTGGATTCGCTGTCGGCGTTACTGCCCGATACGGCCGAACGCGTCGACGGCGACGACATCGTCACCGTCGCGCCGGGCGACCTGCGCGTCGGCGACGTCGTGGTGGTCCGTCCCGGCGCGTCCATCCCCGCCGACGGCACCATCGTCGACGGCTCGGCATCGGTCGACGAATCCATGGTCACCGGTGAATCGGCAACGGTCCGAAGGGACGTCGGCGATCACGTCGTCGCCGGGACCGTCGCCACCGATTCCGGGCTGCGTGTCGAGGTCGACGCGGTCGGCGACGACACCGCCCTCGCCGGGATTCAGAAACTCGTGTCCGACGCCCAGAACTCGACGTCGCGGGCCCAACGCCTCGCCGACATCGCCGCCCGTTGGCTGTTCTGGTACGCCCTCGGCGCCGCCGTACTCACCGCCATCATCTGGACCGCCATCGGCATGCCCGATTCGGCGATCGTACGGGCCATCACCGTGCTCGTCATCGCCTGCCCGCACGCCCTGGGCCTGGCCATCCCGCTGGTCGTCTCCATCGCCACCGAACGTGCCGCACGCGGGGGAGTGCTCATCAAGGATCGCCTGGCGCTGGAATCGATGCGCACCGTCGACACCGTCCTCTTCGACAAGACCGGCACCCTGACGCGCGGGGAACCGCAGGTCACCGGCATCGAATCGGCTTCCGGGTCCGCGGACGACGAGGTACTCGCCCTGGCCGCGGCCGCCGAGACCGACAGTGAGCACCCGTTGGCCCGGGCCATCACCCGGGCCGCCGCCAACCGCGGTCTCGACGTTCCGGCGGCGTCGGACTTCTCCTCGTCGCCGGCGGTCGGGGTCGGCGCCACGGTGGACGGCCGCACGATCCGCGTGGGCGGTCCGGCACTCCTCGACGATGCGGGCGCCAACGAGCTGCCCATCGCCCAGAGTTGGCGCGAGGAGGGAGCGATCATCCTGCACGTCCTCGCCGACGATGAGGTGATCGGCGCCGTAGCGCTGGCCGACGAGATCCGCCCGGAGTCCCGCCAGACCGTCGACGCGCTGAGGCGCCGCGGCGTCGACGTCGTGATGGTCACCGGCGATGCGACGGCCGTCGCCGAGACGGTCGCATCGGACCTCGGCATCGACCGCGTCTACGCCGGGGTGCGACCAGAAGACAAGGCGCACACCGTCGCCGAACTCCAGCACGAGGGCCGCCGGGTCGCCATGGTCGGCGACGGCGTCAACGATGCGCCCGCGCTGGCGCAGGCGGACGTGGGCCTCGCGATCGGCGCGGGTACCGACGTCGCCATCGGCTCGGCCGGGGTCATCCTCGCCTCGTCGGACCCGCGGTCGGTGCTGTCGGTCATCGAACTGTCCCGCGCCACCTACCGCAAGATGAAGCAGAACCTGTGGTGGGCAGCCGGATACAACCTCATCGCGGTGCCGTTGGCCGCCGGTGTTCTCGCCCCCATCGGCTTCCTGCTGCCGATGAGCGTCGGCGCCATCCTGATGTCGGTGTCGACGGTCGTCGTCGCACTCAACGCGCAGTTGCTGCGGCGGGTGGATCTGTCGCCGGAGAACAGCGTGCGGCGCTGACCTCGCTCCCGCGTATCCGATCTCTTCCCGCGCACTCATATCGTTGCGCGGGGAGCAGACGAGTGCGCGGGAATGCACGGCCGCGCGGAAGAACGGCACGGAATCCGATGGAACCGAACACCATCGCGTTGCGTCCAACTCCCGTGACCACATATCCCCATGATCGATACGGTCTGATTCGCCGTGACGCGGCGCTTCGGCAGGGCATCACCGACGCCCGTCGCGCCAACGACGTCAGAGACGGCCAACTCATCACACTCATCCCCGGCGTCGACGTGGAACCGAGCGCCGAGTTCGACGGACATGACGGTGCGCAGAAATTGCACCGGCTCAGGTCGATTGCGGTGGCCACGTCGAAGCTGGCTACCGGACCCGCACTCCCGCTCAGCCACTCATCTGCGGCGACAATGCACGGCCTACCTCTGCTGAAACCCGATCTGGAACGCGTCCACGTCACGAGAGGCGCGTCGTCGGGCGGATCGATCGGCACCCATCGGCACGTGCACGTGGCACCGATCGAGCCCACGGAGATCGTGACGATCGACGGCGTCGCGGTCACCTCACTCGAACGTACGGCGGTCGACGTCGCCACCTCGGGCACCTTCGCCCAGGCGCTGACGGTTTTCGACCACGCACTCCGGTGCGATGCCGACCGCGCGCTGATGCACGAGATGATCGTGACCCGACGTCGCCGCAACGGTGTGATGGCGGAGCAGGCGCTCCTGTCGGCGAACCCGTTGTCGGGCAGCGTCGGGGAATCGTGGAGCCGCGCCGAGATCATCGTCGCCGGATTCACCGTTCCGCGACTGCAACACAAGATCGTGGTGCCCTCGGGCCGCACCTACTACACCGACTTCGACTGGGATTGGCTCCTCGTCGGTGAGTTCGACGGGCTGAGCAAGTACGGGAGATTTCGCCGTGCAGGCGAATCTATCGCCGACGCGGTGATGCGGGAGAAGCGTCGCGAGGACGAGATCCGCGGTACCGGACCGATGGTGGCGCGCTGGATCTGGGCGGATCTGGAGCGAAATGCCGTCATCCCCATGCTCGAGGAGCGGCTGCGTCACCTCGGGCTGATCCCGCGGTGACCCTTCGCCGCACGAGTTTGCGGCCCGGCCTCCCGCGCACTCGATCTCTTCCCGCGCACTCATATCGTTGCGCGGGAAGAGAACGGTTACGCGGGAATCAAAACGGTTGCGCGGGAAGTAAACCGGTTGTGCGGAAACAGGATCGGCGGTCAGTCGAGCCCGTCGAAGCTGCTCACCGCAGGCGCCGGCGGCAGCGTGACGATGGCACCCGCATACGACAGGCCGGCGCCGAATCCCAGGAGCATGGCGGTCTGTCCGCCCTTGGCCTTGCCGGTGGCCAGCATCTCCTCCATCGCGAGCGGGATCGACGCCGCCGACGTGTTGCCGGTGTTCTCGATGTCGCCCGCCATCGGGAGATCCTCCGGGAAGCCGAGGTTCTTTTTCATCAGTTCGTTGATGCGTGCGTTGGCCTGATGCGGGATGAACACCTCGATGTCGTCCACCGACACCCCCGAGGTGTCGATGACCGCGGCCAGGGCCTTGGGCAGGGTGATGGCGGCCCAGCGGAACACCCGCGGGCCCTGCATCGTCACGACCATCCGGCCGACCGGATCGGTCTCCGGGTCCTTGTGCTGGAACTCCTGCGCGCGGTCCATGTATTCGGGGATGTCGTAGTTCTGGCCGATGGCCTCGGCGTTCTCACCATCGGAACCCCAGACGGTCGGCGAGATCCCGTTCAGCTCACTCGGTCCGACGACCACCGCGCCGGCGCCGTCGCCGAAGATGAAGGCGGTGTTGCGATCGGTCGGATCCATCACCACCGACATCGTCTCCACGCCGACCACCAGCACGAACTCGGCGGATCCGGCGCGTACGGTGTCGGCGGCGACGCCGAGCGCGTACCCGAACCCACCGCACCCGGCGGCGACGTCGTAGGCGGGAATGCCGTTGATTCCGATGTCGAAGGCGACGATCGGGCCGCCGTGCGGGATCTTCGTCTTCCAGCTGTTGGTGGCGAGGATCAGCGCGCCGATCTTCTCCTTGTCGACCCCCGAGTTCGCGATGGCGCGTTCGGCCGCGGCCGCGGCCATCGACCGCGCGGACTCGTCACCGCTGATCCAGCGTCGATTGCGGATGCCGCTGCGCTCGAAGATCCACTCGTCGGTGCTGTCGAGGACCTCGCACACCTCGTCGTTGCTGACCAGCCGTCGGGGACGGTAGGCACCGATGCCCAGCATCGCCACATTCTGATGTCCGGTGTTCACCGCGAGTTGTCCCACGTGTCTCTCCTTCGGGTTGCGCCGTGAGAGAGTGTATGCGCCTCGGCGGGCGCCACACGTGAGCCGATGGTCCCGGCGTTCGGCGCGTCACACGCGGCGGTTCAACTCGCCGGTTCATCAGTTCGGCCGCGCGTTTCAGCTCAGCGGCCAGAACACCGGCACCAGGAGCACGCTGGTCACCAGCCAGGCGGCCATGATGACGATGCCGAGGCGCCAGTAATCGCCGAACCGGTAGCCGCCGGGATTCATCACGATCATGTTGGCCGGCGTGGCGATCGGGGTCAGTACCGCGGCGGCCGCGGCAACACACGTCAGCATCAAGATGCCTCGGGGGTCGACACCGAGATCGCGGGCCGCGGCCAGCGCCACGGGGATCACGATCAGCACCGTCGCGGCGTTGCTGATGAACTGGCCGAGCGCCGCGGTGAGCACGAATAGCGCGACCAGCAGGACGTAGGCACTGTGTCCGGAGACGAGGTCGACGATGGGCTTCGCGAGTTGTTCGGCGCCACCACTGTCGGTGATGGCCTCCGACATCGGGATCAGCGCGGCGATCAACACCAGGGTCTGCCACGGGATCGCGCGGTACGCCTGCTCGCTGGCGATGACCCGGGTCAGCACCATCGCGACGGCGGCGAGGAGGCCGGCCACCACCGGTGGGACCGCCCCGGTTGCCAGCAACACGATCATCGCGACCAGGATGAGACCGGCGCGCGGGGCGCTGCGTCCGAGTGGAATGGTCTGGCGGCGAAGTTGTTCGGAGGACGCCACCACCATCAGGTTCTGGTCGTCGACGAGTGCGTCGATCACCCGCCACGGACCGTGGACGAGCAGTGCGTCACCCTCGGCGAGTTCGACCGACTTCGGTCCTACGTCGGAGCTGAAACGCCGCACCGACAACACCAGCAGTCCGTCCTCGGCACGGACCATCCCGGGAAAAGCCTTGCGCCCGATCCACTCCGAGCGTGGTGGGATGACCACCTCGCTGACGCCGAGGTCCCGATCGACCAATCGGCCCCTGTTGCGTCGCCGACCGATCACGTCCTCGACGGTGAGATCATTTGCATGAGCGAAACTCTCGGCCACGTCACGTCGGCCGTACACGACCAGCACGTCGTCGGGCGCGAGTTCGTGGCCCGACGAGAGCACCTTGCCGGACTGGCCCTGCACGCCCACGGCACGCAACCCGTCGGCCAACTCCAATCGCCGTCGACTCGACCCGATCACCGGAGACTCCGTACCCACGCGCAGACGGAAGGTCTGATCACCCGCACCGGAGGCGTCGAGTTCGTAGTGCTCGACGACGGTCGACACGTAGCTGCTGAAATCGGCAGGTAGCGAGAGGGATTCGCGGATCGGCAGCAGACGATGGCCGATGGTCGCGGTGATCGCGATGGTGACCAGCACCAACGGGACACCGATGAGGCCGAACTCGAAATAGCCGAATCCCGAGCCGGTCTGCTCGACGGCGGCCTCGTCGACGATCACGTTCACCGGGCTGCCCGACAACGTCAGCATCGATCCGGCGCTCGCGGCGTACGCGAGGGGGATGAGCGCCTTGGACGGCCGCAGACCGGCGTGACGTGCCACCGACACCGTCACCGGCACCAGGGCGGCGGCCGCACCGTTGACGGTGATGAGTGCGCTGAGGAGGGCGGCGAGAATCATGATGGCCGCGATCACCCGGAACCGGCCGGTGCCCGCCAGGTTGCTGAGCAGGCGACCGGCCCATGCGGTGATCCCGGACGCCTCGAGGCCCTCGCTGACCACGAAGAGAGCGGCGATGAAGGCGATGACGCTCTGCCCGAGGCCGGAGGCCATGGTGGACAGGTCGATGAGGCCCAAGGCGTAGAGGACCAGCGCGGAGGAGATGGCGACCATCGTCACCGGCAGTCGATTCCAGATGAACAGCACCACCGTGACAGCGAGCACGATCAGGCTCAGCGTCGCATCCGACATACCTCATCGTGACATCGCGGCCCCCTGGCCGCAGGCGTCACCTTGCGTGCACGGTGTTCTGGGCGGACTCCAGACCGTATCGCAGCAACAGGTCGACGGCGTCGGCGCCGTGTTCGATGAGTAGGTCGACGTCGGCGCGGGCCGCCGACGGGAAGGGTTTGAGGACGTAGTCGGCCGGATCCTGGCGTCCCGGCGGGCGTCCGATGCCGAGCCGGACCCGCAGGTAGTCGCGGGTGCCGATGGTCTGGCTGATCGAACGCAGGCCGTTGTGTCCGCCTTCGCCGCCGCCCCGCTTGAGCCGGACCAGCCCGAAATCGATGTCGAGTTCGTCGTGCAGAACGATCAGATCCTCGGGTGACACCGAGTAGAACTTCGCCAGCGGACCGATCTGACGGCCGGTGGTGTTCATGAAGGTACGGGCCTTGGCCACCAGCACCGAACCGCCGGCGAACGGTACCGATGCCACTTCAGCGCCGGAGCGCTTGTGCACCGAGTATCGCCCACCGGCGGAGGTGACCAGACGATCGGCGACCATCGCGCCGATGTTGTGTCGTGTCTTCTCGTATTTCGGACCTGGATTACCCAGCCCGACAATGAGTTTCACGTTTTGTGACTCCAGAGAGTCGTCGGTCGGAGATTACTCCGACTCCGACTCGCCCTCGGTCGGGACCTCGGCGCCGGCCTCGACGGCCTCTTCCTCGAGGTCGGAAGCGGTCGGGGCCTCGTTGACGGCGACGATCAGGGTGTCGGCGTCGGTCACCAGGGTGACGCCCTCGGGGAGATCGAGGTCGGAGGCCAGGATCGACACACCGACTTCCTTGCCCTCGACGTCGACGGTGATCTGCTCGGGGATCGACAGCGCGTCGGCCTCGATCTCGACGGTGTTGGCGTCCTGGACGACCAGGGAGCCCGGGGCGGCGTCACCCTCGACGACGATGTTGACCTCGACGGTCACCTTCTCGCCGCGCTTGATGACGAGCAGGTCGACATGCTCGATGTAGTTGCGGATCGGGTGGACGTCGACCTGCTTGGTCAGCGCGAGCTGGCTGGTGCCCTCGATGTCGAGGTCGATGACGGCGTTGGTGCCGTTGTTACGCAGGATCGTGGCGAGGTCACGGGCCGGCAGGCTCAGGTGCTGCGGGTCGGTGCCGTGGCCGTAAAGGACGGCGGGGACGAGGCCCTCGCGGCGGGCGCGGCGTGCGGCGCCTTTGCCCTTCTCGGTACGGGTGGTGACGGCCAGGGTGGCGGTCTGGTTTGCCATGGGGCTTCTCCTTCGTGCGGGGCCGCGGGGCGGCCGGTCGGTGCTTCTCGGATGCGGACCTGCGCCGACACCCACATCACGACCGTCGCGGCGCACTCGCACAGAGGCGCCAGAGGAGACGTAGCGTGGCCGCGCCGATCACGGTGATCACTCACCCTCGCCGAGACAACCCGAACAGAATAGCCGATGAACTGCGCGGATGTCATATCCGCGCGGGGTGGGGGTGACGGGCGGCATACTGACGGCCATGACCTCACGGACCCCCATCGACATCGTCACCGGATTTCTGGACGCACTCGCCCGCGGGGACAGCGCCGCGGGAATGATCGACGTCGCCGATCAGATCGCCTACACCAACGTCTCGACGCCCACCATTCGCGGACGGGCGAAGGTCAAGAGGATCTTCAAACAGTTCGACGCCTCACCCGCCTCGTTCAACTACCGGATGGTGAACGTGAGCGCCGACGAAGAGGCCGGTGTGGTCCTCACCGAACGTGTCGACGAGATCCGGCTCGGGCGGTTCATCCTGCAGTTCTGGGTGTGCGGGCGTTTCGAGATCGCCGACGCGCAGATCACCGTGTGGCGCGACTACTTCGATTACTTCGACATGACCAAGGCCCTGCTGAAGGGTCTGCTAGGCGTGGTCGTGCCCGCGGTGGTGCGGCCGTTGCCCGACGAACACACGACACGGGTTCTGCGCACCACGGGACCGCTGGCCTAGCATCGACGCCATGGCTTACCAGCAACCCGGACCTTACGGGCCTCAGCCGACCGGCAGTTTCTACGTCAACATCCTCGGTCAGGAACAGGGGCCGCTGAGCCTTCCCGAACTGCAGTACATGGCGGTGTCGGGCCAGTTGCAGGCGAGCACACCGGTCCGGTCGGCGGACGCTCCGTACCCGTTTCCGGCCGTCCAGGTGCCCGGCCTGTTCTCCGACAAGAGCAAACTCACCGCCGGATTGCTGCAACTGTTCCTCGGCAGCTTCGGCGTCGGCCGCTTCTACCTCGGATACACCGGCATCGGCATCGCACAGATCGCCGTCACGTGGCTGACCTGCGGTGTCGGCGCGATCTGGCCCCTGATCGACGGCATCCTGATGCTCGTCGGCAAGGTGCCCGACGTCAACAACCGGCCATTGCGCGACTGAGCAGAACCGGTCGATGAGCGTAACCGTTCCCACTCGAACCCACCGGCTCGCGCCCAGCGAGGTGGCCGGTGCGATCGGCGTCGCCGGGTTCGGAGTCGCTCTCGCGCTGAGTCCCGCCCACATCGACGACGGCCCGATCCTGTGTCCCTTCCGGCTGGCGACCGGTCTTCCCTGTCCGGGCTGCGGCCTGACCCGGTCATGGGTGTATGGCGCGCACGGTGATTGGGCGCAATCCTTTGCGGCACACCCGTTCGGGCTGCCGCTGCTGATGGGGTTGCTGCTGCTGGCCGTAGCGGCGATCGTTCAGCGCGTGCGGCACCGGGAGCCGCCGAGACTCGATCGGTTGATCTGGAATCCGGTGGCCAAGTTTGTGCTCGCCGGGTGGGTGATCTTTGGTGTGGTCAGGCTCGTGCTGGCCATCTGAGCCGACGGAGTGCCCGCCTCAGGCGAGGTGCAGGGTCGGCGAATACATGTCGATCCAGTGGTACAGGTCCAGCGTGCGATCGAGCTGAGTCCGGGGCGCCCCGGTCAGCGACGCGGCATCGGCGCCGACGGCAGAGCTCACCCAGTCGTGATCGACGAGGGAGAACACCGGATGATCTCGGTCGGCGGCCACATCGGCGAGCTGCTGCTGAAGCGACTCCGCGTACTTGACGTCCTGCGTCGACGGATACGGGCTCTTGGTGCGATCGATCACCGACTGCGGCAACACATGTCGGGTTGCCTCGCGGAGCAGGCTCTTCTCCCAGCCGTCGAAGGTCTTGAACGCCCACGGGGTGTTGTACACGTACTCGACGAGTCGGTGATCGCAGAACGGCACCCGCACCTCGAGTCCGACCGCCATCGAGGCGCGGTCCTTGCGATCGAGCAACATCCGCACCATTCGGGTCAGATGCAGGTTGCAGATCTCGCGCATCCGGCGTTCGTCGCCGGTCTCGCCGTCGACGACGGGGACCGCCTTGAGCGCGGCCGAGTACTGTTCGTCGACGTAGGCGTCGAGGTCGAGGGCGCGGCGCAGGTCCGGGGTGAGCAGCGCGTCGCGGCCGGTGGTGATCGACGATTGAAATGCCAACCACGGGAACGTATGTGCGGTGCGGGCGGCCTCGTCGAAGAACCAGCGGTAGCCGCCGAACACCTCGTCGGCCGACTCGCCTGACAAGGCGACCGTCGATTCCTCCCGGATCGCCCGGAACAGCAGGTACAGCGAGGTGTCCATGTCGCCCAAGCCCGCGGGGATGTCCCGCGCGGCGATGACGGCCCGGCGCACGTCGGGATCACTGAGATCGGCGAGATTGAGGACGACGTCGCGGTGCATCGATCCCACGTGTGCGGCGACGTCCCGGACAAACGGGGAATCGGGGGTGTCGCGCATCTCGTCGGGGATGAAGTTGGACTCCTGGTCGGCGAAGTCGACCGAATAGCTGTGCACCCGTTGTCCTTCGGTACCCAGACGCTTGGCGGCCAGACCGGTCAGCGCACTGGAGTCGAGCCCGCCGGAGAGCAGGACGCACCGCGGGACGTCGGCGATCAGCTGGCGATCGACGGTGTCGGTGAGCAGATCGCGCACCGTGTCGATGGTCAAGTCCAGGGAGTCGCGGTGCCGGCGAGCGGGCAGCGTCCAGTAGGTGTGGTGCTGCCATCCGCTGCGGTTGACGGTCACCATCGCACCGGGCTCGAGTTCGCGGATATCACGCCACAGCGCCCAGCCCGGTTGTTTGGTCATCGCGAACAGTTCGCGCAGTCCGTCGAGGTCGACGTCGCGACCGATGAGCGGATTGGCCAGCAGCGCTTTGGGTTCGGAGCCGAAGACCACCCCGTCGGCGGTCTCCGAGACGTAGAACGGCTTGATTCCCAGTCGATCTCGGACCATCGTCAACTCATCGGTACGGCCGTGCCAGACCGCGAAGGCGAACATACCGTTGAGGTGATGGGGGAGGTGTGCACCCCACTCCAGATAGCCGTGCAACACCACCTCGGTGTCGGAGTCGGTGATGAAATGATGCCCCCGCGAACGTAATTCTGTGCGCAGTTACCGATAGTTGTACGTTTCGCCGCTGTAGACGATGGCCACCACGCCGTCGGGGGTCTCGACGGTCATCGGTTGATGCCCGAGCGGCAGGTCGATGATCGCGAGCCTGCGGTGACCGAGGCCGATGTGGGTGTCGATGAAGACCCCGCAGTCGTCGGGGCCTCGTCGTGTCATCGTCGCCGTCATCTCGTCGATGACGTGACGTTCGTTGCGCAGATCGTGATGAAATCCGAGCCATCCGGTGATACCGCACATGACACACCCCTATCTAGTTAGCGTTGCTAAATAGTTGACCAGTGCCGTTCTAGCACAGGGGATGACAGGCGTCGAGAACGCCGAGAGCTATGTCCGGATTGTCGTGCGCGCGAGTGTCAGAGGATCTCGTCGATATTGTCGACGGGGCGGGCCAATCGGGTGCCCTTGTCCGTCACCACGAAGGGACGTTCGACGAGGACCGGATGAGCGACCATCTGCTCACGCAGCGTCTCCTCGTCGGCGTCGGCGAGACCGAGTTCGGAGTACAGGGATTCCCGTTTACGCACCGCCTGAGCTGCGGTGAGCCCCGCATCGGCGAGCAACGTGTCGAGCTGTTCCCGGGTGAACGGTTCGTCGAGGTAGCGCACGATGCTCGGTTCGATCCCGGCGTCGCGCAGTTTCTGCAGCGTCTTGCGGGAGGTCGAGCATCGCGGGTTGTGATAGATCGTCGCGTCCACGGACTACACCCTAGTCGGCAACCGCAACGTCACCGCGAGGGCCGCGACCGCGCAGATCGCGCCGATCAGGGTTGGGGCGAGGGAGCCCGCACGGTCGATCGCCACGGCGCCGACGAGTGCACCCAGACCGATCGAGAGGTTGAACGTGGTCGAGTAGATGGTGGTGGCCGCCTCCCGGTGTGTCGGCGCCACCCGCAAGACCGTGGTCTGCAGGCCGATGGGGATCGCGGCGTAGCCCGCCGACCACACCATCAGCACCACCAGGACGAGCGGGGTGAGCGACGACGTGGCGACCACCAGGACCAGGGCGACGGCGAGCAGGCCCACGAGGACGCCGAGGGATCCGCGGATCGAGCGGGTCCGGGTGAGGAAGGCACCGGCCGCGAAGTTGCCCGCGACCCCGGCCACACCCATCGCCAGCAGCACCGCGCTCACCAGGTCGGCGTCGATGCCGATGGTGTCCACGATCAGCGGCGTCACATAGGTGTAGGCGGCGTAGGCGCCGGTGATGACCAGTGCGGTGACGATGATCGTGACGCGCAGGTTGCGCTCGCGCAGCATCGACGGCAGTCGACGCAGGGACAGGCTTCCGGCCGGTGCGACGGGCGTCATGAACACGGCGAGTGCCACCAACGTCACCGCCGACAATCCGGACAACGCCCAGTAGGCACTCCGCCAACCGGCGAGCTGACCGACGAAGGTGCCCAACGGCATCCCGGCGACCGAGGCGATCGACACGCCGGAGAAAGCGATGGTGTTGGCGCGCACCGCATGACGGGTGGAGACCAATGCCACCGCGGTCGGCGCGACGATGGTCCACATCTGGCCCAGGGCCACGCCGATCAGCACCCGCACGATCACCAGCGTCGCGTAGTTCGGGGCGAGGGCGGTGAGGGTGTTGCCGACCACGAACACCGCCATCACCGCCAGCGCGATCCTGCGGCGGTCGATGCGGCGGGTCAGCGACGACAACGTGGGTGCGGCCACCGCGGCGACGAAGGCGAACACCGTGACGGTGAGTCCGATGAGCCCTTCGGACACGCCCAGGTCGGCGGCCATCGGCTGGAGCAGGCCGATGGGCATGATCTCGGTGGTGGTGATCGTGAAGACCGCCAACCCGAGTGCGGTCACCGCGGCCCAGTCGCGCGCGGTCACCGCCGAATCGGTGCGGCCCGTCACGGGCGTTGGGTTCTGCTCGGGCACGGGTGAAGGGTCTCCTCGTCGAAGGGTGGACGTCGGCGGGGCGACACGACAGCGGGCCGGGGGGGGGGAGATTAGTAGTGCGAGGGCCC
>NZ_JBSFPC010000013.1:0-135704 GCF_053587995.1 Gordonia sp. NPDC003504
GGTCGACCTACACGGTCACCAGCTACCGTGAGAACCCGGTCCCGGCATCCGCTGGAACCAACTAACCGAGCCTCCAGCAAACCCGGGGCGATTCACGGTATGCGTTGCGTAAGTATTGGATCAGATGGCGCGGGACCTCAAACCCGTGTACGCCGCCCGCGACCGAAGCTGCCGCCAAGGAACGGTTCGCCGAGTTCGCCGCCGCGTGGGGCCAGCGGTTTCCGGCGATCATCCGGCAATGGGAGAACGCTCGGCCCGAGTACCATTCCTGGACTACGACACCGAAATCCGGCGGGTGATCTGCTCGACCAACGCGATCGAGAGTGTGAATGACCGCTACCGGCGGGCGATCCGGGCCCGGGGGACACTTCTCACCGAGCAGTCCGTGTTGAAATGGCGGCCGAGGGGGGCCAGGCCCGGGGCGACGATCGGGGCCGAGACTATCACCGTCGGAACCCGTTGTCCCGTATGACATTTCATGTCACGTGGGGCGTGTCGCGGGTCAGTCGGCGGCTGGGAGGTCCAAGGCTGCGGCGACGAGTTCGGGGGCCTGTTCGTCAGGGGTGCGGGCCGCCGAGGCCCGGGCACGGTCATCGCGTTGTACGTCGCGCATGAGGGTTCTCCTTGGTGGTTCGTGCTGGTCAATCGCGCTGGAGAACGTGGCTGGTGTTGGCCGTGTTGTGAACACGAAACCAGACTGGCGGAGGCTCCGCGAGGGGCGTTCGTTTGTGATCCGACCCCCTGGGGGGTCCCCAGTCCTCGGACAGGATGCAGAGGGTTGTCTTCACCTTCGCGTCCCCGCGTGAGCGGTTGCATGACCGATGCGCGGCGCGGAAGTTGGCCGGGTCCAAGGCCGGTTTGGGATGAGTGGACCGCCCGGGGAGTCCTCGGTGTAGTCGATCGGGCCGGGGTCGCCGGTGACCATGATCGCCTCCGACATCGGTCTGTGCGAGGGAGTCATGGCCTACCGGATGCTGAGATTCGGCAGTAGCTCGTCGGCGATCGACATCTGCTGACCCGTCGCCCGCGGTCGAGTCACCCGACCGGAGACGGCGGCTTGTGCGCGACGTAGAAATAGTCGAAGGGGTCGGTTCGGACCTCCTTGACCTCGACGTCGACCAGGCCCGCCTCGCCCAGCATGCGTTCCGCGGTCTGCCGGCCCCACACGGTCCCGAGCCCGGCACCGCCCTGGGCGAGGGAGACGGTCATGCAATGCATCAGACTGATCGTGTAGAGATACGTCGCCCAGGGCAACGACATGTTGTCCTCGACCGCGGACTGGGCCTTGATGTCGACCATCAGGAATGTGCCGCCGGGACGCAGCGCGGTCGCGATGGATGCGAGTACCCGGTCGGGGAACGCCAGATCGTGAATCGCGTCGAACGCCGTCACGACGTCGTAGGTGTCGGTCTCGTCGAGATGTGCGACGTCTCGGATCTCGAACGTGGCGTTCGTGAGTCCCCAGTCACTCGCCCCTGCGCGCGCCACCTCGATCGCCTCGGTGCCGAGGTCGTATCCGACGAAGGTGCTCGTGGGGTAGGCACGTGCCAGGAGATTGACGGCATGCCCCGAGCCGCAGCCCACGTCGGCCACCACTGCGCCGCGGGTCAGCAACTCGTGCAGCCCGGGCACCGCGGGCACCACGTCGTCGAGCAGACCCCCGTCGTGGGTGGCTCGCGCGGTGGCGGCCATCAGCGCGTGGAATCCGGGGAACCGGTCATATCCCAGCCCGCCGCCATGCCGGAACGGTTCGCGCAACTCGGGTTCCACCCCGGCGAGCATGGTGAGCATCCGGAGGCTGCGGGCCAGGTTCACCGGGCCGTCGGCAGGGGTGAGGCAGACCGCCCTTTCCGGAGGCAGCGAGTAATGACTGGTCGCAGGGTCGTACTCGGCGACGTCGCCCACGACGATCCCGTTCAGCCATTCCCGCAGGTAACGCTCGTCGACACCGGCGGCCGCCGCGAGTGTGGCCGAGTCCGCCGGTCCGGTGCGGGCGAGCACGTCGAGCAGTCCCAACTCGTCGCCGATACCGAGGAGTAGGCCGAGCGCGGAGTCGTTGAGTACGCCGACCATGCGCCTCTGGAACGCTTTCGCCGCATCCCTGTCGAACCCCGTCATCGGTGGACCTCCTCGTACTCGGTGCGACTGACGTTACCCGGCACGGGATCACCGGATGGCGGGTGGCCGCAGCGTCGTCACTGGCCGGGAATCGGGGCCGGACAGACGCCGGTCTGCGCGCCGATCGAGTTGATCTCGGCGTTGGACCGAGGGGCGCCGGCATAGTCGATCTGATCGGTGCATCGTGGAGTCTCGCCCGGCGGAACGGTGATCGGTACCGGACACACTCCCGCTTGCGCGCCCTGTGAGCTGATCTCGGCGTTCGACCGGGGATCTGAGGAGTAGTCGAGTTGGTCGGTGCATGCGGGCGTCTGGGCTGCAGTGCCGCCCGCGGTTGTCGTCGGGACGTCGTCGGCCTCGGTGGTCGGAACCTTCACCCATGACGTCACGGTCACTGGGGTATTCGTCGGTCTGTGCGAGGTTCGAATCTTCTGAGCGGTGGGAGGGGTCGCGGGACGCTGTTCTCGGCCACCGACCAACATCTGGATACAATCGTATCCAGATATTGGTCGGGTAATGGACGGCAAGGGGACGGGGACGCAATGACGAAGCATGCGAGATCGGTGAGGCTCGACGAGGACTCGCTTCTGTGGCGCTACGTCGGTGATCGCCGATTCATCATGTCGATCTGCCGGGCGGTGTCGCTGCAGATGCTGCATCCGTCGATTGCGGCCGCGACACATGAGTTTTCGGTTGTCACATCCCGTGTCTTCGTCCACAAACACCGCACCGCCCCGTGCATCGTGCGGTCGGCGTACGAGGCGGACTTCGACGGTGTGCGGATGATTCGCTACAGCCACGACGCCTTCCACGGCGAGCGCCCCGACGGAAAGCGTTACCACGCACTCAATCCGAGCGTGTTCTTCTTCGAACACGCCACGTACGTCGACGCGCTCTTCACTTGCGTCGATGTCTTCTTCGGTGGTCTCGGTCCGCAGCTGCGCGAGCAGCTGTACGCCGAGACCTGCGAGTGGTATCGGCGCTTCGGGATCTCCGCGCGAGAGATGCCGCCGACGGTGAGCGAGTTCGACGAGTACTTCGCCGACGCACTGGCCACCGAACTCGACCCGGAACCGGGACTCGACTGGTATCGACAGCAACTGTTGCGACCCGATCACTGGATCTTCCGGAGACTACCCACCCGCGCGGTGCGCGCGATCCAGCATCCGATCGCGACCGGGTACCTCGGCGTCACTGCATCCGCGGGTGATCGCCGCGCGCTCGCCCGCTACGCCGCCGCCCTGTCCGCGGTAGACGCGGTGGCGCCCACGCGAAATGTGTGGCCGGCCGAGGTGCGCGACAAGGTGATCGAGGCCCGCCGAAGAGCCGGTGATCAACCGTGCGCGGCCAACCGCATCCAGGTGTCGACCACGGTATCGGGATTCAGTGACATCGATTCGATGCCCTGCTCGAGCAACCACTCCGCGAGGTCGGCGTGATCGCTCGGGCCCTGCCCGCAGATGCCCACGTACTTGCCGCGCGCCTTGCAGGCCGAGATGGCCAGGCCGAGCATGTGTTTCACAGCCGGATCGCGCTCATCGAACGCGTCCGCCACGAGCGCGGAGTCGCGGTCGAGTCCCAACGTCAGCTGCGTCATGTCGTTGGAGCCGATGGAGAAACCGTCGAAGTGATCGAGGAATGCATCGGCGATGACCGCGTTGGAGGGCACCTCACACATCATGATCACCTCGAGACCGTTCTCACCGCGACGCAGCCCATGGGAGTCGAGCAGCGAGATCACGCCCTCGGCCTCGGTGAGGGTGCGCACGAACGGAATCATGATCTTGACGTTGGTCAGGCCCATCTCGTTGCGTACGTACTTCAGCGCCGCGCATTCCATCTCGAAACAGTCGGCGAAATCCTTCGACAGGTACCGCGACGCGCCGCGGTACCCGATCATCGGGTTCTCCTCCTCCGGCTCGTACAGCTCGCCGCCGACGAGCTTCGCGTATTCATTGGACTTGAAGTCCGACATCCGTACGATCACCGGGTGCGGCGCGAACGCGGCGGCGATGGTCGCGACGCCCTCGGCCACCCGATCGACGAAGAAGTCACGAGGGCTCGGATAGGCGGCGATCGCCTCGCCGATCTGCTCCTTGAGGGGGCCCTCCAAGGAGCCGAAATCGAGCAGTGCCTTCGGGTGGATACCGATCTGGCGATTGATGACGAACTCCAGGCGCGCCAATCCGACACCGCTGTTCGGGAGTCGGGAGAAGGCGAACGCCTGCTCGGGCGTGCCGACGTTCATCATGATCTTGGTGCGGATCTCGGGCATCGACTCGATCGAGGACTCGGTGACGTCGAAGTCGAGCAAGCCGTCGTAGACATAGCCGGCGTCGCCCTCGGCGCAGGAGACGGTGACCTCGCGGCCCGCCGCGAGTGACCTCGTGGCACCACCCGTGCCGACGACCGCGGGGATACCCAGTTCGCGGGCGATGATCGCCGCGTGGCAGGTACGGCCACCGCGATTGGTCACGATGGCGCTGGCGCGCTTCATGATCGGCTCCCAGTCGGGATCGGTCATGTCCGCGACGAGGACCTCGCCGGCCTGGAACTCATGCATCTGATCCACCGAGTCCAGGATGCGAACAGCGCCGGAGCCGATGCGGGCGCCGATCGCGCGGCCCTCGACGAGGAGCGGTCCGGTCTCGTTGAGGCGATACCGCTGTTGGCCGGTGACCGCCGCGCGCGACTGCACGGTCTCGGGACGGGCCTGGAGGATGTACAGCTCGCCGTCGACGCCGTCCTTGCCCCACTCGATGTCCATCGGCCGCCCGTAGTGTTCCTCGATCAGCAGGGCCTGACGGGCGAGGGCCTGGACCTCACTGTCGTTGAGGCTGAGCAGCTTTCGCTGCGCCGGATCGACATCGACGAACTCGGTCGTCCGCCCGACCGCGCGGTCGTCGGTGTAGACCATCTTGGTGGCCTTGGAGCCGATGCCACGCTTGAGGATCGCCGGACGACCGGCACGCAGGGCCGGCTTGTAGACGTAGAACTCGTCGGGATTCACCGCACCCTGGACGACCGCTTCACCGAGGCCGTAGGAGGAGGTCACGAAGACCGCGTCGGCGAAGCCCGACTCGGTGTCGATGGTGAACATGACGCCGGACGCGCCGATGTCGGAGCGGACCATCTGTTGCACTCCGGCGGAGAGGGCGACGGCGTCGTGGTCGAACTCGTGGTGCACCCGGTAGGCGATGGCGCGATCGTTGTACAGCGAGGCGAAGACCTCCCTGATCGCCTGCACGATGGCGTCGATCCCGCGCACGTTGAGGAAGGTCTCTTGTTGCCCGGCGAAGGAGGCATCCGGCAGGTCCTCGGCGGTCGCACTCGAGCGCACGGCGAACGACGCCTCGTCCGAGCCGCCGGACAGTTCCGCGAACGCCGTCCGGACGTCGGCGTCGAGGTCCTCGGGGAACGGCTGATCCATGACCGCGGCCCGGATCTCACGTCCGGCCTCCGCGAGCGCCTGCACATCGTCGGTGTCGAGGTCGGCCAGTCGTGCACTGATCCGCTTGGCCAGGCTGAGGCCGTCGGCGCCCGGCTGATTCAGGAAGCGCCGGTAGGCGTCGGCGGTGGTGGCGAATCCGTTGGGGACCCGGACGCCGACGTCGGTCAGGTTGCGCACCATCTCACCCAGCGAGGCATTCTTCCCGCCCACCTGCTCGAGGTCGGCAAGGCCGAGGTCGGCGAACCATCGGATGTTGTCGGTCATGTGTTGCTCCTCAGTGCGGGATCGAGTCAGTGCAGGACTCGGGGTCGGCGGGCGAGTACTTGCAGGATGAGCGTGGACATCTCCTCGACGGACTTCGCCGACGAGTCGATGACCGGCAGGTGATGCATGCGGTAGAGCTCCTCGGCACGACGCAGCTCGTAGGCGCACTGCCGGAGTGAGGCATATGTCGAGTCCGGGCGACGCTCCGTCCGGACCGCGTGCAGACGGGCGGCGCTGGTGATGATCCCGAAGCAGCGATCCTGCAGGTGCCGGATCGGGCGGGGCAGATCGGTACTCGCCAGATCCTCCTCGACGAGGGGATAGTTGGCGACACGCAACCCGTGCTGCAGGGCGAGGTACATGGTCGTCGGCGTCTTGCCGCAGCGCGACGGGGCCACCAGGATCACGTCGGCCTTGTCCAGGGATCGGACGCTCTGGCCGTCGTCGTGTTCGATCGCGTACTCCACCGCCTGCATCCGCGCGTTATAGCGCTTGACGTCGCCGACCCCGTGGAGCCGTGCCGGAGTCCGGGCACCCCGGACGCCGAGGATGCGCTCGACCTCCAGCATGTGCATGTCGAAGAAGTCGATCAGCGGCGCACGGGACTTGTGGAGTTCCTGACGGACATCGTCGAGTGCGGCCGTCACGAACACCAGCGGTGTGACGCCGCCGTCCATGGTGGTGTCGATCTGCGCCACCACCTCGCGGGCATCGTCGGGCGTGGTGATGAACGGGATGAGGGTCCGTTCAAACCGGTGGTCGGGAAAGTGGAGCAACAGGGCATTGCCCATGGTCTCGGCGCTGATTCCGGTGCTATCGGAGAGGAAGAACACCGGGATCGCACGGCTGATGTCCTGGGTCTGTGTCTCACTCAACAGATCGTTTTCCCGCCACCCGACGTCACTGTGGGTATCCATCATCGTTCATCTGTCCGTCGGGTCGACGGGCGGGTCCGTTTTTCGGGCATTCGCCTCGGCGGCGAGCGACGCGGCCCCGGCGTGCGCCACGCCGTACGTCAGCCGATCCAGACCGTTTTGATGTTGCAGAATTCGCGGATCCCGTGGGCGGTCAGTTCTCGGCCGTACCCGGACCGTTTGACACCGCCGAAGCCGAGTTCGGGGTAGGAGGTCGTCATCCCGTTGATGAACACCTGACCGGACACGATGTCGTCGATGAAACGGTTCTGCTCGGCGGTGTCGGTGGTCCAGGCGTTGCCGCCGAGGCCGAAGGTGGTGTCGTTGGCGATGGTGATCGCCGCATCGATGTCGTCGACCCGGTAGACGGCGGCGACCGGCCCGAAGGCCTCAGCGGAGTAGATGTCCATCTCGGCGGTGATGTCGGCCAGAATGGTGGGCTGATAGAACCAGCCCGCACGTTCGACGCGCCGCCCGCCGATCAGCACCGAGGCGCCCCGGGTGACCGCGTCGTCGACCAACTCTTCGAGGTCGGTACGGCCCTGTTCGGTGGCCAGCGGGCCGACATCGGTCGCCGCGTCGGTGGGATCGCCGACGACGAGGGCGCCGAATCCGTCGACGAAGCGCTCGACGAACTCGTCGTAGACATCGGTATGAACGATGAAACGTTTTGCTGCGATGCAGGATTGGCCGTTGTTCTGCACACGTGCGGTGACCGCGGTGCGCGCGGCCGCGGCGATGTCGGCGCTCGGCATGACGATGAACGGGTCACTGCCGCCGAGTTCGAGCACCGTGTGCTTGACCTCATCGCCGGCGATCGCGGCCACCGCACGCCCGGCGGGCTCGCTTCCGGTGAGGGTTGCGGCGGCCACGCGCGGATCGCGCAGGATCGACTCGACCATGTCCGACCCGACCAGCAGGGTCTGGAAGCAGCCTTCCGGGAAACCGGCGCGGCGCAGCACGTCGTCGAGGTACAGTGCCGACTGCGGCACGTTGGATGCGTGCTTGAGGATGCCGACATTGCCGGCCATCAACGCGGGAGCGACGAATCGGACCGCCTGCCACAGTGGGAAGTTCCAGGGCATCACCGCGAGGATGACGCCCAGTGGCTGGTAGCGCATGAACGCGCGAGAGGCGCCGACGGCCCCGGCGTCGGCGACCTCGTCGGCGAGCATCGCCGCCCCGTGATGGGCGACATACCGAAAGGCCTTGGCGCATTTGAGTGTCTCCGCCTTGGCCGCGGCGAGGGTCTTACCCATCTCGGTGGTCATCATCGTCGCGACATCGTCGGCCTCGGACTCGAGGAGGTCGGCGGTGGCCCGGAGCCAGGTGGCCCGCTGGTCGAAGGACGTGGTGCGGTAGTCGGCGAACCGCCACGCGGCGCGGTCGAGGGCGGCGTCGACCTCCGTCGGGGTCAGCGACTCGAACTCCCGGACGGTCTCTCCGGTGGTCGGGTTGATGGTGGCGATGGCCATGGTGCCGGTCCTTCCGCGCGTGGATGGTTCCTCACCACCACTACCACTCGGTGATCTCCACGCTCATGACCAGCGGTTCGGGAGTGCCGAGGACTCATCCACAGGTGGCTGATCGTCCGGCGTGCTTTGGCAAGCGGCCGACCACGGCGACCGTCTCGAATTCGAGCGACTGATCGGCTCCGGGACCATCTCGGCCGGCGAGTACGGCCGTGCCCATCATCCACTCGGTCTTCTCGGCGTCACCGGCACCGCACGGGGGACAGTTGGGGTGAGGGGCGCCGATTGCGCGGCACGAGCCACCCTGGTGGCGAGTCTGTCCACGCACTCGGATCGAGGCCGCGGAGCTGACGGTGACGGCTCTTCAGGAATGGGGTGTGGAACCCCTTTGATGTCGGGATCGGATACGTCGTCCCGATCGACTATCTGGTCCATGCCGCCGATGGCGTGATCGTCGACGGCGATGAATGAAACCGCCTGCAGCGCAACCACAGGCGTGAAAACGTCTGCGGTCCTGCAGATCACGTCATCGAACAGGGTTCTCTCCGGGTGCCGAATGGACGCGATTTGAAATGATTAGCACGGCAGCCTAATGATATTGGCACCATGCAAAGTTTCGGGATAGCGCCGCAAATATTGTAAGCAAGGCCGGATGCTGGACGGGTCCGGTCAATTCTGACGCTCGGGCGCGAACGTGTTCCGTCGTAAGGATTCCGAACGATCGCATTAGCGAAGGATTTCCTGAGACTCTGTGCCGTCGCCAGGCGGAGAAATCGCTCCGAATCAAACGAAGGACATGGACGTAGTGTGTTCGCACTACCTCTCTGTGGGGGCTCGTATGAGTCCAAAAGTGTTGCATAGCAATATATTACGGCCTCAACGAAGAGTCTTCTGGTGTGCGGCGACGATGTTTTATCCGAAATCGCTGGTTTCTTACAGTTTGCTGAGGGTATCGTCCATTTCTGTCGAGGAGTTGCCAAAAAGTCGCCAATCACGACGCTCGGGCGGGCGGTGGTCGGTGATGGAGGAATGCTGACGCGACCGTGGTGACGAATCGAAAACGCGACTGACCCAAACAACAAGAAGACCACATATTCACCCCTTCGACCCTTCTCGCATCACGACGCGGAGGGACGTGGACGATGTGCGGTCGAAATCAACTCCATCAGCTCCGCGGGCGCCGGCCGGCACCTCGGAGGTGTGGAAATCTGCCTGGAGATCACATGGCCCTCTCTGAAGAGAACTTCGTGAGTCCGCCTCGGCGGCTGCAATCGCAGGCGCCGAACGCGTCAGATCGATTCGGCCATCCCAGCCCGGTCACATCGGCGGTTGTCCCACCCGGGGGTGCCCCGGTCAACCCGCCGGCCGAGACCCTGCCGCTCTCTGCGGCACAGCGCGGGATGTGGTTTGCCCAGCATGTCTCGGGTGATCTGCCGATCTCGGTGGCCCAGTACGTCGAGATCGACGGTGTACTGGATACCGACCGACTCGAGGACGCGTGTCGCACCACCGGACTCGAGTTCGGTTCCGGGAACCTGCGTCTGATCGAGGTCGACGGTGAACCGCGTCAGTATGTGGACGAGACGCACGGCGCTCCGGTGAGTACCGTCGATCTGCGCGCCGAAGACGATCCCGTCGCGACGGCACACGAGTTGATGCGGCTGGACTACTCGAGTCCGCTCGACCTGCTCACCGACGCTCTCATGACCAGCGTTGTATTCCAGGTCGGAGCCGATCGTTATCTGTGGTACGTCCGCGCCCACCACATCGCCCTCGACGGGTTCGCCGCCGTCACCATGCTGCGCCGGATCACCGAGCTCTACAACGCGGATATCCGCGGCGAGGAGGCTCCGCGTTGCACCGCAAGCGATTTTGTCGACATCATCGCGCAGGACATCTCCTATCCCGGTTCGTCGCGCCACGACAACGATCGGAAGTACTGGAGCGAACACCTCGCGGATGCCCCACCGGTCGTGAGCCTGGCAGGACGGCTCGGCAAGCCGACACTGCATCCGGCGCTGGTCAGTACTCCGCTACCCGATGGCACCGCACAGCTGCTCGCAACGGCGGCACGCGAGGGTGCCGGTGGGGTGACCCCGGTGATCGTCGCCGCGTTCGCCGCCTACCTCGCCCGGATGACCGGTAGCCCCGAGGTGCTCCTGAGCCTCCCGGTTTCGGGCCGGCACTCCGCGGTCCTGCGCCGATCCGGCGGAATGGTGGCCAACGTGGTGCCGCTGCGCGTGGGTGTCGCCGGACGCACACGCGCCGAGGTGACCGCGGCCGTAGGAAGCGAGTTAATGAGCGCTCTGCGTCGGCAACGTTATCGCCAAGAGGACATCTTCGCCGACATGGGCCTCACCCGGGATCAGGCGGCGTCCTTCGGACCCGCGGTGAACCTGATGATGATCGACAACGAGGTGGTGCTCGGTGAGGTCACCGGGCGTCTGCATGTGCTGACCTCGGGCCCGACGTCTGATCTGTTCGTCAACATCTACCCTGGTGCGGGAAAGAGTAGTACGCACATCGACTTTCAGGGCAATCCGAATATCTACACCGACGCCGAACTCGCCGGCCACCATCAGCGCTTCGTTGGCTTCCTGCACGAATTTCTCGCCGGTGCGCCCGACTGTCCGGTCGGGCGGCTTCCGCTGCTCGCCGAGGAGGAACGCGCCGAGATGCTGTCGGTTCGTGGCGATTCTCCGCTCCCGCCGCGTCTGCTGCCCGACATCCTCGCCGAGGGCGCCCACCGCCATGCCGACGCCGTGGCGATCTCCGCCCAGGGCCGAACCCTGAGCTATCGGGAACTGGACACCGCGACGTCGCGGCTCGCGCGCCGACTCATCGGATTGGGTTGTGGTCCAGACACGGCGGTCGCCATCCTCCTCCGGCGTTCGGTGGCGTCGGTGGCGGCCGCCTGGGCGGCCGCGAAGTCGGGGGCCGCGATCGTGCAGATCGACCCGGACTATCCGCGCGCACGCATCGAGCACATCCTTGCCGACAGCGGCGCCGACGTGGTGATCACCATCGACGATCACCGCGACACTCTCGCGGATTCCCCGGTGGTTCCGGTCATCGTCGACGACGCCCACCCGGCACTGGGCGTCGACGACGCGATCGATGGCGGCGCGATCGGCGACGACGACCGAATCCGACCGGTGCGCCCCACCAACATCGCGTACATGACCTACACCTCCGGCTCGACGGGTGTGCCGAAGGGCGTTCAGGTCACCCACGGTGGCCTGGCGAATCTCATCGCCGACCGCACCGCCGCGCAGCACCTGGGAGCGGGCTCGCGGGTGTCCTACGCACTGTCACCGAGTTTCGACGCCTCAATGGAACAGCTCCTGACCTGCTTCGCGACCGGATCGACGTTGGTGATCGTGCCACCGGCGGTGATCGGTGGCGAGCGGCTCACCGAACTGCTCGCCGACGAACGCGTCAGCCACCTCACGTTGACGCCGACCATGCTGGCCACCGTCGATCCCGAGCCGCTGACCGATCTGCGTACCGTCGTCGTCGGGGGCGACGCCTGCCCACCGCATGTGGTGCAACGGTGGACGCGGACGGCGTCGATGATCAACGAGTACGGACCCACCGAGGCCACCATCACCGCGGCCGGGGCGAGGATCGATCCCGCGGCGGCCCTCACCGCCGGCGGCCCGATTCGTGGCATGTCGATGATGATCCTGGACCCGACCCTGCAGCCGGTGCCCGCGGGCACGGCCGGTGAACTGTATCTCGCCGGACCCGGGCTGGCCCGCGGCTACGCGAACCTGCCGGCCCAGACCGCCGGTCGATTCGTGGCCCACCCACACGGTGGGCCGGGGGAGCGGATGTACCGAACCGGGGACCTGGCACGGTGGGTCGGAGAAGGGTCGACCAAGGCCCTGGAACTGTTGGGCCGCACCGACTTCCAGCTGAAGATCCGTGGCTATCGGATCGAACCCGGCGAGATCGACGCGGCCCTCGTCGGCCACGACGACGTCGACCAGTCGATCACGGTGCCGGTGGAGAACAATGCCGGCGCGACCGTCCTGGCCTCCTACGTGGCGCCGGTCGCCGGTCGCAACATCGACCCCGTCGAACTCGGCCGGTACGCACGCGCCTGCCTGCCGCCGCATATGGTGCCGACGGTGATCACGTCCCTGGACGCGCTACCGGTCAACGCGTTCGGCAAGATCGACCGGCGTGGCCTGCCCGCACCGGTATTCGAATCCACCGGAGCCGGAAGGTCGCCCGCGACGCCGCGGGAATGCCAACTGGCCCAACTGTTCTCCGAGGTCCTCGGAGTCGCGCAGGTGAGTGCGGAGGACAGCTTCTTCGTCCTCGGCGGCGACAGCATCCTGTCCATCCAGCTCGTTGCGCGGGCCAAACTCGTCGGGCTCGCCTTCTCGACGCAGGACGTGTTCGAGAGCAAGACGGTCGCGGCGTTGGCCGCGGTGGCCACCGACGTCGGCCAGGGCGCAATGCTCCCCGAATTCCCCGGAGGCGGTATCGGAACGCTCCCGCTGTCGCCGATCATGCACGCCATGTTCGACCGCGGACACATCGACCGATTCACCCAGTCGGCGCTGGTGGAACTGCCCGACCACATCGAACGCGCCACGCTGGTGGCCGCGCTCGGTGCCCTGCTGGACCGCCACGACATCCTGCGCGGCGTCCTGTGCGGTGAGCAACCGCTCGACGGTCAGGTCGAGGTCCGCGAGCGCACCGCGGTCGATCCCGATGCGGTCCTGCGCCACGTGTGGCTGCAACGGCGCGACGCCGCCGAGATCGACGCGCACCTGCAGGCGGCCGCCGACGAATTGGACCCGCGCGCAGGACGACTGGTGCGATTCGTCTGGATGCAGGATCGTCGGGGCACCGCACCGGATCTGATGTGGATGGTGATCCACCATCTCGCCGTCGACGGGGTGTCGTGGCGGATCATCCTCACCGACCTGGCCCGCTCGTGGCAACAGATCAGCGAGGGTGGTCACGCGCGACCGGGTCCCGCGACCACCTCGTTCCGGCGGTGGGCGCACGGTCTCGTCGAACAGGCACCGGCCCGGACCGACGCCGAACTCGAGCACTGGACCGAGGTCCTCGATCATCCCGGCCACCATCTCGGTACGCGTCCGCTCGACGCCGCGACCGATGTGCGTGCCACCGCCGGAACGATCGAGGTCCGCGTCCCGACGGAGGTCACCGACGCGGTCCTCACCACCGTCCCCGCACGATTCCACGGCGGCGCCAACGATTCCCTGCTCGCGGCGCTGGCACTGGCGTTGGCCCGGTGGCGCCGGCGCCGCGGCATGGCCCGCGACGCCGAACTGATCTCGCTGGAAGGCCACGGCCGCGAGGAGGGGGTCCTACCCGGTGCCGACCTGACCGAGACGGTCGGGTGGTTCACCTCACGATTCCCGGTGCGACTCGACCTCCACGACGTCGACATCGACGACGCGTTCACCGGCGGCCCCGCCGCCGGTCACGCGATCAAGCGGATCAAGGAGCAACTGCGAGCGGTGCCGGACAACGGCATCGGCTACGGCCTGGTGCGCTACCTCGATCCACGCGGACGCGCCGCCCTCGGGGCCCTCGCGGAGCCGGCGATCAGCATGAACTATCTCGGCCGGGCCGGCTCCCACGAGTATTCGGGACCGTGGGCGCCGGCCGCCGAGTTCGCCTCGCTGCGCGGCACCGACGACCCGCAGATGACGCTGTCGGCACTGCTGGACATCAATGCGATCGCCGAACCCGGCCCCGACGGTCCGGAACTGGCCGCGACATGGGAATTCGCCTCGCTCGCACTGGATCGCGCCGACGTGGAGGAACTGGCCGGGCTGTGGGTACAGGCCCTGACCGCGTTGGCCGGGCATGTGCACTCCGAAGGCGCCGGCGGTCACACCCCGTCGGACTTCGCACTGGTCGCGACGACACAGGACGACATCGATCGGTGGACGCAGGAGCACCCGTCGATGACCGACGTGTGGCCGTTGACGGCGCTGCAGTCCGGGTTGATGTTCCACACGCTCTACGACGAGGCCGCCGACGGCTACACCGTGCAGGCCGAGCTGACTCTCAGTGGATCACTCGACCCCGAGCGCATGCGGCGTGCCGCCCAGACGATCATCGACCGGCACGACAGCCTCCGCGTGGCCTTCGTCGAGTCGGGTTCTGGACCCCGGCAGATCCTTCTCCGCGACGTGACGGTGGACTGGACCTTCTCCGACGTGACCGACACCGCCGACACCGCCGACACCGCCGACACCGACTCGTCGGCTCGCACACGCGAGGTGCGGCGACTGACCGCGGAATCGGCCGCCCCGTTCGACCTGGCCCGTCCGCCGCTGGTGCGTTTTCACCTGATCCGGGTCGACGACGACGAGTTCACGCTGGTCATCACCAATCACCACATCGTGCTCGACGGGTGGTCGGCGCCGGTGCTCATCGGTGAGTTGCTCATGCTCTACATCGGTGACGGACACGCCGGCGACGGTCAGGCGCCGGACCTGCCGGCCCCCCAGTCCTACCGCGAGTACCTGCACTGGCTGCACACGCGCGACCACGAGGCGGCCGTCGACGGATGGCGGCAGGTCCTCGCCGGGATCGACGGTCCGACCCTGTTGACCGGCAAGCCCGACCGCGCGGCCGGGGCCCAGACCGGCGAGGTCACACTCGATCTCGATCTCGCGACCTCCGACTCGGTCCTGCGACTCGGGCGCGCCCTCGGGGTCACCGCAAACACGTCGATTCAGGTGGTGTGGGCCGTGCTGCTCACGATCATGACCGGCCGCCGTGACGTGGTCTTCGGCAACACGGTCTCCGATCGGCCCCCGCACATCCCGGGGATCGAGCGGATGATCGGACTGTTCATCAACACCGTGCCGGTCCGAATCCGGCTCGAACCCGACGAGAGCGTCGCCGACCTGCTGGCCCGGACCCAGGCCGAGCAGGCCGCCACCCTCGATCACCGTGACGTCGGGCTGGCCGAACTCCAACGGGCGACCGGCATTGCCGACATGTTCGACACGGTCACGGTCCTCGAGTCCTACCCGCTCGATCGGGCCGGCCTCGAGGCGACACTGGCCGACGCCGGCCTGTCCTGGGTCGATCTCGTCGCCCACGACGCCACCCCCTACCCGGTCAGCCTGCAGGTCACGCCGCCGCGTCCGGCCGGCGCCGGACCGTCGGTCGCCGACGAGCCGAGCACGTTCGGGCTGACCCTGCGTTTTGCCACCGACCGCCTCGACGACCGGTCGGCCGCCGCACTGCTCGACCGGTTCGTCATGGTGCTGCGCCAGGTGGTCGGCGATCCCGGGCGCGCCGTCGCCCAGCTCGCCGCCTGCCAGGACTCTGAACGTTCGGAGCTGCTGTCGGTGCGTGGTCCCGCGCCGGTCGCCGATCGGATGTTGCGCGACATCCTCCGCGACAGTGCCCGGCGCCATCCCGACGCGGTCGCGATGCGCGCGGGTGAGCACGAGATGACCTACCGCGAACTCGATCACCGCTCGGACCGGGTGGCCGCCGAACTCCTCCGCCGCGGCGCCCGACCCGAGTCGTTCGTCGCCCTGGCGGTACCCCGGTCGCCCGAACTCGTCGTCGGAATGTGGGCGGTCGCCAAGACCGGAGCCGCCTTCGTCGCGCTCGACCCGGACAATCCCGCCGAACGGCTCGCCGAACTCCTCGCCGACTCGTCCTGCCCGCTCGGGGTCACCGTCGACGCCGTCGCCGAGCGGTTGCCGGACGCCGTCGACTGGCTCCTGCTCGATGATGCCGCGACCGCCCGCGAACCCGTCTGCTCCGTCGACCCCGTCGACTCCGTCGACAACGGTCTGCGCCCGGACAATGCGGCATACCTGATCTACACCTCCGGTTCGACCGGTCGGCCCAAGGCCGTCCATGTGACGCACCGAGGACTGGCCGATCTGGTTGCCGCACAGTCGGAATCCTTCGCCGCCGGTCCCGGCTCGGTGGTCCTGCAGGTCGCCTCACCCGGCTTCGACGCGTGCGTGTCGGAGGTGCTGCTCGCCCACGCCGATGGGGCCTGCCTCGTGGTGGCACCGCCGCACGTCTACGGCGGTTCCGAGCTCGAGGAACTCGTCCGGATGCACCGGGTCACCCACGCGATCATCACCCCGTCGGCGCTGAACACCATGGATCCCTCCCAGGTGCCGTCACTGGCCACCGTCGCAGTCGTCGGTGAGGCCACCGGCGCCGACCTGGTGGGCCGGTGGGCGCCGGGGCGTCGACTGATGAACCATTACGGTCCCACCGAATGCACGATCTGGGCGACCGGTGCCGACGAGCTGCGGCCGGGGGAGCCGGTGACCATCGGACGCCCGATCCGCGGCCTGTCCGCCCTGGTCCTCGACGCCTGGTTGCGCCCGGTACCGATCGGCGTCACCGGTGAGCTCTACCTCGGCGGACCCGGGCTGGCCCGCGGCTACTTCGACCGGTCCGGCACCACCGCATCCCGATTCGTCGCCGACCCGAACTCGACCACTGCGGAAAGGCTTTATCGCACAGGAGATTCCGTCCGGTGGCAGCGCTGCGACGACGGGCTCCGGCTGGAGTACCTGGGCCGCAACGATCAACAGGTCAAGATCCACGGGCTGCGGATCGAACCGGGCGATGTCGACGCCCACCTCGCGGCGCACCCGGCGGTGGCACAGGTCGCCACCGTCGCCCGGCCCGGGCCGGCCGGCCACCCGATTCTGGTGTCCTACGTCGTCGCCGCCGACGGTCACCCGCTCGACATCGCGGCACTCCATGACGACCTCGCGGCCACCCTGGCGCACTACATGAACCCGACGGCCATCGTCGAACTGGACACGATGCCGTTGACGCGCACCGGAAAGATCGACCGCCAGGCGCTGCGTGAGCGTGAATTCCGCGCCGACACCGACGGCCGGGCACCGGAGACACCGACAGAAGAGGTGATGGCCGCGCTCTTCGCCGAGGTTCTCCACCTCGACACCGTCTCCGCCGACAGCAACTTCTTCGCGTTGGGTGGCGACAGCATCGTGTCGATGCAACTGGTGGCACTCGCGAAGTCCGCGGGACTGTCGATCACCCCCCGCAACGTCTTCGAGGCCAAGACGGTCGCCGCGCTGGCCGCGCTGGCATCCGACGACAGCGCCGCGGAGCCGTCGTTACCGCCCTACTCGCCGCCGTCGCGGCGGGTCGTTCCGGAACGCGGATTCCGTCCCTCGGATTTCCCGCTCGTCGACCTCACCCACGCCGACATCGACATGCTTCTCCGCCGGTATCCGTCCCTCTCGGATGTGTGGTCGCTCTCGCCGATGCAATCGGGCATCCATTTCCATTCGACGTTCGACACCGGCTTGTTGGACACCGACGGCCTCGACACCCGTCCCGATGGCCACCCGGACGACTACACGGTGCAATCGACCATCGCCTTCACCGGCGAGATCGACGGGGACCGGCTGCGCCGCGCGGCCCAGGCGCTCGTCGACCGCCACGACATCCTCCGGGCCGCATTCGTCGAGACGTCCACCGGCACGTGCCAGATCGTGGTCGGCGACGCCGAGGTCCGGTTCCGGGAGGTCGACCTCACCGACGACCCCGACGCCCACCCGGACCTCGCCGCCGACGCCCTCGCCGCCGCGGACACCGCCGCCGGATTCGATCTGTCGGCGCCGTCGCTGATCCGATTCACCTTGCTGCGGGTGGGTTCCGGCGCCTCCCGCCTGTTGATCACCAATCACCACGTGATCCTGGACGGATGGTCGATGCCGCTACTGATGGGTGAACTCCTCGAGTACTACGGGGCCCCGGAACGCATCGACGGGGCCCGCTCGGCGTCGTCCTACCGTGACTACCTGCGCTGGCTGAGCGAACAGGACATCGACGCCGCCACCTCGGCCTGGGCGCAGGCGTACTCCGACATCGACGCACCCACCCTCGTCAGCGATCGCCGGGTTGGCCGGGCGGCGGGCACCGCAGGGGAGGTGCGCGCGGAGATCTCCGTCGCCCAGTTCACCCGCCTCCGAACGGTCGCGGCCGACGCCGCCGTCACCGTCGGCGCCGCCTTGGCCGCCGCGTGGGCACTGAACCTGAAAGCCCTGACCGGTGAGGACGATGTGATCTTCGGTTCGGCCGTGTCGGGTCGCCCACCGGAGCTGCCGCACGTCGATCAGACGCTCGGGATGTTCCTCAACACGGTGCCGGTGCGGGTGCCACTCGACCCGGGACTGTCGTTGCGGGAGTTGCTGATCCGCGTCCACGAGCATCAGGCGATGATGCTCGATCATCACTTCGTGGGACTGCCGGAGATCCACCGCAGTGTCGGCGTCCCGGAATTGTTCGACACCGCGCTCGCCTTCCAGTCGTTCCCCCTGCATGAGGCGGCACTGGCGCAACTCGTCGAGGCGGCCGGACTGCGGGTGGAGGCGATCAGCGGCGTCGACGCCACTCCGTATCCGCTGAGCCTGGTGGTCGCACCGACCCTTGACGGCGAGGGGAGCGGGACCGGACTGTCGATCACCCTGCGGTTCCGGCACGACGTCTTCGACACCGAGCGGGCCCACGACATTCTCGATCGATTCGTCGGCGGACTCATCCGCATCGCCGAGGCGCCCGCGACCCGACTGGCCGAGATCCCGGCCGGCGGCGCGGAGGTCGCGTGGCCGGCGGGCGCAATCGCGCGGTCGGGATCGAGCACGCTGTGCGACATCCTCGAGCGCACCGCGCACCGTGAGCCCGACGCGGTCGCGGTCACCTGCGGCAGCGCATCGGTGTCCTACCGCTGGCTCGACGAACGCTCCAACCGACTGGCCCGCATCCTGCTCCGGCGCATCGCGGATCCGCACGGGGTGCTGGCCTGCGCGCTTCCGCGATCCCTCGACGCCGTGGTGGCGATATGGGCGGCGGCCAAGGCCGGCGTCGCCTTCCTGCCGGTGGACCCGAGTCTTCCGGCCGAACGCATCGGATTCCTGCTCGCCGACTCGAACGCGAGCCTGGGACTGGCAACCGCCGGTTCCCGGTCGGTGCTGCCGGGCATCGTGGATTGGCTCATCGTCGACGGCCCCGACCTGACCCGCGACATCGAATCCGAGAGTGCCGCAACGATCACCGCCGGCGAGCGTGCGACATCGATCGGGGTCGATGACGCCGCGTACGTCATCTACACCTCCGGGTCCACCGGCACGCCCAAGGGTGTGCGTGTGAGTCATCGGGGGCTGGCGCCCCTGATCGCCGCGCAGCGCCGGACGCTGGGCGTCGAGCCCGCGTCGACCGTCCTGCAGGTGGCCTCGCCGAGCTTCGACGCATCACTGTTCGAACTGCTGATGGCGCACGGTTCCGGCGGGCGTCTGGTGGTGTCCCCGCCCGACGTCTACGGCGGCCCGGAACTCGCGGCACTGATGCGCGGTGAGCAGGTCTCGCATGCCGTCCTGACCCCCTCGGCGCTGGCGACGGTGCCCTCCGACGGTCTCGAGGGACTCGCGGTGCTGGCGACAGCGGGCGAAGCCGTCGGACCCGAATTGGTCGATCGGTGGGCACCCGAACGCAGCATGGTCAACCTGTACGGGCCCACCGAGGGCACCATCTGGGCGACGGCAAGCGAACCACTCGAACCCACCGCACCGATCACGATCGGCACACCGGCCGGAGCGGTCGGCGTCGCGATCCTCGACACCTGGCTGCGCCCGGTCCCCGACGATGTCGCGGGTGAGCTCTACCTCGTCGGGGCGGGCCTGGCCGACGGATACATCGGCAAGCCGGCGACGACGGGGTCGCGCTTTGTGGCCTGCCCCTTCGGCGAACCCGGTCGGCGGATGTATCGCACCGGAGACCTGGTGCGCCGGAACGTGCACAAGCAGCTGGAATTCTTGGGACGCAACGACTTCCAGGTTAAGGTGCGTGGTACCCGGGTGGAGCTGGGTGAGATCGATGCACTCCTGGGTAACCGGGCGAACGTCGCCTATGCGATCACCATCGGCGCCGAACACGACGGCCGTCCGCCGATCCTGGTGTCGTACGTCGTGGCCGATCCCGGCACCACCGTGTCCGGTGTCGAACTCCGCACGGCCCTGGCGGATTCGTTACCCGTCTACATGGTGCCGGCCGCGGTGATCGTTCTCGACGAGATCCCTCTGACCCCGACCGGAAAGCTCGATCGCACCCGGCTGCCGAAGCCGGTGTTCGAGGCATCCGGCTACCGGGCGCCGTCGACGTGGGTCGAAGGAAGGGTCGTCAGGGCCTACGAAGAGGTCCTGAAGGTCGATCAGGTCGGTGTGGACGACGACTTCTTCGGACTCGGAGGCGACTCGCTGAGCGCGTCGCTGGTCGCCGCGCGCGTGGGCGCCGCCCTCGGTGTCCGGATACCGGTACGCCTGGTCTTCGAGGCGCCGACTCCGGCGGCCCTGGCGGCGGCGGCGACCTCGCTGACCGGTGGCGGCCGCCTGCCGCTGACCCCGACGGTGCGGCCGGACATCATCCCGCTGTCGCTGGCGCAGCAACGGATGTGGTTCCTCAACCGGCTGGAACCGGACTCCCCGGCCTACAACATCCCGGTGATGCTGCGGCTGTCCGGCCGCCTGGACCGTTGCGCCCTGGAATCGGCGCTCGCCGACGTCATCGGCCGCCATGAGGTGCTGCGGACCATCTACCCTGAGACCGACGGACAACCACGGCAGGTGGTGCTCGATGACGTGGCGCTGAACGTGGATGTCCGGCACGTGTCGGCGTCGGAGGTCGGGCAGGTCGCCGGCGGCCTCGTGCGCGCCGGTTTCGACGTCACCTCGCGGGTGCCGATCCGGGTGGGTGTGCTCGAACTCGACGATGAGCGCGACGGCGAGGCCGGGGAGTACCTGCTGGTACTCGTGGTTCATCACATCGCCGGTGACGGTCAGTCGATGGGACCGCTGTCACGGGATGTCATGTCGGCGTACGCATCGCGACTGGCCGGTCGTGAACCCATGTGGGAGCCACTGACAGTTCAATACGCCGACTACGCATTGTGGCAACGGCAGGTCCTCGGCGCCGCCGACGACCCGCAGTCGCTGATGCACGCGCAGCTGGGCTTCTGGACGTCGACGCTGACCGACGCGCCCGACCTGCTGGACCTGCCGACGGATCGGCCCCGTCCCGCGGTCGCATCGTTGTCCGGCGGTCGGGTGCCGGTGCAGATCGGTGCAGACCTGCACGGGAAGTTGCTGGCGTTGGCGCGCTCGCGCGGGGCGTCGCTCTTCATGGTGATGCATGCGGCGCTGACGGCAGTTCTCGGACGTCTCGGTGGCGCCGACGACGTGGTGATCGGCACCCCGGTCGCCGGGCGCGGCGAACCCGGCCTCGACGACCTGGTCGGTATGTTCGTCAACACCCTGGCACTGCGCACCGCCGTCGTGGCTACCGAGCCCTTCACCGAACTCCTCGATCGGGTGCGCGAGACCGACCTCGCCGCATTCGAGCACGCCGATGTGCCCTTCGAACGGATCGTGGAGGAGGTCAATCCGAAGCGCTCGACGGCGCATCACCCTCTGTTCCAGGTGGCGCTGGCCTTCCAGAATCTCTCCGATGTCCGGGTGGAACTGCCCGGGGTCACCGTGTCACGCGCACAGGCCGATACCGGGATGTGCCAGTTCGACCTGCAACTGGTGATCGCCGACGAGTACGGCCAGGACGGTGCGGCGCAGGGCGTTTCGGGCGTCATGATGTTCGCTCGCGACCTGTTCGATGATTCGACCGTCATCGACGTCGTCCATCGGTTGACCCGTGTTCTCGAGGCCGTCGCCGACGACGCGGCCCGACCCCTCGGTGCCATCGAGTGGCTCGGCGCCGACGAACGGGCACATCTGCTGTCCCGGGTGGGTTCCGGCGCCGCCGGGTCGCCGGTGCTGCTGACCGACGTGTTCGCCGCGGCCGTGCGCCGCAACCCCGACGGACCCGCCGTGATCTCCGGATCGACCGAACTCACCTATACCGACCTCGACCGCCGGTCGAATCGTCTGGCACGCAGGCTGATGGCGTCGGGTGCCGGTCCCGAACGGCGCGTCGTGGTGTCGATCGAACGGTCGGTGGAGTCGCTGGTCGCCTGGTGGGCGGTGGTCAAATCCGGTGCGGCGTATGTGCCGGTGGATCCGCACTACCCGACCGCGCGCATCGATCAGATGGTCGCGGATTCGGGAGCGGCACTGGGCATCACGACGCTGGCGGCGCGACCCGCGCTGCCCGACGAGGTGGACTGGGTGGTCATCGACACGGCCGGCGCCGCCGCGCAGATCGCCGCATCGTCCGACGCGCCGATCACCGCGGACGAGCGGACCCATCCGCTGCGGGTCACCAACACCGCCTGGGTGGTGTTCACCTCCGGGTCGACCGGTGTGCCCAAGGGAGTCGCCGTCAGCCACGCGGGTATCGCCGACTATCTCGCCGGACTCCACGTCGATCCGGCCGACGGTCCCACCTCACGTGTATTGCATTTCGCATCACCGTCATTCGATGCCTCCCTGCTGGAGATCCTGCTGGCGGTGAGCGGGGCCTCGGCGCTGGTGGTGGCACCGACCGGGGTCCGCGGTGGCGACGAGCTGGCCGATTTCCTCCGCGAACAGCGGATCACGCACGCCTTCGTCACGCCCGCCGCACTGGCCTCGGTGGACGACGCCGGACTCGACGATCTGCGGGTGGTGTTCTCCGGTGGTGACGAGGTGCCCACCGATCTGGTCCGTCGGTGGGTGGGTTCCGACCCGGCCCACGCCCGGGAGTTCCGGATCCTCTACGGTCCGACGGAGACCACGATCGTCGCGACCGCGTCGCAGCCCATGCGTGCCGGGCAACGGTCGACGATCGGCCACCCGATGCCGGGAATGCAGGCGCTGGTGCTGGATTCGCGGATGCAGCCGGTGCCGGCCGGGGTCGCCGGGGAACTCTACGTGGCGGGCCCGGCGCTTGCCCGCGGATACCTCAACAGGCCCGGGATCTCGGCGTCCCGGTTCGTCGCCCACCCCTTCGGGCAGCCGGGTCAACGGATGTACCGGACCGGCGACGTGGTCCGCTGGGCTGCGGACGGAACACTGGAATTCTTGGGACGCAACGACTTCCAGGTCAAGATCAACGGCTTCCGGGTGGAGCTCGGTGAGATCGATGCGGCGCTGGGTGCGCGATCCGACGTCGGATTCGCCGTCACCCTGCCACATCGCGACGAGGCCGTCGGGCTTCGCCTGGTGTCGTATGTGGTGCCCGCCGCCGACGCGGTGATCTCGGGGGAGAAGCTGCGTGCGCTGCTCGCCGAGGCGTTGCCGTCGTACATGGTTCCGGCCGCGGTGATGGTCATCGACGAGGTCCCGCTGACACCGAGCGGCAAGCTCGACCGCACGGCACTGCCGGCACCGATGATCACCACCCGGGCGTTCCGCGCCCCGTCGACGCCGGTGGAGGAGATCGTGGCGGGTGTGTTCGCCGACGTCCTCGGTATCGAACGCAACGTCGGCGCCGACGACGACTTCTTCGATCTCGGCGGCAACAGCCTCATCGCCACCCGGGTGGTCGCCCGGATCGGGGCGGCACTGGACACCAATGTCCCGGTGTCGATGATCTTCGAGGCATCCACGGTCGAGCGGTTGGCCGCACGCGCAGAATCGCACACCGACACCGGCCGGGTGGCGCTGCGCGCACAGCAACGGCCCGACCACATTCCGTTGTCGTATGCGCAGCAACGGATGTGGTTCCTCAACCGCTTCGAGCCGGATTCGCCGGCATACAGCATCCCGATCGTCGTGCGCCTGTCGGGGGAGTTGGACGTCTCCGCCCTGCACCTGGCGATCGACGATGTCGTCGCCCGGCACGAGATCCTGCGGACGGTGTACCCGTTCGAGGCGGGCGCTCCGACGCAGGTGATCCTCCCGGTCGTCGCCCGACGCTCGTCAATGGTCGTCACCGACATCGGCGAGAACGACCTCGCCCGGTCGATCGCGGATCTGGTGCGGACGCCGTTCGAGGTGACCTGCGAGGTACCCGCACGCATTCACCTGTTCGCGCTTGGTGGCGACGAATGGGTGCTGGCCGTGGTGCTGCATCACATCTGCGGCGACGGTTCCTCGTTGGCGCCACTGGCGCGGGACATGATGACCGCCTACTCGGCCCGGATGCTCGGCGACGCACCCGGCTGGGCGCCACTGGAGGTGCAGTACGCCGACTACGCCCTCTGGCAGCGGGAGGTGCTCGGCTCCGCCGACGACCCCGACTCCCTGCTCCGCGCGCAGATCGATTACTGGACACAGCAATTGAGCGGCAGTCCGGCGCTGCTGGAACTTCCGACCGATCGTCCTCGCCCGCCCGCGCAATCCTATTCCGGCGCGACCGTCCCGTTGACGATCGACGCCGACCTGCACGCCGGGCTGCAGCGCGTCGCCCGAGAGCACAACACGACGCTGTTCATGGTCGTGCACGCCGCGCTGACGGCGCTGTTGGGCCGGCTCGCCGCCACCGACGACGTCGCCATCGGAACGCCCTACGCCGGACGTGGTGCTCCCGAACTGGATGATCTGATCGGGATGTTCGTCAACACCCTGGTGCTGCGCACCCGGCTGCGGGGCGGAATGTCGTTACGCGAGTTGATCGAGCACGTGCGGGAGACGGATCTGGCCGCGTTCGGCCACGCCGATGTCCCGTTCGAGCGTCTGGTGGAGGAACTCAATCCGGTCCGCTCGCATGCCTACAATCCGCTGTTTCAGGTCATGCTGGTATTCCAGAACCTGGCCGCCACCGATATCGCACTGCCAGACCTGTCGGTGTCGGCGGTGGAATCCGACTCCGACGTCTCACTGTTCGACATGCAGGTGACCGTGTCGGACACCTATGACGACGCGGGCGCGCCGGCCGGCATCACCGGTGGCCTCACCTACGCCACCGATCTGTTCGACGCGCCGACCGCCACCACCTTCGTCGACCGTCTCATCCGGCTGATGTCGGCGCTGGTGGACGACCCCACACAGGCCGTACACGACATCGACCTGCTCGATGCGAACGAGCGTGATGAGATCGCGGCGCAATGGGAGTCGACGACGCACCCGATCGACCGGGACGAGACCCTGGCGTCGACATTCGCCCGGTCGGTGCACGAGCACGCGGATGCACCCGCGGTCACCGTCGATTCGGTGACCTGGACCTACGGCGAGTTCGCCGCCCGGGTCAACCGGCTGGCCCGATGGCTCATCGCCGAGGGCGTCGGACCGGAGCGCCTGGTGGCGCTGCGGATGCGGCGTTCCATCGATCAGCTGACCGCGATGTATGCCGTCCACGCCGCCGGTGGCGGATACGTTCCCGTCGACCCCGATCACCCGGCCGAACGCATCGACTACATGCTCGAGTGCGCCGAACCGGTGGTGGTGCTGAGCTCGCTGCAGACCATCGATCTGAGCGGGTTCGACGATGCACCGATCACCGACGACGAACGGATCGCCCCGTTGCGACCCGACGACATCGCGTACGTGTTGTTCACCTCAGGTTCCACCGGGAGGCCGAAAGGTGTTGCGGTATCCCACCGTTCGGTGGTGAATCAGATCCGGTGGATCGCGCAGGCCTACGGCCTTGACGACACCGATGTGGTGCTGCAGAAGACGCCGGCCACCTTCGACGTCTCGGTGTGGGAGCTGTTCGCCACCCTCGCCGTGGGTGCCCGACTCGTGATCGCCCGGCCCGACGGGCACACCGACCCTGCCTATCTCGCCGAAACCATTGCCGCACAACAGGTCACGATCACCTCGTTTGTGCCGTCGATGCTCGCACTGTTCACCGCGACGGCCCCCGCCGGGTTACTGGACTCCTTGCGGGCACTGTTGGTCGCCGGCGAGGCGTTCGGCCCGGATGTGGTGACCGCGGCACGGCGGGTGCTGCCGCACGTCGCGCTCCACAACCTCTACGGTCCGACGGAGTTCACCGTGCACGCCACCGCCCATCAGGTGCGGCCCGCCGACGCCGGGGCCGTCCCGATCGGAACACCGGTCTGGAATGCCCGTGCCTACGTGCTGGATTCGCGGTTGCGTCCCGTTCCGGCGGGCGTCGCCGGGGATCTGTACCTGGCGGGTGTTCAGGTGGCCCGCGGATACCACGGGCGATTCGGTCTCACCGCGGAACGATTCGTACCGGATCCATTCGTCACCGGTGAACGGATGTACCGCACCGGCGACCTGGCGCGGCGCGGCACGTGCGGAGAGCTGGAGTATCTCGGCCGCAACGATTTCCAGGTCAAGCTCCGTGGTCTGCGGATCGAGCTCGGTGAGATCGAATCGGTGTTCGCCGGACATCACAGCGTCGCGCGGGCAGTGGCCTCGGTGCGGGCCACCGACGCCGTCGAGTACCTCGTCGTTTACCTCGTGCCCGCTGCCGGGGCCGTGGTCGACACCACCGAGGTGACGGAGTTCGCGGCAACCTCCCTGCCCGGCTACATGATTCCCACCGCGGTGATGGTCCTGGACACGGTGCCGCTCACCGCGTCGGGCAAGCTGGACCGTGCGCGGTTGCCGATGCCGACGCTGGCTGCCGCCGAGCAGTTCCGCGAACCGTCATCCTGGCTCGAAGGCGAGATCGCGCACACCTTCGAGGAGGTGCTCGGCCTGCCACGGGTGGGTGCCGACGACGACTTCTACTCGCTGGGTGGCAATTCGCTGCGATCGGTGCAGGTCGTCAATCAGCTCACCAGTGAACTGCATGTGGACATCCCGGTCCGGTGGATGCTCTCCGACCCGAATCCGGCCGACCTCGCCAAGCGGATCGAGACCGGGATGCGGGAGGGAATCGACGCCACCGAGCCCAGCGCGCTCGGCCTCGAGGTCCTGCTGCCGATCCGCACCACCGGTGAACGGGAACCCCTGTTCTGTGTGCACCCCGCCTGCGGTCTGGCCTGGTGCTATCACGGCCTCGAACAGCAGATCGGTGCCGATCGTCCGATCTACGGTCTGCAGGCACCGCAGATCGGTGGGGAGAACCCCGGTCCGACAACCATGCCCGAGATCGCCCGGCGTTACGCCGCGGAGATCCGGACAGTACAGCCCCAGGGCCCTTATCACCTGCTCGGGTGGTCGCTGGGCGGCGTGATCGCACATGCCGTCGCCGCCGAGCTGCGCGCCGCCGGCGAGGACGTCGCCCTGCTGGCGTTGCTAGACGCCGAGGCGGATGGCATCGATGCCTCGTCGGCGACCACCGTCACCGCGGGAGAGTTGATCGCCAATCTCGGCCCGGTACTCGGGATCGACTTCGTCGACCCGGACGCCACCGCGGCGGAGGCGGCCGCGGCGATCGCCGACCACCTCGGGGACGGCCTGGGTATCGACGAGGCGACGATCGAACGGCTCACCGATGCCTACAACCTGATGATCCGGGCCGCGGGTGACTGGCAGCCGCCGGTCGTGGATGTCGATGTGCAGTACTTCACCGCGACGCGGGATCGACGCCCGGACGCCACGGGGCATCACGGGTGGCGTGCACACGTTCACGGGACGATCGCCAATGTCGACATCGACGTCGACCACCTGGCGATGACGGACACCAGCTCGATCGCGGCAATCGCCGCGGTCCTCAACAAACAGATGGGTTGATCACATGGCCGGACGGCATCGTCGTATCGAAAACTCCTGTTGTGCAGTAGCTCTCGTCTCCCGATCACCAGGGAGGTACCCCATGAGCGAATCCGCCGGCCCGACCTCGCACCGCCGTCCTCAATCTCATCTTCCGGTCGCCACGCTTCTGGGTGCCGCGATGACGGCCACGGTGCTGGCCGCGGCTCCGGTGCTCGCCGACGCACCGACGTCCGCGGCCACGACCCGGACGACTCCGCTCGCGGTCCCGATCGGCGGCGACGCGACACCGGTCCATCCGGTCGTTCGGAACGCGCTCGAGGCCGCAGACGCCGTGTCGGGGATGGTGCCGTGGACCGCGGCAGGTGGCGTGGTAGGCGTATCGCAGGTCGTGCCGGGGTCACCCTCTACATCGGCCGAGACGCGTCTCTTCGGAATGGCGGTGCCCGCATCCACGTCGACACCGGCGGCGGATACGGACACGGTCGAGGTGGGCCACCTCCGGCTGCATCGTCCACGAGCGGTTTCGCCGGCGCTGGCGGCCGAGGTCACCGCCACGTCAGGGGAAGTGGTACAGGGGATTTCCGACGTCCTGCAGAGCAACGGAGTCGGGCCGGAACGTGCGGACACGGTCGCCGAACACATGGTCGGCGACGCCGCGGTCGGCGCGGTGGTCGGTGGTGTGGTGGCCGCGCCGGTCGCCGCGACCGTCGGTGCGGTAGTCGGCGGAACGGTCGGCCTCGTCTTCGGGATACCGTTCCTGCCAACGGGTCTCGTGGTGGGTCCGCTCGTCGGTACCGCCCTCGTGGCATCGCTGGTGGAGATCCCGGCGGTGACGACCGGCGCAATCGTCGGTGCGGCAACGGGATACCAACGTGGCTGGGAGGTACCCCTCGACACACCCACCTCGACGCCGCGTCACGACGTGTCCGGGCAGGTCGTGGTCACCACACCGGCACCGAGCGCGGCCGCATCGGCGCAGCCGGTGTCGCATCCGTCGGTTCCGCTGCCCCTGTCGCTTCCCGCCCTGAGGTGAGGTGACGCGGAGATGACAACGCACGAGGCGGTCGGCGCCTCGTGCGTTGTCGGGTGTGATCAGTCGGGTGTGATCAGTCGGTGACGGGATTGAAGGTCGACGTCGCAATGGGAACGCCGAGCACGGAATTGATCGCTTTGTATCCATCGGCGGTCTTGATGAAGGTCACCCGGCTGACCGGCTCGATGTCGGCATACGCGCCGTTGGGTGTGCTGATGAGGGTGAGCGGGGTGTTGGCGGGCCCGATGAGCTTGTCGCCTTCCACCCGGTATTCGTTGCAGCGTTCTTCCACCGAGGAGCCGTACTGGGTCTGCACGCAGTAGTTGTAGGTTCCCTCGGCGACCGCGGCGGAAGAATGCCCGGCTCCGGCGGCCATGGCGGCAACGGCTCCGGCGCCGGCGGCAATGGTGATGATCATCTTCTTCGACATATCGCGAAGATTGCCTTAGCCTAACCTAAGAAGTCAAGCCCGATGTGTGCGTCTACCGACGTGAGGAATGTCGCATTCGCCGGGCCGTCGGTCGAGCCGCGACACGGCGGCCGGAATAGGGGCGGCTGACCGGTGTTGTGTCCCGGTATGACTGAACAACCAGAACTCAGCCCCACCGAGTGGGTCCGCACCCAGACCGCGACGATTCTCGAGCAGGGGACCACCGACGGTGTGCAGGTGCTGGACCGGCCCATCGTGCTGTTCACCACCACCGGGGCCAAGTCGGGTAAGAAGCGGTACGTCCCGCTGATGCGGGTGGAGGAGAACGGCCGCTACGCGATGGTCGCGTCCAAGGGCGGCGCGCCGAGCCATCCCTCCTGGTATTACAACCTCAAGGCGCACCCGGAGGTCACCGTCCAGGACGGCGACACCGTGCGGGAGATGACGGCGCGCGAGATCGACGGCGACGAACGTGAGCACTGGTGGACGTTGGCCGTGGCGGCGTATCCGCCGTACGCGGAGTACCAGACCAAGACCGATCGCCTGATACCCGTCTTCGTCGTGGAGTGACCGTCGTGGAGTGATCGTCGTGGAGTGATCGTCGTGGAGTGGCGCGTTGTGCGATGACGGCGGGCCCGCTCCGGGCACCCCCGAGCCACCCATCCACAATGGGTCTCATGACTCTGACCCTGGGCATGATCACCGTCGACACCACCGATCCGATCCCGCTCGCGCGGTGGTGGTCGGAACGCATCGGCGGCACCGTCATCGCCGAGAACGACGGTTTCTTCGTCATGGTGTCCGGGGTGGCGCCGGGCGCACCGGTTCTGGGTTTTCAGAAGGTCGACGATCCGACGCCCGGCAAGAACCGCATCCATCTCGATCTCACCACCACCGATGTCGACGCCGAGGTCGATTCCCTTGTCGGCGCGGGCGCCACGAGGATCGCCGAGCACGCGATCGGCGATTTCGCGTGGGTGACACTCGCCGACCCGGACGGCAATCAGTTCTGCGTCTCGCCGGCGCACGACCCGTCGGATTAGTCGCCCGGCACTCGACTCGGACTCCTCGCCGCGCGAGTACGTCGGTACTCCCGACACACCATCGTCGTGCCCACGAGCCACAGCGGGATCTGCCACAGCATTGCCACCCGGAACGATGCCGGATCGTAGACGCCCGGCGAATCCGACGTGAGGTTCAGCGTCAGACCGATCAACAGGATCGCGATCACACTGGCCAGGAACCCGCCGGCGTTGACGATGCCGGTGGCCGTGCTCAGCCGGTCGGTCGGATTGTATTCACGGGCGAAGTCGAAGGCGACGATCGACGCCGGACCGCCCGCGCCGATCGCCATCGCGAGCAGATAAAGCACCCAGTGCGGTGCCGTGCCCGGGTAGAGCAGAACCGCGCCCCACGCCAGCACCTGACCGGCGACGAGCCCGACCACGAGGTGAACACGCCGAGCGGGGAATCGGGCGGAGATCAGGCCGAGGACGGGGCCGGCGACCACACCCACCAACACCGAAGTGACCAGGACCGTCCGTGCGGTCGACTCGGGAACGCCCTCGCCCGCCACCAGAAAGGGAAAGCCCCACAGGACCCCGAAGGTATTGGCGGAGAACGGGGTGACGAAATGTGTCCAGAACGCCAGCCGGGTGCCGGGCTCGGTGATCGACGCGCGTAGCCGGGCGCCGACCGCCGAACCTGATACGCCGGTGGTGGTGGGCCGTCGACCGTCGCTGACGAACACCGCCGACAGGACCGCCACCAACACCGCCGTCGCGGCCAGGAGTAAGAAGCCTGACTGCCAGCCCTTGGCGTGTACGAGATGGGCGAAGGGGATGATGCTGACGACCTGACCCAACTGCCCGATGACCGCGGTGATCTGCACCATCAGTGGCGCGCTCCGTCGCGGGAAGCGAATCCCGATGATGCGCAGCACGCAGGGGAAGACCGCGGCGTCGCCCGCGCCGAGGAGCACGCGTGCCGCAATGGCGATCCACACGCTCGGTGCCGCCGCCAGCACCACCTGCGACACCGCCATCAGCCCGACACCGACGGTCAGCACCGCCCGCGACCCGTACCGATCCAACGCCATGCCCACCGGGATCTGCGCGACGCCGTACACGCCGAGCTGGATCACCGCGAACAGCGACAGTGTCGCCGGGTCGATCGAGAAGTGGTGGGCGGTATCGATTCCCAGAGCCGACATCGAGGTGCGATTGGTGATGGCGACGAGATAGGCCAGTGCACCCACCGCCCACGTCGCGCCCACCGCGAGGCCCGGTTGGTGGTGCCGCACCGAGGGGTTCCGCATCGCTGACTGGGCGGACACAGCAGACATGACACCTTTCGGGCACGACGAGCAGGGATGGGCGGGCGGACTCGCCCCGCGATGCTACGCGGACGCGGGTGCGATCACGATCGCGTCCCGGCCGGGTGCTCGGAGACGCGAGTGGTTGTCCCGCAACACTTGTGGGCGTGAAGGTGGCCCCTGATGGTCCTCGTAGTGGCCAGGATCACTCTGTGGCATGCCGCACCGGGATCCCGCACCGGGATCCCGCACCGACGATGCCTGCCGAGGAGAAACAGCCCGGCTGTGGATATCGGTGGATGTGTCCACATATCGCACCGAGGGGCGCCGATCACGGACCGGCGGCAGCAACCATGTGCGACATGACAAGTCGCTACTACGCCTATCCGGTGCGCGCGGACGCCGTCGAGGCCGCGCGCCGTGACCCGATCTCGGTCATCCCCGCCGATCCTCTCGCCGATGCCTGGGGTCTGGTACCGGTGGCCGTCGGTTCGGGTTCGTTTGCCTCGGGTATCGGTGCCCGCGCCCGGCCCATCGTCTGGACGATGGTTCCCGAGATGCGCAATGTCGACATGTTGTGCCTCGATGACCGGTGGTTCGTGCTCAGCGCCCTGCTGTGGCGCGGATCGGGACGTGACGCCGCGCCGCGCCCGGCCTCGGCGCTGGTTGCGCCCGGTGCCGGGACCCGTGATGCGGTGTGCCGGCGACGGACGACGGTCCTGGACGCAGGGCAGGTGGCCGGGGTCGCCGCCGACATCGCGCTTCTCGAACCGGTGACCGACCGCGATCCGATCCTGCGGTATGCGCCGGGGTGGACTCTCGCCGACATCAACCACATGATCGGCCGGACCCGCCGGTTCGTGGCCGGAGTCGCCTTGCGCCGAATGGGACTGGCGTACTCGATCAGTCCCGCCGAACCGGCGACCCGGATGCGAATTGCTGCCGGATGATCTCGGCGAACCCATCGACGTCCGAGGGAGTGGTGTCCCACGATGTCATCCAGCGCACCTCACCCCGCTCGCGTGCCCAGTCGTGGAAGTAGACGTCGCCGCGGACGGCGTCGGCGATGTCCACGGGGAGCGTGGCGAAGATCGCGTTGGCCGGGCTGTCCTGGGCGAAACCGAAACCGGGCAGTGCGCCGTCTGCGGTGGCGGCCTCGAGATGGGTACGCAGCCGCCGGGTCATGGCATTGGCATGGCGAGCGTTGCGCAGCCCGAGATCGTCGGTGAACATGGCCTCGAGTTGCGCCGATAGGAACCGCATCTTGCTCGGCAACTGCGCGGCGGCCTTTCGGACATACTCGATACCCGCGATGCGATCGGGGTCGATGACGACCACCGCCTCGGCGCCGAGCGCACCGTTCTTGGTTGCGCCCAGGCTGAGTACATCCACCCCGACATCGGTCGTGAACGCACGGAAGGACTCCTCGAGCGCGGCCGCGGCGTTCCACAATCGGGACCCGTCGAGGTGCACTGGCAGACCGAGGCGGTGTGCGGTCTCGCAGATCGCGGCGATCTCGTCGACGGAGTACACCGTGCCGAGCTCGGTGACCTGGGTGATGCTCACCGCAGACGGCTGCGCGCGCTGCGGATCTCCCCGGGCGGCGACCTTCTCGATGATCTGATCGGGAGTGAGTTTTCCGTCGGCGGTCGCGGCCGTCAGCAGTTTGATCCCGGAGATCTGTTCGGGCGCACCACCTTCGGATGTCGCGATGTGAGCGGTGTCGGTGGTGATGACCGCTCCCCACCGGGGTGTGGCAGCGGTGAGGGCGACCACATTTGCGCCGGTGCCGTTGAAGACCGGCAACACCTCGGCTCGGGGACCGAAGACCTCGCGAATCGTCGCGCGCAACGCCGCGGTGTGGAGGTCACCACCGTAGGCGGGTTGGTGTCCGGGGTTGGCCCGCGTGATGGCGGCGAGCACGTCGGGATGGACGCCGGCGTGATTGTCGCCGGCGAACGTGTGCCGACCGGCGTCGTTCGATGTCGGGGTCATGCGAAACAGACTCTCACACCACGCAATCGGCGACGGCGCAACTGAGTCGTATCGATGGTGCAGACTGTTGGGGACGACGCCGCGCCGGTACGAGAGGAACCCGTTTTTCATGCCCACCCCGGACCGTCCGTTGCGCAAGCTCGGCTTCCTCACCATCGGATCGTTCGATCCCGACCGTCCCCGCGAGGGTCATCTCGAGACGCTGTCGGTGATCGAACGCGCAGAGGACCTCGGATTCGACAGCGTGTGGTTACGACACCGGCATCTGCAGTACGGGATATCCTCGCCGGTGGCGATGATGGCGGCCGCGGCCGTGCGGACCCGTCGCATCGAATTGGGTACCGCCGTCACCCCACTCGGCTGGGAGAACCCGCTGCGGTTGGCCGAGGATCTCGCCACCGTCGACCTCCTGTCCGGTGGACGCGTCAATCCGGGTGTGTCCGTGGGAACCCCGATGCGATACGACGACGTCAAGGCGTCGCTGTACCCCGATACCTTCGACATCGAGGACTTCTCCAAGGATCGTGTGCTGCGGTTGCTGACGTGCCTGCGCGGGGAGCCGGTCAGCGCCTTCGAAGGGGTCGTCGGAATCGAATCGTTCTCCCGCCGCGTCCAGCCTCACTCGCCGGGACTCGCCGATCGGGTCTGGTACGGCGGTGGTCGGGATTCGGCGATCTGGACCGGGCGGCAGGGACTGAACTATCTGACGTCGTCGGTGGTGTCGATCGAGGGTACCGAGTCGCGGGATTTCGCGACGATCCAGGCCGAGCACATCGATGCCTATCTCGCCCATCATCCGAATCCCGCCGCGGCGCGCGTCTCGCAGGGGCTCGTCGTGATCCCCACCGACTCCGCGACACCCGGCCAGATCGAGCGGTACCGGGCCTACGCCGCATCACGATTCGAACGCACACTCACCCCACAGGGACCGCGCGGCATGATGTTCGCCGCCGACATCGTCGGGCCCAGCGAAGAGATCGCGCAGATCCTGCACGCGCACGCCGGTTTTCGGCGCGCCGACGAGGTGGCGTTCGCCCTGCCCTTCAGCTTCGCCGCCGCGGACTACGCGCAGATCATCTCCGACATGGCGCAGCGATTGGGGCCGGCGCTGGGCTGGACGCCGACGAGTTGATCTCCGGGTATCGCGGTCCGATGCGAATTGGTCAGCGCGGCAACGGCTTCGTCGTCGACGGCGGGTAGCTGGCGATGAGCTGCATGTAGTACGCGTTCGGCGCGAACGGATACATGTAGTGCCAATCGCCCAACGGTCCGCGCTGTAGGTAGGTCACCGACCGGTTGCCCGAGATGGTGAAGCAGTAGATCCCGGCGGTGCCGTAGGGGCTGAGATAGATCGGCCGTTCCGGTTTCGTGAGGTCCACCGGCGTGCGGAACTTCTGGCTGCACGGTGTGTAGGTGAAGCCCTCGAGCGGTGCGGCGTGTGCGATCGAGGCTCCGCCGCAGACGGCGGTCAGGGTGATCGCTGTGGTGGCGAGGCCGAGGCCGAGGCGCCGAAGGGTAAAAGACATCGTGACGATCCTCTCGAGTGGTGGTGACTCGTGCTCTTGGTCGTTCCCCTTCTTCATCGCGCTGACGATGGTGCTGTTACACGCCGTGTCGCACCGACGGTCACTCGGTCACTCGGTCATCGAACCCGTCATCCGGCAATGAATGTGACGATGTCGTCGGTGAGGGCAAGGCATGCCGAAGCGTGCTCTGCCGCACGCCCGCCCAAGTCGATCCCGCCGGCCAGTTGCACGGTCGTCGGGAACAGTCCCGGGCGGAGGAAGTGGCCGGCGCCCTCATATCGGATGTGTTTGTCCGAGGATGTATTTCGTCGGCCGAGGAGGGCATCGGCCATGCGTTCGGACGGCCAGAGCGCATCGTCGGAGCCGCTGATGCACAGTATGGGGCAGGTGATCCGCTCGGATGCCAGCTGGGCCTCGGGGGCGATGCTTCTGCGCAGCCCCTCGTCGTAGGCGGGGTGCAGTCGCAGCACGGTTGGCCGCCCCGCGCCGATGTCGCGCGACAATCGCCACGCATTGCCCACCAGTTGTGGCATCAGTGCGCCGGTGGGCAGCGCGGCAAAGGGAGATGGCCAGGCGTCGAGGGTCCACGACGACGTGCCGGGTATTTCCCCGTCGGGGCCGATGGCCTGCCAGATGACACTGCTGGGACTGAGCAGGATCACGTGGGACACACCGAGATCCGCTCGATGGGAGAGCGTCGCGGTCAGTCCTTCTGCTCCCCGGGACAGGCCCACCGCGGCCACCGATGAACCACTGCGAGCGCACAGCCAGGCGATCGCCGAGGCGAATCGTTCCAGCGGGATCTCGCTGACCGGAGCGGCCTCGGGGTCGTCATCGAGCCATCCGTACGCGAGTGCGGTGTGACCGCGCGACGCCAGGGCGCCGATCATCGCACGCTGTGAGTCCACCCCACCCTCCGAGCCGCCGAAACACACCACCGCCGGTCCGATCGCGGACGTGGGTGTTGCAAGCAGGCCCGGCCGCCCGTCGACCAGGACGTCGGTGACCTCGACGCCGGCTGCGACCGGGTGTCGTCGGCAGGTGAGCGCGGTGCGGCGATCTCCGGCCCTGGCTTCCACCCGAACGAGCCACGGTTCGGTCGGCGGGATGAACAGGTCGGCGTGATCGGCGGGTCCGTCGAACTCCATCGCCCAGATCGGGACATTCGTGACCTGGGCCGAACCGTCCGCGCGTGTGGACCAGCGCCACAGCCCGCCATACAGGTCGGTGGCGGTCGTGGTGACATCAACCGTCTCACCGGTGGATTCGAGAGTGATGGTCAATGGTTCGTCGTGGCGGGAGTCCAGGGGGACATCCACCCCGAGCCGCGGGTCGATGGATGCCGCCTGCGCCGGTGGCTGAGGCACCGGGCTTCCCGGTGCCAGCGACGCGTCCCGGCGTGCCATCTGTGCCGATTTCTTGTCGAACCAGGCCGGGAACACACCGGACGCGGTGCCGGCGATCCCCATCAGCGTGAAGGGGAGGACCCAGTAACAGATGATCGACAGAGTCGAGCCGCCGTCGCGAATGGTGGCGTCGCCCTGCACGATCGGCGGGATGAGCGAGGCCACGGTCATCAGGCCGAACACCGCGGTCCACATCCAGGTCATGGCGGTGGTGATGACTCGGAATCCGTCGGTGGCCGCGGTCGCCGCATCGACCGATGCGGTTGCGTACTCGCGGACGAATGGTCGTCGGACAAGCAGACCGACCAGGGCGACCAGAAAGATCCCGGCATTTCCGAGTGGCTGCAGCCAGCGTTCCAGGAAGGCGTCGCTGACCGAGAACGACAATGCCGAGAGCACGACGAACACCGCGACCGCGCCCACCTCGAGGGAATGCCACGGGCGACGGAGCGCCCGGTTGATCACCACGGCAAGTGCCGAGAGTCCCAGGGCGATGAGCACCGCTCCCCGGAACGGCATGTTGCCCACCAGGATCCAGTAGACAATCCAGGGGGAGAAGCCGATCAGAAAACCCACTCCGAACACCTCCGTGATCGATGCCGACCCTGCGTGGAAATGGTATGCCGCGCGCGTTGTGGAGCGTGGGTCAATCACGGCAGATCGACGGATGTGACACCCTGATCCCCATGAGCGATGACGTGGCGCAACGACTTCTCGACGCCCAGATCGCCTTCACCCGACGCCAATTGCTGACGCCCGCCGAGTACGGCAGCCTGGTGGTGGAGGCCGTCGACGCGTTCCTCGACGACGCGGCGACACTGACTCTCGACGATGTGGTCACCCGTGAGCTCATCAAACTCGTCGCGCACAAGTACACGGTGCAGATGCCGGTGGAGGGTTCCATCCCGGAGCTGGTCGGCGAGATCGGCGGACGCATCTACCGGCACCGGGCCAATGACGAGTACCGACTCGCCGACATCGCCGACCCCGCCGAATTCGACGCGTTGGTCGCCGCGATCACCGACACCGGTCTTGTCCGGCGTTTGGCCACCCAGGTCATCGAGAGTCCGGCCGCAATGGACGCCTGCGTGGAGCTCGTGACGCAGACCCTCGATGCCGCGATCGAGGAACGACGGGCAGACGGCGAGACCGGCGGGGTGCGTGCGGCGCTGATCCGTGCGGTCACCCGAGTGGCCGCACCGGCGGTTCCGGTGCTCGAATCCGGCGTGGAGCGGGTGGCCCGGATCGGTATGCGTCGTCTGGCGATGATGGTCGAACGCGACGGGGACGACGTCCTCGGTGCCGCGGCGCGGGAGCTCTGGCGGGAGCGCTCCGATGAGGTGATCGGCCGTTTCCGTGACGTGCTGGAACCCGGCGACGTCGAAGACCTGGTGGTGGTGGCCTTCGAATTCTGGAAGTCGTTCCGTGACACCGACTATTTCCGACCCCTGCTCGACGAGGGCATCGACCACGTCTTCGACAAATACGGCACGGTCGCTCTCACCGACCTGCTGGCCGACCTGGGGATCGGTCGGGCAGATCTGATCGAGGAGGGACTGCGGTTCGGGCCGGTGGTTCTGACCCGCCTCGACGAGCGGGGCATGCTCGAACCTCTGCTGCGGCGTCAGTTCGCCCCCTTCTACTCCTCTCCGGAGTTCCAGGCGGCGCTGCGCGGCGACGGTCTGTGAGACCTCGAGTCCCCGGCGCGGATGTCGAGTCCCTGGCGGGGACGCCGAGGACCCGACACACCTCGCCGGGCGCCGAGCCTGTCGGTGGTCTTCGGTAGGGTGCTGCGGGTGAGTTCGAGCGCACCAGTAGTACCCGGAGTGAAAACAGTCAACGCGCGTCTGGCCGAGGAATTGGCGGTCGGCGAAAATCAGGTGGCCGCGGCCGTGCGGTTGCTCGATGACGGGTCGACGGTCCCGTTCATCGCGCGCTACCGCAAGGAGGTGACCGGAAGCCTCGATGACGCACAATTGCGCACCCTCGACGAGCGGCTGCGGTATCTCCGCGAACTCGACGAGCGACGGGCCGCCGTTCTGTCGTCGATCGAGGAACAGGGCAAACTCACCGACGCGCTCCGCGCCGCACTGGTGGCCGCCGACACCAAGTCCCGCGTCGAGGACATCTATCTCCCGTACAAACCCAAGCGGCGCACCAAGGCCCAGATCGCTCGCGAGGCGGGTCTGGAACCGCTGGCCGACCGGCTGCTCGCCGATCCCGCGCTCGTCCCGGAGGAGGCTGCGACCGCGTTCCTGTCCGACGATGTCGCCGATGCGGCGGCCGCACTCGAGGGCGCTCGTCACATCGTGATCGAGCGGGCGTCCGAGGACGCCGAGTTGGTGGGCGCGGTACGCGAGAAGTTCTGGGCCGAAGGGGCGTTGCGCACCACGCCGCGATCCGAGCAGGCAGCCACGTCGCCTGCGGGACAAAAGTTTCGGGACTATTTCGACTTCTCCGAGCCGCTGGACACGATGCCGTCGCATCGTGTGCTGGCGGTGTTGCGCGGTGAGAAGGAAGAGGTGCTCTCGCTCGATTTCGATGGCGGCGAGGACGATGCCTACCAGGCGATGGTCGCCGCGACCCTGGGTGTGGACACCTCGCACCCCGGTGCGGGAACTCCCTGGCTGACGCAGACGGTGCGGTGGGCCTGGCGGACCAAACTGATGGTGTCCACCGCCGTCGACGCACGGGTGCGTCTGCGGCAGCGTGCCGAAGAGGCCGCGGTCGCGGTCTTCGCCACCAACCTCAAGGACCTGTTGCTGGCCGCGCCGGCCGGCGAGCGCGCCACTCTGGGCCTCGATCCTGGGTTCCGTACGGGAGTCAAGGTCGCCGTGGTCGATTCGACGGGAAAGGTCCTCGACACCTGCGCTATCTATCCGCATCAGCCGCAGAAGCAATGGGATCAGGCCAAGGCGACACTCGGGGCACTCGTGGCGCGCCACGGTGTCGATCTGATCGCCATCGGCAATGGCACCGCATCCCGCGAAACCGATGCTCTGGCAACCGAACTCATCGCCGACATCAAACGCTCCGGCGCGGCTGCGCCCACCAAGGCGATGGTCAGTGAGGCCGGTGCATCGGTCTATTCGGCCTCAGAATACGCCTCCCACGAATTGCCGGCGCTCGACGTGTCACTCCGCGGAGCGGTGTCGATCGCCCGGCGACTCCAGGATCCCCTGGCCGAGTTGGTCAAGATCGAGCCCAAATCGATCGGCGTCGGCCAGTATCAGCACGACATCACTCCGGGAACCCTCGCCCGCAGCCTCGACGCGGTGGTCGAGGACGCGGTGAATGCCGTCGGTGTCGACCTCAACACCGCGTCGGTTCCGCTGCTGTCGCGAGTCTCGGGGGTGACCACCACTCTCGCTGAGGCCATCGTCGCCCACCGGGACAGCGTCGGCGCGTTTCGCAACCGCAAAGCCCTCCTGGACGTTCCGCGGCTGGGCCCCAAGGCATTCGAACAATGCGCGGGGTTCCTGCGGATCCGCGGTGGAGACGACCCGCTGGACACCTCGGGTGTCCATCCCGAGGCATACCCCGTGGTGCGCCGCATCCTCGACCGCTCCGGGGTGACGCTCACCGAGCTCATCGGAAACGAGCGGACGCTGCGTGGCCTGCGTCCGGTCGAGTTCGCCGACGATCGCTTCGGCGTGCCGACGGTGACCGACATCCTCGCCGAACTCGAGAAGCCCGGTCGTGATCCGCGTCCCGCCTTCACCACCGCCGCGTTCGCCGACGGCGTTGAGAAGGTCGCCGATCTCAGGCCCGGGATGGTGCTCGAGGGCGTCGTCACCAATGTCGCCGCCTTCGGTGCCTTTGTGGATGTGGGGGTGCATCAGGATGGGCTCGTGCACGTCTCCGCGATGGCCGACCGATTTGTCTCGGATCCGCATGAGGTGGTGAAGTCGGGTCAGGTAGTGCGTGTCAAGGTCGTCGACGTCGATGTCGAGCGGCAACGGATCGGGCTCAGTCTGCGGCTCAACGACGATGCGCGGTCCGCCGGCGGTAAGGGCGAGGCACGTCGCGGAGGCGGTCCGCAGGCCCGCGACAAGGGTGCCGGTGGGGCACAGCAGAATCGGCGCGAACAGCGGAACGGCAACGGGCGCAGCAAGTCCGGACGTGGGGGACAGGGCGGTAACGATCGTCGGCGCGAGTCCGCACCGAACGGTTCGATGGCACAGGCATTGCGCGACGCCGGCTTCGGCCGTTGATCTGATGCCCGTCGATCCGGCCGCCGAGCGGGTCATCGTCGTCAGTGCCGTGGTGCTCCGTGACGCCGCGGGTGCGTTGCTGACGGTGCGCAAGTCGGGTAGTGCGTTGTTCATGCTGCCCGGCGGCAAACCGGAGCCCGGCGAGACGCCTCGGCAGGCCGCCGTCCGCGAGTGCGGTGAGGAGATCGGGGTCTGGCTCGACGCCGAGGAACTCACCGCACTCGGCGAGTTCACCGCTGCCGCTGCCAACGAGGCAGGCTACGAGGTGCGCGCGAGCCTCTTTTCCCATCCGGCGATGCCCCACGCCGAGCCGGGCGCCGAGATCGCCGAAGTACGTTGGCTGGCCATCGATCCCATCGACCGCGAGAAACCGCTCGCACCGCTGCTGCGCGACCACGTGATCCCGCTGCTCCGGTCGCGCTGACCCGCCGACGGGCGGGAAGCCGGCTGGCGATAGCCCGCGTTGGCGCTCGCCCGCCGTTCGATCGCCCATCCCGCCGTTCGATCGCCCATCCCGCTGGTCGAGCCGTCCCAGGGCGTTGGCCGCCGCGTTGAGCTCCGTCGACACGGAGGGCCGTGTCCGCGGGCCGGGCTTGTCGAGTGTCCTCGCCGCCATACTCCACGACGGTCTCGACACCTCCTGAACCCACCCCGCGCCCACGGCCCGGCGGACAAGCCCGGCCCGGGGACACGACCTCTGCCGGTGCTCCTGGGCTAGCCTGAGTCGGTGCCAATCCTGAACAAAGACATGACGCTGTGCATCTCCCTGGCCGGGCGGCCGTCCAACATCGGCACCCGGTTCCACAACTACCTGTACGACGAGCTGGGGCTGAACTACATCTACAAGGCGTTCACCACCGACGACATCGCCGGCGCGATCACCGGCGTTCGCGCGTTGGGCATCCGCGGGTGTTCGGTGTCGATGCCGTTCAAGGAGGCCGTGATCCCGCTCGTCGACGACATCGCGGAATCGGCATCGGTCGTCGAGTCGGTCAACACGATCGTCAACGACGACGGGCGCCTATCCGCGTCGAACACCGATGTGGAGGCGATTGCCACCCTCATTGTCGAGCACGAACTCGATTCCGACGCAACGGTTCTGGTGCAGGGTTCCGGTGGCATGGCCAAGGCGGTGACCGGAGCATTCCGCAACGCCGGATTCGCCGACGTCGCCGTCGCGGCTCGCAACGAGGTCGCGGGCGGCGCCCTCGCGGACAAGTACGGCTACCGGTTCATCCCCGCACCTGTCGCCGGAGCCGACATTGTCGTCAACGTGACGCCGCTGGGTATGCAGGGTGCCGACGCGCAGGTCCAGGCCTTCGACGGCGACGTCATCGAGGCAGCGCGGGTCGTCTTCGACGTGGTGGCATTCCCGTCCGAGACGCCGCTGATCGCGGCGGCACGCGCGGCAGGCAAGGAGGTGATCACGGGCGCCGAGGTGATCGCGTTGCAGGCGGCGGCACAGTTCGAGAAGTACACCGGGGTCGCGTTGACGGCCGAACAGGTGGCCCGGGCGTCGGAGTTCTCGCGGGCCGAGTGATCAGCGCCGTCACAGGTGATTCCAAGCTGAGACGGAATCGTGATCGAGTTGACCGAGGTCGGTGCTCTCCATCTGATCTGATGTCACATCAGTAACATCAATCACTTCCGTCACGGTCTACCGCTGTGTCGGGGCTGGGAGACGACACCGGATGAATCGACGGCGAATCGGGCCCACTCGGGTGGTGGCGTGTGCGTTGGCTGTCTCGGCCACCATGGTCGGCGCGTCACTGCTGGCTACCGGGACCGCCGCTGCGTCTCCGTGTGGCAACGGGTCCTCCGGGTCGAGTGGCTCCAGCGGATCGCTGGACCTGGGTTCACTGGGCCTGGGGTCGGGGAGCTCGTCGAATCCCAGCACCGGTCCGCAGGGTGCGTTGCCGTACTACCGCACCGATGTCTCACGCACCGTCGCGTGGGTCACCGGCCCCCGCAGTCCCAATCTGACATTCAGCCGCTTCACGATCTCGGGCACCGATCTCGGCGTCAGCTGGGATAACGGCGACGGACAGACCCTGATGGCCTTCGGAGACACCTTCGGCGACTGCTCGGCTACAGGTCAGCAGTGGCGACACAACGTGCTGCTGCGGACCAACGACACGAACCTGGCCGACGGGATCACCGTGCCCGCCGCGGACCCGAACTCCACGACGTCGGGAAGTGTGGTGACCGCCGACCGGCCCACCTACGCCCAGCAGCTGATCTCGGCAGTCGGTTTTCAGGGCGTCGAGGTGACCACGATCCCCACCGCAGCCATCTCGCTGCCGAAACCTGACGGCCCCGGTTTCCGGCAGTACATGAACTACATGTCGGTGCGGTCGTGGGGCTCGGCCGGGAACTGGGTCACCAACTTCTCGGCCATCGCCTACTCCGATGACAACGGGCAGACGTGGACCACCGACACAAAAACCATCCTCATCAACGCGCCGGTCGACTTCGAGTTGCCAGAAGGCTGGCGGCCATTGGATACCAACAACGGCAAGTTCCAGCAGAACGCATACTTCCGAGGTCACGGAGCCGACAGCGAGTGGGTGTACCAATTGGGCACGCCCAACGGACGTTTCGGCGCCGCGTTCCTGGCGCGGTTCCATCCCAACGATATTCTCGACCTGGACAAATATCAGTACTGGACGGGCACTGGCGACGGATGGGTGGACACGATCAGCGAAATCCCCGAAGGCACGTCGCAGATCGTACCTTCGCCGGTCACCGAGGCCTCGGTGTCGTGGAGTCCCTATCTGAACAAATACATCATGCTCGACGGGGACAACGGCATTCGGATTCGCACCGCCGACAAGCCCGAGGGGCCGTGGAGTTCGGCGTTCACCCTGGTGGAGCCGGGCGCGGTGGTGCTGTACGGGCCCATGATGCTGCCCCAATCGCCCGCGCTCACCGGCAGCGGAAAAGACCTGTACTTCAACGCTTCCCGGTGGAGTGACTACAACGTCATGCTGGTCCGGAGCGACCTGTCGAAGGTGCCGAAGTAGCGGTCGTCAGTCGAACAGGCGTCGGAACAGGTTGGTCTCGGCGAGGTCGACGAGTTCGTCGCCCCGGCCGGACAGCACGGTACGGATGGCGTAGAGGGTGAATCCCTTCGCCTGGGCCGCGGTCACAGTCGGCGGAATCGACAGTTCCTGACGGGCGGTGGCCACGTTCAGCACGGCCGGCCCGTCGTGGGTGAGGAACTCCTCGACGGCGGCCTCGAGATCGCCGGGTTGCTCGACCCGTCTTCCGAAGATCCCCATCGATGTCGCCATCGCGGCGAAATCCGGGTTCACCAAATCGGTTCCGTAGTTGACGAATCCGGCCGCCTTCATCTCGACCTCGACGAAGTTCAGTGACGAGTTGTCGAAGACCACGACCTTCACCGGCAATCGGTTCTGGGTCAGGGTGATCAACTCGCCCAACAGCATGGTCAGGCCGCCGTCGCCGGCGAGCGCGATCACCTGCCGCCCCGGGAACGCGGCCTGGGCACCGATGGCCTGCGAGAGGGCGTTGGCCATCGAACCATGCGTGAACGAACCGATCAGCCGACGGGAACCGTTCATCTGCACGTACCGGGCCGCCCAGACGACCGGTGACCCGACGTCGGGGATGAACACCGCGTCGTCGGCTGCGTGGCGGCTGAGCAACCTGGTCAGATACTGCGGGTGGATCGGCGTCTTGCCGTCGTCGACGGCCAGGTCGTCCAGTGCCGCACGGGTTTTGCGGTAGTGATCGCGTGCCGCCTGCAGATGGTCGGATGATCGGGCGCCGCTCAACAGGGCCGTCAACGCGGGCAGCGTGTCGGCGACGGTGCCGACCAGTGCGACGTCGACGGGGGTCCGTCGGCCGATCTGCTCACCCCGCACATCAAGCTGGATGATGGTCGCCTCGGACGGATAGAACTGCTGATAGGGGAAGTCGGTGCCCAGCATCACCAGGGTGTCGCATCGCTCGATCGCCCGATACCCCGAGGAGAAGCCGAGCAACCCGGTCATCCCGACGTCGAAGGGATTGTCGTACTCGACGAACTCCTTGCCGCGCAACGCATGCACGATCGGTGCCTGCAGGGTCCGGGCAAAATCCAGCAGAGCGGTGTGTGCCCCCGCCACTCCGGCGCCGGCGAGGATCGTCACCCGCTCGGACTGGTCGAGAAGTCCTGCGACCCTGCGCAATTCGTTTTCGGGTGGGGTGACCACGGTGGGAATGGCGCGGATCGGGGCACCGGACCGGCGTCCTGACGCCTTGGCCAGAAAGATCTCGCCGGGCACGATCAATACCGCGACACCGCGGGTCTCGATGGCCGTGCGCAACGCGATGTCGAGCAGTCGCGGCATCTGCTCGGGCGTCGACACCATCTCACAGAACGAACTGCATTCGGCGAACAGGCGCTCCGGGTGGGTTTCCTGGAAGTAGCCGCTGCCGATCTCCGGTGCCGGGATGTGCGCGGCGATCGCGAGCACCGGCACCCGCGACCGGTGCGCGTCGTAGAGTCCGTTGATCAGGTGGAGATTGCCCGGTCCGCAACTTCCGGCGCAGACCGCGAGCTCACCGGTGAGTGCGGCATCGGCGGAGGCCGCGAACGCGGCCGCCTCCTCGTGTCGGACGTGGACCCAGTCGATCGAGCCGTCACGGCGCAGCGCGTCGGTGAAACCGTTGAGCGAGTCGCCGGGGATTCCGTAGACCCGGGTCACCCCGGAGGCCTTGACTGTCTCGACCAGATTGTCAGCGATGGTGGAAGCCATCGGATTCCTCTCAGGAGAGCGGATAACGGAGTGCGGCGACGGCGACGCCGTTCCACAGGGAGTTGGAGATCTCCGCGTCGCGGACCGCGACGACCTCGCCCCCGCGATCGAGGACGGTGATCACGATCGAGGACAGCACGTCGTATCCACTCTCGTCACGTGTGAGGGAGCCGGTGGTGGGATCGACGCTACCGAGCACGTCGACGGTGAAATCGTAGACGAGGGTGGCAACGGCACCGCTCGCCGCGGCCCGGCTGATGTCGTCGAGGTCGGTGGCCACCAGACCAGCCGACGTGCCGTCCGAGATCCGTTCGAGCAGTGCATTGTTGGTGGCCGCGTTGAGATCGGGTAGCTGCGCCCGGATCGCCGCGTCGACCTGATCGGCGCGGAGTTCGTCGGGTGCACCGGGAACGGCGATTACCTTCCGCGTGCTCTCGGCGTTGCGATACAGATCGAGCAACGGGTCGGTCGCGAAGAGGAACAGCGGCTGGGTGCGTCCGGGATCTCGGTGGGCGAGTTCGGTTTTCACGGCGTCGACAACCCGCCGGGCGTACTGATCGAGCAGCACCTTCTTGCCCTCGTCGCCGACCAGCCGACGCACGTGTCCACGGTCGCGAATCGTGGCGCGATGAGTGGCGTCGGCGGCGTCGGCACCGTAGTCGCCGGTCAGCTCCATCTCGGTGGCCACGGTGGTGGCGGTGGCCTCCCACAGGTTCCACCCATTGGCCGAGAGCGTCAGCGCATACGCCGACTGCGGCGACACCACCGCGCGGACCAGCTGACCGAGATCGAAGCGCGACCCCACCTGCATCTGGTTCTCGAGATGATTGGGCAGGACGAACAACTCCCACGTGTCGGGCGTGAGGAAGATCGCCACCGAGCGGGATAGCCGTGACCACGCCTCGTCGGTGCGCACCTTCTCCCACTGGTCGCGCAGAGATTCTTCGGTGGCATGGCGGATTCCGTCGTCGCGCAGCGTCCGGACCGCGCGATCGAACGCACTCTTCGCCGTCAGATAACTGCCCTCACGACCATCGGGCGCCGGCGATGTCTCCGCGTAGATGGTGATCGCATGGTCTCGGTCCGTGGCGAGTTCGCGCAGCGTGTCGAGGGTGGGGAGTTCGTATCGGGCCATGTCGTGTCCGTCCTTCGTCGGTCGTCCGTGTGTGGCGTGCTTCCCACTGTAGACATCCGCCGCGGGCCGGTGTGTCCGATCTCAGCGGGGCACCGCCGAGGGACCGATGACCGAAGCTCCCAATTGTGCTACTCGCCTGCGTAATTCGCGATCCGCGGTGACTACGGTGACCGCCGCGCCGGGATGGCCACGCACCACGTCGACGATGGCGTCGTCACCGGATCCCGACGCATCGACCACCTCCACGTCCTCGGTCGAGTGGATGCCTCGTGCGCGGCCCTCGGCCACCAGCACGACGTGGAGCGGGCCCGCCAGTCCTGCGAGTCCGGTCACGGCCACCGGTTCCAGTGCGTCGCGCAGACGCTCGGTGGCACCGCGCCGATCGCGCCACCAGCCGTCGGGTACCGAACCCACCACATTGGCGGCGTCCACGACGAGCACCCGGCGAACCGCATCTGGGTCGGCGACCATGCTGTCATCCAAGCACCCGGCTACCGTCGGTGTGTGGGCTACACCAGATCCGAACTGCTCGCCTACCGAGGTGTCGAGATCGACGACCTGATCGGTCCGGGGTGCCGGTTGCTGTTCGTGGGCATCAACCCCGGGCTCTGGAGTGCGGCGACCGGTGCGCATTTCGCCCGGCCCGGTAATCGCTTCTTCCCGGCACTGGCCCGGGCGGGGATCGTCGACCACGTCATCGACGCATCCGACGGTATGCGCCCCGACGACGCCGCGCAGTTGCTCGCCCGCGGTATCGGCATCACCAATGTCGTGGCGCGGGCGACCGCCACCGCCGCGGAGTTGACGCGCGCCGAACTCCGCAGCGGCGGTGCGGCGCTGCGGGATCGGGTGCGCCGGGTCCGGCCACGCGTGGTGGCCGTCGCCGGGATCACCGCCTACCGCGACGCGTTCGGCGACCGGCACGCGCAACTCGGCAGACAACCGTCGGACTGGGACGGAGCTGCGGTCTGGGCGGTGCCCAATCCGAGTGGACTCAACGCCCACGAGACCGTCGACTCGCTGGCGCAGGCGTACCGGGAGGTCGCCGTCGAGGCCGGAATCCTCGAGCGCTCGTCCGACTGAACCGCACGCGGCAGCATTCGGCGGGTTACCCGACGTCGTCGGAGCCGATCACCCGGACGCGCGCCGAGAGCAACTGCACGTCGGGTCGCGCGGCCGCATAGCGCTCCACTGCATCGAGGACCTCCACCGCGTGCGCGCGGTCGCCGGACACCACCGACACGCCGATCACCGTGCGGCGATGGATATCTCGATGATCCACCTCGGCGACCGACACCGAGAAGCGCTGCCGGATCTCGGCGATGACGGGTCGGATCACCGACCGTTTGTGCTTGAGGGAGCCGACGTCGCCGAGGAGATAGTCGAACTCCGCGAACCCGATCCACATCCTCGGCTCAGACATCGCCCATCAGAGTGGAGACATGGTTGGGCACGTACTTCGACAGCGATCGCGGCGGCCGGTGATAGTTGCCGGTCTCGATCGGTTTCTTGGGTAGCGACACCTTGGGAAGCGGAACCTCGTGATAGTCGATGGTCGAGAGCAGATGCGACATCATGTTCAGTCGCGCGTGCTTCTTGACATCGGACTCGACCACGTACCAAGGGCTCATCGACGTGTCGGTGTGGACCATCATCTCGTCCTTGGCGCGCGAGTAGTCCTCCCATCGGTAGACCGATTCGAGATCCATCGGGCTCAGCTTCCACTGCCGTACCGGGTCGTTCATGCGGCCGCGGAATCGGCGCAGTTGCTCCTCGTCGGATACCGAGAACCAGTACTTGCGCAACAGGATTCCGTCGTCGATGAGCATCTGCTCGAAGATCGGTGTCTGGCGCAGGAATCGGGTGTGCTCCTCCGGGGTGCAGAACCCCATCACCTTCTCCACACCGGCACGGTTGTACCAGGACCGGTCGAACAGGACGATCTCACCGGGGGCAGGCAGATGGGCCACGTATCGCTGGTAGTACCACTGTCCCCGTTCCCGGTCGGTGGGCGCGGGCAGGGCCGCCACCCGCGCGACGCGGGGACTCAGATACTCGGTGATGCGCTTGATGGTGCCGCCCTTGCCGGCCGCGTCGCGGCCCTCGAAGATGACCACCACGCGCGAGCCGGACTCGCGGACCCATTCCTGGAGCTTCACCAACTCGGTCTGCAGGCGGAACAACTCGGCCTCATAGACCTTGTTGGATATCTTCGCCTTGCCCGACTTCTCCTTCTTTGCCATGCGGGACAGGATAAGCCGCGCGCGGGTTCTGTGGGTGGGCGACGCCGCGACGCGCCGTCCCGGTTACGACGACAGCGCGGCCACCGCGTCGAGTTCGGACTGCAACTCGGCCACCGACGCGTCGATCCGGGCACGCGAGAAGTCGTTGATCGCCAACCCGTCCACCACTTCCCACCGACCGTCGACCGCCCGCACCGGAACCGAACTCACGATGCCCTCCGGGATGCCGTAGGCGCCCGTGGACGGTAGCGCGGCCGATGTCCAATCGTCGTCAGGCGTTCCCAGAACCCAGTCGTGAACGTGATCGATGGTGGCGTTGGCGGCCGAGGCCGCCGACGACGCGCCCCGAGCCTCGATGATGGCCGTGCCGCGTTTGGCGACGGTCGGAATGAACTCGTCAACCAGCCACCGTTCGTCCTCGGCGACCTGTGTGCCCGACACGTCACCCACCTGCGCGTGGAAGATGTCGGGGTACTGGGTGGCGGAGTGATTGCCCCAGATCGAGACCCGGCTGATCTCACGCACCGGCGCACCGGTGTGCCGAGCGAGTTGGGCGATGGCGCGATTGTGGTCCAGTCGGGTCAGGGCGGTGAACCGTTCCGCGGGGACATCCGGAGCGTGCGCCGCGGCGACGGCGGCGTTGGTGTTCGCCGGATTGCCGACGACGATGATGCGGATGTCTTGTGCCGCAACCTCATTGATCACCTTGCCCTGCTCGGCAAAGATCGCCGAGTTGGCGGCCAGGAGATCGGCGCGCTCCATGCCCTTCGAGCGTGGCCTCGCGCCGATGAGCAGCCCGAACTGTGCGCCGTCGAAGGCCGATCGCGCGTTGTCGAAGATGTCGATCGACTGCAACAACGGGAAGGCGCCGTCCTCGAGTTCCATCGCGGTGCCCTCGGCCGCGGTGACGGCATGCGGGAGTTCGAGCAGACGCAGCCGGACGGGGCGGTCATGTCCGAGCATCGCGCCGGCGGCGATCCGGAACAGTGAGGCGTATCCGATGCTGCCGGCCGCGCCGGTGACGGTGACGACGGCGGGGGAGAGTTCAGCCATGATGAAGTCCTTCTCTGGTGGAAAGTGATGGCCAGCGGGTTGTCGGTGTTCGGTCGGTTCGGCGTGGCGGTCGGTTCAGGTGGGTGGTGCCTCGGTGAGGACCACGGTGGAGTCGGGGCCGGACAGCGTCAGCGTGGTCTCGTCACGCCGCCAGGTCAGCGGGCCGCGGGCGAAGTCCGAGAGCCAGGCGTCGGCGGCGTCTCGGGGCGGTGGGCAGGCCATGAGCGTCGACGCGAGTTGACCGATGGTCACCGAATCCGGGCCGAAGTCGACGGCACCGATGTGGCGGTTGCATCCGGCGCCGAGCGCGATCCGACCGGTGTCGGGGAACGCGACGGTCAACGGGCCACCGCCGGGAATCGGCTTCCCGGTCACCGACACCGAGCTGTAGGACGAGCCGGCCGGTGGGGGTGTCGGTACCGCCGGTTCCTCGCCGGCATCCGGACCCACGGCGATGGCGACCGACACCGCCACCACCGTGACGCCCAGGATCGCCGCCATCGTCAGCGTCGCGCCGACCACACGTGCACCGAGCCCGGGGTTTCGCTGCGACGTGTCCGAATTTAGGGTGGGTGGAGTCCGATCGATGGGCGCGCTCGGGTCCTCGGTGCTCACGGCACACACGGTAGTCCAGTGACGACGCTCGAACACGGTGGGAGGTGGCGAGGATGGTGTCGGTGACCGCTCGAACCGAGTACACCCGCGGGCTGCATCAGGTCTGCTCCTACGGTGCCGCGGCCTCGCTCGTCGCGGGTCTGGTGGCATTGGTGATGATGCCCGCTCTCGGTGCGCCGGGCCTCGTGACGGCGGGGGTGACCGCGGGTCTGGTGGTGGTGTCGCTGGCCGCGACCGCGCTGAGTCGGATGCTGCCCCGCGGCGCGGTACTGCTCAGCGTCGACGCTGACAGCGTGTACTTCGGAACCGAGGAGCACGGTGTCACCAGCCGTGGACTGTCGCAGCTGGTGTCGGCGACGCTCGGGCCGGTGGCCACTCGCACCGAGATCGGTGGCCGCACCCTGGTGATCGGTGGAATGCGTTACCTGACAATGGTCTTCACCACCCGGGCATCCACGACAGGCTTCGGCGCCGACGAAGACGGCCACGAGGATATCGAGCGGTGGAGTGTGGTGGTCGCCGACAGTGACCCGGCGGCCGCCCGCGCCGTCGAACGTCTCCGGGTGGCGGCACCCGGAACCCCGTCGCGGATGGGCGACGGGGGCCGCACGCCGGCCGAATCGGCCTCGCAGGTGAGCCTGTCGGATTCTGAGGTGATCTCCGGGCCACGGATCGTCGACGCCGGGAGCGAGGACGCGGCCCGGCGACTGTGGGAGGAGACCACCCGGCGACACGACGACGTGCTCCGTGCCTACGGGAATTATGAGACCGACCCCGCGATGATGCTCGCCTATCCCGCCGTCACCGACGTCACCCTGGATCAGGTGCAGAACTTCCAGCTCGCGCTGGAGAACGCGGATGCGCTGCGCACCGAACGGTATCCGGGGTCACGCGACCGCGCGGGTGCCTACCAGCGGGCGGTGGAAAGCCTGCGTCGCTCCTGGGTCACCTGTGAACGCGACGGCCGGCGCATCGGGACGCGGTATCTGCAGGCCGCCGACCAGGACGACATGACCACCGCGCTGCGCCTGTACCGGCACGCCCAGGGCGAGAACACCGAGGACGCGGAGGATGCCTACACCCGCGTCCGCACCATCGTCGGCGACCTGATCGATCGTGGGAGCCTGCACCCGCCGCAGGCCGCCGTCGCCGAACTCGATGCGACGGCGGGTGTGGCGACGACGGAGCCGCCGGCGTCGCACGGTCGGTGATACCCGGCGTCAGTGATATCCGGCGTGGAGGAACCCGCCGCCGAGGGTGTAGGTGCCCTCGGATCCGTCGGAATCGCCGATCGCGACCTGGATCACCGGCACCCCGTCGGAGCGGAAGTCGGTGGTGGCCTGGATGTCGAGGGCGTTGCGGTCGACCGGTTCGACCCGGCCACGGACCATGGCCTGGCGCCGCACGGAGTCGAAGGCCGCCGCGGTCACGTTGTCGATCGCGAACCCCGGAGGTCGGTAATCTGAAGGGCGCGTGGTCAATTCGGGGAATCGACCGGGCACCACCGACACCTGCCCGTCGGTGGTGCCGGTGGCGAACTCGGCCAGCGCACCGCCGCTGTTCTGAATCTGTCCGGCGTACATGATCGGGGTGTTGTCGGCGATCCCGCGGATCTCCCACCTCGTGAACACCGGCCCATCCGTCGGGATCCCGGCATCGGCGAGGGCGGCACGCAACACCGAAAACGCGGCGGTGAAGTCGCCCGGCTCGAAATACGACGCGACGTTGCCCTGCGGCGTGGCCTCGATGACGTGGTCATCGGTGATCTGCTCGGGATTCTCGAACGTCCCGGTGAGCAGCACGCCGTCGTCGGGTCTCGGTCGGGCCACCCGCAGATCGGCGAAGTCCACCGAGCCGGCGAACGCCTCGGTGCGACGCTCCATTTCACCGGCGATCGCGGTCATGTTCGTCGCGGCGACCTCGGTCGCGTCGAAGGTGCTGCCGCTGCGCAGGGTCGTGGTCGAACGGCTCTGCCGCACCGTGTCTCCGTCGACCCACAGCCCGACGGATTCACCGGTGCCCGGGTCGTAGATCTCGGCCCGATCCGAGCCGTCGGCGAAGGTCAGCGACAAGATGTTGGTCGACGCCGTCGGACCGGACGCGGCGACGGCCGACAGCAACCGGTCGCGGCGCTGATCCAGGGTTGTCTCGTCGCCGAGGCGCAACAGCGATCCCGGTGATCCGATCGGGGCGTCGACATCCCAGACCGCGGTCGGGATGCCGAACAGCACCGCGGCGCCGACGGTCGCGGCCACCGCCGGGTAGAGGAGGGCGCGGGCGCCGGGTGAGGACGCGAAACCCTGGGACGTGCCGCTGCGGGGCGGCAACTGCTCGGGTGGCAGCGTCGTCGTCGGATCGGCGGCGACCGCGTCGAAATGCGCGCGCGACATCGCCGAGATCCAGCGGGCGTCGTATGCGGTGTCGTGGCGCGGCGTGATGTGTGCGGTCACCAGCGTGGGCTGGTCGTCGCCGGCGGCGAGGGTGCTGCGGGTCAGTGCCGAGACCTCGATGGGTACGGCGTTCTCGGTGACGCCTCGTCGGAACAGTGGCAGTTCGGATGTCCGGGTGGCGCGCGGGATGAGGGCCACCCCGGCGATCACGAGGGGAACGCCGACGACGAGAGCGGCCCACCACGGGTTGAACGCACCCAGACCGATGCCCATGGCGAGGATCGCACCGGCGACCGCCGATCGGATGACACGCACCGTGATCCGGTTCATCGCAGTCCTCGCAGGTCGCGGCATGGCGGTCGAGAAGGGTCCCGGACGGATACCGGTGTCGAAGATGATACGGCGCCTCTCGCCGCCGTAGGGGTGCCGCGTACCGTGGACGGCGATTCTTTCTCGAGATCAAGTGGCAGGAGAGATGCTCGGTGGGAAAGCTGACCAACAGCATGTGGCGTTTGCTGGGAGCCCAGAGTTCACGCAATCAGTCCAAGTCGCTCGGCCTGCTCAAGGATGCCGATGCCCACACCGAGTGGGCCGCCGAACTCGACAGTGCCGACTTCCGTTCCGAGGGTGAGAACCTCGACATCGGGTCCGACGCCGGCGACCGGGCAAAGTTCCTCGCACTGGCGCGCGAGGCCGCCGACCGAACCCTCGACATGCGTCCCTTCGACGTGCAGCTGCAGGGCGCCCTGAGACTCCTCGAGGGTGACGTCATCGAGATGGCCACCGGTGAGGGCAAGACCCTTGCGGGTGCGATCGCGGCCGTGGGCTACGTGCTCGAGGGGCATCGCGTCCATGTCATCTCCGTGAACGACTACCTCGCCACCCGCGACGCCGAGTGGATGGGTCCGCTGTTCGATGCATTCGGCATCGTGGTGAACGCGGTGTCGGAGAACTCGTCCCGGGACGAGCGCAAGCGCGCTTATGACGGCGACGTCGTCTACGGTTCGGTCAACGAGATCGGCTTCGACGTGCTGCGTGATCAGCTCGTCGTGTCCGCCGATCAGTTGGTGTCGCCGATCCCCGACGTCGCGATCATCGATGAGGCCGACTCGGTGCTCGTCGACGAGGCGCTGATCCCGCTCGTGCTGGCCGGCTCCACCGACGTCGAGGTCCCCGACGCCGCCATCCACGACGTGGTGGCACGGATGAAGAACAAGCACTACGAGGTCGACGTCGATGGCCGCAATGTGTCGCTGACCGACGAGGGTGCGGTCTTCGTCGAGGAGGAACTCGGCGGGATCAATCTCTACGACGAGGAACACGTCGGCACCACCCTCGTCCACGTCAATGTCGCGATGCATGCGCATTACCTGCTCGAGCGCGACGTCCACTACATCGTGCGCGACGGCGGCGTCCACCTGATCAACGCCTCCCGCGGCCGGGTCGCCCAGTTGCAGCGGTGGCCCGACGGCATGCAGGCGGCGGTGGAGGTCAAAGAAGGTCTGGCACAGACCGATTCCGGCGAGGTGATCGACACCATCACGGTGCAGGCACTCATCGGGCGCTACCCGAAGGTCTGCGGCATGACCGGTACCGCCATCGCCGCGGGCGAGCAGTTCCGGCAGTTCTACGATCTGCGCGTCTCCCAGATCCCGCCCAACACCCCCAACGTGCGCGAGGATCTGCCCGACCGCGTCTACGACACCAAGGCCAACAAGGTCGAGGCCGTCGTCGCCTACGTCAAGGAGGTCCACGAGACCGGTCAGCCGGTGCTCATCGGTACCCATGACGTCGCCGAGTCCGAGGAACTCGCCTACTTCCTCGACAAGGCCGGGGTGTCGTGCGTGGTCCTCAACGCGAAGAACGACGCGGAGGAGGCCAAGATCATCGCCGAGGCCGGCGCCCGCGATGCGGTGACCGTGTCGACGCAGATGGCCGGACGCGGCACCGACATCCGGCTCGGCGGTTCCAGCGACGACGAGGATGCACGCGAGGAGATCGTCGAACTGGGCGGCCTGTGCGTGGTGGGTACCGGACGCCACGACACCGAACGACTCGACAACCAGTTGCGTGGGCGCGCGGGACGGCAGGGTGACCCGGGGACCTCGGTGTTCTTCAGCAGCCTCGAGGATCCCGTCGTCACCCGCAACCTCTCCTTCAAGCGGGATCCGGTGTCACAGTCCGAGGACGGCTTCATGGGGGCCAAGGGCATCGACCTGATCGAACAGGCGCAACGCGTCGCCGAGGGCGTGATGCTCGAACTGCATGCCAACACCTGGCGCTACAACAAGCTGGTCAACCAGCAGCGCGAGATTGTGGTGAAGCGGCGCATGGAGATCTTGACCACCGACACGGCGGTGAAGGAACTGCGAGATCTCGAACCCGAGCGATATGCGGTCCTGACCGGTACCGCCGAGAAGAAGACCGAGAGTGAGTCGACCGAGGTCGCGGTGAGCACCGAGGACGCCGCCACCGACGATGACGCGGCGGCTGCGACGGCGAAGGGCGAGTCGGCGAAGACCGAGGCGGCGAAGAGTGAGGCGACGACATCCGCGGATGGCGAGCCCCCCGCTGACACCGAGGGCACCGACTGGGCCCCGGTCGAACCGATCGACGAGAAGGTCCTCGAACAGGCCGCGCGCGAGATCATGCTCTATCACCTCGACCGCGAGTGGGCCGATCATCTGGCCTTCGTCTCCGACGTGCGGGCCAGTATCCACCTGCGGGCCATCGGTCGGGAGAGCCCGCTCGACGAATTCCACCGGCTCATCCTCGAAGAGTTCGGGGAACTGCCGGAGCGTGCGATCGAGAAGTCCCGCACCACCTTCCGCGATGCCGTCATCACCGCCGACGGCGTCGACCTCGGCGCCTCCGATCTTCATCGGTCGACGATGACGTGGACCTACATGGTGCACGACAACCTCTTCGCCTCCGGTGGTGCCAAGACGCTGCAGGGAATCATCGGCATCTTCCGGTGACCTCCGGGGGAATGGGCGACGACTCGGCACCGGCCACCGACGCCGGGTTCTTCACCGTCCCCAATGCGCTCAGCGTGCTCCGGCTCGCGCTGATCCCGGTGTTCGTGTGGGTGTTGCTGGTGGTCAAGGCAGACGGCTGGGCCTTCGTGATCCTGATGGTCTCCGGCTTCTCCGACTGGCTCGACGGGAAACTGGCCCGACTGCTCGGGCAGTCGTCGCGGATCGGGGAGTTGCTGGATCCGGCCGCCGACCGTCTGTACGTTGTCGTGATCCCGATCTGCTTCGGGCTGCGCGACTTCGTGCCGTGGTGGCTGATCGGCGTCATCATCGCGCGTGATGTGCTGTTGTTCGCGACCGCGCCGCTGCTCCGATCACGGGGACTGGTGGCGCTCCCGGTTCTCTACGTGGGCAAGGCGGCCACCTTCGCGTTGATGAGTGCGTTCCCGTGGTTGCTTGCCGGACAACTGGATTCGGTGATCGGCACCATCTGCTACCCGATCGGCTGGGCCTTTCTGATCTGGGGCGTCGGAATGTATGTGTGGTCCTTCGTCCTGTATTGGGTGCAGACCATCATGGTGATGCGGACGATGCCGTCCCTGCGCCACGTGCATCCCGATGCGACGGGCTAGAGTCTCGACTGACCCGAAGTACCCGCCTGACTTGAAGTTCCCGACTGACATGAAGTTCCCGACTGACACGAAAGGGGCACCGGTGACCGATACCAATGTGCCGGCCGAGTTGACCTACACCCCCGAACACGAATGGGTGCGCAAGGTGGCACCGACGACGGTGCGCATCGGCATCACCGACTACGCCCAGGACGCGCTCGGGGACGTGGTGTTCGTGCAGCTGCCCGAGGTGGGTTCGGAGGTCGAGAACGGGGAGTCCTTCGCCGAGGTCGAGTCGACCAAAAGTGTGTCGGATATCTTCGGTCCACTCAACGGGACGATCGCCGCGGTCAACGAGGAGCTCGAGTCGACTCCCGATCTGGTGAACTCAGAGCCGTACGACTCGGGGTGGCTCGTCGAGATCTCGGTCGATGACGCCGGCGCGCTCGATGCCCAACTCGCCGATCTCCTCGATGCCGACGGATATCGGCAGGTCATCGAGGGCTGATCGGTTCCGGGTGGGCCGCATGCGCGGAGAAGGGAACGGGAAACGGCCCCCAACCCGCGTATCGGCCCTGCCCGGGCGGCTATGATCAACCGGTGTCCTTTCTCGGGCGGTTGGGGTCGAGTCGCCCCGTGCGGCCGAGGCCTGTGAATACGTCGTATTCAGCTACTTGGGTTCGACTACGTTGGATTTCGACCGGCGACGCCGAGATCGGTGAGAAATCGCGCGGTTTCCGTGGCCGGGTGATCCGGTGATCGGTTACCGAGCGCGCCGAGGGCGTCGTGATCGACAAGTGACAGCATTGCGGACGACGAAGGAGAGATAGTGAGCGATAACGACAACGGCTTCGAGGCGCCCGTGGAGACCACATCGGTCTTCCGCGAGGAGTTCATCAATGAACTCGACGCGGCCGCAACCTCGAGTGAGCCCGCCGACACCGGGGTGGAGCGTCTGCAGCCCGGCACGGCGCTGCTTGTCGTCAAGCGCGGACCCAACGCGGGTTCGCGGTTCCTGCTCGATCAGCCGACCACGTCCGCGGGCCGGCATCCCGACAGCGACATCTTTCTCGACGATGTGACCGTCAGTCGTCGGCATGCCGAATTCCGGCGCGGCGACGGGGAATTCCAGGTGGTCGACGTGGGCAGCCTCAACGGCACCTACGTGAACCGCGAACCGGTCGACACCGCGACGTTGAGCAACGGTGACGAGGTCCAGATCGGCAAGTTCCGGCTGGTGTTCCTCAGCGGCCCGCGCGAGGGATCGGCTTCCTAGACACGTGCCGGCATCCTCTGCGGGACAGCGCGGCGACGGACCGATGTCGATCGGCACGGTTCTGGCGTTGCTGCGCGAGGACTTCCCCGACGTCACGATATCCAAGATCCGATTCCTGGAATCGGAAGGGTTGATCAGCCCGGAGCGTGCACCGTCGGGGTATCGGCGATTCACCACCTCCGACTGTGAACGACTGCGATTCGTGCTGACCGCGCAACGTGATCGGTACCTGCCGCTCAAGGTCATCAAGGAACAACTCGAGGCGATCGACAACGGTGATGGTGGGGGTGGCGGTCCCCGGTTGTTGTCGTCCGCACGGTCGTCGGTCGCGCCGGCCACCGATTTCGGCGCTCGGGGCGGCCGGGTCTCACGCGAGGTGCTGATCGACCGGACCGGTGTCGACGCCGCGTTCGTCACGGAGTTGCAGCGCAACGGTCTGCTCACCGCCGGTCCGGCGGGGTTCTTCGACGAGGACGCGGTGCGTCTGGTCGAGGCGGCGGCCGCCCTGGCGAGTTACGGGGTGGAGGCCCGGCACCTGCGCGCCTTCAAGGTGTCCGCCGATCGGGAGGCCGGTCTCGTCGCCCAGATCGCGAACCCGATCGCCAAGGGCAAGGGGACCGGTGCGCGTGACCGGGCCGAGGAATTGATCCGCGAGATCGCCGCGTTGTCGGTGACGCTGCACACCCAGTTGGTGAAGGCAGCGGTTCGCGACGTGCTCGACTGACTACAACCGTCGCCGCGGCGTGCCGCGGTGTAGCGTCGAGTCCAACCATGAAGGTCCGACGTCGAGGCGTGGAGGTGTCAGGTAATGAGCGAGATGCGCGTGGTGGGTATCCGGGTCGAGCCGCCGCAGAGCCAGCCGGTTCTCCTGCTTCGCGAGATCGACGGTGCCCGCTACCTGCCCATCTGGATCGGGCAAAGTGAAGCAGCCTCTATTGCCTTGCAGCAGAAGGGGATCGAACCCCCGCGTCCGCTGACGCACGACCTGATCGTCAACCTCATCGAGGATTTCGGGCAGACGCTGGTCGAGGTGCGCATCGTCGACATGCAGGAGGGCACGTTCTACGCGGAGATGGTGTTCGCCAACGACATGCGTGTCTCGGCGCGGCCATCGGACTCGATCGCGGTCGCGATGCGCGCCGAGGTGCCGATCATCGCCGACGAAGAGGTCCTGGCCGAGGCGGGACTGCTGATTCCGGACGAGGAGTCCGATGAGGCTCCCGACGAGAAGGAGGACGAAGTCGAGAAGTTCAAAGAATTCCTCGACAACGTTTCGCCGGATGACTTCAAGGCCAGCGGCGGTGCCTAGCCTCGCCTGGCCGGAGAAACCCATGACTGTCGCGTAGCGACACGTCACGGAACGGCAACCGTCTGATCTCCGTCCGCCTCCATCTCGAGTAGAGGTCGAGGTCCCCGGGCGCGTCGCGTTGATTCGGGGTCCGGCCCCGGCATACCGTCGCTATCGAGAACGTCGCCGGACACCGGCGACGAGAACGACATCGACCGGTCCCCGGGCGCGTAAGGTAGACCACCGAAGGTGGTCGACGAGCGACGTCCGACCACCGGTTCATACCCAGGCGAGGAGTCTGCAGTGGGCGATCAGCCGTTGGACAGCGACCCGACGACCGGCACCGGCGACGTGACACGCCCAGCGCAGGCGACTCAGGGAAGCCTCGAGGACATCGCGCCCGGACTCTTCCCCAACGACACCGTTCCGGACGAATTGGTCGGCTACCGTGGCCCGAGTGCATGCCAGATCGCCGGCATCACCTATCGCCAGCTCGACTACTGGGCCCGGACCTCGCTGGTGGTGCCGTCGATTCGCGGCGCCGCCGGATCGGGAAGTCAGCGGCTCTACTCGTTCAAGGACGTCCTCGTCCTCAAGATTGTCAAACGACTCCTCGACACCGGCATCTCGCTGCAGAACATCCGCGTCGCCGTCGATCACCTCCGGCAACGCGGCGTCGAGGATCTCGCCCGGATCACCCTGTTCTCCGACGGCACCACCGTCTACGAATGCACGTCGGCCGAGGAGGTCGTCGACCTCCTGCAGGGCGGCCAGGGAGTCTTCGGCATCGCGGTCAGCGGTGCGATGCGGGAGCTGACCGGGACGATCTCCGACTTCCCCGGTGAGCGCGCCGACGGCGGCGTCACCGAGACCGCGCCGGAGGACGAACTCGCCGCGCGTCGCAAGAGCCGCGCCCGCCGCACCGGATAGCACCTCACGCGGGCGGGTGAATCCCGCCGGTCGGTCACCGGGCGGCGGGCCGACGGTGACTGCTGGTGAGGTCGCCAGAAGGTACACTGTGTGCGCGTCGCTGCATCACGGGAGAGCGTCGCCGGACCCAGGGGTAGCGGCGGCCGCCGAAGGAGCAACACCTCCTCGTCAAACTCTCAGGCACCCGGACCGTGATGAAAGACGGCGTCTCTGGAAAGTGACGGGTTGTCCCGTCCGCCCACGGTGAAAGGCCCACGCGTCGGTGACGCCGCGACGGACCGAATCTCTCAGGCGCTGCCCGACCCCCCGGTCGGGGGGCATGACAGAGGGGGAGGACCCAGCCGATCCGGCGCACGCCGGATCCCCCGAGAGGTCGCCTCCCGTCATGACCCGTCCCGCCGGTTCTGCCCATCCCGTGACCCCTGCCGCAGCAGATCATCCTGCGTTCGTCGACCGTCACGTCGGCCCCGACGACGCCGAGACCGCCCGCATCCTGTCGGCCCTCGGCGTGTCCTCACTCGACGAACTCGGCGCGCGCGTCGTCCCGTCGGTGATCGCCGATCCGATTGACGAGAACGGCCTCTGCGACAACGGACTCGACGCGCTGCCCGCACCCCGGACCGAGCCCGAGATCCTCGCCGAACTCACCTCACTCGCCGCCCGCAACACCGTGCGTCGCTCGATGATCGGTCTCGGGTACTACGACACCCACACGCCCCCGGTCATTCTGCGCAACGTGATCGAGAACCCGGCCTGGTACACCGCTTACACCCCGTATCAGCCGGAGATCAGCCAGGGCCGGCTCGAGGCGCTGCTGAACTTCCAGACGATGGTCGCCGACCTCACCGGACTGGAGGTCGCGAATGCATCGATGCTCGACGAGGCCACCGCAGCGGCCGAGGCCATGACCCTGCTGCGGCGGGCCGGCAAGTCGAAGTCGTCGCGGCTCGTCGTCGATGGCGATCTGTTCCCGCAGACCCGTGCGCTCATCGACACCCGCGCCGAGCCGCTGGGCATCGAGGTCGTCGAGGCGTCGTTGCACCCGGATCTGCCCGGGCACGGCCTGCCCGACGGCGACTACTTCGGCGTCATCCTCCAGGTGCCCGGCGCGTCGGGCCGGATCCGCGATATCGCCCCGATCATCGCGGCCGCCCACGAGGCCGGCGCACTGGTGGCCGTCGGCGCCGATCTGCTGGCCCTCACGCTCATCACGCCGCCCGGTGAACAGGACGCCGATGTCGCCTTCGGGACCACGCAACGATTCGGTGTGCCGATGGGCTTCGGTGGTCCGCACGCCGGTTACCTTGCCGTGCGCTCGGCGTACACCCGCCAACTGCCGGGCCGGTTGGTCGGGGTGTCCAAGGACGCCGACGACAATCTCGCCTACCGCCTGTCGTTGCAGACCCGGGAACAACACATCCGACGCGAGAAGGCCACGAGCAACATCTGCACCGCGCAGGTGCTGCTGGCGGTCGTCGCGGCGATGTACGCCGCCTACCACGGACCGAGCGGCCTGCGGGCGATCGCCCGCCGCGTCCATGAGCGTGCCGCCCTCATCGCCAACAGCCTGACCGCGGCCGGATTTGCGGTCGAACACGCCGACTTCTTCGACACCGTCGAGGTCCGGGCACCGGGCCGTGCCGGCCGTATCGTTGCCGCGGCACATCGCGCGGGAGTCAATCTGTGGCAGGTGGACGACGATCGGCTCCGGATCGCCTGTGATGAGACCACCACCGACGCCGATGTCACCGCGGTCCTCGGTGCATTCGATGCCGGCAACGTCGCGCCGCGGAGTTTCGCGCAACCCGTCGAAGTACGCACCAGTGAGTATCTGACCCACCCGGCGTTCAATCGGCATCGCACCGAGACGTCGATGCTGCGCTACTTGCGGGCGTTGTCGGACAAGGACATTGCGCTCGATCGCAGCATGATTCCGCTGGGGTCGTGCACAATGAAGCTCAACGCGACGGCCGAGATGGAACCCATCACGTGGCCGGGCTTTGCCGGTCTGCATCCTTTTGCTCCCGTCGAGGACGGCGAGGGCATCCGCGAACTGATCGCGACCCTGGAGTCCTGGTTGGTCGCCATCACCGGGTACGACCGGGTCAGCCTGCAGCCCAATGCCGGATCGCAGGGTGAGTACGCGGGACTGCTGGCCATCCGCGGCTATCACCGCAGCCGCGGTGACCTCGACCGCGACGTCTGCCTGATCCCGTCGAGCGCGCACGGCACCAACGCGGCATCCGCGGTGATGGCCGGGATGCGGGTCGTGGTGGTGGCGTGCCGGACCAACGGCGACGTCGACGTCGACGACCTGCGCGCGAAAATCGACAAGCACGGTGAGCGTCTGGCCGCGATCATGATCACCTACCCGTCGACGCACGGCGTGTTCGAGCACGACATCGCCGAGATCTGCGCCGCGGTGCACGACGCCGGCGGGCAGGTGTACGTCGACGGTGCCAACCTGAATGCCCTGGTGGGGGTTGCGCGTCCGGGTCGGTTCGGCGGGGACGTCAGCCATCTGAACCTGCACAAGACCTTCTGCATCCCGCACGGCGGGGGCGGTCCGGGTGTCGGCCCGGTGGCGGTGCGCCGGCATCTCGCCGCGTTCCTGCCCGGCCACCCGTTGGCACCCGAGCTGCCCGGCGGTCCGACGATCTCGGCCGCGCCCTACGGTTCGGCGTCGATCCTGCCGATCACCTACGCCTACATCGCCATGATGGGGGCGGCCGGACTGCGCCGCGCCACCCTGACCGCGATCGCCTCGGCCAACTACATCGCGCGCCGTCTCGCCGATCACTACCCAGTGCTCTACACCGGGCACGAAGCCGGGTCCGGGGACACCGGCAGCGTCGGTGGATGGGTGGCACACGAGTGCATCCTCGATCTGCGGGGGTTGACCAAGGCCACCGGTGTCACCGTCGACGACGTCGCGAAACGCCTCGCCGACTACGGATTCCACGCGCCGACCATGAGTTTCCCGGTGGCCGGGACGCTGATGGTGGAGCCCACCGAAAGTGAGAACCTCGACGAGATCGACGCGTTCTGTGAGGCCATGATCGCGATCCGCGGCGAGATCGATCAGGTGGCCGCGGGTGTCTGGCCGGTCGACGACAACCCGCTACGGGGTGCGCCGCACACCGCGGAATGTCTTGTCGGACAGTGGGATCACCCGTACTCCCGGGAGCTGGCGGTCTATCCGCAAGGGCTTCCGTCGGTGGGGGCACGAGCCAAGGTGTGGCCGGCGGTGCGCCGCATCGACGGCGTGTTCGGCGACCGCAACCTGGTGTGCAGTTGCCCGTCGGTGGAGGCCTTTGCCGACTGACCTCAGGTGAGTGGCCCGTAGACCAGGCGATTGATGTCGACGATCGCCTGGTCCTCCGGACCGGGCATCGGATCGTTGGTCATCGGGAAGGTGACGGTCGCCGTCTTGGGTGGCATCGGTGCGTCACCACGGAATCCGAGCGCGGTCAGGGCGCGCAGATGGTCGGGGTCCTCGACGAACGTCACGAACTCCGACACCGCGGCCGAGGCGAACTCGGGGACCCGGTCCCCTTTGAGCCGGATGACCGGAAAATCGGCGATCGGGGTGGGGCCGAGCGGGATGACCTCGCTCAGCCGGGGTGTCGAGTCGTCCTTGGTGAGTTGATACAGGCGTTGTTCGGTGATCGGCACCGCGTGGATGTCGGCGGTGGCGGGATCGGCGGCCTCGGCGATCGCGGTGGCCGCACCGACCGGCGTGCCGTCCGGGGATCGCGGCGCAGACCCGGTGAGCGCGCGGATGCTGGAGGACACGCGCTCGGTGGACGCGTCGGCGGCCGTCAGGGGTCCCGTCGTTCGGCTCACCCGCGCGGCGACCGCCTGCGCGGCCAGCGCCGACGGATCCGACTGTGCCTCCCGCGGCATCGCCATCCGCAACGATCCCCAGCCGCGTAGACCGAGGTCGTCGAGGCTGTCGTCGCGTGTGGCCAGGGTGGGCAGCCGGCCCCAGTCCAGTTGGTCGGCCTTCGCGCCGAGTTGCGGTGCGGTGGCGAGGACGACCGGCGAGGTCACCAGCGAGTCGGGGGTGCCGTCGACGAGGTCGGGTTTGGCGATGACGAGTTCGGCCGCCCACACCGACGACTGCGGGATCCAGGCGGCGGGGTGATCGCCCATCGACGCGACATCCCAGGAGCCGGTCAGTGACGTCAGGGCGACCTTCGCGTCGCTGGGGCGGATCGCGATGGTCACACAGTGATCGCGCACCACCGGATTCGTGCGCGTGTAGACCTCGGCGAGCGAGATGAGTCCCGGAGCGATGTCCGGGTCCGCGGCGATGGTCACCGTCGCCTTGCCGTCCACGCACGTGGCGGCGGCAGCGTCGCCCTCACGGTCGACGTGATCGGCGATCTGGAACCAGACGACGACGCAGGCGGCCACCAACACCACCGACAACAGGGTCAGGACCAGGCCGCGGCCGACCCCACGATGCCGAAGCCTGTTGCGGTCATCGGCGACGCGATGGTGTGCCACCGGGTGGTCCTCCCATAGAAGGATCTCTCATCGGGCGGTGGAGGTCACCGCCCGATGAGAGATCATCGGCTCATGCCTGCGCTGCTGCCTTGTACTCGCGGCGACGGCGATGCAGGATCGGCTCGGTGTACCCGCTGGGCTGCTTGGCGCCCTCGAGGATCAGCTCCTTGGCGGCCTGCCAGGCGATGTTGGTGTCGAAATCCGGGGACAACGGCGAATAGGTCGCATCACCCTCGTTCTGACGATCGACCACCGGCGCCATCCGCTTGAGCGCGGCAACGACGTCGTCCTCGCTGACGATGCCGTGGCGCAGCCAGTTGGCCAGCAGCTGGCTCGAGATCCGCAGCGTCGCACGGTCTTCCATCAGGGCGATGTCATGGATGTCGGGCACCTTGGAGCAGCCGACGCCCTGATCGATCCACCGCACCACGTAGCCCAGGATGGACTGGCAGTTGTTGTCGAGTTCCTCGCGCTTCTCGGCCTCGGACCAATCGGTCTTCGGGGCCAGCGGGATGGTCAGGATGTCGTCGACCGAGGCCGGGTCACGCTTGGCGATCTCGTCCTGGCGCTCGAACACGTCGACGAGGTGATAGTGCATCGCGTGCAGTGTTGCGCCGGTGGGTGAGGGCACCCACGCGGTGGTCGCGCCGGCCTGCGGCTGACCGATCTTCTGCTCGACCATGTCGGCCATCAGGTCGGTCATCGCCCACATACCCTTGCCGATCTGCGCCTTATGCTGCAGACCGGCGTGCAGACCGATGTCGACATTGGAGTCCTCGTAGGCGAGCATCCACTTCTGCTTTTTCATCTCGCCCTTGCGGATCATCGCACCCGCCTCCATGGAGGTGTGGATCTCGTCGCCGGTGCGATCGAGGAAGCCGGTGTTGATGAACACCACCCGGTTCTCGGCGGACTTGATCGCGGCCTTGAGGTTGACGCTGGTGCGACGCTCCTCGTCCATGATGCCGACCTTGAGGGTGTTCTCCGGCAGGCCGAGCACCTTCTCCACGCGGCCGAACAGCTCCGAGGTGAACGCCACCTCGTCGGGGCCGTGCATCTTGGGCTTGACGATGTAGATCGACCCGGTCCGCGAGTTCTGTAGGCCGCTCTCGCCGCCGGACAGTCCGTGCATCCCGATCAGCGAGGTGAACAGCGCATCCTGGATGCCCTCGGGGATTTCGTTGCCGTCGGCGTCGAGGATGGCCGGGTTGGTCATCAGGTGACCGACGTTGCGCACGAACAGCAGCGAACGGCCGTGCAGATCGAAGCCGGTGCCGTCGGGTGCGGTGTACTCGCGGTTGCCGTTGAGTACACGGGTGAAGGTCTTGCCGCCCTTGGTGACCTCTTCGGCGAGGTCGCCCTTGTTGAGGCCGAGCCAGTTGCGGTAGCCGAGGACCTTGTCGTCGGCGTCGACGGCGGCGACCGAATCCTCGAAGTCCATGATCGTGGTGATCGCCGACTCCATCACGACATCCTTGATGCCGGCCGGGTCGGTCTGGCCGATCGGGGAGGTCGGGTCGACCTCGATGTCTAGGTACAGGCCGTTGTGGCGCAGCAGGATCGACGTCGGCGCGTCGGCCTCGCCGCGGTATCCGGCGAAGGCGGACGGGTCGGCGAGGGTGGACGTGGTGCCGTCGGCCAGGGTCACCGTGACACCGGAGTCGGTCACCGCGAACTTCGTGACGTCGGTGTAGCTGCACTGCTCGAGCGGGACCGCCTTGTCGAGGAAGTCCTTGGCGTAGGCGATCACCTTGTCGCCGCGAACCTTGTTGTAGCCCTTGCCCTTCTCGGCGCCGTCGGCCTCGGAGATGACGTCGGTGCCATACAGCGCGTCATACAGCGAACCCCACCGGGCGTTGGAGGCGTTGAGGGCGAAGCGTGCGTTGAGGACCGGCACGACGAGCTGCGGGCCCGCGGTCTCGGCGATCTCCCGGTCGACATTGGCGGTCCCGATCTGGAAATCGTCGGGGACCGGGACGAGGTAACCGATCTCGGTCAGGAAATCCTTGTACTCACCGAAGACCGCCGGATCGCTGAAGTCGGCGCCCTTGTGATCACGGTGCCAGTCGTCGATCTTCGCCTGCAGGGTGTCGCGGATCGCGAGGAGTTCGGCGTTGCGCGGGGCGAGATCGGCGATAACCGATGCCGCACCCGACCAGAACGCGTCCTTGTCTACACCGGTGCCCGGCAGCGCCTCATTGGTGATGAAGTCGTAGAGAACGGGGTCGACCTGCAGGCCGTCGACGATGATGCGGTCCGACATGTGAGCCTTTCTGCTCGGGGTTCGCGCTTGCGGCCTTCCATGTTACTCGCCGGGAACCTCGCCTCCGGCACGGCGTTGGCCTGCGGCGATGACCGACCGCAGTTGTCCGAGCGCGGCACCGATGTCGGCCCGCAGAGCGGCGCCCCGCGCGGCGATCCCCGTCTGCTCCCGGACGTAGGCGGCCCGGCCCGCCGGGGTCTCGATCGGCACCGCTTCATAGCCGAGTGCGCTCAGATCGTAGGGGCTGGCGCGCATATCGAGTTCGCGTGCGTCGCGGGCGATTTCGAACGCCGACAAGGTCAGACGCGCGTCGAGCAACGGTGCCAACGTGAAGCAGGTGCGGTATAGATCCATCGTCGCGTGCAGGCAGCCGGGCTGGTCCCGCTCCAGGCGATCCGACGGTGTCAGCGAGTTCTCGTTGCGGGGTCGGGCGGCGTCGGTGAAGAATCGGAACGCGTCGAAGTGGGTGCAGCGCAACGGCATCGATTCGACGACGGCGTCGGTGCCGACGGCGCCCAGCCGTAGCGGGTAGGGGTGGCGGGTGTCGTCGGTGCGGTAGACCATCGCCCACTCGTGCAGGCCGAAGCAGCCCAGCCGGGCGGGGCGGGCGGCGGTGCGGGCCAGGAGTGTGTCCGCCGACTCGACGGCCCGCGCGCGTTGCCGCAGATACGCCGGATCGACGGTGACTCCGTCGGGTACCCGGTGATAGCCCCGCAGCCCCAGATACTCGCGGGCGCGGTCCTTGTCGGTGTGGGTGCCGTCGATCTGCAGCGTGACCCCGAAGCCGGGATGCCACCGCGTGACGTGGGACGGGCGCGACGAGTAATAGGTGAACAGGAAGTCGAGGACGGGATGTTTGCGGCCCCGTCGCCGGGCGCGCAGGTAGTCGCCGATGATCTCCTCGACGCGACGTTCATGTGCCTCCCGCCGTGCCTGCCACTCCGGCGCGGTGAGAACCGTGTTCACCGCGGTGAGGGTCATGACGGGATCCGGGTCATACCGGGTCACACCCGATGCGTTTCGTCGCGGACCGTGCCGACAAACTCCTCGACCAGATCGGCCAGGGCGACGATCCCGATGGTGCGGCCGCTGTCGTCGACGACGGCACCCAGATGCGAACTCGTGCGACGAAGCGTCGCTGTCGCCTCGTCGATCGGGGCGTCGGCCGCGATCACCGGTAGCGGGCGGATCTTGTCGATGCCGATGATCGTGTCGGGTCCGACGCTGTCGTCGAGAATGTCGTCGAGGACGTCCTTCAGATGCAGGTATCCGGTGTAGGTTCCGTCGATACTGCGCACCGGGAACCGGGAGAAACCGGTGTCGCTGACGGCCCGTTCCACCGAGCCGAGACGGGGACCGGTACCGCCGGTCACCGGATCGCGTTCGACGTCGACGCTGCGCATCCGGTCCAGCGGTATCAGCACCTCGGAGACACTGCGCGTCACCGAACGCAGCGCACGGTTCAGACGCGCGTGCTCCTCGGCGTCGATCAGCCCCTCCTCCCGGGACTCGCCGAGCATCTGCGCCAGTTCGACCGGCGACACCGTCGAATCCAGTTCGTCCTTGGGTTCCACCCGCAGCGCCCGCAGGGTGATGTTGGCCAGCCAGTTGTAGAACGCGACCAGCGGGCGGGCGATCGTGATGAAGCGCAGATGAATCGGCACCAGGAGCATCGCCGACGTCTCGGGGCCGGCCAGTGCGATGTTCTTGGGCACCATCTCGCCGAGCAGGATGTGCAGGACCACCACGAGCGCCAGTGCGACGGCGAAGGCGATCGGATGCAGCAGGGACTCGGGGACGTGTGCGAGGTGCAGCGGTCCCTCGACGAGGTGGGCCACCGCGGGTTCGGCGACGCGGCCGAGCAGGATCGAACAGATCGTGATGCCCAACTGTGCGGCGGCCAACATCAGCGACAGGTGTTCGCCGGCGCGGATGACCGTGCGAGCCCGCGACTTGCCCTCGTCGGCGAGGGCCTCGAGGCGGTCGCGCCGCGCGGAGATGAGGGAGAACTCCGCACCGACGAAGAAGGCGTTCCCGGCGAGCAGTGCGACGGCGAGGATGATCGCCCAGATGTCGTTCACCGCGTCTCCTCCGTGGTCGTCGGTTCGTCGTCGGACAGCGGTTGCAGCGCGACGACGTCGACCCGGCGGCCATCCATCTGCGTGACGGTGGCACGCCATCTCGTCTGCGAATCCGGATCGGACTCGTCGCCGTCGGTGTCCTCCTCGTCGTCGGTCGACGGTGTCCGCGCGGGGAGTTCGACGCTGTCGCCGACCTCGGGGATGCGTCCCAGGACGAACATCACCAGGCCGCCCAGGGTGTCGAACGAGCCCTCGGGCGCCCGGTATCCGGTGGCATCGAACAGTTCGTCGGTGCGCAGCAGGCCCGCGCACAGGAAGCCGTCGCCGTCGGCGGCGACATCGGGATGCTCGAAGTCGTGTTCGTCGGTGACATCGCCCAGGATCTCTTCGATGAGGTCCTCGGTGGTGACGATTCCCGCCGCACCGCCGTATTCGTCGATGACGACACCGAGTTCCATCCCGTCGGCCCTGATCTGTTCCATCAGCGCGTCACCGTCGAGGCTGACCGGTACGCGTGTCACCGCTCGCGCGATCGACGCGAGCGAGGTGGTGGTCTGCTCGTCGGGCGCTATGGTGAAGGCCTGTTTGATGTGCACGACACCGATGAGTTCGTCGAGACTGCCGTCGTCGACGATGGGGAATCGGGAATGGCCGGTGCGGGCACACGCGATGATGAGGTCACGCACGGTGTCGGTGCGTTCGAGGCATTCGACGGTGACCCGCGGCGTCATCAGATCCTCCGCGGTCAGGTCGCCGAACCGCAGCGATCGGTCGACGAGCGTCGCGGTGTCCTGATCGATGGCACCTTGGCGCGCCGAGTTGCGGACCAATGACGCCAATTCCTGCGGTGACCGCCCCGACCGCAGTTCCTCGGCGGGTTCGATCCCTAGACGCCGGACCAGCCAGTTCGCGGCGCCGTTGAGTCCGGTGATCATCGGCCGGAAGATCGCGGAGAACCCGGTCATCGGACCGGCAGTGAAACGTGCCACCGACAGCGGATGAGCGATGGCCAGATTCTTCGGTACCAGTTCACCGAGCACCATCGACAGCGACGTCGCGATGATCAGCGACAGCGCCAGGGCGATTCCCGTCGACCATCCGGCGCCGAGACCGGCGGCCTGCAGCGCGGGGGTGAACAGCTGGGCGAGTACCGGTTCGGCGATGTAACCGGTCACCAGGGTGGTGATCGTGATGCCCAGTTGCGCCCCGGACAATTGGAAGGAGAGCGTGCGATGGGCACGCTGCACCATCCTCGACCGCCGATCGCCGCGCTTGTCGACGTCGGAATCGATGGCCGACCGTTCCAGGGCGGTCAGTGAGAACTCGGCCGCCACGAACAGCGCGGTGCCGAGGGTGAGGGCGACGAACCCCACCAGTCCGGCGATGTAGAGAACGATCTGCACCCGCCGATCACCACCCGCCCGGAAGCGGCCGGCCCTCGGCGAAACCGGCGGGGGACTGCACGCCGAGCACCACCCGTTCGTGGAGTTCGGCGATGCTGCGGGCACCGGCGTAGGTCGCGGTGCTGCGCACCCCGGCACAGATGTGGTCGACGAGATCCTCGACGCTGGGCCGTTCCGGATCGAGGGGGATCCGCGAGGAGGAGATGCCCTCCTCGAACAGACTCTTGCGGGCTCGGTCGTAGGCGTTGTCCGAACTCGAGCGGGCGGCCACCGCGCGTTTGGAGGCCATGCCGAAGCTGACCTTGAAGGCGCCCCGGGCGTCGTGGTGGAGATCGCCGGGGGCCTCGTAGGTGCCGGCGAACCATGAGCCGATCATCACGTTCGACGCCCCGGCGGCCAGGGCCAGCGCCACATCCCGGGGATGGCGGACACCGCCGTCGGCCCAGACATGGGCACCACGCGCGCGGGCTGCGTCGGCACAGTCGGCCACCGCGGAGAACTGCGGGCGGCCGACGCCGGTCATCATCCGGGTGGTGCACATCGCACCGGGACCGACCCCGACCTTCACGATCGTCGCGCCCGCCTCGATCAGGTCGACGGTGCCCTCCGCGGTGACCACGTTCCCGGCGACGATGGGTACCCCGAGGTCGGCCGCGGCGACAGATTCGAGAGCCGAGATCATCCGCTCCTGATGCCCGTGGGCGGTGTCGATGACCAGGAGGTCGGCACCGGCCGCAACGAGTCCCTTGGCCTTGGCGGCGACGTCGCCGTTGATTCCGACGGCCGCGGCGATCCGGAGCTTGCCGGCGGCATCGAGGTTGGGTCGGTACACCCCGTGCCGCAGCGCACCGACCGCGGTGAGGACCCCGGCCAGGGTGCCGTCGGTGTGGGTGAGCACCGCCAACGATTGGTGGACGTCGGTGAGCGCATCGAAGATCTCGCGGGGCGGTGTGTGGATCGGGACGGTGACGACGAGCGGATCGAGGACGTCGCGGACCCGCGCGAACCGGTCCACATCGGCGCATCCGGATTCGGTGACCACGCCGACCGGCACCTTGTCGCGGACGACGACGGCCGCGCCGTGGGCGCGTTTGTGCAGTAGTGCCAGCGCGTCGGACACCGAGTCCTCGGTGGTGAGCACCACCGGGGTGTCGGCCACGAGGTCACGGGACTTGACGAACGCGATGGACTCGGCGGCCGCCGCTGTCGGCAGATCCTGGGGCAGCACGGCGAGTCCGCCCCGACGTGCGAGTGTCTCGGCCATCCGCTTACCGGTCACCGCCGTCATATTCGCCGAGATGATCGGCACGGTGGCGCCGGAACCGTCCCGCGTCGACAGGTCGACGTCGAACCGGGACGTGACGTCCGAACGGTTCGGGACGACGAACACGTCGTTGTAGGTCAGGTCGTGGGTCCGTTGATGACCGTCCAGGAATCGCACGTCGGGGCTTTCGGGCAGACCTACTGCTCGACCTCGGTGCGGTCGCCGCCCCACAGGGTGTGGAAGGTGCCCGGCTTGTCGATCCGCTGGTAGGTGTGCGCACCGAAGTAGTCGCGCAGACCCTGGGTGAGGGCGGCGGGGAGGCGTTCGCTGCGCAGGCCGTCGTAGTAGGACAGCGAGGACGCGAAGGCCGGCACCGGGACTCCCATCAGGGCGGCGGTGGACACCACGCGACGCCACGCATCGACCCCGGATTCGACGGCGTCGCGGAAGTACGGGTCGAGGAGCAGGCTGGGCAGGTCGGGGTTGTCGGCGTAGGCGTCACGAATGCGGTTGAGGAACTTCGCGCGGATGATGCAGCCACCACGCCAGATCGTGGCCAGCGATCCGCGATCGACGTTCCAGTCGTATTCCTTGCTGCCCGCGGAGATCTGGTCGAATCCCTGCGCGTAGGCAACCACCTTGGAGGCGTACAGGGCGGCCCGGATGTCGTCGACGAACGCGTCCTTGTCGGCGGGTGCGGCGCCCGCGGTGCCACCGGCGAGGCCCTGGGCCTGCTTGCGCTGGCCCGACGAGCTCGACAGTGCGCGGGCGAAGACCGCCTCGGCGATACCCGTCGTCGGAATGCCGAGGTCCAGGGCGGACTTCACGGTCCACCGCCCGGTGCCCTTCTGGCCGGCCTCGTCGACGATGACGTCGACGAGGGGCTTGCCGGTGTCGGCGTCGGTCTGTGCGAGCACCTGGGCGGTGATCTCGATCAGGTAGCTCTCGAGATCGCCGGTGTTCCACTGGGCGAACACGTCGGCGATGTCGGCCACCGGCAGATCCAGCACGCGCCGCATGAGGTCGTAGGCCTCACCGATCAACTGCATGTCGGCGTACTCGATACCGTTGTGGACCATCTTGACGAAGTGACCGCTGCCGTCGGGCCCGATGTGCGTGCAGCACGGCTCGCCGTCGACGTGCGCGGAGATCGACTCGAGGAGTGGCCCGAGGGATTTGTAGGATTCGGCCGGGCCGCCCGGCATGATCGACGGACCGTTGAGTGCGCCCTCCTCGCCGCCGGAGATGCCGGCCCCGACGAAGTGCAGCCCACGGTCGGCCATCGCCTTCTCGCGGCGGATGGTGTCGGTGTAGAGCGAGTTGCCGCCGTCGATGATGATGTCGTTGGGTTCCATGGCGTCGGCGAGTTCGTTGATGACGGCGTCGGTGGGGTCACCGGCCTTGACCATGATGAGTACCCGGCGCGGCTTCTCGAGCGCATCGACGAATTCGGCGATCGTCTCCGACCGGATGAACGAGCCCTCGCTGCCGTGTTCGGTCAACAGCGCGTCGGTCTTGGCGATGCTGCGGTTGTGCAGGGCAACCGTGTAGCCCTTGTGCGCGAAATTGCGGGCGATGTTGGAGCCCATCACGGCCAGGCCGGTGACACCGATCTGGGCCTTGGCGGTCGGGGAGGTCGAGGCGGCGTTTGTCATGTCTCCACCCTATGGTGTCGGTTCGGATGGTGGTGTGCGCGCGTGGTCGCGGGTCGACGCGGGGAAGCGGATGACCGTCGGATCAGCGGTGCGCGGTGAGCAGCCGGCTGATCTCGGTGAGCCACGGAATGGCGACGGCGAGCGTCGGGATCACCAGAATCGCCGCGGCGCCGGCATAGGCGGCGATGACGATGAGCGGGGTGGGCCGCCCATGCCGCAGCCGGTGCACCCGGGCCAGCGTGGTCGGTCCGCCGACGGCCATCGCACCGCGGGGAGCGACCGCGTCGGCGCAGGCCACCAACGCGCGGCCGAGGGTCGTGGGAGTGGTGGCGCGGACCGCCTGATCGTCGGCGAGTGCCTCGACGAGGAGTTTGACGGCGTCGAGGGCGGAACTGCTGCGGACGAACCGGGGGAACGCCTCGTGTAGTGCGATGAAGGCCTCGAGGACCAGATCGTGGCGGGCGCGCAGGTGCGCACGTTCATGTGCGATGACGGCGACGAGTTCGTCGCGGGTCAGGCGGGCGACGACGCCCTCGCTGAGGACGACGCGCTGGCGCAGGCCCGGGAGGCAGTAGGCGAGCGGCTCCTGGACATCGAGCATCCGGATGTCACGCGCGAAAAGCGGATGCGTGTGATCGGAGCGATCGCAGCGGTCGAGGATGTCGATCAGCTGCCGGTGGGTGGACCGGCGGGCGCGGGTGCGCAGCCCCACCCGGATGGTCGTGAAGAACAACCGGGCGCCGATGAGCAGCGTCAGCGCGAAGACACCGACGTAGAGCAACCACAGGGGGAGGCCGAGTCGTTCGATCTCATGAACCGGGTGCGTGGTGGGGGCGCCATCCGGACCGGGGGCCAGGAGATTCGCCGCGATCGCCAGACCACAACTGAATGCCGAGAGCACCGCGGCCAGGGCGATGGCCTGCCACAGCGTCATCGCCGCACGGGGCGCCCGGATCGGCCACGCCGCCCGCGACAACCACTCCGGCACAGGACCGACCAACAGCAACGTCATGATGCCGAAGAGCAGGGCGGTCATCGATGGCTGTCCTCGCGGTTGGGCTGTGCGGGCGGTGCGGTGGGGTGCTGAGCGCCCCGAAAGAAATCTAGCGTGTGATCTCCGGGTTGCGGGCGGCTTCGAGTTCATCGAGCGCCGAGCGCAGGGCGGCGGCTTCGTCGGCCCCGACGCGACCCACGAACGACACCAGTGCGGCGTGGCGTGATCCGGGGGCGTCGGCCTCGCTGAGGGCATCCACCATCAGCGACGCCACGAGATCCTCGCGGGGATGGGTCGGGACGTACTTGTGGGCGCGGTCCTCACGGATCTGGGTGACCAGATTCTTCTTGGCGAGGCGCTGCAGGACGGTCATCACCGTCGTGTAGGCCAACGACCGGCTCTCCGACAGGGTGGCATGAACCTGGCGCACGGTCTGAGGGGTGGGAGTTGCCCACAGCGTGTCCATGACCGCCCGCTCCAGGTCTCCCAAGCCATTCATCTTTCGCATTTTACTGCCGATTCTCCTCGATGCCGCATCTGGCTTCTCTGCCCAGGTCATCGGCGTGCCCGGCGCGCCGACGGTGTGGTCTCCAGTGGTTGTTGACGTGGTGCTTCCCTCGGATATTCCCCAACCGCTTGACACCGTTGGTAAGGCTAGCCTACATTAAGTACACGTTGGACCGCGCGAGAGTCCTGAGGGCTGCAGAGACCCCCGGTCCACGCCACGGTAGGCCCCACATCTCGAACGAGATGTGGGGCCTATCGGTTCCCCGGGCCCGTGTCACTCACCCGGCGGGAGGCGCCCCCACGCGGCTCATGACACTCTTGTCCGATGACCGTGAACAACGAGGATTACGTGAAGGCGGCCGGATCCCGCGGCCTCGACGGGGTGCTGGGAACCGTGATCGAGAGCGTCGGACCCGACGGCCTGGTGGCCACCCTCTCGCTCGATCCGCGACATCATCAGCCCTTCGGCATCGTGCACGGCGGTGTCTACTGTGCGGTCGCCGAAAGCGTCGCGAGCATGAGTGCATACGTGTGGCTGCAGGAGTCGGGCATCGGCGGTACCGCGGTCGGCGTCAACAACAACACCGATTTCCTGCGGTCGATCAGCGAAGGCACGGTGACGGCGCGGTCGGCACCCATCCATCGCGGCCGACGCCAGCAACTGTGGGCGGTCGAGATGTTCGACGACGCCGATCGACTGCTGGCCCGCAGTCAGGTCCGGCTGCAGAACATCGAGATCCCCGACGGTGCGGCCGCCGGGTGAGCGACACATCGAACGGCCTCGACGCCTCGGCCCGCGCCGCCATCGAGGAGATCCTGACGCCGGTCGACGCCGACCTGGCGCGCCTGTTCCCCGGTGACCGTGACGAGATCCAGCCCGCCCACACCGTCTATGTCAGCGCCGCCGACGTCGACGTCGACACGCCGGAGAGGTGGGCTGCGGCCGCCGGGCGTCTCGAGTCCTCGCCCGCCGTGGCCGACCTGGCCACCGAGGATGTCCGCGCCATCGCCCATGCGCGTCTGATCGAGAACCCGATCGAGGACCTGCGCATCGATCTCGAGGACGGATACGGGTGGCGCAGCGACGCCGCCGAGGACGCCGACGCCACCCGGGCCGGAACGATCCTGGCCGATTGGGTGCACCGGCGGCCGTACGCGCCGCGTATCGCGGGCGTGCGTGCCAAGGGGCTCGGCGCCGCCGAACGCGGACGCGGAATCCGAAGCCTGGAACGGGTGCTCGACGGTGCCGGCGGTGTGCCCCCGGGTTTCGTCATCACCATCCCGAAGCTGCGCGACGTCCGGCAGGTCGACGCGGTGTCGGTGATGTGCGCCGGCTTCGAACGCGCCCACGGCCTGGCGCAGGGGGCGCTGAAGGTGGAGTTGCAGGTCGAGATCCCGCAGGCGATCCTCGGTCCGGACGGACGTGCCACCGTCGCCGAGGCGATCCATCGAGGTGCGCCGCGTGTCGTCGGATTACATTACGGCACTTACGATTACAGCGCGGCATGTGGAATCGTCTCGGCTCAGCAGTCGCTGGAACATCCGGTGGCCGATCACGCGAAGGCGGTCATGCAGGTGGCCGCCGCGCAGACCGGGGTGTGGGTCAGCGACGGCTCGACGCAGGTGATGCCGACCGGCTCGCCCGAGCAGATCGATGCCGCGTTGCGTCGCCATCACCGGTTGGTCACCCGATCCCTCGAGCGGGGCTTCTACCAGGGCTGGGATATGCATCCGGGGCATCTGGTGACGCGGTGGCTGGCGGTGACCGGGTTCTTCCGCTCGGCGATGCCCGCGGCGGCGACCCGCCTGCAGGCGTACTTCGAGCGGCGATCGGGTGATGTCGTCGACGAACCCGCCACCGCGATGTCGTTGGCCCTGGTCATCCGACGGGGACTGGCGGCGCGCGCGTTCGCGGTCGACGAGGTCGCGGCGATCGCCCCGCTGTGTACGATCGACCGACTCGACGACCTGGCCGCCGGTGGGGGAGCACTCCGGTCCGACTGAGCGGCGTTCACTTGCCGCGCCATCGGCCTTCGGCCGTGGCAGGATGGCGAGACCGGCGATCCCCGATGATGTCGGGTCACCGCGGGGAGACGCCAGAGGACGAGACGATAGAGAGGGACCGGTGCGACTGTCGCCACATGAGCAGGAACGTCTGCTCATCTCCTACGCCGCCGAACTCGCCCGCCGCCGGCAGGGTCGCGGGCTCAAGCTCAATCATCCCGAAGCGGTGGCGATCATCACCGATCACGTTCTCGAGGGTGCCCGCGACGGCCGATCGGTCGCCGAGCTCATGTCGAGCGGACGCGAGGTCCTCGGCCGCGACGACGTCATGGACGGCATCCCGGAGATGCTGCACGACGTCCAGGTCGAGGCGACCTTCCCGGATGGCACCAAACTCGTCACCGTGCACCATCCCATCGGCTGAGCCGCGGCTCCTCGCTCTTTGCCGAACCATCCCTCCCAGGACAGAAAGCCCAGGACAGGAAAGCGATGTCGGAGAACAGATCTGCGGTCATACCCGGCGAGGTGATCGCCGCCGAGGGAACCATCGAACTCAACGAGGGCGCCGACGCGGTGGTGCTGTCGGTCATCAACGAGGGTGACCGTCCGGTCCAGGTGGGCAGCCACGTGCATTTCCCGCAGGCCAATGCCGCGCTGGCCTTCGATCGGGAGCGGGCGCGCGGTCGGCGACTCGACATCCCGGCGGGCACCGCGGTCCGATTCGAGCCGGGCATCGAGATGACGGTGACGCTGGTGCCGCTCGGCGGGACCCGTGAGGTGTACGGGATTTCCCTCGACGCACCCGGAAAGGTCGACTGACATGGCGATTCTGGGACGCGACCGGTACGCGCAACTGTTTGGCCCGACCACCGGCGACCTGATCCGGCTGGCCGACACCGATCTGTTGATCGAGGTCACCGAGGACCGTAGCGGTGGCCCCGGACTCGCCGGCGACGAAGCCGTCTTCGGTGGCGGCAAGGTCATCCGGGAATCGATGGGACAGAGCCGCGCGACCCGCGCGCAGGGCGCGCCAGACACCGTCATCACCGGTGTGGTGATCCTCGATCATTGGGGAATCATCAAGGCGGACCTGGGAATTCGCGATGGCCGCATCGTCGCGATGGGTAAGGCCGGTAACCCCGACACGATGGACGGGGTGCATCCCGACCTGGTGATCGGCGCCTCGACCGAGATCATCGCGGGCAACGGCAAGATCGTCACCGCCGGCGGCATCGACTGCCACGTCCACTTCATCTGCCCGCAGATCATGGACGAGGCCCTCGGCAACGGCATCACCACCCTGATCGGTGGCGGCACCGGACCGGCGGAGGGTTCCAAGGCCACCACGGTCACCCCCGGCGCCTGGCACCTGGCCTCGATTCTCGCGGCCACCGACCACTGGCCGCTCAACATCGCCCTGCTCGGCAAGGGCAACACCGTCAGTGCCGAGGCGATGCGCGAGCAGATCCGGGCCGGCGCATCGGGATTCAAGCTGCACGAGGACTGGGGGAGCACCCCGGCGGCGATTGACGCCTGTCTGCGGGTGGCCGACGAGACCGGCGTCCAGGTGGCGCTGCACTCCGACACCCTCAACGAGGCGGGATTCGTCGAATCCACCCTGGGTGCCATCGCCGGGCGCAGCATTCACGCGTATCACACCGAAGGTGCCGGTGGCGGGCATGCGCCCGACATCATCACCGTGGCGTCGGCACCGAACGTGCTGCCGAGCTCCACCAACCCGACCCGCCCGCACACCGTCAACACCCTCGACGAGCACCTCGACATGCTGATGGTGTGCCATCACCTGAACCCGACCGTGCCCGAAGACCTTGCGTTCGCCGAGAGCAGGATCCGGCCGTCGACGATCGCCGCCGAGGACCTGCTGCACGACCTCGGGGCGATCTCGATGATCGGCTCCGATGCCCAGGCGATGGGCCGCATCGGCGAGGTGGTGCTGCGCACCTGGCAGACCGCCCACGTGATGAAACGCAAACGCGGATCCCTCGACGGCGACGGGCGCGCCGACAACCACCGCGCGCAGCGCTACGTCGCCAAGTACACGATCTGCCCCGCGGTGGCACACGGATTCGACGACGAGATCGGCTCGGTCGAGATCGGCAAACTCGCCGATCTGGTGCTGTGGGACCCGGCCTTCTTCGGCATCAAACCCGATCTGGTGATCAAGGGCGGCGCCATCGCCTGGGCGCAGATGGGTGACGCCAACGCCTCCATCCCGACACCGCAGCCGGTGTTGCCACGCCCCATGTTCGGTGCGGCGCCTCCGGTGGCCGCCGACACGTCGATCAGCTTCGTCGCCCCCGGCGTGGACGACGATCTCGCCGACCGTGTCGGGATCCGCCGTCGCCTGGCGCCGGTGAAGAACACCCGGTCGATCGGTAAGGCCGACATGCCGGGTAACTCGGCGATGCCCACCATCGAGGTCGACCCCGACACCTTCACCGTCCGCGTCGACGGTGAGGTGTGGGAGGCGCAACCGGTCGCCGAACTGCCGATGGCCCAACGATATTTCCTGTTCTGAGGGACACCGATGACGCAGATCGATCCCCCCGCGCGCGGCGCGTCGTCGCCGCTGGCGATGATGCTCACACTGGCCGATTCCCGGCTGCCGGTGGGCGGACATGTGCACTCGGGCGGGGTGGAACAGGCCATCGCCGACGGCTTCATCCGGGGCGTCGACGATCTCGCCGCATTCCTGCATCGTCGGCTGGTCACCACCGGTCTGGTGTCGGCGTCGATCGCGGCCGCCGTCGCCGACGGTGCGTTGGATGTGCGTGCCGCACAGGGTGAGACCGACGCCCGCACACCGTCGGCGGCCGCCCGCAAGGCGTCGCTCGCGCAGGGCCGGGGGATGGCGCGGTTGGCCCGGCGGATGTGGCCGAACCTCGACTGGGGCGAGCACACCCCGACGACACATCTACCGGTCATCAGCGGTTCGGTGGGAGCCGCATCGGGTCTCTCCGGGTTCCACACCGCGCTGGTACTCGTCTACACCACCGTCAGTGGCGCGGCGACCGCCGGGCAACGGTTGTTGGCCCTCGACCCCGCCGATGTCGCACTGATGATTGCCGACCTCGGTGCCGACTGCGAGAACATCGCCGCGCAGGCCGCGATCGGACTGGCCGACCTGTCGGATCCGATCCTCGACGTTTTCGCCGAACGCCATGAGCGTCGCGGCATGCCGCTGTTCATGTCATGACCCCCATTCAGGATTTTCGTCCTGAAAAACGTTGTCCCACATCACGTCCGGAGAGGAACCTCCCATGCCCCCGCATCTGATCGACGGTGAACCGCACGACCACACCCACGACCGGCCGCGGCGCCACCGCGAACCCGGCGAGGCGCTGCGCATCGGGATCGGTGGCCCGGTCGGCTCCGGGAAGACCGCCCTGGTGGCCGCGTTGTGCCGGCAACTGCGCGACGAACTGTCGCTGGCCGTCCTCACCAACGACATCTACACCACCGAGGACGCCGACTTCCTGCGGCGCAACGCCGTGCTGCCCGACGAACGCATCACCGCCGTGCAGACCGGCGGCTGCCCGCACACCGCGATCCGTGACGACATCACCGCCAACCTCGACGCCATCGACGATCTGGTGGCGGCCAACCCGCCGCTGGATCTGATCCTCGTCGAGTCCGGCGGCGACAATCTCACCGCCACTTTCTCCACCGGCTTGATCGACGTGCAGATCTTCGTCATCGACGTCGCAGGCGGCGACAAGGTCCCCCGCAAGGGTGGGCCCGGCGTGACCTATTCGGACCTGTTGGTGATCAACAAGACCGACCTCGCCTCGCGGGTGGGCGCCGACCTCGGGGTGATGCGACGAGACGCCGACGAGGTCCGCGAAGGCCGCCCCACCGCGATGATCTCGCTCACCGACGACCCCGCGGCCACCGACGTGTTGGCCTGGGTGCGTGCCCAACTCGCGGTCCCGGTCACCGGATAGTGCGCACCGACGTCGAGATCATCGCCGACCCGGCGCGGTCGTTGCGGACACGCTGCTCCGGCGCATTCGCGGTGCGGCAAACCGGCCGCCATGCCGCACACCTGGTAGGGGCGGCCGCGACCCCGCTGGGTGGTGATCACATCGAGATCGTCGTGCGGGTGGCCGACGGTGCGTCGCTGGATCTGGGTTCGGTGGCGGCGACCATCGCGTTGCCGGCCGCCGATCGGGCCGATTCGACGTCGCATTGGCACATCGAGGTGGGCGCGGGAGCGCGGCTGCGCCTCGATCCGCAACCGACGGTGATCGCCGGTGGTGCCGATCATCGTTCGCGTATCGACATCATCGCCGCCGGCGACGCGATCGTCGACGTGCACGAGCACATCCAGATCGGTCGCTCTGCCCATCGGCATCCCGATGACGAGCGCGGCAGGTGGCGCGGCACGCTGAACGTCGACGTCGACGGCAGGCCGGTCCTTCGACACGGGGTGGCGCTGGGCGCCGGCTCCACCGCAGCCGCAGCCGGATGCCACGCACTGACCAGCGTGTTCCGGCGACCGGACACTTCTCCGGATGCGGTCGATGCCGCGCACTTCGCGGCGCGACTGGCGTTGGCCGATGACGCCGGGACCCTCACCACGTCCCTGGCAAGCACCCTCGCACTAGCGCGCGAGCGCTGCGACATCCTTGACGTCGCAGCGCTCGCGATCAGCTGAGGCCGACCGGGGTCAGCTGGCCTCGGCGGTCTTGTCGCCGCCCGGGGCGGGGTCGTCGGCGCCCACCGATTCGGCCTCCACCTCGGGGATCGATTTCTTCTCCAGTTCCGACAACTGCCCGATCGCGGTCCGCGCGTAGACCTGCTGCTCGGTGACGGCGAGCTGGGTACGACCGCGGGTGGAGAACGCGAAGAACCAGTTGACGATCGTGTTGAGCCGGTTGCGGAAACCGACCAGGTACACCAGGTGCAGCGCCAGCCAGCCGAGCCACGCGAAGTAACCCTCGGTCTCGAACTTCTTCTTGGTGCCCGGGATCGGCACCTGCATGACCGCGCTGAAACGGGAGATCGTCGCCATCGATCCCTTGTCGAAATAGCTGAACGGCTTGCGCTGATCCGGCGTCTGTCCCTTGAGCTCCGCCTTGATCGCGTCGGCGGCATACCGCCCGCCCTGGATGGCACCCTGGGCGACACCGGGCACGCCGTCGACGGCCATCATGTCGCCGACGACGAACACATCGGGGTTGCCGGGGATGGACAGGTCGGGGCCCACCTTGACCCGGCCGGCGCGGTCGAGTTCCACACCGGACTGCTCGGCCAGTTGCTTGCCCAGCGGGCTGGCCTGTACACCCGCCGACCACACCTTGCACTGGGATTCGATGCGGCGGGTGGTGCCGTCCTTCTCCTTGACGGTCAGACCGTCGTAATCGAGGTCGACGACCATCGCGTTCAGCTGGATCTCGACGCCCATCTTCTCCAGCCGGGCCGCCGCCTTGCCGCCGAGTTTCGGACCGAACGGCGGGAGCACCGCGGGGGCGGCGTCGAGCAGGATGACGCGGGCCTCGGTCGGATCGATGTTGCGGAAGGCCCCCTTGAGGGTCTTGTCACTCATCTCCGCGATCTGCCCGGCGAGTTCGACACCGGTAGGGCCCGCGCCGACCACCACGAAGGTCAGCAGCTTGGCCCGCTCGGCCGGGTCGTCGGACAGTTCGGCCTGCTCGAAGGCCCCGAGGATGCGGCCGCGCAATTCGAGGGCGTGGTCGATGGTCTTCATGCCGGGCGCGTATTCGGCGAAGTGATCGTTGCCGAAATACGACTGGTCGGCGCCGGCGGCGATGATGAGCTTGTCGTACGGGGTCACCGTGACGCGCTCGAGCAGACGTGACGTCACGGTCTGCGCCTCGAGGTTGATCTCGAAGACATCACCCATGAGCACCTTGGTGTTCTTCTGCTTACGCAGTACCACCCGGGTGGCCGGTGCGATCTCGCCTTCGGCGACGATACCGGTCGCGACCTGGTACAGCATCGGCTGGAACAGGTGGTGCGTCGTCTTGGCGATGAGCGTGACGTCGACATCGACCTTGTTCAGTCGCTGAGCGGCGAAAAGACCGCCGAAACCGGAGCCGATGATGACGACTTGTGGACGCGCCGAAGGGGTGGGGCTGCTCATCCGAGAACGTCTCCTTCTCGATTGTGGGCGTGCGTGTGCAACGCATCTCTACGGTAGTCCCCGCGCGACGATCGGTCTCGGTGAGGCTGCGAAGGCGTTGAGCCGTGTCCGCTCACGCGGTGAGGTCGGTCGCGGCGCCGTACCGCGCGCCGGTGATCTCCCAGTGCCGCCGCAGCATTTCGTATTCGACCTCCGGTTCGCCGGCGCCGGTGGGATCAGAGGCTGCGGGATCGGAGGCTGCGGGATCGGCGCAGATGTCGCGCGCGCACATCTGCATGCCGAGTTTCTCCATCACACGCCGCGACGAGGCGTGTGTCGCGGTGGTGCTCGCGAACAGGCGTTGCGCGTCGAACTCGGCGAAGGCGACGTCGGTGACGACGCGGGCGGCCTCGGTGGCCAGGCCGCGACCCCAATACTCGCGTCGCAGACGGTAGCTGAGTTCGAGTTCGGGCTGCACCGAATGCCGCGGAGCGCGCAGCGACACCCAGCCGAGGAACACCCCGTACCGTCGATCGGTCGCCGTCCAGATTCCGCCGCGCCCGGTCTGCAACTCGGCTTCGGCGCGCGGAACCACGAAGCCTTCGATGGTCGATCGGGGCGTGGCGGTTCCGCCGGTCACGAAACGCATCACCTCGGGGTCGCTGTCGAGCCGGACGAGGTGATCGACGTCGCGACGATCGACCGGACGCAACAGCATCCGCGATGTCTCGACGATCACCCGGCCCCCAATGCCTCGACCCAACTGCACTCACCTGTCAGAACCCCGGCTGTGATGCGGAGCGGCGGGTGCTCTGGTGGATCTCGAGTGTACGGACTGACCCTGGTGTCCGTCGCGGATTGTCGCCCGCGTGTCGGGGCCGTCGGATCGGTGTGCGGTGTGTGGGCCGGTATGTGGGCTGGTGTGTGGGCCGCAGTGCTGTCGGACCGAACCGATAGGCTTGCCGTTCGTGGCTCCAGAACAGTCCGTCACCGCCGCCGTCTCCGGCGAAAGCCGTGCCCCCGAGACCGACCAGTCTGATGTCGGCCCGGTGGATATCGACCTCCAATTGCGTTGGGGCGACATGGATATCAACGCTCATGTCAACAACGTTCAATTCGCCCGCCTGCTCGAGGAGGCTCGTGTGCGGACCTTCTCCCGGTGGTTCCCGGCCGGTGTCGACCGGGTGCCGCTACTGGTGGCACGCCAGGACATCGAGTTCCGCGCGCCGCTGCTCTACAGCGTCGATCCGGTGCGCGTGCGCCTGGCCATCACGCGACTGGGGACGTCGTCGTACACGATCGGTGCGACGATGGCCGCGGCCGACGGGACGCTGGTCGCGTTGGCCCGGACGACGATGGTCGCGATCGATCGGGAGACCGGAGCACCCACCCCCATCCTGCCCGCGGCGCGGGCCGTTCTCGAGGCTCACCGCGGGGACCTGCCGGCGCTGCGGCCCCAGGCCTGATCCGGGTCCCTCGATGCTGACCCTGCACCGCGCCGAACGCACCGACGTCCTCGCCGATGCGCTGGGGCAGGTGCTGACCACCCCACTGGCCGACCCCATGCGCACCGAGGTGGTGGCGGTCCCGGCGCGTGGCGTGGAGCGGTGGCTGTCGCAACGACTGGCCACGCGACTGGGCGTCTCCGGCGCCGACGGCGCCGGCCGAAGCACTGCCGACGGCATCGCTGCCAACATCGACTTCTCCTCACCGGCTGCCCTCACCGACGTCGTCATCGAGCAGGTGACGACGTCGGCAGCGAAATCCGCCGCCACCGACCTCTGGCAGCCGGGCTCGCTGGTGTGGCCGGTTCTCGACGTCCTCGACGATCTGATCACCGATCCGGATCTTCGTGTCCTCGCACGCCACGTCGGCCTGGGGCCCGACGCCCGGGCCGACGACCCGCGGGTGGGCCGCCGGTATGCGACGGCCCGTCACATCGCCGACCTCTTCGAGCGGTACGCGCGTCACCGTCCGGCAATGCTCACCGGCTGGGCGTCGGGTGACGACACCGACGGCTCGGGACAGCGGTTGCCCGACGACATGACCTGGCAACCCCGGTTCTGGCGTGAGGTGCGGTCGCGGATCGGTGCCGCCCATCCGGTCGAAGCGCTCGACGCGGTGTGCGAGCGCCTGGCCGCCGACGCGACCACGACCGACCTGCCCGAGCGGCTGTCGGTGTTCGGACCGACGCGGGTGACCGAATCCTTCCGGCGGGTCGCCGCGTCCCTCGCGGCCCACCGCGACGTGCATCTGTTCATCCCGCATCCCGGACCCGCGCTCTGGGCGGCGATCGCGTCGCAACCGGCACCGACCGACCGGCGCCGCGCCTCATGGACGCCGCCCGCACTGCGAAACCCCCTGCTGTCCGGACTGTCCCGCGACGTGCAGGAACTGCAGCTGCGCATCATGGACGATCTCGACGCCGACATCCACCACGCGCCTGCCGAGCCGACGGCCTCGCCCACCTCGGTGCTGGCTGCGGTACAGGAGGGCATTCGCGACGACACCGATCCGCGTGACCGGCCGGGCATCCTGACCCCGGACAGCTCCGTCGAAGTGCATGCCTGCCACGGGCCCGAACGCCAGGTGGAGGCGCTGCGTGACCGGCTCCTGCACCTGTTCGATGCCGACGCCTCCCTGCAGCCGCGCGACGTCATCATCATGTGTCCCGACGTCGAGACCTTCGCGCCGCTGATTCGCGGCGTCTTCGGCCAGCCCGGGCTCGACCACCCCGCATCCGCCCTACGCGTCCGGCTGGCCGACCGCGGACTGCGCCACGTCAATCCGATCCTCGACGTCGTCGCCCGTGTCGTCGAACTCGCCGCCGGCCGGGTGAGCGCCGGCGACGTCGCCGACCTACTCGCCCTCGAGCCGGTGTCCCAACGTTTCGAGATGACCGACGACGACCTGGAATGGGTACGGGAATGGTTGTCCCGCACAGGTATCCGATGGGGGATCGACAACACCCAGCGCGCCCGATTCGGGTTGGCCGGATTGGCGCAGGGCACCTTCGACGTGGGCCTGGACCGCATCGCCCTGGGTGTGGTCGCCGGCGCGGGCGAGGGACTGTGGCTGGGCACCGCCCTCCCGATGGAGGGGCTGGAGAGTACCCAGATCGATCTCGTGGGACGGCTCGCGGAGTTCGTCGACCGGCTCGGGGACCTACTCGCCCGCATGGCCGAAAGCGCGCCGGCCGCCGCGTGGGCGGCGGCGCTCCTCGACATCGTCGCCACCCTCACGGCAACCGTTCCCGGCGACGAGTGGCAGACCGCGGCGGCAACCCGGGCGCTCACCGAATCCCTGGGTGACGGTGCCGATCCGGAATCCGACACCTCCTCGCGGGTGCTGCGGCTGTCGGATGTGCGGGATCTCGTGGCGACGATGATCGCGGGACGGCCGACGCGCGCGAACTTCCGTACCGGTGAGTTGACGGTGTGCACCCTGGTACCGATGCGGACGGTGCCTCATCGGGTCGTCGTGCTGCTCGGCATCGACACCGATGCGTTTCCGCGCGCGTTGCGGATCGACGGCGACGACGTCCTCGGCCGGGTGCCGATGCTCGGTGAACGGCAACCCCGCGACGAGGATCGGCAACTGTTTCTCGACGCCGTCAACGCCGCGCACGAACACCTTCTCGTCTTCTACACCGGAGCCGACCCGGTGCGCGGTACCCGGGTACCGCCGGCGGTGGTGGTCAGCGAACTCACCGAGGTCGTCGCGGCATTGACCGGCACCGAACCCGACGCGGTGATCTGCCGACATCCGCTGCACGGTTTCGACGCCCGCAACTTCACGCCCGGTGCGTTCGAAGGCGTCGAGGGACCATTCGGCTATGACACCGCCCTGCTCGCCGGGGCGCGGGCGGTCGGCGGTGACCATCACGCCCCCGCACGGGTCGCCGACATCACCATGCCCGCCGACTCGGAATCGGTGTCCGCCGACATCGAACTCGGTTCGCTCACCGCCTTTTTCGGCAATCCGATCGAGGGGTTCATCCGGCAGCGTCTCGGTGCCCGGCTTCCGGACGACGACGCCGAGGACTCCGACCGGCTCGACGTGGCCGTCGCCGGCCTCGATGAATGGGCCATCGGCGACCGACTGCTGCGTCAGACACTCGCGGGCGTGGACCTGCGCACCGCCCAGATGGCCGAGATGCGCCGGGGGAGTCTGCCGCCCATCGAGTTCGGGCGCCGCGAACTGATCCGCATCTCACGGCAGGTGGGTAACGTGCATCGGGTGGCGGCCGGGCTCCGCACCGGGTCGGGCGGCTCCCGCGACGTGGTGCTCGATCTGCCCGACGGCGGCCGGCTGCACGGCAGTGTGCCGGATGTCTACGGCGAGACCATCATCGAGGCGACCTACTCGAAGATCCGGGCGAAGCAACGCCTCGCCGCGTGGGTACGGCTGCTCGCGACGGCGGAAGCGCAGCAGCAGTCCGCGCCGAGTGGGGAGAGAATCCACACGGCGGTCGTCATCGGACGGGCCGACCGCAGGTCATCCCACGTGACGGCGGTGAGCCTGCGGGTCCCCGACGATCCGACCGCGGTACTCGCCGACCTGATCGCGATCTATCGCCTCGGATTGTGCGTACCGTTGCCCGTCCCACTCGATCCCGGTCTGGCATACGCCGAGAAGTGTGTGCGGGGCAGCTCGGCGGAGATCGCGCGCCGCGCGGCGGCAGCGAAGTTCGACTATCGCTTTGGCGCGCAGGCCGATCCGTACATCCGATTCGCCTACGGTGACGACGTCACCACCGCGGTGGGATTCGACGCGCTCACCGAGGTGCCCATTCCCGACGATCCGCGGTGGTCGGCGATCGGTCTGGTGCCCGGCGAGCCGATGTTCGGCGCGCTGGCCACCCGGATCTGGGAACCGCTGCTGGCCCACGAGGTGATCCGATGACATCGCACGCCGAAGAGTTCATGGACACGGCAGCGGCCGAGGCAGGGACGCGGGCCCCGCTCGCCTTCGACATCGTCGAGGGCGTCGGCGACGGCACCACGGTCGTGGAGGCCAGCGCCGGCACCGGCAAGACCTACGCGATCGTCGACATCGCCGCCCGTCACATCGCCGAGGGGGTGGCCATCGACGAACTGCTCCTCATCACGTTCAGTCGTTCGGCGACAGCGGAATTGCGGGAGCGGATGCGCAGCCGATTGTGGCGTCTCGCCGAGGCGCTGAGTCCGGCGGCCACCACCGACACCGAGGCCGACCCCGGCACCGACCCTCTGCTGCGGATGCTGCTGACCGGCGATCCGGCCGACGTCGCGTCCCGCCGTGACCGACTCACCCGGGCACTGTCGGATTTCGACGCCTCCACCATCGCCACGACGCACACCTTCTGCAATCGCATGCTCGAGGCCCTCGGATTCCTCGGTGAGCGGGAACTGATCTACGAGATCGTCGAGGACGTCGACGATCTCGTCGAGGACGCCGCCCGCGATCTGTACTTCCAGGGGTTCGTCCGCGACGCGGAAGAACCGGTCTTCGGCCTCGACGACGCCATCGTCATCGCGAAGGACGCCGTCCGCAATCCCGGTGTGGCACTGGCACCGTCGGATCCGGCGGGGGAGAACGCCGACGCCGATGACCGCATCGCGGCCCGCCGCGTCCGCTTCTGCAGCCGGGTCCGCGAGATCGTCAACGAGCGTAAACTCCTCGCGCGGGTGCGCACCTACGACGACCTCCAGATGATCCTGTATTCCATCGTCACCGACACCCATGTGGGCGACGACGCATGCGCCCGCATCCGCGATGCATTCGGTCTGGTCCTCGTCGACGAGTTCCAGGACACCGACCCCTTCCAATGGGAGATCCTCCGGCGCTGCTTCCACGGGCACAAGCCGTTGGTGCTGGTCGGGGACCCCAAACAGTCGATCTACGCCTTTCGCGGCGCCGAGGTGCTCAGCTACCTCGATGCGGTCGCGGTGGCCGACGAGCGTCGCGCCCTCGAGAACAACTGGCGTACCGACGGTGACCTCGTCACCGCGCTGTATCGGGTGTACGGCGGTGCCAACCTGGGCAGTTCGCAGATCACCGTGTATCCGGTGGAATCGGCACATCCCGGCAGTCGCCTGCGCGGGCCGGGGGCGACCCCGCTGCGGGTGCGCTGGTTCGACGTCGACGACTTCCCGGTGCGCGGCCGCAGCGGATTCGCGCCGGTGAGCGCGATTCGTGATGCCGTGATCGGCGATGTCGCGGCCGATATCACCCGACTGCTCTCGTCGGGCACCGAACTCACCGTCGACGGGCACACCCGGCCGGTGCACCCGGGCGACATCGCGATCCTGGTGGTGGCCAACAAGACGATCGAGCCACTGCAGCGCGCCTTGGCCGGTCACGGCGTCGGATCGGTGGTCGGCACCGGGACCAGCGTCTTCTCCACGATGAGTGCGCGGCACTGGTTGTGGCTGATCCGGGCGATCGAGTCGCCGTCGCGGACCGACCGGGTGGCGCTGGCCGCGATGACCCCGCTGATCGGCTGGACGCCCGATGACCTCGCCGATGCGAGCGACGACGCACGGACCGAGTTGGCGGCCCAATTATCGGATCTGGCAAAGGTATTCGACATCGGTGGTTTCGCCGCACTGGTGCAGCGGGTGCTCGGTGACCGGCGAGTGGCGGCCAGGGTGCTCGCCACCGCCGACGGTGAGCGTGCGTTGACCGACCTGATGCAGGTGGCCACGGTGTGCAACAGGCATGTGGTGGAGAACGATTGTGGTCTGTCGTCGGTGCAGGAATGGCTGGCCGACCGCATCGAGGACGTGTCGCGGTGGCGGCGATCGGACGAGCAGACGCGGCGCCTGGACCGCGACACCCACGTCGTGCAGATCATGACGGTGCATGCCAGCAAGGGACTCGCGTTCCCCATCGTGTACGTTCCGTTCGGCTGGGATGGCGCACGGGTACCGTCTCCGAAGACGTTCCGTTTCCACGATGAGAACCAGACGCGGTTTCTCGACGTCGGTGGACCCGACACCACCGGACGATCGGAACGATTGCGCCGCAGCATGTCCGAGGAATCGGGGGAGGACCTGCGGAAACTGTATGTCGCGCTCACCCGGGCCGCGTCGCAGGTCGTGATGTGGTGGGCACCGTCGCAGGGGACATCGCATTCGGCACTGCATCGCCTCGTATTCGGCCGTACGCCGGGATATCTCGCTGTGGGCACCGACATCCCGGAGACGGTGCCGGTCCCCGATCCGGCGGAATGCGCGGCCCGGCTGACCCAGCTGGGTGCCGGCACCTCGTCGATCAGCGTCGAACGCGCGGTCGGCGCGGACCCGGGTCGCTGGGAGTCGGGAACCGACGGTGCCGAACCGGCGGAATTGTCGGCGGCGATCTTCGGCGGGAAGATCGACACCTCCTGGCAGCGCACCTCGTATTCGGCCATCATCGCCGGCGCCGCGCACGGACCGGCCGCCGAAACCCCCGATGCCGGAAGCGAACCCGAGGCCGAGGTGACCGTCGACGAGCCTGCGGTTCCCGGTGATGTCGCCGAGGTGGTCGATACCGAGACCGGCGGGGCGGCAGACGAAGCCGGCATGTCCCTGATGAACGGCATGCCCTTCGGTGCGGCGTTCGGGACGTTCGTACACGAAGTCCTCGAATACGTCGACACCGCGGCGCCGGATCGCCACACCCATGTGCGCGACCTCTGTTCCCGGTCGGCGGCGCGGTACGCGCTGTCGGTGGACGCCGAATCACTGACCACCGCCCTCGACGCGGTGCTGACGACACCGTTGGGTTTCGGCGACCTGTGGAGCATCCCACCGCGTGATCGGCTGGCCGAACTCGACTTCGAGCTTCCACTGGGCGACGCCGACGGGGCGGCGGCACTCTCCGAGATCGCCGGGCTGATGGCACGGATGTTGCCCGACGACGACCAACTGCGCGACTACGCCGACATTCTCGGCGCACTGCCCGCCAGAACGCTCCGCGGCTTCCTCACCGGAAGCATCGATTCGGTGCTCCGAACACCGCAGGGGCGCTTCGTGATCGTCGACTACAAGACCAACCGGCTGCGTCCCGGCGACCTGCACGCAACCGATTTCTCGACTCCGGCGATGGCCGGTGAGATGATCCGTTCCCACTACCCGCTGCAGGCCTTGCTGTATTCGGTTGCGCTGCACCGGTATCTGCGATGGCGACTGCCGGGATACCATCCGGCCGAGCATCTGGGTCCGGTCCAGTATCACTTCGTGCGCGGCATGATCGGACCCGACACCCCGTTGGGGTGCGGGGTCTTCGAGTGGAACGTCCCCACCGAACTGATCATTTCGCTGTCGGATCTGTTGTCGGGGTCGGGGTGCGACACGCGAGGCGCACGGAGCGCCGGGGACCGGGCGAGAGGAGTGGAGTCGTGACGATATCCACGGGGCCACAACGGGTTCTGGCCGCCCAGGGAATCCTCGGACGTGCCAACGTCGCCGGATTTCTCGACGCCGCCGACGTGCACGTCGTCTCCCGCCTCGTCGACCTGTGTGGCGAATCCGTCTCCGAGGTGGCGCAACTCGCGGCCGCCTTCGCGGTCCGCGCGGTCCGGCAGGGTTCGACATGTCTGGCGCTGGTCGACCTCGACCCGGTCGGCGCCACCCCCGTCGACTCCGACGGCGAGGATTCCACGGCCGACCGGATGACACTGCCCACGGTCGACGAGATGGTGGACGCACTGCGTACCTGCCCGCTGATCGTGGGATCGGAGTCGGGACCCCTGCGTCCGCTGGTGCTGGTCGACTCCGATGACGGCCCATTGCTGTATCTCGGTCGCTACTTCGAGCAGGAGGAGATCATTCGTACCACGCTCGCCGAGCGTGCCGATGACGCTCCCGAGGTGGGAATCTCGGACATCGTGGCCGCCGTCGACGACGCGTTCACCACGAGCCCCACCGCCTCACCCCGGCAACGACTCGCTGCGGCGATCGCGGCATCACGATGGACCTCGGTCCTGACCGGCGGTCCCGGCACGGGCAAGACCTATACGGTCGCGCGGATCCTCGCCGTACTCGATCGGCTCGGCGGGTCACGCCTGCAGATTGCGGTATGCGCTCCCACCGGCCGGGCGGTCGCCCAATTGCAGGCGTCGTTGGACGGCATGCGGGGGAATGACACCACCGCGGAGCCGGCGGTCCATGCGGTCACCGTCCACGGACTGTTGGGGTGGCGACCGGGTTCGGTTCCGAGGTACGGACGTACCAACCGGCTACCGCACGACGTGGTCGTCGTCGACGAGACCTCGATGCTGTCGGTCACCGCGATGAGTCACCTGTTGGAGGCGGTACGGCCGACCGCCCGTCTGATTCTCGTCGGCGACCCGCACCAGCTCGCGTCGGTGGAGGCCGGAGCCGTCCTCGCCGACCTCGTGGAACGCGAACCAGCAGGGGTGCCCATCGACGCCGCGCTCGCGGATCTGGTGGCCACCGCAGGCCTGGCCGATGCCGAACTTCCCAGACTGGCCGACGGAATCGTCGCCCTCACCGACAATTTCCGCAATCGCGGCGGCATCGCCGACGTGGCTGCGGCGGTCAATGTCGGCGACGCCGACCACGTCCTCGAACTGGTCGCCGACGATGCCATCGACGACGTCGTCCTCGTCGAACCCGAGGATCCGGGAATCCGCGCCGCGGTCGTCGCCTGGGGGCGGGCGCTGCGGTCGGCCGCGACGAGCGGTGACGCGTCCGCCGCACTCGACGCCCTCGACACCCACCGCGTGCTGTGCGCGCACCGGGATGGTCAGTGGGGAGTGGAGGGATGGACCCGACGGATCGTCGAGTGGCTCGCGGAAGCCGCCGGACACGCCCATCTCGTGGCCGACCGCACCCGCCCGATTCCCGGCGTGCCGATTCTGGTCACCGCCAACGACCGGCAGAACAAGGTGTTCAACGGTGACTGCGGGGTGATGATCCACCGCGCGGAGGGCGACGCCGTCGCCTTCCGGCGCAGCGAGTTCAGCGAGCCGGTGATGGTCGCGCCGCATCGGCTCGCCGAGACGATGTGGGCGTACGCGATGACGATTCACCGCAGTCAGGGCAGCCAGTTCGGCGCCGTGACCGTGGTGTTGCCACCCGCCGACTCCCCGCTGCTCACCCGAGAGTTGTTGTACACAGCCATCACTCGAGCACAGTCGACGGTGCGGATCGTGGGAACGCCCGAGATGCTGCGGGCGGCCGTCGACCGGCGGGTGCACCGCGCCAGTGGCTTGCGTTCGGCCATTCGTCCCATGATCGACCCCGAACCGTGAGCGGCCCCGAACCGACGCCGACCACCGAGCCGGAGACGTGAGTTCGCGCCTCGTTGACAGCGCCGGGCGCCGTCAGTGGTCCTCCAGGGGGTCCTACAGGTCGACACCGCCACGCACGAGATCGCGCCGGATGTAGTTCTCGGTACCGAGCAACGGGTCCCGCTTCTCCGGGGGCAGATTCATGAGATGGGAGATCATGTAGCTGCGCTCGACCTCGGAGCGGTGTGCACGAATGGCCGCCGCCTTACGATCCACCCACTTCGACACGTCGAGTTCGAGGTCGATCATCCCGGGCTGGGTACCGGGCAGCGCGTACTTCGACATGGTCGGGAACAGGTCGTCGGCGACGGCCTCGACCATCCAGATGGGGACGGTCGCCAGATACAGCGATTTGACCCGCCATGGCGGTCCGGTGCTGCGGTGCAGCATGGGTACCGCGGCGGCGTCGGCCGCGGCGCAGGCGAGCCGGTTGGCATGCACGTGATCGCGGTGCCCGTAGATCCCCGCTGCGTCGTAGGTGATGACGATGTCCGGCTTGATGCGCCGGATGTGCCGGACGAGTTCCTTGACCTGGCGGTCGAACCTGCCGTCGCAGAATCGCTCACGCCCCGGTGCGGACTCGGGCACCCCGTCGTCGGCGTAACCCATCATGATCGGCTCGGAGGTCACACCCAGTTCCTGCAGCGCCAGACACAGCTCGGCGTGCCGTGAGGTCCCGCGTGCCCAGGTGGTGGTCACCACCGATATCTCGCCACCGAGGTCGACGTGCCGGGCGATCGTGCCACCGGTCCACAGGGACTCGTCGTCGGGGTGGGCGTGAACGCACATCACGCGGGGGAGCTTCATCGGCGGCGCGGCCTCCCATGGGTTCCGTCTCGGGTGTCGGGGTCGGGCGGTGTGGGCGATCCGTGCCGGAATCGTCACACCCTGTTCAGGGTACTTGTTCCGGTGCTCGCTAAGATTCTTCGTTGTTCGATCAGCTGTCACGTGGAGGTCGTCGTTGAGTACTGAATCCGAAGTCCGGGAATTCCAGGCCGAGACCCGGCAACTGCTGGACCTGATGGTCCATTCGATCTATTCGAACAAGGACAGCTTCCTGCGCGAGCTGATCTCCAACGCGTCCGATGCGTTGGACAAGCTGCGCCTGGAGTCCTTGCTGAACAAGGATCTCGATGTCGACACATCGGATCTGCACATCACCCTGGACGCGCAGGGCGGCGGCGATGACGCCGACGGAACCCCTCGCACGCTGACCGTGCGCGACAACGGCATCGGCATGTCGCGCGAGGAGGTCATCGAACTCATCGGCACCGTCGCCAAGTCGGGCACCGCCGAACTGCGCAAGAAGCTCGCCGAGGCGGGCAAGGCCGGCGACGCGGCCACCACCGAGGAACTCATCGGTCAGTTCGGTATCGGCTTCTACTCGACGTTCATGGTGGCCGACTCCGTCGTCCTGGTCACCCGTAAGGCGGGCGAAGAGACCGGAACGCGCTGGGAATCCACCGGCGACGGCACCTACACCATCGGTGACGTCGACGACGCGCCGCAGGGCAGTTCGGTCACCCTGACGCTCAAGCCCGTCGACACCGAGAATCACCTGCACGACTACACCGACGCGGCGACCTTGCGTTCGCTGGTGAAGAAATACTCGGACTTCATCGGCTGGCCGATTCGGATGGACGTGGAGAAGACCACCACGACACCGGCCGCCGAGGAGGGTGGCGAACCGACAACGGTCACCACCGTCGAGGCCGAGACCATCAACTCGATGAAGGCCCTGTGGGCACGCTCGCGTGACGAGGTGTCCGACGAGGAGTACGAGGAGTTCTACCGGCACGTCTCCCACGGCTGGGACAAGCCGTTGGAGATCATCACCCTCAAGGCCGAGGGCACCTTCGAATACCAAGCGCTGCTGTTCATTCCGACTCAGGCTCCGTTCGATCTGTTCATGCGGGAACGCAACGTGGGCATCCAGCTCTACGTCAAGCGGGTGTTCATCATGGACGACTGCGACGAACTGATGCCGGAATACCTGCGGTTCGTCAAGGGTGTCGTCGACGCGGCGGACCTGTCGCTCAACGTCTCTCGCGAGATCCTGCAGCAGGACCGACAGATCCGCGCCATCCGCCGTCGCCTCACCAAGAAGATCATCTCGACCGTCAGCGAGATGCGGGCCGCGCGCGCCGAGGACTACCAGACCTTCTGGACCACCTTCGGGCGTGTGTTCAAGGAAGGTCTCGTCAACGATTTCGACAATCGCGACGCCATCCTCAAGGCCTCGGTCTTCGCCTCCACCCACAGCGACGACGACCTGACCTCGCTGGCCGACTACGTCGGACGGATGCCGGAGAACCAGAAGTCGATCTATTACATGACCGGCGAATCGCGCCAGCAGATCGAGAGCTCACCACACCTGGAGGCGTTCCGCGCCAAGGGGATCGAGGTTCTCGTCCTCGACGATCCGGTCGACGAGATGTGGGTCGGATCGGGCCTGGAATTCGAGGGCAAGAGTTTCCAATCGGTGGCCAAGGGCGCGGTGGATCTCGACGCCATCGACGGCGAGACGGAATCCGACGACGCCGCCGACGAGACGAAGTCCGCGGAGTTCGCACCGCTGCTGACGTGGCTGGGTGAGGCCCTGTCCGACGACATCACCGAGGCTCGGCTGTCCAAGCGCCTCACCGAATCCGCCGCCTGCCTGGTGGGTGACGACTTCTCGATGTCGCCGCAGCTGGAGAAGCTCTACCGCGCCTCCGGCCAGGAGGTCCCCAAGACCAAGCGCGCTCTGGAACTCAATGCCGATCACCCGCTGGTGACCGGTTTGAACACCGCATTCGGGGCGTCGGAGGATCATTCGGCGCTCATCCCGACCGCACGCCTGGTCTACGGCATGGCACTGATCGCCGAGGGCGGCGAACTCGACGACCCGGCGGCGTTCGCGCGGCTGCTGGCCACCCAGCTGACCGACGCACTGGCGACACCGCAGGGGTGAGTCTGCCGCCGACCACCCGGCGCGCACCCCGGTGGCGATGGATCGCCGGGGGCGCCGCGGTGGTGGCGGCGGCCGTCGCGCTCGTGGCGGTGCTCATCGTGCGGGTGCCGACGACGGCCCCGGAGCAACCGACGACGGCGGAAGACACGGTGCGGGCCTTCCTCGACGCCCTCGCCCGCGCCGACGGCTCTACGGCCCGACGACTCATCGTGGCTGTGCCGTCGATGGCGTTCCTCACCGACGACGCGCTGGCCCGTCAGCACGAGGCGGCCCCGATCGGTGACGTGCGGATCACCGACACCGGCACCACCGGCATCACTGAGGCCACCGACAGCACCGCCGAAACGTCCGCACCGACCGGCGACCGGGCGGTCGTCGGTGCGGCGTTCCGCATCGGTGATCATGCGGTGAGCACCACCTACACGCTCACCCGGGATCACCGACGGTGGTTGGTCACCGACGGGGTTCGGTCCGTCTCGGTCGCCGCGAGCCCTATCCCCGGGCTCACCCTGTTCGGCATCACGGTGGCCGGTCGCGCCAGCGCGTACGTGTTCCCGGGACGCCTCCTGTGGGGTAGCACCAATCCGTATCTGGCGGTGGCGGCCCCCGACGGTACCGCCACCGACGCCGCCGACGTGCCCGGCGGCTCTGCGGCCACGCCGACCCCGGATCTCGTCGCCGCGCTGAGCGAGTCGGGACGGCGAGCCGTCGATGCCGCGGTGCGCGGCCACCTCGACGGGTGCGCTGCATCGACCCAGGCCGACGCGTCGACGGACCGGCCCGGCTGCGTTCAGCGGCTCTACCGGGATGCCCGGCCCGGTTCCGTGCAGTGGACGGCACAAGACGACCTCGACGATCTCGCTGTCGACGTGGGCCAGGCCGACCCGACCCGGGTGTCGGTCTTCGGCAGCGTCACGTGGCAGGTCACCTTCACGCCGACCTACGGTGACCGCCCGGTCCGGGCGACGGTGGAACAGCCGATGGAGGGCACGGTGGACATGAGTGACACGCCGGCGCCCACCTACACGCCGTCGGACGGGTGACAAGTCGGAGCCGTGATCTCGATCAGGACGCCTCGTTGAGTGGTCGGTGGTCTGCGGTCGAGCGATGGTGCACCTCGAGTCCGACCACGTTGATGTCGTTGGCGCGGAACAGAGGCTGCAACCGAACACCGTGGCGTGCAGCGCATTCGGTGAGCAGGATCGCCCAACCCCGATCGCGGGGCGTGATGCCGTCCGCGCCCGGGCGACTCAGCAGGCACGCCACCGACATTCCGATGGTGTTCTCCAGCGTTTCGCCGAACCGGTGCATGAGCAGATCGATCAACTCAGGGTCCGGCGTGGTCGGCAGTGGAAGCTTGTTGATGGCCTTGATCAGGTGGCTGTCACGTTCGACGAACAGGAGCCACAACATCGGCTCACCGAATCCCAGCGGTCCCATGAGCGCGCGCCAGCGTTGACGCAGTTCGTCGGCGTCATGAAAGGGAAGGTCGGCGGTGTCGATCGGTGGGATCGGGTCGGCGTCGGGTAGCGCGTCCGGCAATGCATCGGTCGTCGGATCGGGGATGTGAGAGGCGTTGTGTGTCATGGTCTGATCGTGCGCCCGATCTCGGGTCGAGTGGCCGGCCCGATCCACACCTGTGGACGGCGACGTTGACACCGGCGGCGCCGTTCGGTGATGATGGCCGGTCGCCATGACAGACTCGGGTGATGGGCATACTCACCCCCGCGGCGGTACGGATCGGGTCGGTCCCGTGGATGCCGCGGTACCTCCCGCAGATCGTCAAGTGCGACAACGCTCTTCGAAAGGTCACCGGCGAACGCTACGGTCTGCTCGACATCGCCGGACTGCCCAACACCACGCTCGTGGTCGCGGGTCGCCGCAGCGGCGTCGTGCGCCGGACCCGGCTGCTGGCGGTGCCTCGCGCCGACGGCTCATGGCTGATCGCGGGCTCCTACTTCGGCGGTGCGACGACGCCGCAGTGGGTGTACAACCTGCGTGCGACCGACACCGCCGCGATCCTCGACCACGGAGCGACGGTGCCGGTACGGGTGCGCGAACTGCACGAGCAGGCCCGCGCGGATGCGTGGCAGGATCTGCGTGGGGTCTGGCCCAACTTCGACCTGTACGAGGTACGCACCGACCGGCTGATCCCGGTGTTCGAGCTGACCCCGATCGAACCCGGGTGACCGACGGCGTGCCGTCCGAGCGTCGGCTCAGGACCCGCTGAAGTTCGGTTTGCGCTTCTCGAAGACGGCGGTGATGGCCTCGGTGAGGTCGTTGCTCGGCAGGAATGCGGCGTTCCACGCGGCGACGAATCGCAGGCTGTCGGCCTGATCGGCGGTGCGACCGTGATCGAGGACCTCCTTGATGCCCGAGACCACCAGCGGCGGGTTGTCGGCGATCTCGCGGGCCGTCGCGCGGGCGGCGTCGAGGGCCTCCTCGGGAGTCGGGTACACGTCGTTGACGAGCCCGATCTTCTCGGCGCGGGCGGCGTCGATGTCCTTGCCGGTCAACGCCAACTCACGCAGGTGCCCGTCGCCGATGATCCCGGGGAGGCGGGCCAGGCTGCCGACGTCGGCCACCATCGCCACCCGGACCTCGCGCACGCTGAATTTCGCCTCCGCGCTCGCATACCGGATGTCGGCGGCCGAGATGAGGTCGACTCCGCCGCCGATACACCATCCGGAGATGGCGCAGATGACCGGCTTACGGCAATCCGCAACGGCGGTGATCGCCGCCTGCATCCGCGTGATGACTCCGTGAAACTCGGTGCGGGCCTTGGCCTTCGCGCCGTCGGCGAGAGCCGGTCCGAGGTCGCCGGCCATGGCCGCGAGGTCCAGGCCGTAGGAGAAATGCTTGCCCGCCCCGCGCAGGATCACCGCGCGCACGGCGTCGTCGGCGTCGAGGCCGGCGAACAACTCGGGCAATTCCTGCCAGAAATCAGGTCCCATCGCATTGCCCTTGCCCGGACCGATCAGGGTGACTTCGGCGACGTGGTCGTTGACGGAGACCTCGAAGGCCTTCCAGATGTCCTCACTCATGGCTAGGAGGTTACTCGGTGGTCACTTGGGGCCTCCTGAACCAGACGGTGAGTGGCTGACCATCCAGTACCGCCGGGGGACGCCGCTGGGTGCGGTGCGTGCGCAAGCGCGACTCGATCGCGTCGCGGGCGTCACATCGATCGTGACGGGCCACATCGAGACCGCCGGCGGCCTCACCGCCGAGGCCGAGGGCATTCTCGTCCTGCCGCGCTGACGCGGGCGGCCGGCGCGGCCGAACGACTGCGCAAGGCACTCGGTGACGGCTGACGCCGTCGGTCCCGTACCCGGGTCGAGGAGGCAAGAACGGTCAAGCACATCCGTGCCGACGCCGCGGATACTTGCTCTCATGACGACGATGCGCAGTCGACGATGACGGGCCCGGGCCACGACCGCATCCGCGAGTTGCTGGATGCAGTACTCGACGACGACAACGACACCCTGGCAACGATGGCCGAGCATGCACATTCGTCGGCGTTTCACTTCGGCCGGCAGGTGAGCAGGTATTCCGGTGAGGCGCCCCTGGCCATGCGGCGGCGGGTGATGCTCGAACGCGCCGCGTGGTATCTGCACCACGGTCGGCGGGTCACCGACGTGGCCTTCGATTCCGGGTACGAATCGGTGGAGGGATTCAGCCGCGCGTTCGCCCGTGCCTTCGGTCATCCACCGAGTAGCGCTCCGGCGCGGCGGGATCGGGGGCACTGGCTACCCGCACCCAACGGCATCCACTTCCACTCGCCGACGGTGCTTTACGTCGCCGCCGGGCGCGGGACCGGCCATAACGACGAGACCGGGGCGGGCGACATCCTGGCGATGATGATCCGTCACGACATCGACGACACCACGGCGCTCCTGGCGGCGGCAGCAGCACTCGACGACGCGACCTATCGTCGAATCATTCTGCCCGGCAACCGAATTCTGCAATGGCAGGGCGACGACGACTCGATCGCCCATGTGCTCTCCCATCTGGTGACCGACAAACGTCCATGGCTGGCGTGCATCGAGGGTGGTCGGGCACCCGAGGCGGTCTCCGATGATCTCGCCGAACTCACCGCACTGCATCACGAGGTATCCGCGCACTGGATCGCGCTGACGCGGGACATCGACCAGCGGGCCGCGTGGTCGGACAGCGTCATCGACGCCCTGTGTGAGCCACCGGAATCCTTCGTACTGTCCCAGATCGTCGCCCATGTCCTCACGTTCGCCGCCCACCGGCGCATTCTCGCCCGCATGCTGCTGCGTGAGGTCGGTGTCGACGTCACCGTACCCTCGCTCGACCCAGACCCGATCATGTGGCACCGCAACCAATCCGGAGGATTCCGATGACCGCTTTCCGCTACTACACGGCCATCACCCTCGACGGCTTCCTGGCCGATGACGACGACAATCTCGACTGGCTGCTGAACCAACCCATCGACGAGTCCGGACCGATGAATCACACCGACTTCATCACCGGCGTCGGTGCACTGGTCATGGGCGCCACCACGTATCGGTGGCTCCTCGATCACGAGGTGACCGACGGCAGGCCGTGGCCGTACTCGGTGCCGACCTTCCTGTTCACCCACGGCGACGTCGTTGCCGTGTCGGACACGATCCGGGTGGTCGCCGGCGACCCGAGGGAGTTGCGCACCGAGATCGTCTCCGCCGCAGGCGATCGGGACGTGTGGGTGGTCGGTGGGGGAGATCTCGCCGCACAGTTCGCCGACGCGGGCATGCTCGACGAGATCCTGGTGTCGATCGCGCCGGTCACGTTGGGCGGCGGCCGACCGCTGTTCACAGCGCCCTACGATCTCACCCTGAAATCGGTCGAGCGCAACTCCGCATTCGTCTGCGCCCGTTACGATGTCGTGGGTCCGCGGCGTTCCGGCGTGGGCTCGGGGGACGACGGCTCGGGGATGACGGCTCCGGGGGATGTCAGCCCGGAGTGAGTGCCGGACCGGCGATCAGCGGCAGGTCGAGTGTGGTCCGTAGTCCGGCCGGCCCGGCGACAATCGCCGGGATCGCGTTCACCACCCGGCCGACGCCGGCGACGATCGCGGCGTGATTGTGATCGCCCTTGCGGCTGGTCGGGCAGATGTCGACGCGATAGGACGGTTCGCCGGTGATCTCGACGCGGTAGCAGCCCCCGTCCTGGGCGGGCTGCGCCCAATCCGGTCGCAGATCTCCGCGAAGTCTGGTCACATGTTCGACGACGATCACCGGACGTCCGTCGACCATACCGATGATCTCAAAGCGCACCGCCGCGCGGGTCCCCTTGGGCACCGTTCCCGCGGCGATCTCGAATTCCTCTGGTGCGGGCTCACTCTCGTACCGCTCGATGATCTCGTCGATCACGATCCCGGACGCGGCGGCGAGCTCGTGAATGGTGGTCCCCCAGGCCAGAGCGAGTACACCGGGCAGGAACAGCATCGGGGTCTCGTCGAGGGGTTTGGCGAATCCCATCACGTCGAACATGACCTCGGCGCCGTCATAGGTGGCGTAGTCGGCGATCTCCATGCACCGGATCTGCTCGATCCGCTGACACGTTCCGGCGAACGCGAGGGGGATGAGGTCGCTGGCGAATCCGGGATCGACGCCGGAGATGAACACGCTCGCGTCGTGTTCGGTGGCGACCGCCACGATCTTGTCGATGGTCTTGTCCGGCATGGCGCCCCACGGATACTGCAGGGTCACCGGCGCGGTGCCGACGACGTCGATGCCCGCGGCGAGGATGCGCAGCACGTCGTTGAACGCCTCGATCGGCCGGGTGTCACCCATGGCGGTGTAAACGATGCAGTCGGGCTTCGCGGCGATCAGCGTGTCGAGATCGCCGACGGCGCTGACACCGGTGACGGCGCTCGTCCCGGCGAGGGCGCCGGCATCGCGCCCGATCTTGTCGGGGTTGTGCACGCAGACCCCGACCAGCTCGAATCGCGGGTCGTCGATCAGCTGGGCGAGGGCCAGACGGCCGGCGTTTCCGGTCCCGACCAGGCCCACACGGATCGCTGCTGCTTGTTCGGTCACTCTGCCATCGCTTCCCTCGTGGTGAACATCTATCTGTGGTGAACATCTATCTGTGGTGAACATCTGTCCGTGGTGAACATTGTCCGGGGTGAACATCTGTCCGGACTCCTGTCCATATCAGTAGACCATGCTCGGTAGAACGTGTTCTCATTTTCGCGTTTCGCCTGTATGGTTGCTCGCCATGGGACGTGTGGACGGCAAGGTCGCAATCATCACAGGCGGTGCCCGAGGTATGGGCGCCGCGCATGCACGGGCGCTGGTCGCCGAGGGTGGCAAGGTCGTCATCGGCGACATTCTCGACGACGAGGGCAAGGTGCTCGCCGAGGACATCGGTGACGCCGCGCGCTACGTACACCTCGACGTGACCTCGCCGGAGGACTGGCAGGCGGCGGTGGCCGCCGCGACCGACGACTTCGGCAAGGTCGACGTGCTCGTCAACAACGCCGGCATCGTCAATGGCTCGACGATCCAGAAGTTCCGCCTCGACAAGTGGAAACAGATCATCGACGTCAATCTCACCGGAACGTTCCTGGGTATCCAGTCGGTCGCCGATCCGATGATCGCCGCCGGCGGCGGGTCGATCATCAACGTGTCGTCGGTGGAGGGGTTACGCGGAAGTCCTTGGGCGCACGGCTATGTCGCGTCCAAGTGGGGTGTACGCGGACTCGCGAAGTCGGCCGCCTTGGAACTGGCGCCGCACAACGTGCGCGTCAACTCCATCCATCCCGGTCTGATTCGCACACCGATGACCGAGGGCCTGCCCGAGGACATGGTGAAGGTACCGATGGGACGGGCGGCCGACTCGTCGGAGGTCTCGACCTTCGTGGTGTTCCTGGCCAGCGACGAATCGTCCTACGCCACCGGCGCCGAATTCGTCATGGACGGCGGGCTGTCAGCGGACGTGCCGCACAAGTAGATCCGGCGCCGTTGCCGCGGCGCCGCAACCGTCACTCGGTGCCGTAGATCCGGTCGCCGGCATCGCCGATACCCGGCAGGATGTACCCGCGGTCGTCGAGTTCCCGGTCGATGCCCGCGGTGAATATCGGCACCTCGGGGTGTGCGCCCTGTAGCGTCGCGATGCCCTCCGGGCAGGTCAGCACGCACACGAACCGGATCGATCGGGGACGGTACTCCTTGAGCCGGTCGACGGCGGCCACGGCCGAATGCCCGGTCGCCAGAAGCGGATCGACCACCACGACGTCGCGTTCGTCGAGTTCCTTGGGCATCTTGAAGTAGTACTCGACCGGGATGTGGGTCTTGGGATCGCGGTAGAGACCGATGTGTCCGATGCGCGCGCCCGGGACCACGGTCAGCATGCCGTCGGCCATCGACGTGCCGCCGCGCAGAATCGCGGCGAACACCAGCTTCTTGCCGTCGATCACCATGCCGGTGGTGATCTCCATCGGCGTCTCGACCTTGACCTCCTGCATCGGGATGTCGGCGAGGACGTCGTAGGTCATCAGCGTCGAGATCTCGTCCAGGAGACGCCGAAAGTCATTGGTGGAGGTCTGTTTCTGGCGCATCAGGGTGAGTTTGTGTTGCACCAGTGGATGATCGATGACGTGCACGTCGTTCATGGAGGTCTCCTCACGCGATCAGTTGATGTGAAGCCGTCGGTCAGAAGACCGTGCCGTCGCTGGCGATGTCCAACGGCGGCAATCCGTCTCGGAGCGTGCGAGCGGTTTCGCGTCCGGCCGCCCAGGTCCCGCCCTCCAGAACGCAGGCCAGCGGCAACTCGGCCGCTGTCATGCCGAGTCGATCCGCGACCAGGATGGCGATCTCGTCGAGTAGTGCGACGGTCAGGGCCCGCCACTCGACGATGAACTCGTCGTCGACATGCCACCGGGCCGTCAGTGCGTCGTCGGGCACGGGAACGAGCACCGCGGTGTCGAGGAGCAGACCACCGTTGCGGTACTCGGGCAGTGCGGTCAGCGCGCCCAGATCCCCGACGTCGATGCCGGCCCACTCGAAGGGTTCGAGCAGTGAATAGGTCAGCCATTGCGACAGTTTGTGAAACGGCATCCACCCGGCGGTGCCGCCCGCACCACCAACCGCGGTGTGGTGCCAACAATCGCCCAGCGCGACCTCGCCGATCCGGTTGTCCGACGGCCAGATCGGCGACAGCGTGTCGAGCAGCAGCGACAAGATGTCGTGCGCGTCGACCGCACCCCCCGCGGCGGTCAGGCGATCGTAGAGGTCACCCGGCCGCCGGGAGGAGAAGACGTCGGGCCGGGCGTCGAGGGCGTCGGCGAGCCGATGCAGAACCGCCAGGCGGCCGGACAGGCCGACGAGCGGTGTGGTGGGACCGACGCCGAACGCGGCGGCGAGTGCGGCCTCGTCGATGGACCGCAGACCCGCGGCGTCGACCCGAAGCGGGACATCGGGATCCGAGGAGAACAGGCCGCCGGCGAAGGCGTGCACACCGGCCACCGCGAGGCCCTCGGATCGACGCACCCGCTGCCCGGTGCCGGGTTCGTCGAAGTACCACTCTGCGCCCGCGCCGGCGTCGAGCAGAACGCTGACGACGGCGAGGTCGATCTGGGTGCGGGCCCGTTCGGCGGCGCCGACCTCACCGAGTCGGACGTCGAGGTCGGCGACCCGATCCACGCCGCCGACCTCGAAATGCCGCCATCGGCTGTGATACGGGATCGCGAGGTCGGGATAGCGGGCGCGGGTGACCTCGGCGACCAGTGCCACCGCGTCGCCGATGCGGTCGTCGTCGACGCGGAACCACGACGAGGCGCCGGAGCGCGACCGATCCAGCAATGCCGTTGCGCGACTGCGGATCTCCGCAGTCGACCGCAGCGTCGCGACGGCGTTCGCGGTGTCGGGCGAACCGGCGACCCGGGTGCCGGCGGTCATCCGGAGAGCCCCCGGCCCTTGACCTGACGTAGATCGTCGGTGGACGGCACCGCACCCCTGGTGAAGTAGCCGGCCGCCATCTTGGCGTCGATCTCCACTCGGGCGTCGGCCGGGATGAGTTCCATCGGGATGTCGACGCGCTCACCGACACTGATCCCGGAACCGGTGATCGCGTCGTACTTCATGTTGCTCATCGACACCAGGCGGTCGATCTTGGTGATACCCAGCCAATGCAGCACGTCGGGCATGAGTTCCTGGAATCGCATGTCCTGCACGCCGGCGACGCACTCGGTACGTGCGAAGTACTGGTCGGCGGTGTCGCCACCCTCCTGACGTTTGCGGGCGTTGTAGACGAGGAATTTGGTGACCTCGCCGAGCGCGCGGCCCTCCTTGCGCGAATAGGCGACCAGGCCCACTCCGCCGCGTTGCACCCCCTGGATGCATTCCTCGATCGCGTGGGTGAGGTAGGGGCGGCAGGTGCAGATGTCGGACCCGAACACGTCGGAGCCGTTGCATTCGTCGTGGACCCGGGCGGTGAGCTCGGTACCGGGATCCGACAGCTTCGTCGGGTCACCGAAGATGTAGACCGTCTGGCCGCCGATCGGGGGCAGGAACACCTCGAGATCCGAACGTGTCACCAATTCCGGATACATGCCGCCGGTCTCCTCGAACAGCACCCGCCGCAACTCGGTCTCGGTGCAGCCGAACCGCTCGGCCACGCCCGGCAGCCACCACACCGGTTCGACGGCAGCCTTGGTCACCAGGGCGGCACCGGTCGGCAAGAGGACCTCGCCGTCGGGATGCAACCGCCCCGACGCGATGGCCTCGGCGATCTCCGGGAGGATGACGTGCGCCTTGGTGATGGCGATGGTCGGGCGGATATCGTATCCGCGGGCCAACAACTCCGGGAATGACTCGGCGATCGTCGCGCCCCACGGGTCGATGCTGACGATCGTTTTCGGATCCGACCACTGCGGATGCGGTCCGACGATGTCGGTCGGTGAGGTATTGGTGAGATCGGCGCGGTGCTCGCGCGACAACGCACCGGCGGCGACGGCCAGCGCGCGGTACACGCTGTAGGAGCCGCTGTGGGTTCCCACGACGTTGCGGTGGGCGCGATCGGTGGTGGTCGCGATGACCGGCCCACGTGCCCCGGCGGTCGGTGCACCCCAGGTGATCGATGGTGCGGCCGCTCCGCCGCTGTGGGAGGTCAGGCGGATATGGCCGGGGGGCCGCCCGCTCGCTGTGGTCGCCATTGCCCGTCCTCTCCGCGTCGTCCCGGTCCTTCACCGGAGACGATCGACGTTCTGGTGGATCCCGCTGTGGTGGATCCGTCGATACCGGTCTCACCGGTGTCGAGGAAACCGCCAGCATAGTCACGGATCCGGGCGCCTGCCCGGCGAAGCACGTGCGGTGTGCTCGCGGTGGCGCTCATTGTTGGCTGCCTCGTCGATGCACCGACACCGCGTAATCGCCTCCGGTGAACCGATCCCCATCCCAGGTGGCATATCGGTCGACCGCCGTGAGGCCCGCTGTCTCGGCGTGACTGTCGTAGTCGGACAACGACAGTCGTTCCGGCCTCACCGAGAATCCGGCCACCAGCAGGCCGCCGGGCCGCAGTCGCGCCGCACATTGCGCGAGTACCCGCGCTTCGGAACCGGGGGTGAGAAAGATCATCACGTTCCCGGCGAGGACGACGACGTCGAACCGGGCGGTCACGTGATCGGCGAGTTCGGCGAGATCGGCTGTCATCCAGTCGATGTCGGCACACTTATCCCGGGCCGTGGCGAGCATGCCGTCGTCGGCGTCGACACCGACGACGACGTATCCACGTCGATGCAGTTCGATGCCCACCCGCCCGGTCCCGCAGCCCGCGTCGAGGACCCGGGTGCCGCCGACATCCTTGAGTAGTGATTCGACGAGATCGGCCTCCCCGTGGATGTTGTCCCCGGATGCCGCCAGTTGCTCCCACCGCTGGTCGTAGTCCCGGCCGCGCGGTGCCGACGTCGCATCCCAACGTGTCATCGCTCCAGTGTGCTCCCGGGCGCCGGCGGAAACCACGTTGACCGTTGCGCGCACCGAGTCCAGACTGGTTGGGTGATCGCTTCATCGGGTGCCGGCGCACTGCGCCGTGAGGGGGTTGCCGGCGTGCGCGCCGGCCGCAGATAGCTCTCGTCTTCGGAACGCGGACGTCACCAGACGACGTCCGCGGCCTGAGTCACGCCCATCGGGCGTCCCCACCTCACTCCCGACGATCACCAGGAGCTGCTTTACTCATGCACTCATTGTCCGAATCCGACATTCGTACCGCACTTGTCAACGCCTCGGTCCGGGAACGCAAGTCCCTGCATCTTCCGCCCGACTTCGACGAGATCGGTTGGGCAGAACTCGACTACCTCGGGTGGCGGGATCCCAAGTCGCCGACCGTCGGCTATCTCGTCATCCACCGTGACGAACATCCCGTCGGTCTCATGCTGCGCGCCGGAGCGATACCCCCACGCACCAGGCCGCAGTGCGCACTGTGCGAGGACATCTCGCTGCCCAACGAGGTGGTGTTGTTCAGTGCCCGCCGCGCGGGTCCGGCGGGCCGCAAGGGAGACACCGTCGGCACCCTGATCTGTGCGAACTTCGAATGTTCACGCAATGTGCGGCGGTTGCCGTCCTCGGCGATGGCCGGCGACGACCCCGAACGCGTGCGTCTGGCCCGCATCGACGGGCTTCGTGAGCGCGTGCAGCGCTTCGTGGCGCGCGTGGCCTCGGCTGACTGACGGCCCTCCACGCGCCACGACAGGGGTCATGACGCGACAGGGGCGCCCCCGGGAATCCGGGGGCGCCACCGTCGTACTGCCGCCTCACACGGCAGGTGTGATCAGTCCAGATCGAACCGGTCGAGCTCCATCACCTTGGTCCAGGCCTTGATGAAGTCGACGACGAACTTCTCCTTGGAGTCGTCCTCGGCGTACACCTCGGCGAGGGCACGGAGATCGGAGTTGGCGCCGAACGCCAGATCGACGCGGGTCCCGGTCCACTTCTGTGCACCCGTCTCCCGGTCGGTGGCGACGTAGGTGCCGTCGTCGGCCGGTGCCTTGCTCCACTCGACATCCATGTCACAGATGTTGACGAAGAAGTCATTCGTCAAGGTGCCGGGCGTCTCGGTGAGCACACCATGGGCAGAACCCTGGTAGTTCGCACCCAGCACCCGCAGACCACCGACGAGGACCGTCATCTCCGGCGGCGACAGGGTCAACAGATTCGCCTTGTCGACCAGATTGAACTCGGCAGGCAATTCGTTGCCCTTGCCCTCGTAGTTGCGGAAACCGTCGTACTTCGGCTCCAGGTACGCGAACGACTCGGTGTCGGTCTGATCCTGGGTGGCGTCGGTCCGCCCGGCCGTGAACGGCACCGACACGTCGAATCCCGCATCCTTGGCGGCCTTTTCGATGGCGGCGACGCCACCGAGTACCACCAGATCGGCGAAGGACACCTTGGGTCCGCTCTCGGCGTTGAAGGCTTGCTGCACACTCTCGAGCTTGCCGATCACCTGCGCCAGCTCGTCGGGTTCGGCGGATTCCCACCCGAGCTGCGGCTGCAGGCGGATACGGCCACCATTGGCGCCGCCACGGTAGTCACTGCCACGGAACGTCGCGGCCGCCTTCCACGCCGTCGACACCAGCTGTGCGACACTCAAGCCCGACTCGAGGATTGATGCCTTGAGGCTGTCGGCGTCGGAATCGGAGATCGTCGGGCCCTGCTGAGCGGGAACGTTGTCTTGCCACAGGTAGGTCTCCGACGGCGCGAGCGGACCGCGGTACCGGATGGCCGGACCCATGTCACGGTGCAGGAGCTTGAACCACGCCTTGGCGAACTCCTCGGCCAGCTCCTCCGGATGATCGAGCCAACGCCGAGTGATCTCACCGTAGGCCGGGTCGAAGCGCATCGTCAGGTCGGTGGTCAGCATCGCCGGGTGGGTCTTGCCCTCGCCCTGGGCCATCGGGGTGGTGTTGGCCCACCCGTTGTCCTTGGGCTTCCACTGGTTGGCGCCGGCCGGGCTCTTGGTGAGTTCCCATTCGTTGCCGTAGAGGATCTCCAGGAAGCTGTTGTCCCACTTGGTCGGTGTGTGGGTCCAGGTGACCTCGATACCACTGGTGATGGTGTCGTTGCCGTGCCCGGTGCCCTGCGGATTCTTCCAGCCCAGGCCCATCTGCTCGAGCGGCGAGGCCTCGGGCTCGGGGCCCAGCAGGTCGGCGTCACCGTTGCCGTGGGTCTTGCCGAAGGTGTGCCCGCCGACGATCAGGGCGGCGGTCTCCACATCGTTCATGGCCATCCGGCCGAAGGTCTCCCGGATATCGGCTGCGGCCGCGAGATAATCCGGGTTCCCCTCAGGGCCTTCGGGATTGACGTAGATCAAGCCCATGGTGGTGGCGCCCAACGGGTTCTCGAGCTCCCGCTTGCCGTCCTGGTAACGCAGGTTGGTACCCAGCCACACCGACTCGGCACCCCAGTACACCTCCTCGGCCTCCCACTCGTCGGGCCGCCCGAAGGCGAAGCCCTTGGTGTGAAAGCCCATGTCCTCCAACGCGACATTGCCGGCGAGGACGAGCAGATCCGACCACGACAGAGCCTTGCCGTACTTCTTCTTCACCGGCCACAACAGGCGGCGGGCCTTGTCCAGGCTGACGTTGTCCGGCCAGCTGTTGAGCGGCGCGAAACGCTGCATACCGGTGCCGGCACCGCCGCGGCCGTCCTCGACGCGGTAGGTGCCCGCGGCATGCCACGACATTCGGACGAAGAACGGTCCGTAGTGCCCGAAGTCGGCTGGCCACCACGACTTCGAGTCCGTCATCACGGCCTTGACGTCGGCGACGAGGCCGTCGACATCGAGGCCGGCGAGCGCCGCGTCGTAGTCGAAATCAGGTTCGCGGGGCCGGATGACATCCGGATTATGGGCCAGGACACGGAGATTCAGCTTCTCCGGCCACCACTGGTCGTTGCCACCACCCTCCACGGGCGGCCGGATGTGCATCGGACAGCCTGCCGGCTCTCCGGCATCGGTGTTCGCCTCTCCGATCGGGGGGGAGGCGATGTTCTCGTCAGACACGACATTCCTTTCGGTGTGGGGTGATCCGGGCTGTGATCACGGTCGTGACCCGGGGCTGGAAGAGGCTGCGCATTTGGGGCACAACCCCCAGTAGATGACCTCGGCCTCGTCGAGAACGAAACCATTGTCGTCGGACGCCGTCAGACACGGACGTTCGCCGACCGCACAATCCACATCGCCGATGGTGCCGCAGGAGCGGCACACCGTGTGATGGTGATTGTCACCGACGCGCGCCTCGTATCGAGCCACATGACCCGATGGCTGGATACGGCGGACGAGCCCGACGTCGGTGAGTGCGGCGAGGATGTCGTACACCGCTTGCCGTGAGACGTCCGGCAGGTCCGCACGTGCGGCCTGGAAGATCGACTCGGTGTCGGCATGTGGTCGTGCATGGACAGCCTCGAGTACCGCCACCCGGGGGCGGGTGACGCGGAGTTCGGCGGAACGTAACATGCCCGCGAAATCCGACGGTGAGGTCACGGCGATCAGTATGCGCCCCTTTCTGGAATGATTCAGGACTTTCGCAAACTGAGACGGACGTTCCGGCCGCGCCGCGATGCCCCGACGCGCTGCGTGCCGAGCTGACACCGCGTGCCAAGCTGACATGGTGCGTGCGACGTCGGACAAGGTGATCGAGGAATCGGTGGCATGGCGATCGTCATGGCATCCGCAGGGGTCGCAGTACCATCGCGACGGCGCATTCGAGTTCTACGTCCTCGACGGTGAGGCGACGCTGCTGCACTATCACGGCCGCGAGACCAATCCCGTGCGCGTCCTCGACTCCGCGGCGACGGTGATGGCCCGTCGCGGCGCGTCGTCGGCACGCATCACGGTGGGAGTGGGGACCTTCGCCGGCCTCGACGAGGACATCCTGCGGCGCCGCGGCGCACGCACCGTGGCCGTCGTCGACATCGTCGCGATCACACTGGGTGATGGCGTCGATGCCGCGATGGTGGTGCCGGAACACATCACCGTGCACCGCGTGACCACGCCGGACGACGTCCCCGAGTTCGCCGACGTGTCCGGACGCGCCTGGGGTTTTCCACCGCATATTCTGGCCGAGCCGGACTTCCGCGTCGACGACCCATGCATCCGGCTCTTCACCGCCTCGGAGGGCGGGACTGCCGTCGGGACCGGCGGCTACCACTTGTGCGGCGACGTCGCCCGGTTCTGGGGTGCGGCGATCCTGCCCGAGCATCGAGGCCGCGGCGCATACCGGGCGCTGATCTCCGCGCGGCTCCGCGATGCCCTCGATCTGGGCGCCCGACTCGCGCTGGTCCATGCCGAGCAGACGTCCTCGCCGATCCTGCAGAGCCTGGGTTTCGTCAAATACGGCGAGCGGCGGCTGACGTGGCTTCCGCTCGCGTGATGCCCATGATGCTCAGGCCACCGCAAGCAGGATGCCCACCCCGATGAACAGGGTGCCGAAGAAGATGTTGAGGCGGCGCTGACCACGTTCGCTGCGGGTGCCCCGGGCGAAACCACGTCCGACGAGGGCGAAGAACAGCCACATCACGCCAATGTCGACGACGACGATCGTGATGCCGATGATCAGGTACTGCAGCAGGAATCCAGTCTCCGGTCGGACGAATCCAGGGATGAACGCCAGGAAGAACACGATGGCCTTCGGGTTGAGCAGATTGACCCACAGCCCCTGGACGAACATCGACGAAGCCGTCTGGGTGCGGGCGCCGGCGGTGGGATCGGCGGTGGCCAACGGTCGCCGAAGGATCTGTCGCACACCGAGATACACCAGATATGCGGCGCCGGTGTAGCGGATCACCTCGAACGCGGTCGGGGAGCGGGCGATGATCAGACCGAGGCCGGCGGCCACGATGGCGAGTTGGACGATCAGGGCCGCCTGTTGGCCGAGGACTCCCCAGATCGCACGCCGGTGACCGACCGCGATGGCGTTCGACATCGTGTTCACCGCGCCCGCTCCGGGGGTGAAGCTGATGAGAAGGCAGGCGAGCAGCAACGTCACCCAGGTGGACCACGACACGTCGCGTCAGAGTAGCCGTCCGATCCGGGCACGGTGTGAGCCGGGCATGGTGTGATCGAGTCATGACCGACGCCTCCGCCGATCTCGATGAGATCGCCGACGAACTGTACGGGCTCACACCGGCGGACTTCACCGCGCGGCGTAACGCGTATGCGAAAGGGGCTCGGCAGCGCGGCGATCGGGACCTCGCGGCCACCATCACCGCGCTGCGGCGTCCCACCCGGTCCGCCTGGATTCTCAACCAGTGGATTCGACGCCACCCAGACGGCATCGACGCGATCGTCGAACTCGGCACCGAACTGCGTGAGGCGCAGCGCCGCGGTGCGGTCGGGCGGCTCCGCGACCTCGCCGGCCACCGACGGCACGTCATCGTCGATGCGGCCGCCGGCATCGGCGAGGTGGCAGCGGACCTCGGTGCCCGGATGTCGCCGGCGACCGAACGGGAGATCACCCAGACCCTGCGGGCAGCGATCGCCGACGTGGCCACCGCGCACCTGCTCGGCCGGGGTCGGCTGGTGGTGGCCGCCGAATACAGCGGGTTCGGTCCCGCCGGCATCGTCGCCGTGCCCGATGCGCCCACCGAGGATTCGGCAGATCGGTCCGGGGTTGATGCGGATGAGTCCACCGACGACGGCACCGAATCCTCCGACAGGGCCGAACTCGAGAGGCGACGTCGCCACGCCGAAGCCGACCTGCGACAAGCCGAGTCCCTTCGCGACGACGCCCGGCGGGCGGTGAGCGCTGCGGCGGAAGCGGTCTCGGTCGCCGCCGCCGAGGTGGGTACGCTGACCGACGAAACCGACCGGCTGCGAGCCGAACTCGCACGCGCCGAGCAGGAATTGGGCTTCGCCAGGCGACGGCACTCCACCGCCGGCGACGCCGCCACGGCGGCGGCCGGCGAACTCCGTTCCGCCGAGCGGGCCGTCGCCGCCGCACGGGACGTGCTCGACCGCCTGCCCGGAGACTGACCGGGCCCCGGCGTAGGGTATGTCTCCCATTGCCCTTAATTCCGTTGCGCCATCACGCTGTGCGGTATTCCGTCCTCCAAAGGGGCGGAGCCGCAGGGAAAGCGCATCCTCCGTCGATACATGCAGTAGCTCAGATATGCGATACCAAGCGAAAGTCTTTCCCCGGCGACATGTGACAGTGTCCTAAACCCTGACCCGGCAACGGGAATCGGGGCATCGCACGGCCCGCAAGGCCGGACGGTGTTCATGCGTGAGTCGTGGTAGCGAGGGACCGGCCAGTCCGTCGTGACACCCAAAGCGGTGGAGAAGCGGTCTCCGATACGCCTAGTGCCACGAACGGCACTGGACACGGTGGGTACCGTCGAGAGGCGGTGGACACGCGAAAAACCCCTCCCACAGGGGGAGTGCAATTCGCCAGAGCCCACCGAGAGCCGGGAGCACGTCTCACTCCCGGCACTCACATTCTCCCCGGCGCATCACCAGGAGTCGATGACGTCGGCCAGGATCTCGCACTGTCGACCGAAGAACTCGCGGGACACCCCGAGTTTCGGTGCGACGATGTCGAATCCGTGAAATGCGCCGGGCACGGTGTCGAACGTGACGGGAACGCCGGCGTCGGACAGGCGGCGCGCGTAGGCGAGATCCTCGTCGTGGAACAGGTCACGGGTGCCGACGCCGATCCACGCCGGTGGCAGACCGCGCAGGTCGTCGCGACGGGCCGGGGCGACGAGAACCGGGTCGGCACCGCCGAGGTAGGCCGCCCACGCCACCCGATTGGATTTCGGACTCCACGCCCGAAGCCGCGATGGGTCGCCGGCCGGGTCCTCGGTGGTGCGGTCATCGATCATCGGATAGACCAACAGCTGGAAGCGTGGCGAGAAGTCGCCGATGTCGCGGTATCGCAGGGCCAGTGCCGCAGCCAGTCCGCCGCCCGCGCTCGCACCGCCGAGGATGATGCGGTCGGGGTCGACGTCGGGTTGTCGCGCAAGCCATTCCAGCGCGAGGTGGCAATCCTGCAGAGGTACCGGATATGGATGACCGGGCGCCAAACGGTACTCGACGGCGGCCACGACGATGCCGAGGCGCCGAGCGAAGTCGCTGCACCGCTGGTCGTCCCCGGCCGCCGAACCGATGACATACCCACCACCGTGCATCCACAGCATTGCACCAGCGGATGGCGCTGCGGTGACGTCGTCGGCGGCGGGACGATGAACACGGACGGCGACGCCGTCGCCGAGATGATGGATCTCCACGCCCTCGGGCGTTCGCGCGGCGAGTCGGCGACTCAACGCCTGCAGGGGACGGATCGTGGCGTTCGTGACGATGGTTCGAGGAAGCAGTCGGGCAGCGAGTCTCAGGTCGGGATGGACGGGATCGTCGGTGGGTGATCCCGGAGCGTCGTCGTACATCGGCTACCGCGCACCGTATCGCGCGTCGACGATGCCGAGCCGGACGACCTCACGCAACCAGTCCGGGAATTCGGAGAGCAGTTGCTCGTACAGTTCGGCGTCACTCATCCTGTCGACGTCGTCGATGGCGAAGAATCCGGCGTTGTCCACGACCCGGCCGGTGAGAGTGTCGAGTTCGGTCAGGATTCCGAAACGGTTGCGGCCCAGACCGATGAACTGCCAGAACACCGGCAGGCGGGCGGCGTCGTGAATGAGCGACCGGATCCTGGGCACCTTCGAATGGAATCCGCCATCGGTGAAGAACAGCACCAACACGGGCTGACGATCGGTGACGTCACCGAGGAGTGCGTTCATGATCGGCAGCTCTTCGTTGACGCCACCGATCTGGCGGTCGTAGTCGATCTCCGGACCCAGCGGGGGTCCGTGCCGGCCGGTCAGGTGTACGTAGGTGTCCATCCAGCGGTCGGCGTCGGCGACGGTGACGTCGGGGAGTTGCGCGTACCCGCTGCCGTAGAGGTAGGCCTCCAAGTTGCCGTCGCTGTCGAGTTGGGTGGCCACCGGGATCATGCGCTCCACCACCCGGTGGACGGTGCGCTGCTTGTAGAGTTTGCGCATCGACATCGTCTTGTCGATCACCAGGATCACCCGAGCAGTGGCGCCGGCGGCACCCTTGGTGAGAAGGACCTTGTGCACCTGCTCTTTTCGCAGGTTCAGTGTCTGACGTTTCTCCAGGGACAGCTTCTCTTCGCCCTTGACCATGCGAATGGCCGGTGCGGCCGGAACGCCCGGGTTTGCGGGCGCCGCAGGTGGTGTCGCAGTCGGTTCGTCATCGACGTCAACGCCGTGCTCGCGGACGAGCGCGGCGAATCCGCCCTCCCAGCCGGCCGATTCGCTGCGGACCTTCCAGCCGGCGCCACGTCGGTACACCTCGACGAGGACGGCGGCCCGCTCGACGGTCAGTCCCTGCGCCGGGGCGCTGATGGTGTCGGCGCCGTCGGTGATCGTGGTGGTGATCGACGAGGCACCCAGCGTCGCCGGAGCGTCGATCGACAGACCGATGGCGATGCGATCCACCTCGGCAGGCAACGCCGCCAGGTCGATAGCGAGGGTCGACGGTCCGGTGAGAATCACCCCGCCCTCCGGACTCCGCGGATTGTTGAAGAACACGAAATCGGCGTCGGTGCGCACGCGTCGGTCGGCTGCGAGCAGAAACGCGACGATGTCGACCGGCGCCCCGCTGACCGCGACGGTCAGCGATGGCGATGACACAGTGGTGTTCTCTCCGCGCCCGAGTGAGCGAGCATCCATGGTGCGGCATCCTCCGAATTGTCCGTTTCGATGTCCCTCGAGAAACCCTACGTGGTGCCGCCGACAGTATCGGGCTCAGCGTCTCGGAATGCACGAACGGACGACAGAGTTGGCCATGAACATGGCTGACTCCGAATTCGACCCCCGAACGCTCATCGCCGAAACCCGGCTCGCGATTCTCGCCACCATCAAATCCAACGGAATGCCGCAATTGTCCCCGGTGACGGCCGTCTTCGACGCCGACGCCGACATCATCCAGGTGTCGATGACCGAGGGACGCGCCAAGACCGCGAATCTCCGTCGCGATCCCCGGGCGGCGATCGAATTCACCGGCCCCGACGGGTACACCTGGGCGACCGCCGAGGGAACGGTCACCTTGACCGGACCGGGCACCGACCCCGACGGACCGGAGGTCGACGCACTCGTCGACTACTATCGGCTCGGCGCGGGCGAGCACCCCGACTGGGCGGAGTACCGCAGCGTGATGGTGTCGGACCGCCGGGTGCTGATGACCTTGCACATCACTCGCGTCTACGGCGCCAAACTGCGCTGATCCGGCGTCGGAGGCGTGCGCCCGGCACGCGAGGGGAGCGGTGAGTCGGCGTGGTCGACCGGATGGAACGCCATCAGGTGCCGCTGTATCTGGTGGCGATCGCGGTGGGGATGATCGTCGGACTCGGCGTTCCCGACGCCGGGCCCACCCTCGAACACGCGATCAGCCCCGCACTCGCCGCGCTGCTCTACGTCACCTTCCTCCAGGTGCCGGCGCGGGCACTGCTCACCGCGCTGCGCGACGGCCGATTTCTGCTCGCCGTGGTGGTGATCAACTTCGTGGTGGTCCCGGTGGTGGTCGCGGCGATGTACCACTTCCTGCCTGCCGATCAGGCCATCCGGGTCGGCGTCCTGCTGGTCCTGCTGTGTCCGTGTGTCGACTACGTCATCGTGTTCAGCGGACTGGCCGGCGGTGACAGTCGCCGGTTGCTGTCGGCCACGCCGCTGCTGCTCCTGCTGCAGATGGTGATGCTGCCGGTGTTCCTGTGGGCGTTCATGGGTGCCGACCTTGCCGATGTGGTTGACGCGCAACCGTTTCTGATGGCCTTTCTCACCCTCATCGTGATCCCGCTCGCCGCGGCGTGGCTCACTCAGTGGTGGGCGTCGGCGCATCGGTCCGGTCGGCGATTCTCCGCGGGGGCATCGGCATTGATGGTGCCGCTGATGATGGTGGTCCTCGCGGTCGTGGTCGCCTCACAGACTCCGGCGGTGAGCGACGGTCTCGGTGCGGTGGCCGAGGTCATTCCGTTCTACGTCGCCTTCATCGTCGTGATGACAGTCGTCGGCGTCGGTGTCGGCCGATGGTTCGGGTTCGGCGTGCCGGCACGGCGCGCCGTGGTGTTCACCGGCGTGACCCGCAATTCGCTTGTGGTGCTTCCGTTGGCGCTCGCGCTGCCGACCGGGCTGCAGACCGCGGCTGTCGTTGTGGTCGCCCAGACGCTGGTCGAGGTGATCGGGATGGTGGTGCTCGTGCGGTTGGTTCCCCGACTGGTGCCGGCACCGCAGCCTTCCGCCTGACCGCGGAACCGATCGCCGCGGGCTCAGTCGACGAGGAATCGTCCGCCGGGGCGAGTGCCGACGCCCCCTTCCCGTTGCCGCCGGATGACATATCGGCCCGGTGCGATACCGCTCGCCCCGTGTTCGGGGTGGATCAGATAGGCCGTTGTGCGAGTGTCGAGGACGCCGAGCGTGAGGAAATCGGAATCATGGTGACCGGTGGTCCATTCGCATCGGTCATCGTCGGCGACCAGGGTGTGCGGATTCCCGCCGGAACCGCTGCGCAGAACTTCGATCCCGGCCTGCGGGATCGTCGTCCACCGTGCCTTGCGGTGCACGGCGACAACGTCGGCGACGACGTCGAACGGGATGACGATCAGGTCGCCCTGGGCCTGCATCCCGGCGGTCACCGGGATGGCGACGTCGCGGTCGAGATGATCGAGGACATCGAGTCCCGATCGCGCGGTGAGTTGGGTCAGTGTGGGTGCGGTCATGAGGTCACCTGTGTGGTCGGGAGTGGTTGGGGGAGTGACGGATCAAGGGTCGGTCAGGTGCGTCGGGTGAGCTGTGAATAGGTCTCGGCGCTGAGGCCATAGGTCCATCCGGCGGCGGCGAGGGCTGTCGGCAACCATTGCGGCACGGTGAGTCCGTAGCAGCGACGAGTGCCGTCGCGTTCCACAGAACCGTTGGTCGCCAGCAGTATTCGATCCCGACGGCGCCATTCCGGCGGTGGTGCGTACAGGCGGAGTGGGTGGCCGGCATTGCCCGGGTCATCGGTCTCGTCGACCAGTGACAGTCGGGCCGACGCCACGTAGGCGTCCCAGCCGATGCGTTCGATGGCGCACCGTCGGATCTCAATGTTGCGTTCGGGCGACGGATCGTCGAGGACCCAGTGCGGCACGGTCGTCCCGTGGATCGCGAAAACACGGTGCCCGTCGGCGAATTCGACAGCCGGTGAAGAATCGGCATGGAGCCGGCGTTCGCCGTGAACGGCGCCCGGGGTCGGTTCGGTACGCAGTCCGGTCGGCCGCTCGGACATGAGGCACACGCCGTCGAGCGGCCACCACCAACCGGTGGCCTCGGCGATCCGCATCTGCAGGTCCAGTACGTGAAGTTCACGGCGGGTGAACCCGATCAGTCCGAGCACGCGATAGATGTCCTGGAACGCCAAGCGATGCGCCTCATGCTGCCCATACCACGTGACGACGTTGGGTTGTGCGGGCACGATGGTACGGATGGCCGGTGCGATCGAATCGAAGATCGTCGTGCGCAGTGCGTCGTGCAGGGCGGCGCGGATCACGTCGTCGACGCCGATACCCTCCCGGACGGCCGTTTCGATCGACATGAATCTGGCCCGGGTCACCCAGCGATAGGGGTACGGTGCGGTGTTCAGCCGCCGGTGGATGCGCCGGTCAATCCGTGATCGCGTCCCGGTAATCAGTGAGCAGATGTCCCGCGACGCGTGATCTGTTGCACCACTGACGATCTGGGCCGCGGCCACCGGGGAGTCGACCCAGGTGAAGCGTGGTCGGGGGAGGTTGCAGAGGCGATACATCTCGGCGACCACGTGTTCGGCGGCCGACCGATCCGAGGGTTCGGTGGACATCCCGATGCGGAGCCACCGGTCGCGAGCGCAGACGACCGCGTGTGAGTGATCGGTCAGAAGGGAATCGGCGAGCGAATCTCGGGAACTCGTGGCTCCTCGAGTGGTACCGCGCCTCATGCGATGGAGGCGGAGTACGCCTTTCCGTGAGTCATGGTGACCAAGGATGACAGGAATCCATCACGGCCGCAAGGGGCATCCGACACCAGTGACATTGCCGACCGCGCGATCTAGAGTCGCAGGCATGAGCGAGCGCACCTGGGATCTCACCGCCGACGACGGCTCGGTGACCGTGCACACCGGTGTCACCGGTCCCGCGGCGCGGACCGGACATCGCCTGACCATCGAGTGGGAGAAGTGGTCGGCGACAGTGATCCTGAACGACAATGAACCGGTGAGTCTGTCCGCCCGCATCGAGGTGGACTCACTTCAGGTGCGGTCGGGTGAAGGCGGCGTGACCCCGCTGAGCGGTCCGGAGAAGCTCGTCGCCCGAGCCAATGCACTGAAGTCGTTGAAGGCCAACAAGAATCCGGATATCTCCTACCAATCCACCTCGATTACGAAGACGGACAACGGATATCGCATCGACGGAGCTCTCACCATCCTGGGCCGGGACAGGTCGCATCCCCTGGAGGTGACGGTGACCGAGTCCGCGGAGGGCTGGGAGTTCGGTATCGACACCACGATTACCCAAACCGACTTCGGGGTGAAGCCCTACGCACTGATGATGGGTGCGCTCAAGGTCGCCGACGACGTCCGGGTGGTCGTCGTCGCGCGGCACGCGACCGGGCTTTGAGCGTAGGCCGCGGGTCGGTTGTCGGTAGTCTTCAGCGTTCCGCGGAACGCTGGGGTTCGTCGGTCAGGCGGCGTGGGCGAGTTGGGTGGTGCGTTGTTCTCGGTGGCGGTGGTCCCAGATGGCGTAGAGGATTTCGGTGGTGTAGCCGAGGTCGAGTCTTCCGGGGTTGATGGGTACCACGGCGTCGTGGGGTATGGGTGCGGGGGTCCAGCCGTCGGGTGTGTGTTGTGGTGGGGCGGGATGTATTTCGGTTCCATTGGTGCGGTGGAAGGTGAAGCGTTGCTGGGCGTGGGTGGTGATGGAGAACGCTCCGTGGTGTAGGGCGCGGTGGTGGGCGGAGCAGAGCAGGATGAGATTGTCGGGGTGGGTGTCGCCGCCGCGGGACCACCAGGTGACGTGGTGGGCGTGGAGGTGTCGGGTGCGTCCGCATCCGGGGTATCGGCAGGTGTGGTCTCGGTCGAGGATGATGCGCATCATCGCGGCATTGGGTGAGCGGCGCTTGCGACCCCAGAGGGCGACGACGCCGCGCCGGTCGTGGCCGACGTGGCGGTGACCACCGGTGCAGTCGGCTTCGGCGAGTTCGGTGTCGGTGAGGGCGGGTCCGTTGTTCAGGTGTGGATCGGCCGGTGGCGCAGCCGGATTCGACCGAGTGGGGTCCCACGCAGTCGAATCAATGTCGCTGTCGCTGTCGGTGGTGCTGTTGCTGTCTGGGGTGTCGGGTGCGTTGTCGTAGGTGTGGATGATGACTTCGGCGCCAGGGGCGAGGACGGGGACGTCGACGGTTGTGCGCATGGTGTCGGCCATGAGCATGAGTGCGGGCGCGATGTTGGCGGGGGTGTTGCGCCACAGGTGCAGGTCGGAGAGGTCGCCGGGTATTGCTGGTGTGTCAGGGTCGGTGGTGGGGTGGTCCTCGGTGAGGGGTCCGATGTCGGGGTCGTCGGTGGTGCGGGTGCGTTCGTATTCGGCGCGGACGATGGCGGCGAGGAAGCCTGCGCCGTCGAGGGGTGCCAGGCGCATGCTGACGGAGAGGGTGTCGTCGGTGTTCCAGCGCCAGGTCGCGGTGGATTGCGCTGGGCGGGTGTGGTTTTCGTAGCGGTGGTCGTCGATGTTGCGCATGGCGCGGACAAGGAGCTCGATTTGGGCGGCGTCGGCGGACAGCGCGATGTTGAGGAGCTCGGGTTCGCGGTCGGGGGTGGCGACGCGGGTGATGGCGCGGACTTTGGAGTAGGAGAGTTGTCCGTGGGTGAAGGCGGTGTGGATGCGGGGGAGGTGTCGGAGGGCGCGCGCGACGCGGACGTGGTCGTGGGCGGTGCGCAGGGAGAGTCCGGCGCGGAGGGATAGCCAGTGCGCGAGGGAGAGGATGCCGTCGCCGACCCAGGTGTGGCGGTCTTCGAATTCGGCGAGGAGTTCGAGGAATCGTGCGGTGAGGGCGGCGATTTGGGTGGCGTGGCCGATGAGGCGTTCTTCGATCTGGACGGCGCTCAGTTCGGCTGGCGGGGTGGTGTCGAACAGGTCGGTGGAGTCGCAACGGGGTGTGGTCGGTGCGGTGGTGGTCGGGATGGGCATGGTGGACCTCCGGGATCGCTGGTGTGTTCGATGACTCAGGGTATCGACCACCACCGACAGACTCGGCCCCCGACGCCCCTCAGTCGAGCTCAACCTCGTAGACCACGAACTCGCTGGTGGCGAGCCGGTCGTAGAGTCGACGAGCGGTCGAGTTGTCCTGCGCGGTCTGCCAGTACACCTTGGGGAGGTCACGGGCAGCGGCCCACGCCGTCACATGCTCGATCAGTGCGGCCCCCACACCCGAGGATCGTGCATCGACCGCGACGTAGAGATCTTCCAAGTAGCAGTACGGCTTGTCGCTCCACGTCGATGGGTGGGTGAGCCAATGGACGATGCCGACGACGACGCCGTCCGCGACGGCCACCGCACCCCACATGGCGACCGCGTCGTCGAGCAGTCGTCGGAAGGTGCGCTCTGTCTGCGCGTCGCTGAGATGATGACGATAGAACTCGAGGTAGCCGTGCCACAGTGGCAGCCAGGAATCGTGGTCGTCGACGGTCAGTGGCCTCACGTGCGCATTCATCGGTTCAGTATTTCTCATCGGGTCGCGCTGGGTGTGTGGCCGGATAGGTCGACCTTGGTGGCGGCGTGGAGACCGGACGCGAATACTGGGCCGGGTAAGCAAGATCCTCCACCAGCCCAGGAGACGTGATGGCCGACGATATCGACCCCTTCGATGAAGGCAAGCATTACACGGCACCGGATATCACCGTCAGCTTCGACGCCGCACGATGCCGGCACTTCGCCGAATGCGTTCGCGGGCTCCCCACGGTGTTCGACACCGGACGCCGGCCGTGGATCGATCCCGCACAGGCCGACGCGGATACCGTCGCCGAGGTCGTGCGTCGTTGTCCCAGCGGCGCATTGCAGTACCGGCTGGGCTCCGGTATTCGTGAAACGCCCGACTCATCCACGACGGCAACGCCTCTGGACGGCGGACCCCTGTTGTTGCGTGGCAACCTCACCATTGCGGAGGTCCGTGACGGTGTGGAGATCGACCGACACGAAACGCGGATGGCGGCCTGTCGCTGCGGCAAGACCGCCAATGACGTGTTCTGCGACGGAAGTTGCACGGCTGCCTGACGTCTCGCTGGACGGATGCTGCGACCATCGCGAGGGGTTTCCCCGCGTCACCTACGAGATGTTGGAATCGGCATGGCGACTGCCGATTCCGCCGGGGTCGGCGCCCGAGTGGACCGCACCTACTGCCGAACGATCGGTTATGGGCCGACGCTCTTCTCCGGGCTGTCCCGGCCGCTCGACCTAGAGTTGACCGGACGCGAGGAACCCGGTTCCGGAGCGGTGGCGTTGACCTATCGACTCCGGTGACGTTCCGATGCAATGGTCGAAAGACGTTGCCGTAGAACGCTGGTAGGCTCGCCGCGTGGGTGACGGGGCTGGCGCGCGGTGGAATCACAACATTCACTACCACCGGCTGATCATGGCTGGGCTGCCCCCACATGCGCGCAGTGCGCTAGACGTCGGGACCGGCGACGGACTGCTCGCAGCCGAACTGTGTGAACGGATTCCCGAGGTGGTCGCCATCGACATCGACGAGGCTGTGCTGGACCGCGCGCGGAGCGAGGCGACGGGCATCGAATGGATTCGGGACGACGTGATGGACCATCCGTTCGGCCGGACCTTTGATGTCGTCGCCTCGGTGGCGACGCTGCATCACCTCCCCGATCTGTCCGCGGCGTTTCGGCGGTTGTCCGACCTGACATCGCCAGGGGGAACGCTGGTTATGGTCGGCCTTGCGCGGCCGACTCGGATATCGGAGCATGGTCTCGGGCTGCTCGGTGTTGTGCAGCATCGATGGCTGTCACTGCGGCGTGGACACTGGGACCATTCGGCGCCGACGGTGTGGCCACCACCGCACTCGTATACCGAGGTGCGTCAGTGTGCGATGCGGGAATTACCTGGTGCGCAATGGAAGTTGCTGCCGTTGTTCCGGTATGCCGTGACGTGGCGCAAGCCGATGTCATGAGACCTCGAAGTGACCGTGGTCGGCGCGCAACGGTGAGCACCGCCAGGCACGCGGCGACGAGCAGGATTCCCACCCACCCGGCCGCCGGGAGATGTTCGCCCACAACGGCGACGGCGAGAACCGCCGCGACCGCCGGTTCGAGCAGGGTGAGCGTGGTGGCGGTCCCGGCGGTGACATGGCGCAGGCCCCAGCCGAAGACGAGATAGCCGACGAACATCGGGATGAGGGCCAGATAGATTCCCACGCCGATGTTCGTCCATGAGGACAGCAGTGGTGCGCCGGTGGCGAGAATGACCGGCACCAGCAGAAGCCCACCCACACCGAAGATGGCCCCCATCGAAGCGGACGCGGAGATGCCATGCGACATCAATTTGTGGGCCGCCCAGGAATACAGCGCATACATCGTCGCAGCAACGAGGCCGAGGCCGATACCGAACAGTGTTCGCAGCGCGCCCGCATCGGGGGCCTCGGCGTGCGCCACGCAGAGCAGTACGGTCCCGGCGACACCGAGGCCGGTGGCCACCATCCACCGTCGGGTCAGTGGCCTGCCGTCGGCGACGCGTTCGATGAGTGCGCAGGCCAGGGGGGCGGCACCGATCGACACGACGGTGCCCGTCGCGACTCCGGCCAGATGCATGGAGCTGTAGAAGGCGAGCGGATAGATCGCGACCGATGCTGCGCCGACCGCGACCGTGGTGCGGTGGGCACGCAGATGCCCCGCGTGACTGCGGATCCGGCCGGCGGCGACACACGCCTGGAGTAGGCCGCCGACACCCATGGCCACCGCGCCGATCGCGAGTGGGCTCACGCCCGATGCGAAGGTGGCGGCGGTGCCGGTCGTACCCCACAGCGTTGCGGCGAGGAGAACGAGGAGTGTTCCCACGCGCGTGATCTTGTGGTCGGGGTGGTTCACAGGTCCTCGAGAAGGTCGACGGCAAGGGTGCGGGCGTGCCGCAGGCGCGTGTCGTCGCCGTCGAGTCCGGCGCGAACCATCGCCCCCTCCAGCAGGAAGCTCAGGTGTTCGGCCAGTCGGGTGACGCGGTCGGGACGGTCGGGGAAGAGTGCCCCGAGATGGCTCGCAATGAGGCGTTCGACGTGGTCCTTGTGGGCCGCGACGATGGCGCGGCCCGCGTCGCCGGCGGGAAGCTCGGCGGCGGCGTTGAGCAGCCCACATCCGCGGAATTCACGGTTGCAGGCGAGCGCGGCGTGGTCGAGGTAGGCGTCGAACACGGCGAGGACGCCGTGGCGCGGGTCGGTATCGGTACCCAGTCGTAGCCGGTAGAGCTCGAGCCATTCGGCATGTCGGTCGTCGAGGTAGGCGTAGACCAGGTCGGCCTTCGACGCAAAGTTGTTGTAGAGGCTCATCTTTGCGACCCCGGCGTCGGCGGTGATGGTGTCGACGCCGGTGGCGGTGACACCGTCGGCGTAGAAGCGCCGGGCAGCAGCGGCCAGCAGCCGTTCGCGAGCGGGACGCGGTCTACTCGTGCCCATGCCTGAACCTTCCGACGCGGCTTACTGGGTAGATCTGTCTACATAGTAGACCGCGCATGCGTCGGCGTGGCGAATCGCCGGGACGGGACCGGCGTGACGTGGGTCAGGGTGTCGGCGCAGGAGGCGACGGCCGACACCGATCGTCGTCGGCGTGGGCCGCGGTGAGGCGGCGCAGCAGTTCGCCGAGTTGCGTGCGCTGGTCCTCGGTGAGGACCGCGAAGAAGTTTTCGGCGTCGGTGGCCTGGGCCTGCTGAAGTTCGGCGAGTACGCGGCGGCCCTCGGGCGTGGTGCGAACACAGCGTGCTCGACGATCACGTTCGTCGGGAACCCGCTCGGTCAGTCCCCGGTCCTCGAGCCGGTCGATCACCTCCGTCGCCGATCGGGGGGCGATCCGTAGCCGCTGTGCGATCTCGCCCAGCCGCAGACTGTCGCTGTGGGCGACGACCCGCAGAGCCCGCGCCTCGTGCGGAGAAAGGTGCCAGGGGTCGAGCGTGCCGACCCATCGGCGTCGCAGGGCTCGGGAGGTGGCCATCGCCAGGTCCCGCAGCGATTCGCGGTCGTCGTCGGCGTGGTCAGTTGCCTCGGGCATAAAAGGGATGCTACCTCAGTTAGTAGTAGGGATATCATGAGGAAACCTCAGCATGACCAAAGGAGGTGGGTGCCCTGACAGCCCCTCAATCTGTGATGCCTCAACGTGGTGGACCGGCGCGCGTGAATCCGGCCGACCGCATTCAGCTGGACAACAGTCCCGTCAGCTTGCGTCGCGTCGCGGCGCTGTTCACGCATTACCGCCTGCGTATCGCCATCGTGATGGTTCTCATTGTCGCATCGTCGGTGATCACGCTCGCCAATCCGTTCCTGGTCCGCGCCGTGATCGATCGCGCGATCCCGAAACAGGATGTGACCCTGCTGGTGTGGGCAGTGGTGGCCATGATCGGCATCACCGTCGTCAGTTCCATCCTCGGTGTGCTGCAGACCTGGATCTCCACCACGGTCGGGCAGCGCGTGATGCACGACCTGCGAACCCGGGTGTTCGCACACCTGCAGCGGCAGTCTCTGGGCTTCTTCACGCGCACTCGTGGGGGAGAGGTGCAATCCCGGCTGACCAACGACATCGGCGGCATGCAGACCGTCGTCACCACGACCGCCACGTCGGTGGCCGCCAACCTCACCACGGTCGTCGGTACCGTCGTCGCGATGGTGGTTCTCAGTTGGCAGTTGTCGCTGCTGTCGCTGGTGGTGGTGCCGCCGGCGATCTGGCTGACCCGCACCGTCGCCCGGATGCGGCGCGAGGTCACCGCCGCACGGCAGCGCACCCTCGCCGACATGCAGACCCAGATCGAGGAATCGTTGTCGATCGGCGGCATCCAACTGTCCAAGACCCTGGGTGCGGGACCCGTGCTCGCCGAACGATTCTCCGACACCTCGCACCGCCTCGTCGATCTCGAGGTGCGTTCACAGCTGTCGGGGCGGTGGCGGATGGCGACGATGAACATCATCTTCGCGACGATCCCGGCACTGCTCTATCTGGTGGCCGGACTGCCGGCGACCTCCGGTGGCATGACGATCGGCACCCTGGTTGCCTTCACCGGTCTACAGGCGGCACTGTTCCGTCCGCTGATGGGTCTGCTCGACGTGGGTGTCAGTATCACCAGCTCGCTGGCACTGTTCAGCCGGATCTTTGAGTATCTCGACCTTCCCGTCACCATTGCCGATCCAGAACGTCCGGTGCGACTGCAGGATCCACGTGGTGCTGTCCGGTTTGACGATGTTGTGTTCCGCTACGAGGGTGCAGCCACCAACGCACTCGACGGAATCGACATCGATCTGCCCGCCGGCGGATCACTTGCGCTGGTCGGCGAAACCGGTTCGGGCAAGACCACTCTCGCCTCCCTGGTGTCGCGACTGCACGACGCGGACCACGGATCGGTGAGCATCGACGGAGTCGACGTCCGCGACATAGCCCTCGCCGACCTCGCGCAGCTGGTCGGTGTGGTGTCGCAGGAGACGTATCTGCTGCACGCCAGCATCCGCGACAATCTGCGCCATGCCCGGCCCGACGCAAGCGATGCTGAGATCGAGGCGGCAGCTCGCGCCGCACAGGTGCACGATCTCGTTGCCGCGCTGCCCGACGGCTACGACACCCTCGTCGGTGCCCGCGGGCATCGGTTCTCCGGCGGTGAGAAGCAGCGAATCGCGTTGGCGCGCACGCTGTTGCGAAATCCGAAGATTCTCGTGCTCGACGAGGCCACCAGCGCGTTGGACAATGAGACCGAACGTGCGGTGCAGGCCGCCGTCGACGCCGCCAGTCGGGGACGTACCACCATCACGGTGGCGCACCGTCTGTCGACGATTCGTGACGCCGACCAGATCCTGGTACTTGATCATGGTCGTATCGCCGAACGAGGCACCCACGAGGAACTGGTCTCGCAGAGCGGTCGTTATGCGCGGCTGCTCACGCGTGGTGACACGCTTGCGGCTGCGTGATCGGGTGCGTCGGGGGCCGCTTTCCATGAATCGTGGCGGCTGACACCGTAGCGTTGAGCCATGGTCAAGAACCTCGTGGTGTGCTGCGACGGGACGTGGAAAAGTGCCGATGATCAATTCGTCTCCAATGTGGAAAAGATCGCTCGATCGGTCGCGTCCTCGGGCGCCGACGGTGAGCCGCAGGTCGTTCACTATTCGCGCGGTGTGGGTTCCGGGGGGAGCCGCGTCGAGCGGATCCTGGGTGGTGCATTCGGCATCGGCCTCGATGCGGCGATCACCGACTGCTACCGGTTTCTCGCCCTGAACTACGCGCCGGGAGACCGGGTGTTCGTCTTCGGGTTCAGTCGCGGTGCCTACACCGCGCGCAGCTTGTGCGGCATGATCGCGCGGGTCGGGCTCCTGACGCCGATGGGGGTGGCGCAGGGGAAGTTGCCGACGGCGATGTCGCTGTATCGAAACCGGCCGTACAGCGCCGATCCCGCGAAACCGGCCCCGGTGAGCACCGAGTACGACCGGGCGGTCGCCGACCTCGGCACCTACTGCCATCCGGCGGCGGAGGTGACCATCGACTTCCTGGGGGTCTTCGATACCGTTGGTGCACTGGGAGTTCCCGGAATCGCACGACGAAAGTACAGGTTCCACGATGTCACTCTCTCGGACGCGGTGACGTGCGCTCGCCAGGCCCTCGCCATCGCTGAACGCCGACGGATCTTCGCCCCCTGCTTGTGGGGTGGGCACCATCTCGACATCGCCCAGGTCTGGTTCGACGGCGTGCACTCCGACGTCGGCGGTGGGTATCAGGACTGCTTCTACTCCGATCATTCGCTGTTGTGGATGGTGCGCGAGGCGATGGGAACCGGGCGCTACGGCATTCGGCACGGTCTGAGCTTTGACTGGGACCGGTTGTCCACCAACAAGTGTCAGGCAGCGGACGCGACCGAGCAGCACAACTCGTTGACGTTCTCCTATCGGATCTCCAACGTGTTCAGCGTGATCGGTGGGGCACTCGGTCGCAAAGCCGCGCCGTTCGTGCCGCGGTTCGCTCGTGGGTGGCGAACCTTCGCCCCGACGGTGGAGATTCCGGGCAGCGGCATCTCGCGTGCCTACGATGTGCGGGTCGAGAGTTCTGCCGTGGTTCGGGCGGTCAACCCCAACATGCGGGCGTGGTTCGACGAAGTCCGACGTCTCGGTGGTGACCCCGATACTCTCGCCGTGACGGTGCCGTCATGGTCGCAGGCATCCGACCCGGGTGCAGGTGTATGACCGCGACGGCGGTCCCTCTCGACTCCCTCCCTGCCGTTGTGCCTATAGAGTCAGTCGGGATGTCCGGTTCGCGTGTCCTGAACGGGCCGGTGTCCGATGTTTCGAGAGGAATACATGAGCCAGGTCGCAACCCGCCGCACCGCAGTTGTCGCCGCACTGTTTGCCGTCACGCTGATTGCTTCTGCGTGCGGTGGCAACGATGCGAATGACGCCGTGACGCAAACATCGTCGGTGTCAGGGTCGATGACGGGGTCGACGGGGTCGACGGGGTCGACGACGCCGCCGACGTCAGCGTCCGGTGAGGAGACGAGTACTTCGTCGGTCGCGGAGCCGTCGGCGTCGGCCGCCTCAGGTCAGGTGACGATCATGGGGGAGCGTGACGTCGAGGTCACCCTGACGGGCCCCATCGCCGCCAAGTACTCCTCGGCGACCGCCGCGCAGAAGTCGGCCCTCGGGAAGCCGCTGACCGGCGACCACAATGCCGGAACCCGCGACAGCGGCGTCGTGTTCCAACAGTTTCAGGGCGGCGTCATCATCGCGAAGAACGATGACGAGGGAACACCGGCGTACATCGTCACCTCCGGCAAGATCCGGGACGCGTGGAACACCGAGCGCGCTCCGGACGGCACGCCGTCGCTGAGCGGCCAGAACGGTTCGGCCGGACCTCTGGGAGTTCCCACCAGCGACCTCACCACCCAGGGCCAGCTGGAGACGGTGACCTTTGAGCACGGCAAGATCACCGAGAACACCCGGACCGGCGTGGTCACGGTGACCGTCAACGGCAAGGTCGTGCCGTCGGGTCTCAGCTGAGATCCGCAAGGTGCGGCATCACATCAATTCCTGAAGGTGATGCCATCGGTCCGCATTGCGGGGCTGTGCCGATGGCGATCCGGCTCATCGGCGCCCGGTAGCTCGATGCGGAGATCGGGCCATCGGGCGATTCACTGGAATGACGCGAACGATGCCGTCCAGGCCGTCGAAGTCGTCAGGGTTGGTCGTGTACAGCGGCAGCATGGCGGCGGCTGAAACAGCCGCGATCATGAGGTCGGCCGCCCTCCGCCTCGGTGTCCTATCGCGGGCTTGGACAGTGGCGCTGATACACCCGAATGCGCGAGCAGCATCGGCGTCGAAGGGCAACGGGTCAAACTCGTTCTCGACACGCTGGAGGACAGCGGCGCGGCGCGCACGCCCGGACGACGCCTCGGCTTCGTCGCCCCTGACCAGGTGGACGCCGGCGGAGAGTTCCGCCAGTGTGATTGCGCTGATTGCCATCTCGACGGGAAGTTCTTCAGGGTCGATCGCGTGGCGAAGAATCAAGATGTTGGTGTCGAGCAACCCGCGGCGCACTTCATCGGGCATACGGCTCGCTCAAGGTTCCGTCATACGCACGATCTTGGTCGGCCCGGAATTTCTCTACGGCACCGGGCTCCGCGAGTGGGGTGAGAAGGTTCAACCTGTCGGTTTTACTGGCAACCCTGCATATTCGATTGCTGCATATTCGCAGCCAACGCACAGCATGGCCACTCTGTAGCGTTACATGTAACGTCGGCTCATGGCAGTGAGGGACAGGGTTGGTGAGTATCGACGCCGGATGCGTGAGCGCGGTTTGCGCCCGTTGCAGGTTTGGGTCCCTGACGTGCGCACGCCCGAATTTGCCGCGCAAGCCCACACTCAATCGGTGCTGGTTGCGCAGGCCGATGCCGATGGGGACGAGCAGGATTTCGTCGAGGCTGTCGCCGCGCCGTGGGACGACGAGGCGTGATTCGCGGCGAGATCTGGACTGTGGCGGGTGGTGTGTATGCATCGAAGCCGCGCCCTGCGGTCATCATCCAGGACGACCTGTTCGATTCAACTCTGTCGGTGTTGATTGCGCCGATGACGAGCCGGCTCATCGAGGCGCCGTTGTTTCGCATTCGTATCCCAAGCGAACGTGAAGCGATCTCAGGTCTCGAACGGGACAGCGACGTGATGGTCGACAAGCTCACCGCGGTACGACGGTCGAATGTGCTGACGCGCGTTGGCCGGCTGACGTCCGAACAGCTCGTGGAAGTTGAACGCTCGCTGATGGCGTTTCTGGGTCTTGCGCGATGATGCGATGCGCAAAGAGTGGTAGCGTAACGTCGCGAGTAGTAGTAGTGGTGGTGGGTCCGGGCTGTCGAATCTTCTTGTGCTGGTAAGCAATATGTAGTGTCGTACTGGATACCGTCAATATTGAATTGATCATATTCCCCTGCAGGCGATTTGAATTGCAGGTGCCTCGGTCACTGCTGTGGTGTGGGGGGCGGCGCTTGCCGACTGTATCGATATCTGTCAATATTGATATATGTCGAATCAATCCCTGTTGGTTGCGGGTGCCCGTCGCAGTATGGGTGTTGAGCAGGCTGTGGTGCTGTCGCGGCCGCTCAAGGCTCTGGCGGATCCGGTGCGGTTGCGCTTGATGTCGGAGGTGGCGTCGCATCCGGGGGGTGAGGCGTGTGTCTGCGATATTTCGGGATCGTTCGAGTTGTCGCAGCCGACGATTTCGCATCATCTCAAGGTGCTTCGGGAGGCTGGCTTGGTGACCAGTGAGCGGCGGTCCACCTGGGTGTATTACCGCGTGAATACCGATGTGCTCGAACAGCTGTCGGTGGTGCTCGCAGGGTTGACGGCGGTCGTCGGAGACGCGCGGTCGTGTGAGGTGCCCGAGTGAGTACAGGTGATTCCGCTGTGGCGGGGAAGCTGTCGGTTCTGGATCGTTTCTTGCCGGTGTGGATCGGCGCCGCGATGGTTGTGGGTTTGTTGTTGGGCCGCGGGATACCTGGGCTGGGTGACGGTTTGGCCGCGGTCGAGGTCGACGGTGTCTCGTTACCGATCGCGATCGGTTTGCTGGTGATGATGTACCCGGTGTTGGCGAAGGTCCGCTACGACCGGCTGGATTCGGTCACCGGTGATCGGCGGGTGCTGCTGGGGTCGCTTTTGTTGAACTGGATTGTCGGGCCGGCGTTGATGTTTGCCCTGGCCTGGCTGTTCCTTCCGGATCTCCCGGAGTATCGGACCGGGCTGATCATCGTCGGCCTTGCCCGCTGTATCGCGATGGTCATCATCTGGAATGACCTCGCCTGCGGCGACCGGGAAGCTGCCGCCGTGCTGGTGGCGATCAACTCGCTGTTCCAGGTGGTCATGTTCGCTGTCCTGGGCTGGTTCTACTTGTCGGTCTTGCCTGGTTGGCTCGGATTGGAGCAGACGACGATTGATACGTCGCCGTGGCAGATCGCGAAGTCGGTGCTGATCTTTCTCGGCATCCCTTTGCTGGCCGGGTTCCTGACCCGCCATTACGGCGAGAAGGCCAAGGGCCGAACGTGGTACGAGCAGAAGTTTCTGCCTCGCATCGGGCCGTGGGCCCTGTATGGGTTGCTGTTCACCATCGTGATCCTCTTCGCTCTGCAGGGTGACCAGATCACGTCACATCCGGTCGATGTGGTGCGGATTGCGGTGCCGCTGGTGGTGTACTTCGCGGTGATGTGGGGCGGGGGTTACCTGCTTGGTGCCGTGATGGGGCTCGGCTACCAGCGCACCACCACCTTGGCGTTCACCGCGGCGGGCAACAATTTCGAACTCGCCATCGCTGTCGCGATCGCTACCTACGGCGCAACCTCGGGACAGGCCCTGGCCGGGGTCGTCGGTCCTTTGATCGAGGTTCCGGTTCTCGTTGCGCTGGTGTATGTCTCGCTTGCGCTACGTAAACGCTTCACGCCCACCGCCGAGGAGTCGGCGTCGGTGCCGGCCAAGGAATCGTGATCAGTCGTTCCCGTCTGTCCGCTGTTACTCGTCGAAAGGGACCGTGCATGTCCATCACTGCGAGTGTGCTGTTCGTCTGTGTTCATAACGCCGGCCGGTCCCAGATGGCCGCGGGCTTTCTGGCCGCGCTGGCCGGCGACCGGATCGAGGTCCGGTCCGCGGGCTCTGAGCCCGCCGACCAGGTCAACCCGGCCGCGGTCGAGGCGATGGCCGAGGTCGGGATCGACAGGCCTCCGACGTGGTGATCACGATGGGGTGTGGTGACACCTGCCCGGTGTTTCCCGGTAAGTCGTATCGTGACTGGGTTCTCGAGGACCCGGCTGGCCAGGGTGTGGAGGCGGTGCGCCCGATCCGCGACGAGATCAAGTCGAAGGTCGAGGCGCTGATCGTCGAGCTGACCGCGCAGCCCGCCCACCGCTGACCTTCTTGGTTGATCTGATGGAGGCGCGTGTCGATGTAGTCGTAGCCGGCGGCGGGCAGGCCGGGCTCGCCGCCGGCTACTACCTGCGCCGGGTCAACCGTGACTACGTGATCCTCGACGACCAGCCAACGCCGGGCGGTGCGTGGCCACACACCTGGCCGTCGCTGCGGCTGTTTTCTCCCACACAGTTCGCCTCGCTGCCGGGATGGCCGATGCCCCGCTGGCAGGACGGGTTTCCGCCGGCGAGTCACGTCGTGGACTACCTCACCGCTTATGAGGCCCGCTACGGTCTGCCGATCGAGCGGCCGGTGCGGGTGACCGCGGTCCGCCGCGACGGCCGCGAACTGGTCGTGGAGGCGGGGACCCGCAGTTGGCGGGCTCGCCGGGTCATCAGCGCCACCGGCACCTGGCAGCAACCGTTTTGGCCGATGTACCCCGGCGCACGGTCCTTTTCCGGCCGCCAGCTCCACACCGTCGACTACCGCACGCCCGACGAGTTCGCCGGTGCCGATGTTGTGGTGGTCGGTGGCGGCAACTCCGCCGCCCAGCTCGTCGCCGAGGTGTCCACCACAGCGGCGACCACGACCTGGGCGACCCTGCGGCCACCTCGGTTTCTGCCCGACGACGTCGACGGGCGGGTGCTGTTCGAGGTGGCGTCTCGCCGCGCCGCCGCCCTGGCTGCCGGGCAACCGGATCCGGGCGGTGTTGCCGCGCTCGGCGACATTGTGATGGTCCCGGAGGTTCGCGCGGCGCGCGACCGCGGCGATCTGACCGCGCGATCAATGTTCGATCGCCTCACTGCCGACGGCGTCGCCTGGGGCGAGCATCGTGAGCATGCCGATGTCATCCTGTGGGCCACGGGTTTTCGGCCCGCGCTCGGGCACCTGCAGCCGCTACGGCTGCGAGGCCCCGGCGGCGCGGTAGCGACAACAGGCACCCGCGCTCTGAAGGAACCGCGGCTGCATCTGCTCGGCTACGGCGACTGGACCGGCCCGGGATCGGCCACCATCCTCGGTGTCGGTCGCACCGCGAAAGCCGCGGTCGCCGACCTCGACCTCGACCTTGACGATTGACCATCCCAGCGGAAAGGGAGACAAAACATGAGCACACCGTCTGTGCTGTTCGTGTGCGTGAAAAACAGCGGGAAGTCGCAGATGGCCGCCGGACTGATGCGCTCGGCCGCCGGCGGCACCGTCGATGTCTACTCCGCCGGAACGGCACCCGGCACGGCAATCAACGCCCTCTCTGCGCAGGTGCTGGCCGAGGTCGGTATCGACATCACCGGCGAGACACCGAAACCGGTCGACCCGGACCTACTTCGCGATGTCGAGGTGGTCGTGATCCTCGGTCGCGAAGCCGACGTCGAGCCGGTGCCCGGCACCGTATTCGAGGCCTGGGACACCGACGAACCCTCTGAACGCGGCATCGAGGGGATCGAGCGGATGCGACTGATCTGCGACGACATCACCGCCCGGGTCGCCGATCTCGCCAGCCGTCTCCGTTCGTGATGCTCGTGCCCGCATCCACCCCGAAGCTCGGGGTGGATGCGGGCACGGCAGAGCAGGCTGGGGGTCAGCAGCAGGAGTTGGCGGTGGCCGGTGCCTTCTGGTCGGTCGAATCCTCGGCCGCCGCAGCGGTGCCACAGCACACGTCACCCTCGGAACTCTGCGGGCCATCGAGGTGCTGCGGGCTCGACCCGAACGTCTCCGAGTCCGACAGGACGGTATAGACCTCCCACTTCTCCTCGGCCGGGCCGGTCACCCACACCTTGTCCTGGGTGGCGAAACAACAGGTGGTACCGATTTCCTCGTCGGTGAACAGACCCTCGCCGGTCAGGCGGGCGATCTCAGCGTGCACCTTCTCCGACGACTCGACCTCCACACCGAGATGATTGATGGTGCCACCCTGACCAGGGTTTTCCAGCAACACCAGCTTCAACGGCGGCTCGGTGACCGCGAAGTTCGCATACCCCGGCTTTAGTTTGGCCGGGCTGGTATTGAACAGCTTCGAGTAGAACTCGACCGCCGTCTCGAGATCATCGACGTTGAGCGCCAGCTGCATGCGGGACATGACCAACCACCTTCACCTGTGAGACATATATCGAACTATTGACGCCGTTCAGCATGCCACCTTTTCGACATATGTCAATGCTGTGGGTATGGTTGATGTATGCCGAAGACCCTTCCGGTGATCGATATGAGTGCGCCGATCTGTTGTGCCCCGGTGACGTCGGCGCCGTTGGACGATGCCGCGGCGCTCGAGATTGCGTTGCGGCTCAAGGCTCTCGCCGACCCGACACGGCTCAAGTTGCTGTCGATCCTGCTCGCCGACGAGGGGGAGGGGATCTGTACCTGCGACCTGGCGGCCGCGGTCGGGCTGACCGAAGCCACCACCAGTCATCATCTGGGACAACTGCGTAAGGCCGGCATGATCACGCCGGAGCGTCGCGGAATGAATGTCTACTATCGATCGCGGCCGGACTCGTTGGCGGCGGTCTGCAACGCGCTCGGCGCTCACACCGGGTGCTGCTGAGACCTGCTCAATTCAACGTGGCGATCGTGTCGGCGAGGGAGTGGGCGTAGCGGGAGTAGGTTACCGCTGCCAGCGCGGCGTGACGTGCGGTCACCTGGTAGCTGTAGCCGAGCATGTCGGCGACAATGGGCGCTGGTGCCAGCCGAACCAGGTTGTCCAGGGCGCTGTTTCGCCCACCCAGCGGGGGAATGCCCAGACGACGGAGCTCTTTCATCACGGTTTGCGAATGCAGGTGGTTCCCGGCCCGGTAGCCCGGGAACAGATACATGGTGTCGGCGCCGGCGGTTTGCAGGTTGGGGCGGTGCTCCAGCAGGTCATAGATCAGCACGGCAAATGGTTCTGGTACCGGTGTCGGCTCGTCGCCCAGACGGATGCGCATCTCGGTCGGGGTCAAAGACAGGTCACCGATCTGTAGGGTCACCACCCGGGTCAGCGGTTGGGCGTAGAGCAGCATCAGCAGTCCGGCTACTCGCTGATGCAGGCTGGTTGAATCGCCCCGGGTTTGCTGGAGGCTCGGTTAGTTGGTTCCAGCGGATGCCGGGACCGGGTTCTCACGGTAGCTGGTGACCGTGTAGGTCGACC
>NZ_JBSFPC010000014.1:0-131858 GCF_053587995.1 Gordonia sp. NPDC003504
AGGCGGGCGAGCCGGGCATCTCCGAGCGGTTCTACGGCTTGTCCTACCCCCACACCCCCGGCCCGGCTCAGAACCAACCGTTCTGAGCCGCGCCGTTCAGAATCGCGCCGTTCAGAATCGCGCCGTTCAGAATTGGCCGACCGCGAAGCCGATCAGCAGCACCACCACACCACCGATCTCACCGACGATCAATGCGGTGGTGGATGCACGCAAACTCGTTGAGGCATGCGCGAATTGGTTGTCGGTGTCGCGGCGCCAGCCGTGCAGCATGTAGGTGATGATCGCCCCGACGAAGAACACGATCGGCACGCCGGCCGCGACGAGATTCACCCAGGTCGGCCAGGCACTGAACTCGACAAGCGCGGCGAGCAGCAACGTCGCGAACGCGTAGAGCAGCGCCGCCCGATGGGCGATGTCGACGTACGGGTGGGCGAGATGGGTGGGCGACGACAGCATCTCCCGGTACTTCCACACACCCAGGATCAGCGCCAGCACCAGGATCAGACCGGCCGCGAACACCACGATCGCGGTGTCGATGCCGATGTCGGGTGCCATGGCCGTCAGTCTGTCACGATGATTCCGTCAGGTCACCGGGGCAGTCCTCAGATCAGCTGACCCAGCGGGACCTCCGAATCGGCGAGCTTGTTCAGATCGAGCGTTGCTCCCGAGGCCACGAGCGCCTTGATGTCGTCGAGTTGATCCCAGATATTGCACTGCATCCCGGCGAGCAGGTGCGCATCGTCGTCGACCCACAGCGCGACGAACTCCCGCGCCCCGAGGTCGCCACGGATGATCACGCGATCGTCGGCGCCGGCGAGCCCGCTGTACTCCATGCCGAGGTCGTACTGGTCGGTGAAGAAGTACGGCAGGTTTTCGTACTCGGCGTCGCCGCCGAGGATGTTCGTCGCCGCCACCGCCGGCTGATTGAGTGCGTTGGCCCAGTGTTCCGTGCGGACCCGGCGCCCCAGGACCGGATGCATCTGGTTGGCGATGTCACCGACGACGAAGATGTCCGGATCACTGCTGCGCAGGCCGGCGTCGACGAGGACACCCCCACCATCGATCTCCACCCCGGCGCTCTGTGCCGGTCCCAGGTTCGGAACCGCACCCGCCGCGACCAGCACGGCGTCGGCATCGATGGTCGATCCGTCCTTCAGACGCAGCCCGGCAGCGGCACCGCCGTCGGTGAGGATCTCGGCCACCTGCACCTCGGTCCGCAGATCCACCCCGTGGCCGCGGTGCAGGTCGGCAAAGACGCGGGCCACCTCGTCGCCCAGGACTCGTTGCAGTGGTAAGGCCGCGGCCTCGGCGACCGCCACCTCGACACCGCGTCCGCGGGCCGTCGCCGCCACCTCGAGCCCGATCCACCCGCCACCGACGATCGCGAGTCTGCTGATGGAGTCCAGCGCCGAACTCACCGCCTGAGCGTCGTCGAGCGACCGCAGGTGATACACCCCGCTCGCATCCGCTCCGGGCAGGTCCAGGTGCCTCGACGACGACCCTGTCGCCAGCACCAACGAGTCATACGACAGTGTCGATCCGTCGGGCAGGGAGACCGTCTTCGCCGCCGCATCGACGGCGTCGACGGTGGTGCCGGGCCGGAAGTCGACCTTGTGGTCGAGGTACCAGTTGGTGTCGTGGACGGTGAACTCGTCGGGCTTCTGTTTCCCGGCGAGGAACTCCTTGGACAGCGGTGGCCGCTCGTATGGCAGGCGTTCCTCGGCACCCAGCAGCACGATGTCACCGCCGTAATCCTGATCTCGCAACGCCTCGGCGGTCTTTGCTCCCGCGAGGCCTCCTCCGACGATGATGATTCTCGACATGGCGATTCCTCTTCTCGGTGGACTCTCCGATCCACCGTACGCGGGCACGGCACACCGTCCGGGCGACTTGAGTCGACACCCATCCTTCCGCTGCGCAGCTCCGAATCCATCGCAGCACCGAATCCATCACAGTCCAGATCCGCAGCCAACCCGCGTCCCCGAGGAGCCGCACATGCGCACGAGGCCGCTGCCCACGGTCACGTCCGACGCCCCCGGCGATCCACCCGACGACGCCGCCCTCGTCGAGGGCATCGTGCGGGGGACCCTCGACACCCACGCCTCGGTCCTCGGTACCGTCGACCCCGACACCGCAGCGCTCACCGACGCGATCCGGCGTTCCGCGACCGGCGGCAAGCGATTACGCGCGGCGTTCTGCCTGTGGGGATCTCGCGGTGCGGGTGCCGATCTCGCGCCGGGCACCGCCGCTGCCGCAGCCGCCATCGAGTTGTTCCACCTCGCCGCGCTCGTCCACGACGACATCATGGACGACAGCGCCACCCGTCGCGGCCTTCCGACCGTGCACCGCGACTTCGCCGATCGGCATCGTCGAGACCGGTTGCGCGGCAACCCCGCCACCCACGGCACCTCGATGGCGATCCTCGCCGGCGACCTCTGCCTGACCTGGTCCGACGATCTGCTCGCCACCGCCCTCGACGACGCCCACCGCGACATCCGCCGTGCGGCGCGCGCGGTGTGGTCACAGATGCGCGACGAAGCGTTCGCCGGCCAGACCCTGGACATGCTGGCGCAGACCACATCCGGTATCACCCGTGCGCGAGCGCACACGATCCTGCGCTTCAAGAGCGCCAAATACACCATCTCCCAGCCACTTCGGCTCGGCGGAACCCTGGCACGAGCCGATGCCCGCCTGCTCGCCGATTATGACGACATCGGCATCCATGCCGGTGAGGCCTTTCAGCTGCGCGACGACGTCTTGGGAGTCTTCGGTGATCCGGCGGCGACCGGCAAATCCAACGTCGACGACATCCGGGAGGGCAAACGCACCCTGCTCGTGGCGATCACCGAGGAGCGCGCGAACCGGGTCGGCCGCCAACTGCTGTCCCGGGCACTGGGCAATCCGGCTGTGCGCGAACGGGATGTGGCCGCGCTGCGCGAGTTGATGGAGTCCACCGGCGCCCGACGCGGTGTGGAACGACGCATCGACGAGCTGACCGACGCGGCCCTGCGCACCGTCGACGGTCTCGACTCCGATGACCGCACCCGGGTGGCGCTGACCGATCTGATCCACCGGTGCGTGCGGCGGGAGTCATGAGCGACGCAGCATCTGTGCCGCCGGTGGTCGACCTGCACCTGTTCGGGGTCGATTCGGTGTTCGCCGCGCTGCAGCGCGTTGCACGTGCTCGACGATCGCGCAAAGATGTTCCCGGACTGCGCTTTGTCAAGGTCCTCGGTACCGGCTCCGGTGACACGTTCACCATGCGCGATGCCGATCTGTCCCACTGGGCCGTTCTGCTCGTCTGGGACGGGAGCGCCCCGGTGGAACTGTCCTACCTCGATCGGTGGGAGGCGATCAGCCGGGAGCACCTGCGGATCCGGATGCGGCCGCTCTCCGCTCGCGGCCGGTGGTCGCGGCGGGAACCGTTCGGTGTCAATGCCTCTCGCACACCGAGCCGAGAACCGGGTCCGGTCGCGGCGATCACCCGAGCGCGGCTGCGTCCGACCCGGATGGCGTCCTTCTGGCGTTCGGTACCACCGGTCGCAGCGGCCCTCAACGCGTCGTCGGGGGTGCGTCTGGCGGTGGGGATCGGTGAGGCTCCCATCGGCGTGCAGGGTACCTTCTCGCTGTGGGACGACGCGCGCGATCTGTCGGCCTTCGCCTATCGAAACCCCGAACACGTCTCCGCCATTCGGCGTACCACGCCCGAACGGTGGTATGCCGAAGAGCTTTTCGCCCGATTCAGCGTCGAGACCGTCGATGGGACATACCGGGGTGACACCCCGTGAGCGGCGTGTCAGGACGCACGGTCGAGCATGCCGGCGCGCACCTCGTCCCACGTCGCTTCCTGCCGATCGCCGCCTGGACGCTGTTGTGCGCCAACATCCTTCTCCAGATCGCCTTCCCGCTGACCGGCGGCGGCACTGCCGTGATGACCACGGGCAGCGCCCTGCTGTTGTCGGTGGCGATGCTCTGCGCCGCGGGTGCCACTCACGGTCTGCGTGGTGTCCTGACGCTGCTGATCGTCGCCGGTGGTGGCGGACTGCTGGCCGAAACCCTGGGCGTGCACACCGGAGTCCCGTTCGGCGAGTACTCCTACACCGGCGCGCTGCAACCGGAGCTGTTCGGAGTGCCCGTCGCGGTGCCCGCGGCGTGGATCATGATGAGCTGGCCGGCGTTCGTCGTCGCCACCCGACTCGCCGCTGACCGGATGTGGTTGATCATTCCGGTCGGTGCGTACGCACTGGCCGCGTGGGATGTCTTCCTCGATCCGCAGATGGTCGACAACGGCTATTGGCAGTGGGAGTCGACGACACCATCGCTGCCCGGAGTCGACGGCATCCCGCTGTCGAATTTCGCCGGCTGGCTGATGGTCTCGCTGATCATCATGACGGGTCTGAGCGTCGCAGTTGGCACCGGACGAGGCTCCGACGCCCCGGAGGGAGCGGTCCCGCTCGTCGCATACCTCTGGACGTACTTCTCGTCGATGATCGGCCACCTGGTCTTCTTCGGCCGGCCGATGGTCGCGGTGGTCGGCGGGGTGCTGATGGGGGTGATCGCGATTCCCCTCGCGATCTCGCTGGTCCGCGAGGTGCGTCGTGCGCGGCGGTGAGATCTGGCGTGCGCTGGTGGCGTGCGGAACAGCGATGGCCACCGGCTCGGCCGTGCTGACGATGGTGAACGCCGCCACCATCCGGGTGCCGAATGCACTCGCACCCAGTGGTGATGAACCATTGTCGGTGCTGTTGCCCATGCGCGACGAGGCCCGCCATGCCGGCGACTGCCTCCGCGCCGTCGCCGCTGCCGCCGATCGGTGGCGCGGCCCGGTTCGCATCGTCGTGCTCGACGACGACTCCTCCGACGGCACCGCCGACATCCTCGCCGACCTGGCCGAGCAGATCCCCGCACTCGAGATCGTCAGCGGCGCCGGCCCCATCGCCGGGTGGCTCGGCAAGGCGTGGGCGTGTGAACAGTTGTCGTGTCGCGCCGTCGAGCGGGGCGTTCTCGTCTTCGTCGACGCCGACGTGCGGGTGGCGCCAAACGGGTTCACCGCGAGCGTGGCCACGATGCGCACGGCCGGATTGGACATGTTCTGTCCCTACCCGCGTCAGGTCGCCGGCACCCCCGCCGAACGGCTGATACAACCGCTCCTGCAATGGAGTTGGATGTCGACGCTCCCGCTGCGACTTGCCGAACGGTCGGCGCGTCCGAGCCTGTCGGCGGCCAATGGTCAGTTCCTGATCGTCGACGCCACCACCTACCGCCGTGCCGGTGGTCACGGCGCGGTGCGCGACGAGGTGCTGGAGGACATCGCGCTGCTGCGTGCGGTGAAGGCGGTCGGTGGGCGCGGGGTCGTCGGTGACGGCAGCAGGGTGGCGTCGTGCCGAATGTATGTGGGGTGCAGAGAGATACGTGACGGATACCGCAAGTCGCTGTGGTCGGCCTTCGGCTCCCCGGCGGGCGCGGCGGCGGTGTCCGCCCTCCTGATGCTCACCCACGTCGTGCCCGCCGTCGCCGCACTCACCGGCTCACGGGTCGGCCTGTTCGGTTATCTGGCCGGGGTCGCCTCGCGGGTCGTCAGTGCCCGCCGAACCGGTGGACGTGCACTGCCCGACTCGCTGGCACATCCGATCTCGGTCGTCGCCTTCACCGGTATGACAGTCGATTCCGTGATCGCCCATCGTCGGGGACTGCTGCGCTGGAAGGGACGGGAGATCAACGGTGTCTGACATCGTGGTGATCGGCGCCGGTGTCGGCGGGCTCGCCGCCGCGATCCGGTTGCAGGCGGCGGGCCATCGGGTGACCGTTCTCGAGCAATCGGCGGACGTCGGCGGCAAACTCGGCGTCCTGCGCCATGACGGATTCGTCTTCGACACCGGGCCGTCGCTCCTCACCATGCCGCACGTGCTGGCCGAGCTGTTCGCCGACACCGGCGCGCCACTGGGGAATGTGCTGGACTTGCAACGACTTCCGGTCGCCGCGCGGTACCGCTTTCCCGACGGGACACTCCTCGACCTGCCCGGGGAGATGACCGACATCCCCGCCGCACTCGACGCCGCCCTGGGTTCGGGATGCGGCGCCCAGTGGCAGGGTCTGCTGCGGCGCTCCCAGCAGATCTGGGACGTCACGCGTGGACCCTTCCTCGAATCCCCGATCTCGCTGCGGCGCATGGCCTCTCTGGCTCGTTCGGTCTCCGACGTCCGTACCGTCGCCCCGTGGCACAGTCTGCGCGGTCTGGGCCTCCGGTACCTCGACGACGTCCGACTCCGAATGATGCTGGACCGCTACGCCACCTACACGGGTTCCGATCCGCGCCGCGCGCCGGGTGCGCTGTTATCGGTTCCGTGGGCCGAGCAGAGCGGCGGCTCGTGGTATGTGCGTGGCGGTCTCGGCCGCATCGCGATCGCCCTGCGCGAGCGGCTCCTCGAACTCGGTGGGATCTTGTGCACCGACACCGAGGTCGAGGCCATCACCACCTCGGGTGGGCGGGTCACCGGTGTGCGCACCGTCGACGGCCGCGTCGCCGACGCCGATCTCGTGGTGGCCAATGCCGATGCCGAGCAGGTGTATTCGCATCTCATCACCACACCGCCCGCTCGTCGGGCGCGTCGCCGGCTGCATCGATCCACCCCCTCGTTGTCGGGTTTCGTGATGCTGCTCGCCGTCGACAATCCACCGCCGATGACCCATCACACGGTGCTGTTCCCCTCCGACTACGACGCCGAGTTCGACGCGGTCTTCGGACGCCACGGCCGACCCCACCCGGTCGCCGACCCGACCATCTACATCACGGCGCCCGACGACCCGGCGGTGCGACCCGACGCCTCGACCGCGGCGTGGTTCGTCCTCGTGAACGCCCCACGGCACGACCCGGACCGCGGAATGGATTGGGATGCACCCGGTGTGGCGAGCCGGTACGCCGATCTCCTCGTCGACCTGATGTCGATGCGCGGCATCGACATCGCCGGACGCATTCGCCATCGATTCGTCATCTCACCGGCTGACCTGCAGCGGCGGACCCTCACTCCCGGCGGATCGATCTACGGGACGTCGTCGAATGGACCTCGGGCCGCGTTCCTGCGTCCCGCCAACTCTTCCCCGGTCCCTGGCCTGTACCTGGTCGGTGGATCGGCCCACCCCGGCGGCGGCGTGCCCCTGGTCCTGCTGTCCGCGAAAATCGTGGCGGGACTGATCGGCCCGGCCTGACCCCGTCGAGTGGGCGCCCTTTCCCGTCGAGTGGGCGCCGTTTCCCGTCGAGACGGAGACTACGACGCCGACGGTCCTGTCGTCGTGTCGCCACGCAATCTCTTGCGGATGAGTTCGGCGCTGATCAGGCACATCGGCAGACCGATGCCCGGTCGCGTGCTCCCGCCGGCGTAGTACAGTCCCGACACCTTGCGGGACCGGTTGGTCGCCCGCAGAAAGGCACTCTGCCGCAACGTGTGTGCCGGTCCGAGCGCGCCTCCGGACCAGGAGTTCAGGTCGTCGACGAAGTCCGCCGGACCGGTGGTGCGCCGCAGCACGATCCGATCGGCGAGGTCGGGGATGTCGGCCCACTTCGACACCAATTCGACGGCGCGGTCGGCGATCTGCTCGATCAGCGGGTCGCCGAGACCGTCGACGCCCCCGTGCCCCAGACCGGGATCGGCAGGCACCGGGACGAGGAAGAAGAGATTCTCGTCGCCCTCGGGTGCGACCGAATCGTCCGAGGCCGATGGGCGGCACACATACAGTGACGCGGGATCGGGTACGCGAGTGGGTTTTTCGAAGATCGCATCGAAGTTCGAGCCCCAGTCCTCGGTGAAGAACAGCGAGTGATGGGCCAGTTCGGGCAGCCGCCCACGTACCCCCAGGAACACCAGCACCGCACCGGGGCCCGATGTCCGACGATCCCACCACTTCTGGTCGAAGGTCCGCAGTCGGGCCGGCAACAGCTCGGTTTCCAGGTGATGCAGGTCGGTGGCACCGATCACCACGTCCGCGGCCAGCGATCGCTCGGTACCGTCGGCGTCCCGCACGCGAACGCCACTGACCTCCGCCGACCGCCGATCACGCAGGGAGCGTCCAGGATTCGGGCGAGTCGTGATCTCCACCACCGGGCTCGACGCGTGCAAGCGCGCACCCGCACCCTGCGCCACCTGGACCAGCGCATCGATGAATGTGGTGAATCCGCCGTCGGGATACCGCACGCCGTCGTCGAGGTCGAGCCAGCTCATCAGGTGATACATCGCCGGTGCCCGTTCCGGCGACGCACCGAGAAAGACCGCCGGGTACCCGAGGATCTGGCGGAGTCGCCGATCGGTGAAGTACCGCTTGGTGTATCCGTCCAGGTTTTCGCCGAGCAACCGCAGCAACCGCGGCAACCGCCGCATCAACTCGGTACCGGTGAAGGCGTGTACCGTGTCGAAGCTGGTGTACAGGAACCGCCTCACCGCGATGTCGTAGGTGTCGCGTGCCGACGCGAGGTACCGATCCAGCGCGGCACCGGCCCCCGGCTCGATCGACTCGAACATCGCCCGGTTGCGCGCCACGTCACCGGACACATCGAGGGCGTCGGCCTGCCCCTCGAAGAACACCCGATACCCGGGTTCCAGCGACGTCAGACTCACCTGTTCGGCCGTCGAGGTCCCCAGCAGGGCGAAGAAGTGGTCGAAGACCTCCGGCATCAGCCACCACGACGGTCCGGTGTCGAAGCGGAACCCGTCGCGCTCCCAGCTTCCGGCGCGACCACCGAACTCGGTGCCCTGCTCCACCACATCGACATCGTGGCCGTCGGCGGCCAACAGTGCGGAGGTTGCCAGACCGGCCACCCCACCGCCGATGATCACCACCCTCTTCGGTTGCGGCGCCGGCTTATTGATCATGCGACCACCTTCGACTCACCGATCATGCGGCCACCCGGGGCCGCCCACGACGCGCCATCGCGGTGGTCGCGATCCGGATCTTGCCGGGTGTCGACACCCGGATTCGTCGACGCGCCGCCTCGGCCGCGGGCACCCCGCGCAGACCGACGGCCAACTCCGCGAACAGATCATGGGCCGTACACACCGCGATGCGGCTGCCGATCGGGAGGTCGGGGATGATCGTCGCCGCGGCCGCGAGATCGGCGTCGACGTCGTCGAGCCACCGGTGCCAGGCGTCGTCGCTCGGGATGGCCGGGTCGAGCCCGGTGAGGTACGTCCGTCCCAGATCCCCGCTGTCGACACCGAAATCCCGGAGAAAGTTCACCTTCTGAAAGGCCGCACCGAGCCGACGCGCCCCCGGGGCCATCGCCTCGTACCGCGCGTACCGATCCCGCTCATCGGCCAAGAACGCTCGCAGGCACATCAATCCGACGACCTCGGCCGATCCGTAGATATAGGAGTCCAGCGACGACTCGTCGTGACTCGTGCAGTCCAGATCGGTACGCATCGACGCGAAAAATGGTGCGGTGAGCGATGATTCGATGCCGACCCGGCGGGCTGTGCGGGCGAAGGCGTGGACGACGAGGTTGGCGCTCGTCCCGGCGCTCATCGCCTCCTCGGTGTCGCTCTCGAGCTGGTCGAGGGCCACGCGGCGTTCGTCGATGCCCTGTCCCGGGCGTGGGGCGTCGACGATCTCGTCGGCCACCCGCACCAGCGCGTAGATGTTGTGGACGTCGCGACGCACCGGCCCCCGCAGCAATCGGGATGCCAGACCGAACGACGTCGAATACGACCGGATCACCAGCGACGCGCTCGCCTCGGCCACGGCGTCGTATCGAGCGTACGGTTGCGCCCGGTCGATGTTGGGCCGGCGCAGGCTCATGTTCCGGCCCCGACGATGCGGTACGGATCCGGACCGGTCCCCAGAGCGTGGACCTGGTCGACGAACCATGGGCTGAGCAACCACGGCGTCCGGGTGGCCGACGCCCAGACGTCGTCGACCTCGGCCCAGGCGACTTCCATCACCTCGTCGGGATTGGCGACGACCGGCCCCCGGGCGTGGGCGAGGAACACCGGGCACACCTCGTTCTCGACCACCCCGCTGGCGTCGACAGCGCGGTAACGGAAATCCGGGATGATCGCCCGCAGGTCATCGACATCGAAACCCAGCTCACGCTGCGCATAGCGGCGAATGGCATCGGTGACGTCCTCCCCGGGCCGGGGATGCCCACAGAACGAGTTCGTCCACACGCCCGGCCACGTCTTCTTGCTCAACGCGCGCCGCGTCATCAACAGTCGGCCGGCATCATCGACGACGTGGCAGGAAAACGCCAGGTGCAGCGGCGTGTGCGCGTCGTGCACCGACCCTCGATCCGCCGTGCCGCGCGGCGTGCCGTCGTCATCGACGAGTACCACCAGGTCCTCGGTCATCGGCGCTTCTCCTCGCTCCACTCGTCGCTGCAGTCGGTTGTGTCACCCCTAACCCACCAGCACTTCGACGCCGAAGCAAATCCGGATGGGCGGGTCCCGCCCATCCGGAGTAGCGGCTCCGATCAGTCGCGATGCAGCAGCGGCAGCAGCGCCTCGGTCTTCTCCGTGGTCCATCCGGGCGGTGAGAGGATGCGCGCCCACGAGTACGGAATCGCGCTCAGATAGTGGTGCCCGTGCCCGTCGGGTACGCCGGTCGACACCGCCATATCGGCGGAGACCTGCAGGAATGTGACCAGCGGGATCCAGCGCATCGCGTTGAGGACGTCACGTCCCCGGTCCTCGCTCAGCCAGTCCGGCTTGGACAGCACCAGCGCCGGCGACCACCACGCGATCGGGTCGGAGGCGTGCTGCAGATACACCACACGCGGCCCGGGCCAGGGCGCATCGGGGCGGTCGAGGTCCGGCGGGTCGGCGATGAATCTCACCTGTTCACCGTTGCCGTAGATCGGCTGCCACTGCGGCGAGCCGGCGTCACGCGCCGTCGTCGCATCGCTCCAGATGGTGTTGTTGAAGGTGGGACCGCTGAACAACGCACCGTCGGTGCGGGCGGCCACGGTCGGGACGGTGCCGAAGGCGGCCTCCGCGCCGAAGCTGCCCAGACTCTCCCCGAAGACCACGAGCTTGGGTCGCTGATCCTCCGGCAGTGCCCGGACCCGGGCGTCCACCGCCTCGAACAGGGCACTGCCCGCCTGCCGCGCGCGTTCCTTGTCCACCAGGAACGAGATCCAACTCGGGAGGTAGGAGTACTGCATCGATACCGTCGCGACGTCGCCGTTGTACATGTACTCCAGCGAGTCGATGGTGGCCTTGTTGAGCCAGCCGGAGCCGGTCGCCGATCCAATGGCGATCACCGCGCGGTCGAGACCACCGGCCCGCACGAGTTCGTCGGCGGCCAGCCGGGCGTTGGCGCGCAGGTCGTCGCCGGACCCGAGCCCGACGAACGCACGGATCGCTTCCATCGCCGGTGCGGCGTTGAACGCCGACAGTTCCTCGACGGACGGACCGCCGTCGACGATGCGGCGACCTTCGCGTCCCAGTGATGCCCAGCTGACCAGCGACCCCGGCCCACCGGACCGGAATCCGCTCGTCGGCGGCGCCGAATCCGGGTCGGTCTCGTTGTTGGCGGCGGCGAAACTCGCATTGAGCCACTGCATCGAATACTTGGCGACGACGCCGTTGAGGATGAACACGGTCAGCAAGACCACGATCACCGCACCTGCGACGGCCGAAACGCGGGGTGGCGCAATCCGGTTGAGCTGCCGAACCAGCCAGACGAGCAGTGACGCCCAGGCCTGACCGATGACCATCAGGATCACGAACACGATCACCGCGATCACGACCACCGTCGGGTACGCCGTCCAGGACAGCCTATCGACGCCCATCAGGTCACGGATATCGTTCTGCCACTTCGCAAACCAGTAGAACATCGACGCGGTACCGATCACGAAGGCCACCGCCAGCGCGATCCAGAACACTCGGCGCGGCGATGACCACCGCCGATCCCGGGACAGCATGAACCGCCCCAACCACGCCAGGAACGCCCCGAAGCAGTACCCGAGTGCGGCGCCCGCGCCACTGACGACCCCCTGGAAGAACGCACCACGCGGCAACAGCGACGGCGTGGCCGACAGCCACAGGAAGACGGTGCCCATCACCAGTCCGGTGAAACTGATGCGATGGGAGTACGCGACGACGCGCCGACGCAGCGCACTCACGCGGGACGCATCGTCGTTCGGTTGGTCACCACCGGCACCCGACGACGCGGTGGCCGATTCCTCTTCGACGACGTCCGCCGGGGTCGGCGGTGCACCGTCGGACGGTGTGGCCGCATGATCGTCGACGGGCTTCGCCATGATTGCTCCTGTCACCGCAACGGATCAATTATCGGGCACAATCACCCGGATACCGCCGAAACCCTATCCGCACATCATCCGCGGCAACCAGCCGTGCCCGGCAGCGAGGAACCACCATGTCACGGTTGCGCTGGTATCCGCCGCTGGTGGTGGCGTTGCTGATCGGTGTGCAGATCGTGGTGTTCACCTCCCCGCTGACCTACGCCGGATGGTTCATCCCGGCGGCTGCCGTCGTCATCACGATCCTCGGCCGTGTCGCCGGGCTGAGCTGGGGTGATCTGGGATTGTCTCCCGGCACGATGCCCACCGGGCTGCGGTATGCCGTCGTGATCGTCGCGATCGTCGCCGTTGTCGCCGCGGGGGCCGTCGCGCTGCCGTGGACGCGCGAGTTATTCCACAACGACAGCTACCCCGATGTCCCGGCGGCGGTCTACGCCGCGCTGGTCCTGATTCCGTTGCGGACGGTCCTGGCCGAGGAGGTGATCTTCCGGGGTGCATTGCTCGGGTCGCTGGCGCGGCTCACCTCAGCGCGCGCCGCCGTGGCCGGTCAGGCCGCACTGTTCGGCTGCTGGCATGTCGCATCGTCGTTGGGGCTTGCCGCGCACAACGACGGCATCGGCGACGTCGTCGGCACCGGACCCCTCGGCGTGGTGGCCGGGGTACTGCTCGCCGTGGTCGTCACGGGCATCGCCGGGCTCATCCTGGGGTGGCTGCGGATGCGCAGCGGCAGCCTCCTCGCTTCGATCGCACTGCACTGGTCGGTCAACGGGATCGGCGCGATCGCCGCGGCGATCGCCTGGCAGCTGAACTGACCGACCGGACGCCGCGCTACCCGGTCGTCGGCGGCGGGGCGTCGAGCATCGGGACCAGGTAGCGCCGGGCGACGTCGACGAGTTGATCGTCGTCGGAGAGGTCGATGATGTGGCTGGGGATGACGACGAACGACACGGATATCCGCGCCAGCATCTCGGCGGTCAGGTCGACGTCGAGGTCACCACGCAGGTTCCCGGCCTGCTGTTCCTCACGCAGTTGCGCGGCAACGAAGATCCGCACCGCGGTGAGCAGCCGACCGTCGTCACCGCCGATCAGGCCGGCCAGCACCGACGGTTCCACCTCGAGTAGCCCGATGATCAGCGGGTTCGTCGTCACCGCGCGATACGCGCTCAGGAACCCGGCCACCAGGCGATCGGCGGCGGTGCGGGCGGGCGCGACGTCGGCGAGGAACTGCACCAGGTACCGGCGGAACTCACGCAGCATCACCTCCTCGACGAGGATGTCCTTGTTGGTGAACTTGCGGTAGAGCGTCACCCGCGATGTTCCCGCGCGGCGCGCCACCTCCTCGAGCGAGGTGCGCTGGATACCCATCCGGCGGAACTGGTCGTAGGCCGCGTCGAGGAGACGAACCCGGATCGGGTCCTCCTCGACATCAGCCCCACCCCCGACCGCGGTGACATCGTCGAAGGCCCGTTGCAGCAACGATTTTCGCGGCGGCGTTGCTGAGTCCATACTTCTCCCACGGATCTGTTTCAGACGGCATCACCCGACCACGAACGACCCGACCCCCACCATGCTAAACCGAGCATGCCCGATCTCCGGGATTCACCATTCCCCGTTCACGGCGCCCCCCACCTCACTGACAGCGCCATCCATCGACCTCCGATCCGCGTCGCGCACTATGCTCGACGACGTGAATGCGCGCGCAGGAATCGTGGTCACCGGCACCGAGGTCCTGACGGGCCGCATCGCGGATCAGAACGGTCCGTGGGTGGCGCGGCAACTACTCGACATGGGTGTCGATGTCGCACACATCACCGTGTGCGGAGATCGCCCCGACGATCTGATCGCCCAACTACAGTTCCTCGCCGCGCAGGATGTATCGCTGATCGTCACCACCGGTGGACTCGGCCCCACCGCCGACGATCTGACCGTCGACACCGTGGCCCGCTTCACCGGCCGGCCACTGCACCTCGACACCGACCTCGAGGCACACATCGGTGGCATCATCCGACGATGGCAACAGCAACGCGGTGTCACCGACGACTCTGCCGCAACCCACGCGGGCACCCGCAAACAGGCCATGATTCCCGCAGGGGCACAACCTATCTCACCGGTCGGGACCGCTCCCGGAATCGCCATCCCGGGCGACGACGGCCCGGCGATCCTCATCCTGCCCGGACCGCCGCGTGAGCTCCAGGGCATGTGGCCCGCCGCCATCGCCACGGGCCCGGTCGAGCAGGCGATCGCCGGCCGAGGCGACTTCCGCGAACAGACGATCCGCGCGATGGGCCTGTCCGAATCCGATCTCGCCGCAACGCTGCGTGAGATCGGCCCGGGCATAGCAGGATTCGACGATCTCGAGGTCACCACATGTCTTCGTCGCGGCGAGGTGGAGATCGTCACCCGCTATCCGTCGACCGCCACCGCCTCCTACGACGCCCTCGCCGACGCATTGCTCGCACACCATGGTTCGCAAATCTTCTCCGTCGACGGCGCCACCATCGACGACCTGATCGCGGCAGCCCTGCACGGACGCACCATCGCGACCGCCGAATCATGCACCGGAGGACTTATCGCCGCGCGCCTCACCGACCGGCCGGGATCATCGGATTACGTTGCCGGAGGCGTGGTCTCGTACTCCAACGAGGCCAAGGCGGTACTCCTCGGGGTGCCGGCGCAGCTGATCGCCGAGCACGGTGCGGTGAGCGAACCGGTGGCCGCCGCCATGGCCGAGGGCGCCCTCGACCGATTCGGCGCCGACACCGCACTGTCGACCAGCGGAATCGCCGGACCCGGTGGTGGAACCACCGAAAAACCGGTGGGCACAGTCTGTTTCGGCGTCGCACTGGCCGGACGCCCCACCATCACACGCACCCTGCACCTGCCCGGCGATCGCGCCGCGGTCCGAGACCGCTCGACGACGATCTCGTTGCATCTGTTGCGGCGCGCACTCGCCGGATAGTCGGCATCACCACTCCTGCATGGAAAGTCAGGGCAGATGACGCCGATAGCCGCGCAGCACCAGCAGAATTGATGCCACGAGCAGGCCGATGAGAATCGACAGCAGGCCGACGGTGCTCAGCGGCGGCGTCAGCAACGCCAGGATCGTGGGCACCGCGAAACCCAGATAGGCTACGGCGTAGAAGATTCCGGTGAGTGTCGCCAGATCCTCGGCGGGGGCGATCCGCTGCACCTCGAGAAGTCCGGAAACCAGCCCGATCCCGAAACCCGCTCCGAAGACGAGACTTGCGACGATGCCGACCACCCAGCTCTGCGATACGACGGCGCCGATCATCGTGATCAGCCCGACAACGAGGGCGATGAGTGCGACCATGATCCCGCGGGCCCCCGACGGGGTGTCGATCCGTCGCGCAACAGGCTGGATGGCCGCACCGGAGACCAGCGCGATCACACTCAATGCCGTCGCATACGCGAGTCCGAGCCCACCCGTCGACCCGGAGAGCAACACCGGCTGGTAGCCGTAGGACAGTCCGCAGGCCGCGAAAAGCCAAGGGCCACAGACCAGGATCACACCCAGGAACCGTCGGTGTCGCACCGACGGCACCACCAGTCGATGACGCAAGGGCCGCGCGGCGGCGGGAAACACGGTCTCGGGTGCGCGACGCACGAGCAGGAGCATCGGCACCGTGACCGCGATGTGCAAAACGTAGGGCAGCACCTGGGGTATCGGCCCCCACTGGGCGATGCTGCCGGCCACCGCGGCACCGGCGGCCGAACCGAGCGTGAAGGCCAGTGACGCCCGGCGCGCGCCGGCACCGGCGTCGGCCCGGACGTCGTGCGGCGGCTGGGACAGTTCCTTGAGCCAACTGGTACCGACCGCCATCGCCGTACCCACCGACATGCCGGCGAAAAGCCGCCCGAGATAGATGGGAGCAGAACCGAATTCGCCGAGCGCGAGAAGTGCGCTGCCGATGAGACCGAAGGCCACCGCGTAGTACATCGGTGTGCGGCGGCCGATGTGGTCCGACACCGCGCCGGCGATCACCAACGCGGGGGCCAGGCCCGCGACGTAGATACCGAGGAACATCGTCACCGTGCCGGCCGAGTAGTGGCCCACACGCTCGTAGAGCAAGAGCATCGGACTGAACTGATTGCCCGACCATGCACAGGCGAAGACCGCGCCGAACACCGGAATCCAGCCACGGCGGGCGGCCGATCGCGGGTCGAGCGTCACCGCCGATCCGGCGATCGCGGTGCCCGAACTCATATCGCCCCGCGGTACCGGCCGAAATGGTCGGCGAGCATCTGATCGAAACCCGCCCGGTCGCCGGCGATCAGCCGCTCGGCGAGCACCCGATGATCGGCATAGGAGGCCGCGAGGTTGGCCACGTCGATGCGTAACAACAGGTTTCGCAGGCGCTGTTGCCGACTGCGCAGTCGGTCGTAGAAATCCGCAGCGATCGGGTTCCCCGACGCACTCACCATCGTGGCGTGGAACTCGTCGTCGGCCTCGACGAACCCGTCGACGTCGCCGTCGTCGACGAATCCCTGCTGACGACGCAGATTGTCGGCGAGGCGATCGGCGAGTTCCGGCGCGGGGCCGCCGGCGGTGAATACCTGACCGGCCGCCGCCGTCTCGACGCCGTGACGCATCGCGAGGACGTCGGCCGCCTCGGTCGGTGTCATCGGGCGCACGATGGCCCCCTTCCGGGACACCAGGGTGAGCAACTGTTCGGAGTCCAACCGCAAGAAGGCCTCGTGTACCGGGGTCCGGCTGATGCCCAGTTCGCCACCGATGACGCCCTCGCTGACGAGGTCACCGCCGGCGAGCGTGCCGGCGAGGATTCGTTCCTTGGTATAGGCGTAGGCGCGTTCGGCCGCCACCGGCCCGGTCGTGGACGTCATGAACGACGACCCTAGCTTGCATACAAGCTTGCGTGCAAGGACGGGTCCGGCCGTCAGCGCACCGATCGCCGGGACGCCGCCGCCGCGGTGTCGGCCCACAACCCCGCGATGATCTCGAGAGCCGATCCACCGCGCACGTCGCGATGGGCCGCCCCGGCCCACAGGTTCACCGCCGAGGAATCCCCGGCCGCGACGGCCGCCTTGCGGATCGGGCTGGTGAGGTGATGGACGGCCGGGTACTCCGCCGGCGCCTCCGCGTCGAGGTCGTCGATGAACCGGTTGCGTAGCGCCCGCGCCGGACGGCCGGAGAATGCCCTGGTCACCACGGTCGCGTCGAACGCCGGGTCCCGCAGCGCCGCGCGATGGACCGGATTGGTCCCGGCCTCATCGGCGTCGAGGAGTGCGGTGCCCACCTGCACCGCCACCGCACCGGCGGCGAGGCAGTCGTCGATCATCGGCCCATCACCGATCCCACCGGCGGCGATCAGCGGGACATCGGTCAATCCACCGATCTGTCCGAGCAGATCCAGGGTCGACGTGGTGTTCGGGACGGCGTCGATGTCGAGGGTGGCTCGATGCCCTCCCGCCTCGGCACCCTGGACGCACAGGGCGTCGACGCCGATGGACAGTGCCCGCGTCGCATCGGCCGGATCGGCCACCGACGCGATCACGAGAATGCCTGCCTCGTGCAATCGGTCGACCACCTCGCGCGAGGGAAAACCAAAGGTGAATGACACCAACGGAACCCGCCGCTCGATCATCAGATCGACCTTGGCGTCGAACCGGTCGTCATCGGCGTCGACGATGCCGGGAAGATCGACACCGAAGCGTGTGGCGAACGGGCCGAGGGCCTCGCGATAGCGTTCGACGGCGCGTCGGTCACCCAGGGGTCGTCCCGGGGCAAAGATGTTGACGCCGTATATGATTTGGGCGTCGACGACGGCATCGATCTCCGCACCGACGGCGTCGGTCGTCTTGTAGCCGGCCGCCAGGAAACCCAGCCCGCCCGCGCGCGCCGCGGCGACCACCAACTCCGGCGTACTCGGTCCACCCGCCATCGGCGCGGCGATGACAGGCACGGCCGGACTCGTCAGATCGAACATCTCGCACTCCTCTCAGTGGCGGTCAGGGCCAGCGTAATCACCACCGCGGTCGCCCGGAAATGCGTCGTGAGCATGCCCTATGCTCGAGAGTCATGGATCTGGAGCTGCGGCACCTACGGGCCGTGGTCGCCGTGGCCGATCGTGGGTCGTTCACCGAGGCCGCGCGTGACCTCGGCATCACCCAGCCGGCACTGTCGCGCACCATTGCCCAGGCCGAAAAAATCACCGCAGCAACACTTTTCGACCGAACCAGCCGATCGGCGCGACCCTCCGAGGCCGCGTATGCGTTCATCGAGTCGGCCCGCCGCATCCTCGACGACGTGACCGAGGCGGTGGCGGGGTTGTCCGCCGGGCAGACGGTGCGGTTGGGGTTCAGTTGGCTACTTCCCGATCCGTGGGCCGCCGCCGCGATCACCGCGTTCGAGGCCGCCACCGGCGCATCGGTGGAGGTCATCCGAGTCGACGATCCACTCGCCGGAATGCGTGAGGGCCGCATCGATGTCGCCGTCACACGTCGCCGCCCGTCGGGTCACGGCGTCCGCGCGCGCCTGATGTTTCGGGAACGACGTGTCGCCGCCGTCTCCACCCACTCACCGCTGGCCGTCCGTACCGATCTCACGTGGCCCGAACTGGGCGAACACCCCTTGGTCGTCAACACCCTGACCGGCACCACCACGGCGGCGTCCTGGCGCGATCCCGTCTCCCGCGCGGTCATCAAATGCGCGAACTTCGACGAATGGCTGGAGCTGATCGCCGCCGATCGTGGCGTGGGCGCCGTCCCAGAGCTCGCCGCGCGCCGGGTCACCCACTCGCGCGTCCGGTTTCTGCCACTCACCGACGCACCCTCGACCTCGGTGTACCTGGCGCGGGCCGCGTCGTCGCACCCGCTGTCGGATCAACTGATCGCGTGCGGGCTGACGGCCGCTCACTCCGATCCCGACGCACCGGCAAACCGTCGACGATAGACCAGCGGCGCCACCCCGACGGCCGAGGTGAAGTGGTGGCGCAGCAACGTCGCCGAGGCGAATCCCGAGCGCCGGGCCACCTCCTCGACGGCGAGATCGGTGGATTCGAGCAGGTTCTTCGAGTGCAGCACTCGTTGTTCGGTGAGCCAGCGTCGCGGCGACATTCCCACCTCGTCGACGAATCGGCGCGCAAATGTGCGCCCGGACATGTGCATTCGCATCGCGAGGTCGTCGACGGAGACGTCCTCGTCGAGATGGACGATCATCCAGTCGAGGAGTTCACCGAAGCCCCGGTCGGCGCAGGTGGGTACCGGTGCGTCGACGAACTGGCGTTGCCCGCCGTCGCGGTGCGGCGGGACCACCATGCGTCGCGCGATCGTGTTGGCCACCCGCGGACCCCATGACTCGCGGACCAGATGCAGCGACGCATCGATCCCGGCCGCGGTGCCGGCGCTGGTGGTGATCGGCCCGTCGTCGACGAAGAGGACATCGGTGTCGACGCGGGCCTCGGGGAACATTCGGGCCAGCTCGTCCCCGTACCGCCAGTGCGTGGTGCAGCGTCGTCCGTCGAGCAGACCCGCGGCACCCGCGGCAAAAGCGCCGGAGCAGACCGTGAGTACCCGACCGCCGTTGTCGACGACGGCGCGCAGCGTCTCGAGAACCTCCGCGGGATAGTCACCGGAGATGCTGCCACCGGGAACGGCGACGAGGTCGACGTCACGGCATTCGTCGAGCGAGTGCGGCGCGACCACCGACACCCCGTGGTCGACGCTCAGTGGGGCGCCGGGTGTCGGCGAGGCGACCCGGAAGTCGAAGGCGGGGACGCCGTCGTCGGTGCGGTCGAGGCCGAAGACCTCGTTGACGACGCCGAATTCGAAGAGCGCCACGCGCCCGTAGAGGAGTACACCGACGGATTTCAGCACCACCCCAGTGTGGCAGATTCTTTGTTTACGTTGTCAGTACTGCCACTGTTGGCAGGAAGCTTACGGGCGCATGCTTTCTGACATGACCGCCATCATCATCGCCTCCGCCCTCCTCGTGACCATCCCGATCGGCATCCTCACCTACCGCACGCACCGCAAAGTCGCTGGTTCGCAACGCTTTCCGCTGAGCCATCTCGTCGACGTCATCACCCGCGACCCGCTGCGTCCCTACGGCCCGGACTCCGACCGGATCGTCGACGAACTGAGCGTCCTGACTCGCTATCACCACGACGGGGCCTGAGCACTACGTGCGAATGTCAAACATGGGATGTTAGCCTGTTTGGGTGTCCCCGCTGATCACACCACCGCCCCGCACCAGCTCGTTGGTCGTCGACCGCATGCACGAACTGATCCGCAACGGACAGTGGCCCGTGGGTGCCCGCATCCCCGCCGAACCCGAACTCGTCGAGCAATTCGGCGTGGGCCGCAACACCATTCGCGAGGCGGTCCGGGCCCTCGAGCACTCCGGGCTGCTGATGCCCCGACGCGGCGACGGCACCTACGTGCGCAGCCGCAACGTCCTCGTCGGGGCCCTGGCCCGGTGCGTACCCGGTTCAGAGGCGGCCGACCTCCTCTCCACGCGGCGGGCCCTGGAAACCGAGGCGGCCGCACTCGCCGCCGATCACGCCACCGACGACCAGATCGCGCTCCTGCGTGACCAGCTGACCCGCGCCGTCGACGCCCTGGAATCCGGGCACCTCGACGACTACGCCCGCATCGACATCGACTTCCACGCGACTCTCGTCGCCGCGTCGGGCAACCGGCTGCTCATCGACCTCTACGACGGCATCGGCGAGGTGATGGCACGTAACCACGCCACCATCGCCGGGGCGTCCGGCCTCGACGCGCACCCCGCGGGCCACCACGACGTGGTCGACGCGATCGTCGCCCACGATCCGGTCGCGGCCCGGGCGGCCGTGCTCAACTACCTCGACGTCGCGTTCCGGGGTATCGCATGACGGCCGGCGGGGTGACCCGCGTCGAGACCTCGTCGACGACGTCGAGCGGTGGCCGGCCACTACTCACCATCGTGACCGCGGTCGGCATCATGCTGGTGGCCGCGAACCTGCGCCCGGTGGTGGTCGCCGTCGCACCGCTGATCGACGAGATCTCCGCCGACCAGGGATTCACCAGTGCCACAGCCGGTTTGCTCACCACCCTGCCGGTGCTGTTCTTCGGTCTCAGCGCACCCGTCGCCCCACGTCTCGCGGCTCGATTCGGCATCGAACGCACCATCTTCGTCGCACTGCTTGTGCTCATCGTCGGGACGTTGCTGCGCCTCATCCCGGGCGCGCCCGCCCTGTTCACGGGTTCGGCGGTGATCGGCGCCGCGATCGGCGCCTGCAACGTGGTGCTCCCCGCACTGATCAAACGCGACTTCGCTCATCGCTCGGGGTTGATGACCGGCCTCTACTCGATGACCCTCTCCGGTGGCGCCGCGGTGGCCGCCGCCATCACCGTGCCGGTGGACACCGCACTCGACGGGAACTGGCGGCTGACACTGGGGTCCTGGGCGGTGCTGACGCTGATCACCGTCGTGGTCTGGACACCTCAGGTCACCCGCCATCGTCCGGAGACCGCGGTGACGGTGGGATCGTTGCGCCGCAACCCAATTGCATGGGCGATCACCGCGTTCATGGGTGCGCAGTCGCTGGTGTTCTACACCTTCACCGCGTGGTTGCCCGCATTCCTGATGAGCGAGGGGTATTCCCGTGCCACCGCCGGAAACGTCCTGGCGGTTGGTCAGGTGGTCGCGTTGCTCGCCTCACTCATCATCCCGATCATCGCGGGCCGGTTCGCCGACCAGCGCGGCATCACCTTTCTGGTCATCACGGTCTGCGGAATCGGGCTCGTTGGTCTACTGACCGTCGATCACGCGGCCGCGCTGTGGGTTTCGCTGGTGATGTTCGGTCCCGGCGCATCGATCAGTCTCGCCCTGCTGTTCATGGTGCTGCGCAGTTCGTCGCCCGCACAGACCGGTCAGGTCTCCGGCATGGCGCAGTTCGTCGGCTACGTGCTGGCCGCCGTCGGCCCGATAGCGGTGGGTGCACTGCATGATTCGACGGGATCGTGGACGGTGGCGCTGTCCGTCCTCGCCGTTCCGCTCATCCTGCAGGCGACGTCGACGGCGCTCGCGGCACGAAACGTGAAGATGGACCGCGCGGATTCTCCGACACACGTCACGCGAGACTGATCGCGGAAAGGTGGGCCGGATTCTCTCTCCCACTTCACTGTATAGCGCAGATGGGGCCTTGCGGCAAGACCCCGTGGCGCCTTCACAATGGCGCACATGGATTTTCGCGTCTCCCCACCCCGTCGTGTCCCGAGCGCCTTTGCGCTGTCGAATCCGGACTCCGCCAAGGCCGAGTATCAGCTCCTCGCCGAGGACGAGACGCACCTGGCCGCCATCGCCACACACCTCGATCAGACGATCGGTATGCTCACCGACCGGATCGCGGCACTACGCCGCTCCGCCGGTGGCGGTGGCCGACGAGCGGTCGATCGCGATATGGAGATCCACGACGCCGAGTTCCGACTTCGCCGGCTGCGTCGATTCCGCGTCGACCTGTGCCTGGGACGAATGGTGCATTCCGACGGTTCGCTCACCTACATCGGGCGAATCGGCCTGACCGACAACGAGGGCACCCAACTCCTCGTCGACTGGCGCGCCCCGGCCGCCCGACCCTTCTTCGCCGCCACACTCGCCGAGCCGATGGGCGTGGCGAGCAGACGCCGATACCGTTGGGGGCGAGGCCACATCGTCGACTACTGGGATGAGGCTCTCGGTACCGACCCGGACCGGCGACCACTCGCACTGGACGCCGATTCATCGTTCATCGCAAGCCTCGAGGCCGGTCGCACGTCACGCGTGCGCGACGTACTGGGCACCATCGCCACCGACCAGGACACCATCATCCGGGCCGGCAGCCGTGGCGCGCTTGTCGTCGACGGCGGCCCGGGAACCGGGAAAACCGTTGTCGCCCTGCACCGTGCCGCATACCTGCTCTACTCGGATCCGCGACTGGGTGGCCATCGCGGCGGTCTCCTGGTCATCGGTCCGCACGATCCTTACCTGGGTTACGTCGCCGATGTACTGCCCGATCTCGGTGAGGAGGGGGTGCACACCTGCACTCTGCGCGATCTGGTGCCCGCCGGGTCCGAAACCGTGCCGGAAGCCGACCCCGACGTCCGGACACTGAAATCCTCGATCGACCCCATCCTCACCATCGACCGCGCCGTCCGGTTCTACGAGACGCCTCCCACCGACCCGGCCGAGATCGACACCCCCTGGGGTACAGCCATTCTCGGGCCGCGCGACTGGGCGGAGGCGTTCGACGCCCCCGATGCCGCGACTCCCCACAACGAAGCGCGGGAGGACATCTGGGAGGCGCTGGTCGCGATCATCCGGGACCTGCTGCCCGACGGCGGTGACATTCCGGACAACCACCTGCGCAATGCGTTGGCACACAACTACGATCTGAAGGCGGCCGTGACAACCGTGTGGCCGGTGATCGACGCCGCGACACTCGTCGGTGACCTCTGGTCGGTGCCGGCCTATCTGCGACTGGCAGCGCCGTCACTGAGCTCCGAGGAGATTGGCACGCTGCGGCGGGGCACCGTCGACCGCTGGACCATTTCCGATCTCCCCTTCCTCGACGCCGCCCGTCGGCGTCTCGGTGATCCGGAGTTCTCACGACGGCGCCGACGACGCGAAAGGACCCTGGCCGCCGATCGTGTGCAGATGGATCGGGTGGTCGATGATCTGCTGGCGGCACACAGCCTTGACGACGGCGAGGGATTGACCACCCAACTCCGCAATGACGATCTTCGCGACGCTCTCGTCGACGACCGCACCGTCGAGGCGGCGCAGGTCGACCCGTTGGCCGGGCCGTTCGCGCACATCATCGTCGACGAGGCTCAGGAACTCACCGATGCCGAATGGTCGATGTTGTTGTCTCGCTGCCCCTCTCGAAGCTTCACGATCGTCGGCGATCGGGCCCAGGCTCGGCGCGGGTTTATCGAGACGTGGACCGAAAGGCTGCAGCGGGTGGGGCTGATCGACGTCACCGTCGCCGGACTGACGGTCAACTACCGCACCCCGGAAGAGATCATGGAGGCGGCCGAACCGGTGATCCGTTCCGCGATCCCCGACGCCAACGTCCCGATCTCCATTCGGCGCAGCGGGATTCCGGTGCGGCTCGGCGCCCGCCGGGACCTCGACGAGATCCTGAGTTCCTGGTCGATGACACACCCGGAGGGCACCGCCTGCGTCATCGGCGATGACACCGCCACGGTCACCGGAGATCGCATTCGTGCCCTGCCTCCGGTCGACGTCAAGGGTCTCGAATTCGACCTGGTGATCCTCGTCGATTCGGAGAACCCCGGATCCGGTGTCACCGGTGCGGTGGACCGCTACGTGGCGATGACCCGCGCCACCTCGGAGCTGGTGATCCTGCGATGAGCTCGGCCCGGCGGATACACCGCTCGCAGCCTCCACCACGGGGGTTGCGCCCACTCGGGGCTCTCTATAGACTATTTTCTACAAACTGAAGGGGAGGCAGATGGCCATCACGTTGTCCGTCGAGGAAGAAGCCATCGTCAAGACCGTTCGCGACTTCGTGGACAAGCAGGTCCGCCCGGTCGCCCGAGATCTCGAGCATTCGAACACCTACCCCGAAGAGCTCATCGAGACGATGAAAGAGATGGGCATCTACGGGTTGGCCATCCCCGAGCCGTACGGAGTCGCCCAGGTCTCGATGCCCTGCTATGCCCAGGTCACCGAAGAACTCGCACGTGGCTGGATGAGTCTGGCCGGCGCGATGGGCGGGCACACCGTCGTCGCCAAGCTGCTGCTGGCCTTCGGCACCGAGAAGCAGAAGCAGAAGTACCTGCCCCGCATGGCTACCGGTGAACTCCGCGCAACGATGGCACTCACCGAGCCGGGCGGCGGCTCCGACCTGCAGAACATGCGCACCGTTGCCAAGAAGGACGGCGCCAACTACGTCATCAACGGTTCCAAGACCTGGATCTCCAACGCCCGCAAGTCCGGAATCGTCGCACTCCTGTGCAAGACCGATCCCGCCGCGGAACCCGCACACAAGGGTGTCTCCATCCTGCTGGTCGAGAAGGTCGACGGATTCACCGTCTCCAAGGACCTGCCGAAGCTCGGCTACAAGGGCGTGGAGAGCTGTGAGCTCAACTTCGACAACGCGACCGTCCCCACCGACGCGCTGCTCGGCGGCGTCGAGGGCAAGGGTTTCGCGCAGATGATGAAGGGACTGGAGACCGGCCGCATCCAGGTGGCGGCCCGCGCCACCGGTGTCGCGCGCGCCGCGTTCGACGACGCACTGCAGTACGCCCAGGACCGCGAAAGCTTCGGGCAACCGATCTGGAAGCATCAGGCCGTCGGCAACATGCTCGCCATGATGGGCACCAAACTCGCTGCCGCACGTGGCCTTCTGCTCGACGCCGCTGAACGGGTCGACACCGGCAAACGCTGCGACATGGAAGCCGGCATGGCCAAACTCTTCTGCTCGGAGACCGCGATGGAGATCGCGCTGGACGCCGTTCGCATCCACGGCGGGTACGGCTACTCCACCGAATACGACGTCGAACGCTACTTCCGCGACGCACCCCTGATGATCGTCGGCGAAGGCACCAACGAGATCCAGCAGAACGTCATCGCCAAACAACTGGTCAAACGGGGCGGCCTCGACATCTGATCTCGCCTCTGCCCCAAACACATTGCCGGCCGGCGGAGGTCACATCCATGTTCCCGCCTCGCGCAGTGACCGCTCTCACTCGGACACGCCGTCTCAGCATCATTCGCCACCCGACAACTCGCCGACCTCGGCACCCGGGTGATCAAGGTCGTACGGCCGGTTCGGGCGACTTCGCCCGGGCCTGCGACCAGTCGGTGAACGGGTTGCCGAGCTACTTCGTCCGGCTCGACCGGTCCAAGGAGTCGTCGAGATCGACGTGAGAACACCAGCTTTCGTCCTCAGACAAGTCGGCAGAGAAACAGCGCGGGTCCGCATCCGCGATGAGCAGCACACCACTGCGGCAATGGGATCCGTACCCACCCGGCCCCGGTGACAACGCACCCTAGACTGGGCCCCATGCGCGTGGGTATCTGCATTCTTGCCGACCTGACCTGGGCCGAGTCGCGACCGCTGTGGCTCCGCGCCGAAGAGATGGGTTTCGACCACGTCTGGACCTACGATCACCTGGTTTGGGGCGGACTCCCCGATTCCCGGTGGTTCTCCTGCGTGCCGATCCTCAGTGCGGCCGCCGCGATCACCACCCGGATCGACCTCGGTGCCTTCGTCGTCTCCCCCAACTTCCGGCACCCCGTGTCCTTCAGCCGTGAGGTTCAGACGCTCATCGACATCTCCGACGGCCGATTCCTCCTCGGCCTCGGTGCGGGCGGAACACCGGACGACACGATCCTCGGTGCCGACCGCCTACCGCCCCGTCAACGTGTCGACCGACTGCAGGAGTTCACCCGGCTCCTCGACCGCACTCTGGACGAGGACCATGTCTCCGCCGACGGCGAGTGTTACCAGGCCCGCGACATGCGCCTCGTCGGCGGTTCGGTCCGAAGTCGGGTGCCGCTACTGCTCGCCGGCAACGGCCCGCGCTCGGTACGGTTCGCCGCCCGCCACGGCGACGGCTGGGTGACCACCGGCGTCCCGTCGGACTCGCTCGATGACTGGTTCGCTGGAATCGCGAAATCCTGTGCCGTTCTCGAGGACACGCTGAGGGAGGCCGGACGCGTCGGTTTCCCCCGCTACCTCAGCCTCGACACCTCGCCCCGCGCCAGCCTGGAGAGCGTCGCGCTGTTCGACGACATGGTGGGACGCGCCCGAGAACTCGGCTTCACCGATGTCATCGCCCACTGGCCGCGCCCCGAGGCGCCCTACCGAGCGTCGCCGCACGTCCTCGAGGAACTCGCTGCCCGCGGATTCACCGACCGCTGACTGACCAACGTTCCTGTGTGCCTGTGTGCCTGTGTGCCAGACTGGCACCCATGGCATCCCCACGCTCGACGTCACTGTCCGGACAGGTCATCGCGGTGACCGGTGGTGCCGCGGGCATCGGGCGCGAGATCGCCCGGCAACTCGCCGAGGGCGGCGCACGTGTCGCCATCGGCGATCGCGATCTCGACGCGGCTCGCGCGGCCGAACGTGAGCTGGCCGGGAATGTCACGGCTTTCGAGCTCGACGTCACCGACACGCACTCCTTCGGGACGTTCCTGACCTCCGTCGAATCGGGGCTCGGGCCCATCGATGTTCTGGTGAACAATGCAGGCGTGATGTGGGTCGGTCCCTTCGACACCGAGACCGATACCGCCACCGACCGCATGCTCGCGGTCAACCTGCACGGCGTCATCCGGGGGATTCGACTCACCGCTCCGATGATGCGGGACCGCGGGCACGGACACATCGTCACCATCGCATCGGCGGCGTCCAAGCTGGCACCCCCCGGTGAGGCCACCTATGCCGCAACGAAACACGGCGTGCTTGGCTATCTCACCGCGGTCCGCGAAGAACTGCGGGGTACCGGCGTCACGCTGACGGCGATCATGCCGACCGTCGTCGACACCCCCTTGGCCGCCGGCACCGCGACGGGCTCGGCCGCGATGCTGCAACCGTCGGATGTGGCCGCGGCCGTCTGCTCGGCAATCGAGAAGCCCCGCTTCGAGGTGACCATCCCGTCCTACGTCGGTCCGGCCGTTCGAGCGGCCAGCCTACTGCCCCAACGGATTCGCGATGTGCTGATGCGCCGTATGGTTCCCGATCAGGTGGCCGCGGTCCGCGGATCGACGAGCCGCGCCGACTATGAGGACAGGGCCATCAGCCAGCCCGAACGCGCCGAGAAACCCGCGAACACCCACCACCCCGACGACCGCAAGTGACTTCCACTTTCATCCCCACGTCACCCCCCACTACGCCGCCCCGGCACGTGATCGGTTTGGCGTTACCGTGGCGACCGAGCCAGGGCAGCGACCTCGATCTGTCTGTCACGCTTGGTCGACGGCTGTCGGCTGGCCGGTAACGCAGCGCACTCACATCTCGTCTGCCAGCACCATTTCGGCGATCCGCACCAGGGTTCCGGTCAGTAGCACGCGGATCTGTTTGTCGTTCAATGACTTTCGATACAGCCACTCCCGCGCCGCGGCCTTCACCATGCCGCCGAATGCGCGGATCGCCGCCATCGCGGCCTCGTGGCGCGCACCCTTCGCGTCGAAGCCGATCGCATCCAGTGCCCGCTGTGCCGCCCGGTCGTCGGCCTCGTCGAGGATCGCGCGGATCTCTTCGTCGTCGCCCACACCGTCGGCGCCGACCGCCAGCCACGTGGCGCCGTGCCTGCCGAGCACCAGCATCAGCCAGTCCACCGACCCCGCAATACGGGCATCGAGGTCGCCGGTGGGCAGCCGCACATTCTCGAGTTCGGGAACGATCATCATCTCCCGGACCACCGCGAGATACAGGTCACGTTTGGTACCGAAGTAGTGATTCAGCAGACCACGCGCCACACCGGCGTCACGCGCCACTTCCGCCATCTGTACCGCAGCATAGGACTGCTTGCCGAAGGCGGCGATGGCGGACTCCAGGATGGCCTGACGTCGGTCATCGGGATCGAGTCGGCGCCAGCGGGGTTCGGATGCGGTCACAACCCCCGATGATCTCACACCACGTCGAGGCCCTCCGCGGCTCGGGCGCGCAGTGCATCGGGAACGACGAACCGATCGCCGTACCGTTCCCGCAGCTCGTCGGCGCGCGCCACGAATCCCGCAACGCCCCCGGCATACTGGTTGATGTACTGCACCGCGCCGCCCGTCCAGGCCGGGTATCCGATACCCATGATCGACCCGATGTTGGCCTCGGCCACCGTGCCGATCACACCTTCGTCGAGGCAGCGGAAGGCCTCGAGCGCTGCGGCGACCAGCATCCGTTCCTTGGCGTCGTCGAAGGGAATCTCGACATCCGGGCGGTGGTACTCCTGCGCCAGCCGGGGCCACAGACCCAAACGTGCCCCCGACGGGCCGTCATAGTCGTAGAAGCCACGCCCCTCCAGGCGGCCCGGCCGATCGAACTCCCCGAGCATCCGGTCGACCAGCGGATACGACGCACTCGGGACGAACTCGACGCCGCGCTCGGCGGCATCGGCGATGAAGCCCGCACGGATCTTGGCGATCGTCTTCATGTTGATCTCATCGAAGAGCGTGAGCGCACCGGCCGGGAACCCGGCCTGCAGCGCGGCCTGTTCAGCGGCGGCCGGCGCCATACCCTCGGCCACCAGCGACAGCGCCTCGTCGACGAACTTGGCGATCACCCGGTTGGCGTAGAACCCGTAGACATCCCGCACGACGATCGGGGTCTTGCGGATCTGGCGCGCGAAATCCAGTGCCCGCGCCAATGTCTCATCGGAGGTGTTCTCGCCGACCACGATCTCCACGAGCGGCATCTTGTCCACCGGGGAGAAGAAGTGCAGGCCGATCACGTCGGCCGGACGCGCCACCGCGGTGGCCATCTCGGCGATCGGGAGTGCGGAGGTGTTCGACGCCAACAGGGCATCGTCGGCGACGTGGCCGGCCACCTCGGCGAGCACCTTCTTCTTGAGTTCCACATCCTCGAAGACGGCCTCGACGACGAGGTCGGCGCCGGCCACATCGGCGATGTCCGCGGTCGCCAGGATTCGGCCGAGCACGGCGTCGCGGCGCGCCTCGTCGATGCGTCCCTTGGCCAGCGCCGTGTCGAGGAGACGTCGGGAGTAGTCCTTGCCGCGTTCGGCGGCCTCGATCGTGACGTCGCGGAGAACGACGTCGACACCGGCTTGTGCTGTGACGTAGGCGATTGCGGCACCCATCATCCCGGCGCCGAGCACCGCGACCCGCTGCGCATTCCGTCGCGGATACCCGGCCGGACGTGACGCACCCTTGTTGACCGCGTTGAGATCGAAGAACATCGCCTTGATCATGTTGGTCGACACCTGAACGCAGATGAGGTTGGCGCAGTATCGGGTTTCGATGACGAACGCGGTATCGATGTCCACCGATGCACCCTCCACCGCAGTGGCGAGCACGGCGATCGGCGCGGGCATCGGTGCACCCTTGGTCTGCTTACGCAGGGTGGCGGCGAAGGCGGGAAGCTGTGCGGCCAGGGCGGGCGAGGACGGGGTGCCGCCAGGAATGTGGTAGCCCTTGCGATCCCAGGGTTGCACGGCATCCGGATTGGACAGAATCCAGTCACGCGCACCGGCGAGCATGTCCTCGCGGGTGTCGACGACGGAGTCGATCACGCCCGCCGCCAACGCCTTTGCCGGGGACATGCGCTGCCCCTGACCGACCACGTTCATCAGGGCGTTGACCACGCCCAGCATGCGCACGACACGGGTGACACCACCGGCACCGGGCAGCACACCGAGGGTGACCTCGGGAAGTCCGAGCAGTGATCCTCTGCTGTTCAACGCGATCCGATGGTGGGCCGCCAGTGCGACCTCGAAACCTCCGCCGAGGGCGGTGCCGTTGATGGCCGCGACGACCGGCCGCCCGAGGGTTTCCAACCGCCGGAACGACTCCTTGAAATGGTCGAGGCCGGACGAGATCTCGACGACGTCGTCGGGTCCCGCCGACATCAGTTTGTTCAGGTCGCCACCGGCGAAGAAGGTGTCCTTGCCCGAGGTGACGATCACGCCGGTGATCGAATCCTTCTCCCGTTCCAGGCGTTCCACGGTGCTGCGCAACTGTGTGGCCATGTCGTCGGTCATGGTGTTGGTGGGCTGCGACGGGTCGTCGATGGTCAGCGTGACGATGCCGTCGGCGTCGGCGGACCAGCCGAAGATATCTGTGCTCATGGCGGTGTCCCCCTTGTCAGAGATTGCGTGCGATGAGGTCTTTCATGACCTCGTTGGCTCCGGCGTAGATCTTGGCGATACGCCCGTCGACGAACAACTGCGCGATCGGGTACTCCTCCATGTAGCCGTATCCGCCGTGCAGTTGCAGGCAGCGGTCGACCACCTGCGTCTGCTGCTCCGAGCACCACAGCTTGATCATCGCCGCCCGCTTCACATCGAGTTCGCCGCGCACGTGCCGAGCGATCGCGTCGTCGACGAAGGCACGCATCACCTCGAGTGTCGTTGCCACATCGGCGAGTTCGAACTTGGTGTTCTGCAGGGCGAACAACGGCTTGCCGAATGCCTCACGTTCCCGGACGTAGGCCAGGGTGTGCTCGTAGGCGGCCTCGACCACCCCGAGGGCGGCGACTCCGACGATGAGGCGTTCCTGCGGCAACTGCTGCATCAGCTGGACGAAGCCGGCTCCTTCGACGCCACCGAGCAGGTTCGCCGCGGGCACCCGCAGGCCGTCGAAGAACAGTTCGGTGGTGTCCTGCCCCTTCTGCCCGATCTTCTTGAGTTTGCGTCCGCGTTCGAAACCGGCAGGGCCGTCGGCAACCTCGGCGACGAGCAGCGACACCCCCGCGGCCCCCTTGGTGGGGTCGGTCTTGGCGGCGATGATGATGAGGTCACAGGTGGCGCCGTTGGAGATGAAGGTCTTGGCGCCGGTGATGACGTACTCGTCGCCGTCGCGGATCGCGCGGGTGGCGATGGATTGCAGATCCGATCCGGTGCCCGGCTCGGTCATCGCGATGGCACCGATCCACTCACCCGATGCCAACTTCGGCAGCCACCGCTGCTTCTGCTCCTCTGTGGCATACGAATTCAGGTAATGCGGCACGATGCCCGAGTGCACCCCGAGTTGCATCGACAGGTCGCCACATCGGCCCTGCTCCCGGAAGACCACCGACTCGTGTGCGAAAGTTCCACCGCCACCGCCGTATTGCTCCGGGATCGAGATGCTCAGCAACCCCAGTTCGCCGGCGCGGCGGTAGAGTGCACGGTCGGGTTCGCCCGCGGCGGCGAACTCCTCACGTCGCGGCGCCACCTCCTTGGTGAAGAACTCGCGTGCGAGCGCGGTGAGATCTCCGAGTTCGGTGGTCAGATCGTCGGTCATGGAGGCTCTTTCGGGTGGTTGGGGGTGGACTGGTCGGTGGAACGACGCGGGCGCTGGGCACTGAGTGTTGAGTGCTGAGTGCTGAATTACCGCATTCGCCGGTCCCTACCGCTGGTAGAGATCTTCGATCTGCTCGGCGTACTTCTTGGCGATCGGCGACCGCTTGAGTTTCATCGTCGGGGTCAGTTCGTCGCCGCCGGGAATCCAGTAGGTGGGCAGCACCCGCCACGAACGGATGCTCTCCACGCGTGACAGACGGGTGTTGGCCTGATCGACGGCGTCGGAGATCGCCTCGACGAGATCGGGGTGAACCGAGAGGGATTCGGGATCGACGTCGACCCCGCGTTGCGCCGCGAACACCGCGGCGGCATCCGGGTCGAGGGTGATCAGCGCCGAGACGAACGGACGGTTGTCACCGATTGCCGCGACCGAACCGACGAGCGGGCTCACCGCCTTCAGTGCACCCTCGATGTTGCTGGGCGACATATTCTTTCCGCCGGAGTTGATGATCAGCTCCTTCTTGCGGTCGATGATCTTCAGGTAGCCCCGATCATCAAGGGTCCCGATGTCTCCGGTGTGGATCCAGCCGTCGGCATCGAGGGTGTCGGCGGTCCGCGTCGGGTCGTTGCGGTAGCCGCGCATCACACCACCGCCCCGAACCAGGACTTCGCCGTCGGCGGCGAGGATGACCTCGGTGCCGGGGATCGCGCGACCCACCGAGCCGTAGATGGGAGCGGTGATCGGATTCACCGTGGTGACGGCCGAGGTCTCCGACATCCCCCACGCCTCCATCACCGGAACACCGAGTGCCAGCATGAATTCCAGTGCACCCACATCGATCGGTGCTGCCCCCGACACTGCGGCGGTCAGGTCATTCATGCCCAACTTCGCCCGCAGCTTCGACAGCACCAATCGATCGGCGACCTCAGCGGCCACCGTGTCCACCGGATTCAGTTTCGTGCCGGCGACGATGGCGGCGGCCTTCTTCCTGCCCGCCGCCAGCGCCCAGCGCGCCAACGATCCCTTGACACCGGATTCACCGGCAATGGTGACCTCGACGTTGCCCTTGATCTTGTACCAGAGCATCGGCACCGCCACGAAAAAGGTGGGGCGCACCTGACCGAGGGTCTCCACCAACGCCTTCGGGTTGTCCAGATCGGTCACCGTGATGCCGAAATACATCGGCGCGTACTGACAGATCCAGCGATTGATCAGGTGGGCATCCGGCAGGTAGGAGATCACCCGGCCGTTGGTGAGGTCCCCGATCACGTCGGTGATCACCTCGAGCTGATAAAGCAGATTCGCGTGGGTGAGCTCGACTCCCTTGGGGTTTCCCGTTGTGCCGCTGGTGTAGATGAGTGTCAGTACGTCGTCGCGGGTGCCGACGCGCCACTTCGAGTCGAAGTCGAAGTCGGCGTCCCCGCGCGCGATCAGGTCGGCGAGGGCGATCAGTCCGGGACCACCGTCGGTGGCGTCCGCACCGTCGGTCCCGTCGACGACGACGACCGTCTGCACCGATGTGCCGCGCGCGGCCTCGAGGACCCGTGGCAGGAACTGGGTTTCGGTGATGACGACATGCGGCTCGGCGTTGTTGAACAGGTAGGCGATCTGGGGTGCGGCGTTGGTGTTGTACACCGAGAAGGTCACCGCGCCGAGGTGCATCGCGGCCGCGTCGACGATATGGAACTCGATCCGGTTGGTGAGCATGATGCCCACCACGTCACCGCGGGTCACCCCCTGCGCCGCGAGTCCCGCCGCAACCTCACGGACACGACGTCCGTACTGCGCCCACGTCACGGACTGCGTGCCGTCCGCATTGCGGATGGCCACCTGGTTCGGCACCTCGGTCACCCGACGCTGGAAATGCGAGCAGAGGGTCTCGGTCGTCATCACTGTCCTCCTCGTGGCGCACTGTTGGCGTGCTGCCAATTATTCAGACGTTGTGTTGTCTGGCTGTCAATAAGCGGGTGCCGGCGGGCTACCCAACCACTTTGTGGTGCAATCCTTTTGCCAGTTGTCGCACCGCGGCGCCGAGTCCCGCACTCACGGGACGTCCCGCGGCACGTAGCGGCGCCGGCACGTCGATCGCCACCGTCCAGTCGAGGCGGGTGGAGCCGACCTGCTCGGTCAGCACATAGTCCTCGGCGAACGCCTTGATGCCGGGGCCGGTGGTGCGGGTCGCGGCAAAGGTCATGCGGGAGTTCTCATCCCAGCGGTAGAACCGCTCCTGCACCGACAGCGCCTTGGCGATGGTGACGGTTCGGACCGCCCCCACGCCACGCTCCCCGGCCCAGCTCGCGGCGGTCACCAACGGACTCCACGACACCACGGCGTCGTCGGCGGCGAGCACCTCCCACACCTGCTCCGGTGTGGCGTCGATGTCGAGCGTCACCGTGGTGCACACGGGTGCACTGGCGAAGAACGGGTCACCGACGATGTTGAGTTCCCGCCACTTCATGGCCGGTCCGCCGATTCGAGCGTGGTGATGATCGAGTGAATGGACTTGTCCCGCACCAACTGTGCGTCGAGAACCGGATTGATCAGGCCGCGCAGCAGCGAGTAGGCGGTCCACTGACGCGGCGCGATCGTGCGCGCCTTACGCTCTGCGGAGGCGGTGACGATGACCTCTGCGGCCTGCTCGACGCTGATCCGCTTGTTCAGCGGCCACGGCAGCTGCGCGCCGATCTCCTTGCCGAGCGGATCGTCGTCGAGTGTTGCCCGGGTCATTCCGGTCTCGACGATGCCGAAGTACGCCAGCCCGGCCGACGCACCGTGCGGTGCCAGCTCGATGCGCAGTGCGCGGCCGAGTTGTTCGACCGCGGATTTGCTGATCATGTAGGCCGATCCGCCCATCCCCGGCGCGAAGGCCGCGCAGGAGGCGACGAGTTCGATGTGGCCGCGGCGCTGCGTGATCGGTTCGATGGTGGCCTTGATGGTGTTGAAGGCGCCGATCAGATTGATGTCGATGACGCGCCGGAAGTCCTCGGGTGCGATGTCGCGCAGCGTTGCCGGCGGCGGGGTGACGCCGGCGTTGGCCACCGCGATGTCCAGGTGCCCGAAGCGGCCGATGCCCTTCTCGACGGCGATCTGCAGTGAATCGAGTTCTCGCACATCGGCATGCACCGCGAGGGCGTGCTCATTGTCGAGCTTGTCGACGGCCGCGGACAGCCCGGCCGCGTCGACGTCGGTGAGCACCACGTCGGCACCGGCGGCGACGAAGCGCCTCGCTGTCGCGAGTCCGATACCCGCGGCGGCCCCGGTGATCAGGGCGACCGACCCCGGAAGGGCCAGAGGTGAGGCGCTCATCCGATCAACTCCTGTTCGTGCGCGACGGGTTCCACCAGTCGCAACCCGTCGATCCTGCGAACGGTGAAGTCCGCCAACCGGATGTGCTTCATCCGGCGCCGGAAGCCGACGACGAATCCGGGCCAGAAGGTGTAGTTGCGACCGGAGGGGCTGAGGTAGTAGCTCGAGCATCCGCCGGTGTTCCAGACCGAGTGCGCCAGCCCTTCGTCGACCTCGCGAACGAACCGTTCCTGCGCCTCCGGCAGCACGTCGATGCTGCGGATGCCTTGGTCTCTCATCTGCTTCAGTGCGTCGACGAGGTAGTCGACCTGTGCCTCGATGGTGACCACCTGAGACGTGTAGACCACCGAGTTCGGTCCCAGGATCTGAAAGAAGTTCGGGAAGCCCGCGACGCTGGTCCCCATGTAGGCGACCATCTCACCGCCCTCCCAGGTCGCAGAAAGGCTACGGTCGTCGGCGCCGTGGATGCGCCGGAACCCCTCGTTGCCGGCGAGTTTGAAGCCGGTGCCCAGCACGATCGTGTCCACCTCGTGCAGGACGCCGTCGGCGGTCTCGATGCCCGTCGGGGTGACCCGGACGATGCCGTCGGTGATGACCTCGGCGTTGGCGGCGGCCAGGGCCGGATAGAACGTGTTGGAGAAGGTGGGACGTTTGCATCCGAAGGCGTATCGCGGCGTCAGCTTGGCGCGCAGTTCCGGGTCGGCGACCTGACGCCGCAGGTGCAGGCGGGCGACCGCGGCCATCGGCGCCAGCAAGCCGGGACGCTTGACGAGTCCGGGCACCATCATCTCCTGCGCCAGGCCGCAACTCTCGCGCAGTGCGCGCATGGTGACCGGGTGGCGCCGGAACATGGTGCGCACCCCCTGACTCACCGGCCGGTCGGGGTGCGGCATGATCCAGGTGGGCGTCCGTTGAAAGAGGCTCAGCTGCTTGACCTTCGGCTGCAACTGCGGCACGAACTGGACCGCCGAGGCACCCGTCCCGATGACGGCGACCCGCTTGCCCTCCGGCGACCAGGAGTGGTCCCACTGCGCCGAATGGAACACCTCACCGGCGAAATCGTCGAGTCCGCCGATGGCGGGTACCGACGGTTCGCTGAACGGACCGGTGGCGCCGACCAGCACGTCGGCCGTGAATTCCTGCCCGGCCGCGGTCAGGCGCCACACCTGCGCGAGGTCATCCCAGCCGGCGTGGGTGACGTCATGGCCGAAACGAATGCGTGAGGTGATCCCGAAGTCGTCGGCGCAGCGCGCGATGTAGGCCTGGATCTCCTCCTGCAGCGGATACAGGCGCGTCCAGTCCGGGTTCGGGGCGAAGGAGAACGAGTACAACGCCGACGGGATGTCGCACTGGGCACCGGGATAGGTGTTGGCCTGCCAGGTGCCGCCGACCTCGTCGGCACGTTCGAACAGCAGGAAGTCGTCAAAACCCTCCTGGGTCAGGCGAATTGCGGCACCGATACCACCGAAGCCGGTACCGATGATCGCGACATGGACGTGGTGTGGGGCTGTGTCTGCCACGGTTCCTCCTAGAGATCGACGACCACGTGGTCGTCGGCTGCGCGTGACACGCAGATCATCATCGAGTCGTCTCGTTCGTCGCCGATCAGCACGCGATCGTGGTGGGCGACGGCGCCGTCGAGCACCTTGACGCGGCATGCACCGCAGAATCCCTGCTGGCACGAGTACCGCACGTCAGGTTTGACCCGCCGGATCGCCGCGAGTGCGGTCTCGTCGGCGGCCACCTCGACCGATCCGCCGGAGGCGAAGTCGATCCGGAAGGCGGTGCCGTCGACGACCGGGGGCGGGGCGAATCGTTCACTGTGCAGTTCGCGGCCGGGGGCCTCGGTCACGATGAGCCGGCGGGCGCTCTCGAGCATCGCCGACGGACCGCACAGGTAGATGGGGGCGGCGGGGCCGTCGATGTCGAGGATCTCGCGCATGTCCGGCACACCGTGCTCGTCGTCGGTGCGGATCTGCACGCGGGCGGCGTCGAGGGCCAGCAGTTCGTCGATGAACGGCATGCTGTCCCGGTTGCGCCCGGTGTAGATGAGCGTCCAGTCGAGTCCCTTGGCGTGGGCCTCGCGGAGCATCGGCAGGATCGGGGTGATGCCGATGCCGCCGGCGACGAACCGGCACCCACGCTGTGCGGCGAAGTTGAAGGCGTTGCGCGGGCCGCGGATGTGCAGGGTGTCCCCGGTTCGCAGCAGATGCATCTCGGCGGAGCCGAGTCCATCGGGGATGCGGCGCACCGCAATTCGGTAGGTGGCGGTGTCGGCAAGATCACCGGTCAACGAGTAGTGCCGTTGGCGGCCGGACGCGGTGAAGACGTCGATGTGGGCGCCCGGCGTCCACCGGGGCAGTGCGGTGCGATCGGGCCGGGCGAGGGTGATCAGCCGCACCCCGTCGGCTGCTCTCCGACTGTCGATGACGTCGAGCCGCAGGTCGAATCCGACGTGACGGGTGGGATTGGGTGGTGAAAGACGCTCGGCGTACGCACTTTCGGCGAACAGACGTGAGTAGCCGCGGGCGAGCCCACCGATGGCGGCGAGGATCCGGGTCGGATTCTCGACATCGGTCATGGGGGGCGGGAGGTAGTTCACTGTTCTGCCGCCCGCGCCGCCGGGGAGATCGCGAGATACCGCACGGCCTTGTCGATGTCGCCCATCGAGGAGGGATGGAAACCCGGCTGCAGGTAGTAGTAGATCTGCTCGAACAGGAAGCTGATGCCCGGAATGAGTTGGGCCCGTGCGGCCTTCGCGAAGGCGATCGGCCACGGACGGCGGCGCTTGACGGTGGTGTCGTTGCGGTACAGGTAGGCCGCCGTCGAGAACCACAGTGCGGCAAGGCCGGTGCAGGCGATCAGTGCGGTGCGGGCTCGGCGCAGGTAGCCGCCGTCGACGTACTGGAATGCGTCGAAGGCGACATTGCGGTGTTCGAGTTCCTCCGCACCATGCCAGCGGAGGAGGTCAAGCATGGTGGGATCGACTCCGACACGGTCGAATTCGGCGTTGTCGAGCAACCATTCGCCGACGACCGCGGTGAAGTGTTCGGCGGCGGCGTAGACGCCGAGGCGTTCGGACAGCCACGCCCGTTTGGCGCGCTTGTTGGTGATGCCGTGATCGCCGAAGATCTTGGCCACCGCGTACTCGATCCGGCGCATCACCGGGGTGATCTCGACGTCGTTGGCGCGCAGGTAGTTTCGGAATCCCTCGTGCGATGCGGCGTGGGTGGCCTCCTGCCCGACGAAGCCGACGACCTCCTCACGGAGACGTTCGTCGTCGATCAGCGGCAGTGCCTGCGCGAACACGTCGGCCATGGCCCGCTCCCCCTCGGGCAGCACGAGATGCATGACGTTCCAGAAGTGCGTGGCATAGGGCTCGCCGGGGATGTACTCCAGCGGCACTCCGGTCCAGTCGAACGAGACCGGTCGGGCGTTGATCGCCAGTGCCTCCTCGCCGTACTCCCGGGTCTGTGCGCCCTGCGCGTGTGCCATGAGCGTTCTCCTGTTCGTCACGTCCGTACCGGTGTCGGGGTGGTCCACGTCACCTCGTTGAAATGAAGATACGTTTTGCCGCTCATTGTTTCAACCCCCGAGGTCGACTAGACTTCCGACATGTCTGTTTCCGGCCTCTTCACCGCGTCGCCGGGCGCCACCGAGGCCGATCCGATCCTCGACGCGGCGCTGGCGGTCTTCGCCGACATCGGCATCCGACGCGCCACCATCGACGACATCGCCAAGCGCGCAAAGGTCGGACGGGTGACCGTGTACCGCAAGGTCGGCGGCAAGAACGAGATCCTCGTCGCAGTGATGATCCGCGAATCCGGCCGGCTGTTCGACCAGGTCAGAGCCGCAGCCGAGCGGGCCGACAGCTACGCCGACCGCGTCGTCAACGCGTTCGCGACAACGGTGACGGCCATCCGCGAGAACCCGGTCTGGAATCGGATCCTCGAACTCGAACCCGGCAACGTGCTCGACCAACTGACTCTCAACGGCTCGTTCCTCCTCGCCGGTGCGGTCGAGGCCACCGCCGACGTGCTGCGCTCACCGGACGCCGAACTCGACGACGAGGAGGTCCTGGCCCGCGCCGAGATCCTGGTGCGGATCACCCACTCGATCCTGCTGACGCCGAACGTCCGGCTGCCGTTGTCGACCTATGCCGAGGTCGAGGAGTTCGCGCGGAAGCACCTGCTGACCATCGCGCAACCGCGGTAGCCGAGCGCTTCTCAGCGTCCGTTCAGCTCGGTCCGGCGACACTTCCGGGGTGGACACCATCTCCGGCCTGCCGCTGCATCCTCTTCTGGTACATCTCGCCGTCGTCGCGATCCCACTTGCGGCCCTCCTGGGCATCATCGGCGCAGCGTGGCCGTCCGCTCGCCGCGTGCTCGGCGTCGTGCCCCCGCTCGTCGCACTCGTCGCCGTCATCATCACGCCCCTCACCACATCGGCCGGCGAAGCGTTGGAGAAGCGGGTACCGGAATCGGCCGAACTGCACCGACACACCGACCTCGGCGGGGAGATGATCGCGTGGGTCGCACCCTTGTTCGTCGCGGTCGTCCTGCTGTGGGCCCTGCACTCCGATGCCATCATGCGGCTACTACCGATAACTCTGTCGCCCAATGTATTCCGCGTGATCGACATCGTCCTGCGTGTGGCGGTGATCGTCACCGCGATCGGCTCGATCGTGATGGTCTACCTGGTCGGGGACTCCGGCGCACGGGCGGTGTGGCTCAACTGAGAATCACCCGGCACGGGTCACCGCGGCCGCACGTCGGCGAGGAAGCCGACGTTCTCCGTCAGCGCCACGTCATCGCGCTCGTAGGCATCCGACGAGACAGTCCAGTCATAGGCCTCGAGCAGGTGATGCACCACAATCGCCGACTCGAGGTAGGCGAAGTGCATGCCCATACAGTTATGCCGACCGCCCCCGAACGGCATCCAGGCCATGGGGTGGTCTCGTCGATCCTGCTCTCCGATGAACCGCCCTGGGTCGAAATGTGCCGGATCAGGCCAGATATCGGGCCGGCGATGATTGGCCCCGATGGGAACGATCACGAAAGCCCCTGCGGGGATGAGGTGTCCGCACAGCTCTGTGTCCTTGATCGCGGCACGGGGCACAACCGGGACCGGTGGCCGCAGGCGCACCGACTCGCGAAACACCGCGTCCGTGGCCACCGCAGACCGCAGCTCACCGAGACCCGGACGAGTGCCCAGGCCGATCGCCTCGTCGCGAAGCTCGTCGCGCCACCGCCGATGACGGCCGAGCCGATAGACCATTGATGTCATCGCGATCGTCGCCGTGTCATGGGCGGCGAAGAGCATGAATCGCATATGGTCGACGATCTCGGCATCCGAGAGACGTCCGGCACCGTCGATGTCGGCGCTGCACAACGCCGACATCAGGTCCGCCCCGGGCCGGCGGCGCCGATCGGACACCACATCCGCCATGTAGTCGTCGAGGACGGTCTTCGCCTTCTGGGCGCGGTGCCAGCGCGTGCCCGGTATCGGGAGCCGCACCAATGCGCCGGCCGCCTCGATCAACTCGACGAACGCCCGGTTCATCCGATCGGCGTCGGCGCGTGGCAAACGTGCACCCAGGAATATCTCCAGCGCGAGATCAAGCGCGATCGCTTTGAGGGGGATGCGCATGTCCACGCCATCTCCCGTGGGAAAGTTCGCCATCGCCGACGACACGAGGGGGTGCAGTCGCTGCGCGTAACCGTCGAGCCGAGTCCGGGTGAAGGCGGTCTGTAGGATTCGGCGATGCCGGCGATGCTCGTCGGCGTCCATCAGCAGGATTCCCCGCTCGAACAGCGAACCCAGCGCGAAGCCGTAGACCGGCTCGTTCGCGAAGGCTTCATCGCGGTCTCCGACGAGTTCGGCGGCGGCGGCCGGACCCTGAGCTACGACGACATCACGACCGAGCACGGTGACAAACGCGATGTCGCCGTGTGCGCGGCGGAGGTCCTGGGCCAGGCCCGTCGGATCCGAGCGCAGGCGCAACGCACCGAACAGGGGCACAGCGCGTGGGCCGGTGACCGCGCGTAGGGTCGACTGAGGGTCTGGGGATGCGAGAATACGGTGGTGCATGAAGTCCTTCCGGCCGCATGCGACGTCCCACGCGAGGATGCGGTCATGATGGGAGGTGAGCGGGTACGTGCGGGTTTTGGTTGTCGACGACGACACACACGCGGCAGAGACGATCAAGCGCGTGCTCATCAGTGACGGCTGGAGCGTCGTGATCGCCCACGACGGACTCGAGGGATATCGTCGTGCTTCGGACGAGGATTTCGATGCCGTTGTTCTCGACATCATGCTGCCCGGACGGAACGGGTATGAGGTGGTGCGTGACCTGCGTGCGGCCGGGAATTGGGTTCCGGTGGTGATGTTATCGGCCAAGGACGGTGAATACGATCAGGCCGAGGCCCTTGATTTCGGAGCTGATGACTACCTGGTCAAACCATTCTCCGTGGTCGTGCTCAAGGCCCATCTGCGGGCGGTGATGCGTCGTGGCCGCAAGGAACGTCCGGCCATCCTGCGGGCCGGGGGGCTCGCACTCGATCCGGCCGAACGCCGCGTCACGCGGGACGGCACCGACATCGCGCTGACCCCCCGCGAGTACGCGGTTCTGGAGCTACTGATCCGCAACGCGGACACGGTGATATCCAAACAGACCATCCTCCAATCGATCTGGGATGAGAACTACGACGGCGACCACAACATCGTCGAGGTCTACATCGGTTACCTACGAAAACGAATCGATACTCCTTTCGGTGTCGGTTCCATCGAGACCGTTCGAGGGGCCGGGTACTGTCTGCGCAGCGTCTGACGACCCGGCCGCCGCCCGATCCGTGGTCGGGTGTTCACGAGCGCCGTCGTCGTCGTCGCCCGCCGGCGCACGGCGGAACCGCAGTTCGATCGCGGCACCGGTGATGACACCCACCGAGCCGGCATCACCGAGCGCCGACACGTCGGCGTCGTCGAGCACCGACACGCTGCCGCCGTGGGCGACCATGATCTCCTGCACGATCGCCAGGCCCAGACCTGTCCCGGACCCCGAACGACGATCGGTGCCGAGCCGGGCGAAGCGTTCGAACACCCGCCGACGGTCGTCGCCGTCGATTCCCGGGCCGTCGTCGCCCACGACGATGCGTGCCACCTCGTCGTCGGCGAACATCAGGATCCACAGTGTCGACCGCGCATACCGGATCGCGTTGTCGACGAGGTTGCGCAACGCCCTGGCGACCATGACCGGATCACCGAGGACGCGAGCGGCAATGACGCGGGTGCGGACGTCGACAGACCCCATCGCGCGGACGCGCTGCGCTTCGGACAGGACTGCGTCGTCGAGATCGACATCGACCCGCGTGACGGTGAGACCGTTCTCGTCGGCTCGGGCGAGCAACAGCAGGTCGGAGACAATGCGCTGCATCTGGCGGGCTTCGGGCAACAGGATCGTGCGGACCGTCTCCGGATCCAGGGCTGTCCCGGTCTCGTCGGCCAGGTCGAGCAGTCCGAGCACCGTGGTCAACGGACTGCGCAGCTCATGGGAGGCATCCCCGACGAACCGCAGTTGTGCGCCACGATTGACCTGCAACCGCGCGAGCATGCTGTTCATGGTCGTTGCCAGGGTGCGGATCTCGTCGTCGGCGTCCGGTACCGGCACTCGGCGGTCGAGGCGGCTGGCGTTGATCGCGTTGACCTGCCTGGTGATTCGGGACACCGGTCGCAGAGTGCGGCCGACCAGCAGATAGACCGCCAGCGCCGCCAGCGCCACGATGATCGGCAGCTCTACGCCGATGATCGCGGCGGTGATCCACTCGCTGCGCCGCACGTTGTTGGTGCGGTCGACCGCGATCACCGCGTAGTATCGGCCCCCGAACTCGGCACCGAGAGCCGTCGCGCAATACTCTCCGTCGAATCCCCTGATCGACAGGTCGTCGCGGTAGGAATAGATGCCGTCGTCGAGGAGGAAGTCGGCGACCGGAATATCCGGCGCTCCTGGCGACGCCCGCAACACCCGGCCCTCGCGGTCGACCACCTGCACGAAGTCGACCCCGGCACCGGGGGCCAGATCGTCCGGATCGACCCCGTCCACGCCGGTCCTGGCCACCGCGGTGGCCACCTGATAGGCCTGTCGGCTCGTCGCTCGGTACATCGCCTCGGTGTTGGCGCGATGCAGCATCAGAAGCGACACCACTCCCGCGATGCCCAGCGCCACCGTCACCACGACGGCTGCGGCGACCGTCGAACGCGCTCGAACCCCTCGCCGCGAGCCGAGTCCGTAACGCCGACGACTCTTCTCGCCCACGGACCTCACCTGCCTAGGACGGTGTCATCCCCGCCGAGACGTGACAAGCGCGGACCGCCATGGCACCCATCGTATGGCGCGAGGCCCCGAGCCGACCACCGTCGGGTTTCAGTGGCCCTTCAGGTGCAGGGGAGGACAGTGGTGTACATGGACACCTCCACCATGTCCGTCGCTCATCGGATTCTGCAGGATGCTCGTCAGCGAGGTACTCGGCTGGCCTTCGGAGTGCACGGCGCCAACATCGAGGACATCTACGCCGCCGCCGCGGACATCGACCTGCCGACCGTGGTGGCCAAGCACGAATTCGCCGCAGGTGCGATGGCCGACGGGCTCACACGCGTCACCGGAGTTCCCGGCCTGGTGCTGACCACGTCCGGAGGTGGCGCCATGAACGTGATCGGGGCGCTGGCCGAATGCTATGACAGCCGGGTTCCGATTCTTGCCGTGATTGGCAGTGCACCAACGGCATTGGTGTCCCGAGGTGCGTTTCAGGACATGCTCTCACCACCGGACACGATCGATCTGGAGCGGCTCGTGGGCGCCGTCACCGGCCACTGCAGCGTCATCGATTCCGCCGCAGCGCTGCAACCGGCGCTGAACGCGGCCGCGGCATGTCTGGCCGCAGACCTCCCGGCCGCTCTGGTGATCCCCAAAGACGTTCAGCAACAACCGCTGCCATCGCCCTCGCCTCGTCACACCGACAGTATCGTCACCATCGCCCCGACAACGACTGCCAGATCCGAACACGCCATGCTCGCCGAGTTCGCTGCCGAACTCGCGGACACGGTGCGCCGTGGTGATCGCGTCGTCATCTGGGTTGGCGAGGAGGCCTCCCGTCGCCAGGTCGGCCATCTCGTCCGCACCCTCGCCGACCGACTCGGAGCGAACGTCCTCGCCGCGCCGGGCGGTATGGACGCGACCGGCACCGACGGTACACACGGCCCCGGCATCACCGGGGTCATGGGACACCCGTCCGCGGTGACCGCGCTGGCCGGCGCGGCGAGGTGCGTGGCCATCGGGTGCCGGATGAGCATCACCGATCGCGTCGGCCTGGACGACGTACTTGCTCGTATTCCGGTGACACACCTGGGCTCTCACCCTCCTCGTCTGCCGGGATGCACCCATCTCGGTGTCGCGTCGCTACCGGCGGCCCTTCGGACACTGGAGGTCGAGCTGGCCGATCTCGGTGTTGCGGCAACCGCCCCCGCCGCAACCGGCCGTGAGTTCCTCGAGGTCCCGAATCCACCCGCGCCCGACCATGACCGAGCGTCGATGTCGCTGCGTGATGTGGTGGCCTCGGCGTCGGGCGAACTGCCCGACGATGCGCTGATCTTCGCCGACGCCGGCAACATCGGCGCCACCGTCGTCCACCACCTCACACTGCGGGCGCAGCAGCGTTTCGGTGTCGCACTCGGCATGGGTGGCATGGGTCATGCGATCGCCGCCGCCATCGGCGTCGCCGTCGCCGAGGCGGCGGGTTCGCGACGACGCTGCGTCGCGTTCGCCGGTGATGGGGCGTTCTTCATGCACGGCATGGAGTTTCATACCGCCGTCGAACACGGTGCACCGGTGACATTGATCGTCGCCAACAACGACGCACACGGTATGTGCGTCACCCGAGAGGGATTGTTTTTCCCGAACACCATCAGCAGCAATAGATTTCGTCACACCGACATCGGCTCCGGCCTCGCCGCGATGTTCAACGGAATCGATGTCCGATGCCCCACCGACCCCGGCGAGCTGCGAGTGGACTGTAAGCAACTGTTCGCCGCCGATGGGCCCAACTGCCTTGTTGTCGAGACCGATTGCGATGAGGTACCTCCGTTTCTCCCCTTCCTCCCGAAAGGTCCGTGATGACCGCAACCCTTCCCGCCCTGTCCGATCTGGGCGCACGAGCCACCGACCTGGACGGCCTCACCCGAATCGAATCCCACCCACGCGAGGTGGCCACCCCTGTCATCCTCGAGCGACTGCGGTCGGTGTACCCGCACGACACGGTCTACGGGCAGTTCTGTCCCGTTCAGGGTTACGTCGACGCTCCACCACGCGAACTCTACGAATGGCTCGCCGACACCCGATCCCTGGAGGAATGGACATACAGCCTGCGTGGCTTCGCCGAGACCGACGAGCCCGGGCTATGGGTCGCCCAGGATCGCCTCGGAGACGCCACCGACATCTACACGCGCACCGTTGCCAATCCCGACGCGATGACCGTCGACTATCACTGCGCCTGGGATCAAGGGACGCACCTGTGGATGATCTACCTCATGCGGGTCGTCGACGCTCAGGTCGTGCTCAACCGTCCCGGATCGGTGGTGCTGTGGAACAACTGCCACCACCCGTTCTATGACGAGAACCCTTATCCGGAAACAGCTCCCGCGTCACGACCGGTCTGGGTGGGCGACTTCTGGGACATGTTCTCTGCCGGCCATCAGCTCGAACTCGACAACCTCACCGCCATCGCCGAATACCGGCACAACCACGGACTGCCCCTCACCCCCGATTGGATGCGATCATGATGCCGACCTCCATCTCGTCCGTTGTCATGCTGAACGATGTGGCCGGGTACTTGCCCGAGAACCGGGTGCCGGCAAAGTATTTCGCCGAGTTCGCCGAAGACGACTCCCTCGCCCACAACGTGATGTTCGCCGCGCCCGCGTTCCGCCATCACGCCGCCCGGGATGAGACATCTGCGGATATGATGCTCTCCGCAGCACGCGTTCTCACCGATCGCCACGGGGCCGATCACCTCGACGACGTCACCATCGTCCTGACCCACAGTCAACTCCCCGAGGTCCCCGTCCGTGGCTGCGGTGGCGAAGTGGCCCACCGTCTGGGCATTCGCCCGCATACCGTCCTCGATGTGCACAATGGCGGTTGTGCGGCCTTCGTGCACATGCTCGACCTCGCCGGCGCACTGTTGACGGCGGCAGGAGGCGGAAAAGCGTTGCTGGCGTTGGCACAGAACAGCGCATCGCAGATATTCACCCAGGAGCAGGTGCGCGGTACCGCGCAGGCTGCCATCCCGGGTGACGGCGCGGCAGCCGCAGTGGTCTCACTCGACGGCGGTGGTTCACCGGTACTCGCCACCATGTGCCATTCGTATGGCGCCTACGCGGGTGACATGACCTCGGTCGCCCACCCCGAGCGCAAGTACTGGGAGGCCGGTGAAGGCCAGATACACATCGGATTCACCGAGGCCAAGATCGCCAAGGTGCTCGCCCGCGGAAACCGGATGGTGCCGGAGGTGGCGATCGAGGTGGCCGACCTGATCGGTATCGATCCGCCGCAGCTGGATTGGCTGATCACCAATCAGCCGAACCGGATCTTCCTGCGCAATTGGCGTGAGGCGATGGAGCTTCCGGCGCAGCGACACCCCGATACCTTTGACGAGTGCGGGAATCTCTTCGCGGTGGGAATCCCGATCACCCTGGACACCGCGATCACCGACGGCCGGATCCGTGACGGTGATGTGGTGATGATGTCGGCCTTCGCCCACGCCGGCGACTTCGCCGGTGCGGCGGCCATCCGATTCGGGGGCCGGCCATGACCGCGGCCGAACTCCCGGCGCCGGTATCCCGTCGAGCGCGCCCGCCCGCGGGCCTGGACCTGAACGAGTCGTGCTATCCCCCGCTTCCGGCCGTTGCCGCGGTGCTGCGGGACGAGTGCGCCATCGCACATCGCTACCCGGAGTTCTTTCCGGATTCGACTAGGCGGCAGGTCGCCGGTCACCTGGCGGTGCGTCCCGAGCAGGTGGTCATAGGCGCCGGCGCTACCGGCGTCGTCGGCATGTGTTTCGCCTTGGCGCGCGCAGCGATCGATCAACCTGGGCCGCAACCCGTGTCGGTGGTGTCGGCATCACCCACGTTCGACGGCTATCCCATCGTCGCCGAGATGTCCGGGCTGCGGTTCGTCGGGGTCGCGCTTCGGCGCGGCGCCGTCGACCTGGAATCGATGGCTCACGCGGTGGGGCCGGACACCGGTGTCGTGGTGGTGTGTTCGCCGCATAATCCCACCGGTTCGGTGCTCGACGTATCCGCGATCACCGAATTCGTGGCGGCCCTCCCGCCACATGTGATCGCGATCCTGGACGAGGCCTACATCGAATTCAGTGAGCATCCGACCGATCCGGCATACCTGGTCGGCCGGCATCCGAACCTGGTGGTGATACGTACCTTCTCCAAGGCCTACGGACTGGCCGGGCTCCGTGTGGGTTACGGGGTGGCGCAGGCCGATCTGGCCCGCCGGCTGCGCGCATTCGAGGTACCGTTCGGCATCTGCGCTCCCGCGATCGCTGCAGTGCCGGTGGCCCTTGCCGCGCAACGGGAACTGATGCAACGGGTTTGGGCCATGCGCACCGAACGCCAGATCCTCGCACGACGTCTGCGTCGATACGGCGCCCGACCACTGCACAGCGACGCGAACTTCCTTTTCGTCCCCGGCCGAGAGGGTGTGGCGTTGGGTTCGCTTCTGATCACCAGCGGCATACCGGTCAAGGTGTGCGGCGCTCACGGCGTACGCATCACTGTCGGCAGTCGCGCCGACACCGACAGGATCGTCGCAGCACTTCGAGGACTCACCGATGCGGTCTGATGCAGCGCATCGCACAAGCCGACCAGCCCGCATCACGACCATCGATCCCACCGACATCTCCTGCGGTTGAGAACAGTGCCGAACCACCTGTGACGTGGTCACGGGCGGATCCCCTAGCCCTCGGTTTCGCAAAGTCGTTGTCCTGCTACGGTTTTTATTCGCGCCGTCGCAGCAGGTAGGCCATCCCTCCGACCACAGCGACGGCCGCGCCGCCGATCACGGAATCAATCGGCAACACAACCGCCAACATGATGCATCCGATGAACCCCACGCCCGGGACGATCCTCGGTGGCCGATTCTCCGACCGCGAGAGCGTCCACGCCGACGCATTGGCGAGGGCATAATAGAGCAACACGCCGAATGACGAAAAACCAATGGCGGTACGAACATCGGCGGCCGCCGCGACCACCGCGACCACCGCACCCACCACGATCTCGGCACGATGCGGAATGTGTCGCCGCGTATGCACCGCGGCCAGGGCCCGGGGTAGGTGGCCGTTGCGCGCCATGGCCAGAACGGTTCGCGAAATCCCCAGGATCATCGCCACCAACGCGCCGATCGCGGCCACCGCGGCGGCGACTCGCACCACCGGTTCCATCCAGGCCATTCCCGCCGTGCGGACGAGGGCCACCAGCGGTGCTGACTCGTGCGCCAATGTCTGCGGACCGAGCACCGCGACAGCGGTCACCGCCACGGCGGCGTAGACGGCGAGGGTGATGCCGAGAGCGCCGAGGATCGCACGCGGAATGGCCCGGGTAGGGTTACGCACCTCCTCCCCGAGAGTGGCGATCCGCGCATATCCCGCGAACGCGAAGAACAGAATCGCGGCCGCCTGCAACACCCCGAGCACTCCGACGTCCGAGCCGATCGCCAGGCTGCCGGGGTCCGCCGATCCCGAACCCACAGACGTGACGATGACGAGGGTGAGCACGGCCAGGGTGAACGCGACGATCAGCCGGCTCACCCACGCCGACTTCTGCACTCCCAGATAGTTGAGGGCGGTGATGGCAACGACGGTGGCGGCCGCGACCGCATGGGCCTGCCCGGGCCAGAGGTAGACCCCGACCGTCAGGGCCATCGCCGCACCCGAGGCGGTCTTGCCCACCACGAACATCCATCCGGCCTGGTATCCCCAGAAGTCGCCGAGCCGCTCCCGGCCGTACACATAGGTCCCGCCCGATGTCGGGTGGCGGGCCGCGAGCCGCGCCGACGAGGTGGCGTTGCAGTAGGCGACGAGCGCGGCGACCACCAGTCCGATGAGCAGACCCGACCCTGCCGCGGCGGCCGCCGGCGCGAGGGCGACGAAGATCCCGGCGCCGATCATCGAACCGAGGCCGATGACGATTGCGTCCCCGACGCCGAGTTCTCGGCGAAGGCGGGCGGGAGGAGTCGGCGGGGGTGACGACACAGCCGTCATCCTAGATCGACGGCACGGGGACGACCGTTCAGTCCTCCGCCGCGAGAATCGCGTCGAGAAGTCCGGGTATCCGCTCGTCGATCACGTCGCGTCGCAGGCTACTCATGATCGAGGTGCCCTGGTACTCCTGGCTGATGATCCCGGCTTCCCTCAGCACCCGGAAGTGATGGGTCTGGGTGGACTTGCCCACCGGTAACGCAAAGCAACTGCAACTCTGTGCATCGCGGTTGGTCATCAACTGCCGCACGATCTTTCGGCGGACCGGATCGGCCAGCGCACGGAGCACGTCGTCGATGGTGACGTCGGCGGCGTCCGGGTGGTCGAGAACCCTCACCCACTTCCCCTTTCCGGCACTGTTCGTGGCGCTTCGCCGTACTCTACTACGCCACCCCTGGTAATACGACGAATACCGTAGTACGTTGTTTATCGTAGTACGACACCCATCAAATCTCGGAGGTATGCGATGAAGGTTCTCCTCACCGGCGCCAGTGGCTACATCGGCTCCGCGGTCCTCAACGAACTGATCGCCGACGGGCACGACGTGCTCGCCCCGGTCCGCAGCGAACGGTCGTCCGACGTGGTGGCGACCGCCGGCGGCGAACCGGTCATCGGCGACGTCACCGACACCACCTGGCTCGCCGAACAACTGTCGGCGTCCGACGCCGCCATCCACACCGCCGCGCCCGGCGATGCCACCAGCGCCGCATTCGACGGGGCGATCACCGACGCGGTGATCGCCGCCTTCTCCGGCACCGCCAAGCCGTACCTGCACACCTCCGGCGTGTGGATCCACGGAAATGGTGACGCGCTCACCGAAACCAGTCCCCTCGACCCGCCGACACTGGTTTCGTGGCGTCCCGCAGTGGAGTCACGCCTACTGAGTTCGGCTGTGGCGGTGTCCCTCCCGGCACCGGCAGTTGTCGTCGGCCAGGGCAAGGGCATCACCGGCCTGCTTCGTCCGCAACCCGGCGAGCGTGAGGTGAGGCTGATCGGCGACGGGACCCAGCACTGGACCCTGGTGCACGTCGAGGATCTGGCCCGGCTCTACATCACCCTGCTGGCGCTTGATTCTCCGGCGGGCCACGTCCTCGGGGTATCCGGAACCAACCCCACCGTTCGTGACATCGCAACCGTGCAGAGCGCCGGGGCCGAACTGGTACCCGAAGGTGCCGACGACACCGCCGGACGCCTCGGCGGGCTGTTCGCCGAGGCACTGCTGCTCGATCAACAGGCCGACGGCGAGAAGGCGCGGTCGCTCGGATGGACACCCAAGAACACCTCGCTGGAGGATCTCGTTCTCGGCTGATCAGCGGACGCCGTTCCCAGGAACCCGACATCGTGATGCCAGTGTGCGCCCAGCGGTCGCTCGCATCCTGAGTACATGCGACTGGTCATGGGAATTGCACTGCACGACGATCACCTCGTCGTCGCCGCCGGCACTGCCGCGGACATCGCAGGGGCGAACCCCCGGCCGCCGCACCTGACCACCCGCCCCGCGCAACTGTGGTGGCCCGCGGGCGCGACACCGCGACTGCCGCGGACGACGGACCATCCAGGCGATCTCTTCGGCCACTATCTCGATCGCCTCACCGAGGTCACACCGATCCGTACCGCCGCCCGGCAGAACCGTCCGGCCCATCAACTGGTGGTCGCCACCGTGGCCCTGACGATCGAGCAGGCCGAACGCGCCGGTGGCGGGCATGTGGGTGCGGTGACGATCGCCCATCCCGCATCCTGGTCGCCCGAACAGATCGGTACGTTGCGTCGGGCGGTCGGGATCAGCCGGTTGTCGCGAACCCGCAGCATCACCGTCGTCTCCGAACGCCTGGCCATCTCGCGGTGCATCCGCTGGTCGGGGCATATGGGCATCACGGGTTCGGTGGCCGACCACCCCGTCTTCGTGAGCGCGTGGGGTGCGGCGATGCTGGCCGCCACCACCGTCTGCCGATTGCCGGCACCACGCCCGTCGGCGGCGAGAACCTTGCCACGCGCCCCGCATCGCGGACGCACCACCACTCACCCGATTCCCCGCACCCTCGCGAGCGCGACGTCCTCGCGCGCGGCGGTGTCGGCGACAGCACCACGACCGCATGTGGGCACCCGGGATCGCTGGAAGTCCCAATGCCAACACTGATCTGCGGCTCGGCCTGACGTGCCGCTCGGCGCCGATCTGCAACTCGGCGACGTCACACCGACATCGGTGTTGGCGGGATCGCTGTAGCGTCCGGTCCAGGTATGACAGAGTGGATCGCGATGGCCACCCCACGACTCGTTCCGCCGATCACCGCCGACTCCGCGGACCTGACGTCATTGCGCTCGGAGGTGCGGGAGTTCCTCTCGCACAACCGAACCGGTGATGCTCCCACGAGTGTGGACAGTTGGCTCACCGGCTGGGATGAGGATTTCACCCGGCGCCTGGCCGAACGCGGATGGCTCGGGATGACGGTGCCCGTCTCCTACGGCGGTCACGGGCGTGGACATCTCGAACGCTTTGTCGTGACCGAGGAGTTACTGGCCGCGGGTGCACCGGTCGCCGCGCACTGGATCGCTGATCGACAGATCGTGCCGTCGTTGCTCAAGTACGGTACCGAGGACCAGAAGCGACACTTCCTGCCACGCATCGCGGCCGGACAGTGCTTCTTCGGGATCGGGATGAGTGAACCGGATTCCGGATCGGACCTCGCGAGTGTCCGGACATCGGCGACCCGCGTCGACGGCGGATGGTCGGTGACCGGGACCAAGGTCTGGACGTCGGGAGCGCACCGTGCCGATGCGTTCATCTGCCTGGCCCGCACCGCACCTGTCGACCCGGCCGACCGGCATGCGGGCCTGTCGCAGTTCATCGTCGATCTGCGCGCCGACGGCGTCGAGATCCGCCCCATCCGGTCGATGACCGGCGCGCACCACTTCAACGAGGTCCACCTCGACTCCGTGATCATTCCCGACGCGATGGTGTTCGGGACGATCGGCGCGGGCTGGACACAGGTGACCTCCGAGTTGGCCTTCGAACGCAGTGGCCCCGAACGATTCCTGTCGACGTTCCCAACTCCTGTCCGAATGCACCGACGCCATGGGCACCGGCGAGTTACCCGCCGACGCCGAGGTCGGTCGGTACGTCGCGCGAGTGACCGCGCTGCATCTGATGTCGAGTGCCGTGGCCGATGCACTCACTCGCGGTGAACCCGCCGACACCGCGGCTGCCGTGGTGAAGGTTCTCGGCACCACCACCGAGGGCGACATCGCCGACTTCGCCGATGTGTCGACCGGCGACGATGACCCGCCCGATCACCTCCACGCACTCATCGACGCGGCCGTTGCCCAGCGCCCGGGGTTCACGTTGCGCGGTGGCACCAACGAAATCCTGCGGGGCGTCATCGCACGCGGCCTGGGCCTGCGATGACCGCCCCGGGAACCGTCGACGCCGCCCTGGCCGAGATGATGTCGGCGGTGTTCGCCGACCACGCGCAGCGGCGCGGTGCCACCGCCGACGTGGGCTGGGACAGTGCGTTGTGGCGTCGACTCGATGAACTCGGTCTGGCACGGCTGACCGGGAGCGACGACTCCGGTGGCAGCGGCGCAGGCTGGGCCGAGGCCGCAGAACTGTTGAGAAGCGCAGCGCGGCATGCTGTTTCGGTACCGCTGGTTGAGCACGACCTGCTCGCCGGGTGGGTGTTGGAAACGGCCGGACTCGACGTCGGGGCGCACCGTCGGACAGCGTGCGTCGTCGACGCATGCGGCGTGGCCCACGGTGTCGGATGGGCAGGCGAGGCGCAACGCATCGTTGTCATCTGGCAGTCCGCCGACGGGCTGCGGGCGGCCGACATTCCCACCGAATCGGCACGGATCACCCCCGGCCGCAACGTCGCCGGCGAGCCCCGCGACACCGTGCAGGTCGACCTCGGCACCCTCTCCGGTGCCGTCGTCGACGACGGCCTGCTTCAGACGTTCCGGCTCCGCGGCGCGCTCGCCCGGTCGGTGCAGATCTGCGCCGCCACCGAACGCATCCTCGAGTTGTCCATCGACCACGTCTCGACGCGAAGCCAGTTCGGTCGTCCGCTGGCACGGTTTCAGGCCGTTGCGCACCTCGTCGCAAACATCGCGATCCAGGTATCGGCCGCGCGGGCGGCCACCGAGGCAGCGCTGAGGGTCGCGGCGGACGACGCCTGGACCGATCCCCGATCGGAATTCCTTGTCGCCGTGTCCCGTTCGTGTGTGAGTCAGGCCGTCTCGGTGGTCGTCCGCAATGCGCATCAGGTGCACGGCGCCATCGGCACCACCGCAGAGCATCCGCTGCACAGGTACTCGTTACCCGCCATGGCCTGGCGGTCGGAGTTCGGTTCACCCCGCTTCTGGGATCAGGTGGTCACCGATCACGCCCTGCGAGCCGGCCGTACGGGCCTGTGGCCCTTGATCACCGGCTGAGCCGGGAGCCCTTGCCGTGTGCATGTGATCGTCGTGTGCATGTGGTATTCCCACCGAGAGAAAGGCACCCAGTCATGGGACCCCAACTGAACATCGAGATCTCTGACGCGATCGCGACCTGGACGATCGACAAGCCCGAGGTGGGCAACGCGATCACCGACATCGAGTTCGTCGAGGCCTTCGAGTCGGCCGTGGACGCCGCCAACGCCGACCTGGACGTCCGCGCCATCATCCTGACCGGGGCGGGCAAGATTTTCTCCGCCGGCGGCAACGTGAAGGAGATGGCCGATCGGACCGGGATGTTCGGTGTGGACGAGCGTGAGCAGCGTCGCGCCTACGTCGCCGGTATCCAACGCCTGCCGCGAGCGTTGGCACGCCTGGAAGTGCCGATCATCGCCGCCGTCAACGGGGCTGCGGTCGGCGCCGGATGCGACCTGGCGATGATGTGCGACATCCGGATAGCGTCCGAACGCGCCTCCTTCGCCGAGAGTTTCGTGCAGGTCGGCCTCATCCCCGGCGACGGTGGCACCTGGTTCCTGCCGCGGGCGATCGGCTACGAGCGTGCCGCCGAGATGACCTTCACCGGCGATCGGGTCGACGCCGCGACGGCCGCCGACTGGGGCATGGTCAGTCGGGTCGTGGGCCACGACGCGCTGCTCGAGGAGGCGCGCGCCCTCGCCGCCCGCATCACCAAGAATCCGCCCGAGGCCTTGCGGATGGCCAAGCGGCTGCTCCAGGAATCACGCACCAGCCCACTGGAATCCGTACTCGGCATGGCCGCGGCGATGCAGCCGCTGGCACATCTGTCGCCGGAGCACGCCGAGCGCGTCGCACGATGGAAGACCACCTGATCACGCTCGGAACGCCCTGATCGACACGCCCCGATGAGTCAGACAGTACCCTTGCGCCGAGTAACCATTGACATTATCAATCATTGTCTTTTATGGTGATGTACGCAACACTCGGTCTTCGAGAGGGAAACGATGCACAACCAGGGCGTGGGCACATGGCCACAGCGGACGGCACGGCAGTCACCGGACAGCGTCGCCATCGTCTTCCGTGATCGGGAGACCAGCTACGCCGACCTCGACGAGCGGATCACCCGCCTCGCCCATGCGTTGGAAGACCTCGGGGTCCGACGAGGTGACCGTGTCGCACTGCTGTCGGCCAACCATCCGTCCTACCTCGAGGCGTTGTTCGCAACCGGGCTGCTCGGCGCGATCCTCGTACCCCTCAACGCGCGCCTGACGACTCCCGAGGTGTCCTACGCACTCACCGACTCCGGCGTCCGCGTGCTCATCCACTCCGCCGCACTCGCCGACTTCGCGATCCCCGCGTCGAGGGAGTCTGGAACCGACACCCGGATGGTGGTCGACGGCGAACCCGATGGCGGCGCAATCGGTTACGAGTCGGCGATCTCCGCTGCGAGTGACGCGCGCATCGACCGTGCCGTCGCCCACGAGGATCCGTGCTTCATCATGTACACCTCGGGAACGACCGGGAAGCCCAAGGGTGTGGTCCTCACGCATGGTTCGGTGACCTTCGCGGCGATGAACCCGATCATCGATCTCGATCTGCGTAACGACGAGGTCTCCCTGGTGGTCGCACCCCTCTTCCACACTGCCGCACTGAATTTCATCTCACTGCCGACAGTCCTCAAGGGTGGCACCGTGGTGATCGAGGAGGGATTCGAACCCGGTCGGGTGCTGCGGGTGATCGCCGAGCGCAAGGTCACCTACTGCTTCGGCGTGCCGACCATGCTCGATGCGATGAGCGCACATCCGGGCTTCGCCGCCGCCGAGTTGGGTTCCATCCGTCGCTGGATCGTGGCCGCCGCACCCGTGCCGCCGCGCACCCTGAACACCTACACCGCACGGGGCGTCGCCCTGTGCCAGGCGTACGGACTCACCGAGACAGGTCCGGGGGCACTCGTCCTGACGCCGTCGAACACCGCTCGCAAGCTCGGAAGTGCCTGACTTCCACACTTTTTCACCGATGTGCGGGTCGTCGACGCCAACGACGAGGAGACCGCCCCGGCGAGCGCGGCGAGATCCAGATCCACGGGCCCAATGTGATGGCCGGCTACTGGAACCGACCGGACGCGTCCGCCGCTTCCTTCACCGACGACGGCTGGTTCCGATCCGGTGACGTCGGCATCCGCGACGACGAGGGATTCATCACGATCGTCGACCGACTCAAGGACATGATCATCTCCGGCGGAGAGAACATCTATCCGGCCGAGATCGAGGCCGTCATTCTCTCGATGCCCGGCGTCGCGGCCTGCGGGGTGTTCGGGGTCCCACACGAGAAGTGGGGCGAGGTCGGCTGCGCCGCAATCACTCTGGAGGACGGATACGCGCTCACCTATGAGCGGCTTGAGGCCTACCTGATCGAGCGACTGGCTCGCGACAAGATCCCCAAGTCGATGGTGCTGCTCGACGAGATCCCCCGCAACGCCACCGGGAAGATCCGCAAGGATCGCCTACGTGCCCGGTACGCCAGCCCAGATGTCGTGCATCCGTGAGACCCTCATCGCCGGATGGCACTCTCGTCGAAGGTGACGCGGCGCAATACCATTCGGACCGTCTCGAGCGTGTCCGGGTCGACGTCGCCGAGGTGCTCGGCCACCACATCCGCACCGCGCTCACGCGCCTGTGCACACAGCGCCACCCCGGCGTCGGTGGCGACGATGAGCTTGTTGCGCCGGTCGGTCGGGTCGGTCGTGCGCTGTACCAGCTCACGGCCCTCGAGTTCGTCGACGAGGGCCACGATCTGGCTCGGATCGAGCCCGACGTCGTTGGCCAGCCGTCGCTGGGCAATGCCCCCGGGCTGGTCGCAGACCGCGGCCAGGACGCTGTAGGCCCGCACCTTCAGGCCGAGCGGGGCGAGAACACGATTGGTCGCCTTGGTCAGTACCGCGTTCGCGCGGGCGACCAGAAACCCGAGGTCGTCGTCGAGTCGTCGTGGTGATGTCATCGGCCCTCCTCCTGGAGGCACCCTATCACTCACGCAATCATTGACTATCTAAATGATTGACGCTTCAATACACTTACTTGGTTCTGACGCCTGAGGAGGCATCACATGGATCTCACCGGAAAAGTCGCCGTCGTCACCGGCAGCGGACAGGGACTCGGCCTCGCCTACGCCCGCGAACTCGCCCGTCGCGGCGCCGCGGTCGTCGTCAACGACGTCTCCGCCGACACCGCCGCATCTGCTGTCGCCACCATCACCGCCGACGGCGGACGCGCAGTCGCCGTGGTCGCGCCCGTCGGCAGCACCGAGACCGCCAGGCAGCTCGTGACGACCGCCGTCGGGCAGTTCGGCCGCCTCGACATCATGGTCACCAACGCCGGCATCCTGCGCGACAAGGTGCTGTGGAAGATGACCGGCGACGACTTCGACGCGGTGATCAACGTGCATCTCAAGGGCACCTTCACGTGTGTCCGGGAGGCGGTGAACCGTTTCCGCGAGCAGGGCGAGGGCGGTCGGGTCATCTGCATCGGCTCCCCCGCCGGGCAGCGCGGCAACTTCGGGCAGACCAACTACTCGGCCGCGAAGGCCGGCATCGTCGGCATGGTCCGTACCTGGGCAATGGAGCTGAAGAGGGCCGGAATCACCGCCAATGCCGTCTGTCCCGTCGCGGTGACCGCGATGACCAAGACCATCCCCGTGTTCAAGCCGTTCATCGACGAGGCCGAGGAGACCGGTTCGCTTCCCGACGTCATCCGTCGCGAGGTCGGCATGGGTACCCCCGAGGACGTCGCGGGTGTCATCGCCTTCCTCGCCTCCGATGCGGCGGCCGACATCACCGGTCAGGCCATCTCCATCGGCGGCGACCGGTTGGCGCTCTGGTCACATCCAGAGCTCACCGAAACCTCCTACCATGATGGCGGATTCAGCGCCGACGACGTTGCCGCGGTGTGGCCCGGCACCTTCGCCAATCATCTCGAGACCGTGGGCGAAGAGTTCCCCGCCGAGGTTCTGGCGGCCGCGAAATGACCCGTACGCGTTACGAGTACGGGATCGACTTCGATGCGATCGATGCGATCGACATCCACACCCACGTCGAGATCGACGGCTGCGGTCACCGTTCCGTCGACGACGAGTTGATGGCGGCGTCGGCGAAGTACTTCAAGTCCGGCGAGGAACGCACCCCCACCATCGAGACGATGGCTGCGCTCTACCGGGAACGCAACATCGCGGCGGTCGTCTTCACCGTCGACGCCACCTCCGCCAGTGGGCATGTGCCCAACAGTGTGGAGGAGATCGCGGAGAAGGCAGCACAATTCAATGACGTGCTCATCCCGTTCGGCTCCGTCGACCCATTGCAGGGCAAGGCCGCGATCAAACGAGTCCATCGGTTGGTCGACGAGTTCGGCGTACGCGGCTTCAAGTTCCATCCGAGCATGCAGGGTTTCGAACCCAACGACCGGCAGTTCTATCCGCTGTACGAGGCGATCGTCGAAGCCGGTGTGCCGGCGTTGTTCCACACCGGTCAGACCGGCATCGGCGCGGGACTGCCCGGCGGACACGGCATCAAGCTGCGTTACTCCGATCCGATGTTGCTCGACGACGTCGCGGCCGACTTCCCCGACCTGACCATCGTGATGGCTCACCCGGCGGTGCCGTGGGTCGATCAGCAGATCTCGATCGCCACCCACAAGGCGAATGTGTACATCGATCTGTCCGGATGGTCACCGAAGTACTTCCCGACACAGTTGGTGCGCGCAGCCAACTCGATGCTGCGCCACAAGGTCCTGTTCGGTTCCGACTTCCCGGTGATCGGGGTCGACCGGTGGCGCAGGGACTTCGAGAACCTCGACATGAAGCCGGAGGTTCTACCGCTGATCTTCAAGGAGAACGCGATGACCGTTCTCGGCATCAAACACTGACACCTTCCCCGGTTCCACAGGAGTATCCGATGACCACCGCAACACCCACCACCACCCACCTGGGCACCCTCGCCGAACTCGACGACCTCGTCGGCACCGTGATCGGCGTCAGCTCATGGCTGCCCGTCGAGCAGGAACGCATCGACACCTTCGCCGACGCCACCGACGATCACCAGTGGATTCACGTCGACCCCGAACGTGCCGCAGCCGAGAGCCCCTTCGGCGGCCCGATCGCCCACGGCTACCTCACCCTGTCGCTGTTCATCCCGATGTGGGCCGAGGTGCTCGTCGTCGACAGCGTCACCATGGCAGTCAACTACGGGCTCAACAAGGTTCGCTTCACCAATCCCGTTCCCGCCGGCGCCCGGGTGCGCCTGCAGGCCACCCTCAAGCAGGTCGATCACCTCCCCAAGGGCGGCGTGCAGATCACCGTCGACGGCATCATCGAACTCGAGAACAGCGACCGGCCCGCCGTCGTCCTCAAGGGTGTGTACCGGTACTTCGAGGGCTGAGGGTCTGGTTCGACCAGCGCGAGTGAATCTGCTAAGGATGCCCACCGGCGGCCGATCGCGCCGCCGTCACCACCGCGAAGATTCCGCCGCCACCGTCGGTGGCAAAACGCACCATTCCCGCCTCGTCGCAGGCCCGAAGCACCTCTGCCACTTCGTGTTCGGCCGTCGGCAACGACATGATCCGACTCTTCCTGCGCGGCATGGACCCTCAGTACGATCCCCGGTTCGGCGCGGCGTTCTATCACGGCGCCTGGAACGCGGGATTCAATCATGCGCAAGCACTTCCGGCGATCACGGTGCTGACGATGCTTCTGCATGCCGACCACTCGTGGACCGACGACGGCACCCTCTTCGGTGCGATGGACCGGAACGACGCCGATCGGGCAATGGGTTTCCTACGCAACGGGATCTACCGGCGCATCGACGCCGAACACGTCATCCACCTGGATACACCCGGGAGGTTCTCTCGGCTGTGCACGAGATCTCCTGCCGACAGCACCAGCAGTAGGGAAAGGGCGGGCGCAGAAAAGATTCCGCGGTCAGGTGATCGTGGTCGACAGACCTCTCGCACGTCCCGCCGAGAGTGTCACCGGCCCGCGCGGAACCTGCTCGGACTGACACCGAAATGCTTGCTGAACGCCCGGGAGAAGTGGGAGACATCCCGGAACCCCAGTTCGGAGGCGATCGCCCCGACGTTGCGGTCGGTGTCGGTGAGCAGTGCCGATGAACGCTCGAATCTCTTGCTGTAGAGCCAGGTTCGGGGTGTCACCCCGATATCGCCGAACAGCTTGTGGACGTAACGCACCGACATCCCCAGCCGGTCGGCGACGTCTGCGAGAGTGATGTCCGGATCGGCGATGTGACGCAGCATCTCCTGCTGCACTGCGCGTAAGTCCTCGGCGTGTGCCCGTTCGGTGGCCGAGACCCCCGGCACCTGGTACGTCAACGCGGCCGACACCACGTCGAGCATCGCCGACGCCACCGCACCAACCGGCCCGGCACCGAGATCGTCGTCGTGGCTCGCCAGGTCGACGAGGATCGACGACGCGATGCGTCCGACGCCGCCGGATGCGTCGACGCGCACCCCGAGGGCGTCGTCGACGAGGCTGCCGATCCGGCCCGCCACCAGTTCACGTGGCACGCGCAGCACCACCTGCTCGAACTCGGTGACCCCGCTGACCACGAACGGCCGCAGCGCGTCGACGACGCCGAACGCGCCGTGGTCGAGGGTGGCGCGTCGGGATCCCTGCGCGATGGTCGCCGTGCCCTTGGTGATCAGGCACAACAGCAGACAGTCGACCGGATCCGACTCGATCATCGCGGGCGTCCGGACCACGGTGTGCGGTTCGGCACGCACCACGCTCAACGCCAGATCACCCACCGGCCGGGCGACGATGTCACCCCCGAACGGCGACGTGAGGCCCGGCCAGTCGACATCCATCTCGCAGAACGTCGAGTCCAGGGTCTCGGCCCAGAGCTCACGGCCCTCCGACGACGCGAGCTCACGGGTCGTCACCGCGACGGCAGTGGACGCTGCGCGGTCGGTGCACTCAGAAGCAACGATCGGTGCACTCTCGGTCATTCTCTGGTCCCACCTCCGCCCATAGTGTTCCAGATCACAGCCATTCCGCCGAGCCCGGCATCGCATCCCGGATACCCGACCGATGTCGATCGTGGCTGTTCGGAATACCCAGACGGAGGAACCCATGACCCTTGCATCTCCGGTGACACCCAGCTGGATCACCGACATCACCATGGCCGAACTCGAGGCCGATCCACGTCCGTTCTACGAGCGTCTGCGCCGTGAGGCGCCGGTGGCGTTCGTCCCGCAGCTCGGCCTGCACATCGTCTCGACCAGGGAATTGTGTATGGAGATCGCCAAGGATTCGGATCATTGGCCTGCGGTGATCTCCCCGGCCGGCGGGCGTACCTTCGGTCCCGGCGCGATCCTGAACTCCAACGGTCCCGAGCATCGGGAACTGCGCGGCATGGTCGAGCCGCACCTGCAGCCGTCGGCGGTCGACACCTACATCGACGATCTGGTCCGGCCGTTCGCTCGGGCGCGACTCGAGGACTTCGAGGGCAACGGCAGCGCCGACATCGTCGCCGAGTATTGCGAGCCGGTCAGCGTCCGCGCCCTCGGCGACCTGCTCGGTCTGAACGACGTCAGCACCGACAAACTCCGCGAATGGTTCCACAAGCTCAGCGTCTCGTTCACCAACGCCGATATGACCGCCGACGGCGAGTTCGCCAATCCGGACGGATTCCTCCCCGGTGACGAGGCCAAGGCCGAGATCATCGCCCACGTCGACCCGAAGATCGACCACTGGATCGAGTGTCCCGATCACACCGCGATCTCCCACTGGCTGCACGACGGAATGCCCGAGGGTCAGACCCGCAACCGCGACGTCATCTACCCCAATCTCTACGTGTTCCTCCTCGGCGCGATGCAGGAGCCGGGTCACGCGATGGCGACCACGCTGGCCGGATTGTTCAGTCGTCCAGAGCAATTGGAGCGGGTCATCGACGATCCGGCACTGATCCCGCGGGCTGTCGCAGAGGGGATGCGGTGGGTGGCGCCGATCTGGTCGGCCGCGGTCAAGGTGGCCACCAGCGAGGTCACCGTCGGCGGCGTCACCTTACCCGAAGGCTCGCTGGTGATGCTGTCCTATGGCTCGGCGAACAATGACGAAACCGCCTATGACGCACCTACGGCATACGATCTCGACCGCCCGGTGATCCCGAACCTCACCTTCGGTGGCGGTGTCCATGCCTGCGCCGGAACCTATTTCGCGAGTGCAGTGGTCCGCATCGCGCTCGAGGAGCTCTTCGAGACCATTCCCAACATCGAACGCGATCCCGGCCACGAGATCGACTTCTGGGGTTGGGGATTCCGCGGACCCAAGGAACTCCATGTGCAGTGGGAGGTCTGAGGTGACCGTCACGACGACAACGGCAGCGTCACCGACACCCACGGCGACGCACCGGGTTCGAGTCGGATCGACCGACCTCGACGTCGGCGCCTATCAGACGATCCTCGACGCCGCCCTGCGCGCCAATACCTGGATTCCGCACTCGTGCACCCAGGGCACCTGCGGCTCCTGCAAACTCGTGGTGCGCGAGGGGATCGTCGACCATCGGGACTCACCGGAGTACACCCTGACCACCGATGAGCGGGAAGGCGGAATGGCGTTGGCGTGCATGGCCACACCGTGCTCCGACGTCGTCGTCGAACCGACCGGGGCGGTCGATGATTCCATCCCGCGTCATCCGTTGCGGGATCTCACCGGCACCGTCGTCGAACTCGACGACATCGCTTCCTGCACGAGGCGTCTGGTGGTGGAGCTCGACGACGACCTGGCCTTCAACGCGGGTCAGTACTGCGAATTACTCGTGCCCGGAACCACAGTGGGACGTCAGTACTCGATGGCCAATCCGCCGGGAGAGACGCGACGCCTGGAGTTCCACATCAAACTCACGCGGGGTGGGTTGGCCACGGAGAACTGGATCTTCGCCACTCTCGCCGTGGATGACCGGATCTCACTGCGCGGCCCACTGGGTCAGTTCCATCTGGTGGCCGAACAGGAGCAATCGGCCATCTTGATCGGTGGCGGTACCGGACTGGCACCGCTGAAATCCATTGTGCAACATTCTCTCGCGCACACGTTGATCCCCGAGATCCACCTCTACCACGGCGGACGGACCCGCAACGATCTCTACGACGTGGACTTCCTCACGACCCTCGCCGAGGAGTACGACACCTTCCACTACCACCCGGTTCTCAGCGAAGAGCAGTGGGGCGGGGCCACCGGTCTGGTGACCGACGCGGTCCTGGCCGACTTCTCGTCCTGCAAGGGCATGAGCGGATTCCTCTGTGGGCCACCGCCGATGATCGACGCCGGCGTCAAAGCCCTCAAACGCCGAAGGATGGCGCCACGACTGATCTTTCGCGAAGAGTTCACCTCCGCATTGCCGACCTCGGTATCCACACCCCTATCGACACCAGAGGAGTAACACCCATGTACGTCATCACCATCATCTACAACCAGCCCACCGACCCGGCCGCATTCGACGAGTACTACACGGCGAACCACGTGCCGCTGGTGCACACGATCGGTGGCGTCGCGACCTTCAGCATGAGCCACTGTGAATCGATGGACGACACCCCACCGGCCGCCTTCGCCATCGCGCGGCTGGGATTCGCATCCAAAGATGATGCGGTGAAGGCACTCTCGTCGCCGGAGGGGCAGGCGGCGGCCGCCGACGTCGCGAACTTCGCCTCCGGCGGGGCGACGATGCTGTTCGGCGAGGTGCCGGACGAGGGCTAGCCGGCCCGGAACCGCCCCGGACTCACACCCACGTGCTTACGGAAGAGCCGTCCGAAATGCGACACATCACGGAAGCCCACCCGCTCACAGATCGCCGCGACCGGATCACCGGTGGTCAGCAGCAGATGCTTGGCACGCTCGATACGCGCCGCGTACAGCCAGCCATTGGCGGTCTGGCCCTGCCCCTGCGCGAGTTTCTGCAGGTTGCGCAGCGACATTCCGCTGCGGTGGGCGACGTCGGCGAGCGTCAGGTCGGCGTCGTGCAGATGGTCGGCGATCACCTGCTCGATGCGGGCGAGGTCCTGCGCACGGTAGCTGTCGGCCGGACTGAGCACCGGAGCCGATTCGAGGATGGTCGCCGACAGCATGCCCAACGCCGAGGTGGCGAACGGCGCCGCGGTGGTGGACGGCAACTCGGTCTGCGCCAGATCGACGAGGATTCGGCCGACGAGAGTTCCGGGCACGCGCACCACCACCTGCCGGAACGTTCCCGGCGCGTGGAAGACGAATGGAGCACCGAGGTCGAGGAGGGCGAAGGCCCCACCGGACAGCGTGGCCGTGCGGCCGCGTTGCTGCACCTCGACCTGACCATCGGTCACCACGCACACCAGAAAGTCGGCGCAGGAGTCGGAGGCGATCATCGCCGGACTCCGGATGACCGTCTGCGCATCGCAGCGGATCGAACTCACGTGCAGGTCGCCGACCGGACGTCCGCCCCATTCGGCATCGAGGCCGCGGCGGGTTGCCGGCCAGTCGACGTCCATCTCGGCGTAGAGCGAGCCCAGCGTGCTGCGCCATTCGTTGCGGCCCTCGGCCACATCGAGTTCGCGGGTGTCCAGCGTCAGGACCCTGTCGGAGCCATCGGCCCGTGTGCGCTCAGAGTCCATCGAGTGTGCGCGCTCAGCCATGTTGTGCCACACCTCCGGGTTCTAGTGTTCTACGTCACAGGGACGTGGCTCCGCCACCATATACCGCTCACACCGAATTGCGCGAGCATCGTCGACCGGCCAAGCGCCGCAGGGTATTCGACCACATCCCTGGTTTCCCACCACTCCAAGGAGGAATCTGTGACCACCGCACCGCTTGCCGAACGAACCACCGCCGCCGGCCCCAACGACGTCCGCCCGATGACGGGTGAGGAGTACCTGGAGTCGCTCCGCGACGGACGCGAGATCTATTTTCGGGGTGAACGCGTCGACGATGTGACCACCCATCCGGCATTCCGGAATTCCGCGCGGTCGGTGGCCAGGATGTACGACGCACTGCACACCCCGGACGCCCAGGGAGTCCTCGCCGTCCCCACCGACACCGGCAACGGCGGCTTCACGCATCCGTTTTTCAAGACCGCGCACAGCGCCGACGATCTGGTGGTCGCGCGCGACGCGATCGTCGCCTGGCAGCGGGAGGTCTACGGCTGGATGGGCCGCTCCCCCGACTACAAGGCATCGTTCCTCGGCACCCTCGGCGCCAACGCCGAGTTCTACGGCGACTACGCGCAGAATGCCCGCGACTGGTACAAGAAGTCGCAGGAACGGGTCCTCTACCTCAACCATGCGATCGTCAATCCGCCGATCGACCGGGACCGCCCCGCCGACGAGACGGCCGATGTCTGCGTCCACGTCGTCGACGAGACCGACGCCGGGCTCATCGTGTCGGGCGCCAAGGTGGTCGCCACCGGATCGGCCATCACCAACGCCAACTTCATCGCCCACTACGGACTGCCGCTGCGCAAGAAGGAATTCGGGCTCATCTTCACCGTGCCGATGGATTCCCCCGGCCTGAAACTGCTGTGCCGCACCTCCTATGAGATGAACGCCGCGGTGATGGGCTCACCGTTCGACTATCCGCTGTCCAGCCGGTTCGACGAGAACGACTCGATCATGGTCTTCGACCGCGTGCTGGTGCCGTGGGAGAACGTCTTCGCCTACGACGTGGAGACCACCAACAACTTCGTGATGCGCTCGGGCTTCCTGAACCGCTTCATGTTCCACGGATGTGCCCGCCTCGCCGTCAAACTCGACTTCATCGCCGGCTGCGTGATGAAGGGCGTCGAGATGACCGGTTCGGCGGGATTCCGTGGTGTGCAGATGCAGATCGGCGAGATCCTCAACTGGCGAGATATGTTCTGGGGTCTGTCCGACGCGATGGCAAAGTCACCCGACGAGTGGGTCGGAGGTGCGGTCCAGCCGAACCTGAACTACGGCCTGGCGTATCGCACCTTCATGGGTGTGGGATATCCGCGCGTCAAGGAGATCATCCAGCAGGTGCTCGGTTCCGGCCTGATCTACCTGAACTCGCATGCCTCCGACTGGGGTAACCCCGACATCGAGCCCTACCTGAACCAGTACGTCCGCGGCTCCAACGGCATCGCCGCGATCGACCGCGTGCAATTGCTGAAGCTGCTGTGGGACGCGGTCGGCTCCGAGTTCGGCGGCCGTCACGAACTGTACGAACGCAACTACGGTGGCGACCATGAGGCCGTCCGCTTCCAGACCCTCTTCGCCTACCAGGCCAGCGGTCAGGACCTCGCACTCAAAGGCTTTGCCGAACAGTGTATGTCGGAGTACGACGTCAACGGCTGGACCCGACCGGATCTGATCAACAATGACGACCTGCACATCGTCCGGGGCCGATGATGGACACCGCGTCTCACCCTGCTACCGGCGCCGATCTGGATCCGTCCCCGCTGCGCATGCGAAAGGCACTGGGCCGCTTCGCCAGTGGCGTCACCATCGTGACCACCGCCGAAGGCGAGAGCGAGGAGTCGGTACACGGCATGACCGCGAACGCGTTCACGTCGGTGTCGCTGGACCCACCGCTGGTCCTCGTGTCCATCGCCAACCGGGCCAGGATGAACGCCAAGATCGCCGAGACCGGTCGGTACGGCGTCTCGATCCTGGCGTGCGATCAGGAACCGCTGTCCCTGCATTTCGCGGGTGCGGCATCGGAACCCGACCTCGTCCGGTTCACCTGGCGGCGTGGGGTTCCGCTGCTCGACGGCGCGCTGGTACATCTGTCGTGCACGGTGACCGACAGTCACCCGGCCGGTGACCACACGCTGCATGTCGGACGCGTCGAAGAACTCTGGTTTGACGACGGGCATCCGTTGCTGTTCTACACCGGCAGTTTTCGCGCCCTCGAACTCCAGGGAGATGACAGCTGGGGGTTCTGATTCCGATGAATCCACCGGCATGTGCCGCTGAGCGGCACATGCCGGTGGACATCCCTCCTCGACCCACACATAGTGGCCTCCCAACCGGGCCAGGCAGGTTCAAGAAAGGTCTATATCCATGGCAGCGTTGCAGACGGTTCAGAAGATCGGACCGGTGTTGGACCTGTTCACCGTGGCCCGCCCCGAATGGGGCGTGTCGGAAGTCTCGGCGGCCATCGGCGTCCCCCGGTCAAGCGCCCACGCGCTGCTCGCGTCGCTGGTCGACATCGGTCTGCTGCAATGTCGCTCCCGCGGCCGCTACCGCATCGGCTGGCGCATCGTCGAACTCAACGAGACCCTGCAGGGTACCGTCGATGTGAAGACCTGTGCCGCACCGATCTTGGCGTCGCTGTCGGAGAGATTCGGTGAAACCACCCATCTGGCCATCATGGAGCGCTACCGCGTCATGTACGTCGACAAGGTCGTCGGCAACCAGGTCATCAACGTGTCCGGGGCACGCATCGGTGCCCACCTCGATGCCCACTGCAGCGCGGTCGGTAAAGCACTTCTCGCGCATCGCCATCCGGGCGAGATCGAACGCAACGTGCTGAATGCGCCGCTGAAGCGATACACGGCGTCGACCATCACGAATCCCGCCGAACTCACCCGTGAACTGAAAGCCGTTCTGCGTCATGGTTGTGCGTTCGACACCGGCGAGGCCGTCGCCGATGTCAATTGTGTTGCCGCACCGATCCGAGACGAGATGGGCGTGGTGGTCGCGGCCATCTCGATCACCGCGCCGGCGAACCGGTTCGTGGCCGCGCAGCAGGAGTTCCGGCGGGCGGTCATCACGGCGGCGGGTGCGGTGACCAAGTCGCTGTCCGAATCCGTGACCGGCGAGTCGGTCGGTGATACCCAGGTCTCCACGCTGCACGCGATAGCCGGATGAGGAGCCCGGATGAGACGCTCAGTGGTGCGTGAGCTGACGCGACAGTCCCAGCGCCGCGGTCCGCACGGCCGCGGCGGCCTCGTCGAGGTTGATTCGGTTGTGCCAGCCCGACACCGAGATCCCGGCCACCACCTCACCGTCGCTGCCGACCACGGGACTGGCCACGCAGACGACGCCGGGACGCGATTCCTCGAGGTCGAAACTCACTCCGCGTGCACGGATGCGGGCCAGCTCCGCGGTGAAGAGACCGGGGTTGGTGATGGTGCGTTCGCTCAGTCGCGGCAATCCGCCTGCGACGATCCGGTCCAGCACATCCGCCGACGAGAAGGCGAGAATCGCCTTGCCGATGGCGGTTCCGTGCGCCGGCCAACGACCGCCGGCCCGGGTGGGCAGCGGCGGCGCCGTCGGGCTGCGCAGCACCTCGAGGTAGACCACAAAGGTGTCGTCGAGAACGGCCAGATGCACCGAATGACCGGTCGCCTCACGCAGATCGGCCATAAACGGCGCCGCCGCGTCGCGCAGATCATTGCGCCGCGGAACCCGCTGACCGAGCACGAACAGATGCATGCCCAGGCGGTAGCGAGTGCCGTCCCGTTCGAGCAGGCCACCCGCCACGAGTTCGCCGGCGGTCCGCTGCGCACTGGACTTCGAGATGTCGCTGCGGCGAGCTATCTCCGAAATCCCCAGTCCGAGTTGCGAAGCGGCCACGACATCGAGGATGCGAATCGCCCGCGCCACGGTACCCGGGGTCGCGTTGCCACGTCCGTCGTCCCGTTCTCCGGCACGATTGCTCTGCATGTCGGAACAGGGTGCCGCACACCGCTCGCTTCACGCAAGCACACCCACACCCTTCCCCCACACAGAAAGCACACCCATGCCCGATGATGTCCAGGTGACCGCCGAGGCGTTCCTCGACGCATATCGCCACATGCGGCCGATCGATCCGATCACCGACCGATTCACCGACGCCCCACTCTCCACGGCCTACGAGATCGCCCTCGCCCAGGTCGAGGACTGGGTGAAGAACGGCGACACCATCAAGGGCCACAAGGTCGGGCTCGCCTCTCGCGCGATCCAGCGCCAGATGGGGGTGGATCAACCGGATTTCGGGCACCTCACCGCGAGCATGTTCCACCTCGAGAACGCACCCATCCCGGCAGGCACCTTCATCCAGCCGCGCATCGAACCCGAGGTCGCGTTCGTCCTCGGTAAACCTCTGCGCGGACCGGGAGTGACCGTTGCCGAGGCCGCCGCCGCCGTCGACTTCGTGCTGCCGTCGCTGGAGATCGTCGACTCCCGCATCACCGGCTGGAAGATCGGCATTTTCGACACCATCGCCGACAACGCCTCCTCCGGTGGTGTGGTCCTCGGCAGCCGCCCCTCCCGGCTGTCCGATGTAGACCTGCGGCTGTCGGGCTGCAACCTGCACGTCAACGGCGAACTCGTCGCAACCGGCGCCGGAGGTGCGGTGCTCGGCTCGCCGCTCAACTCCCTCGTGTGGCTGGCCAATACCGTGGGACCGCTGGGGGTGACGCTGGAGCCGGGACACGTGGTGCTTCCCGGATCGATGACGAAGGCGGTCCCCATCTCCCCCGGCGACACCATCGTCGCGGACTTCGCCGGAATCGGCAGTGTCACCGCACTTCTGGAGGGAACGAAATGACCACAGCATCGGAGACCCCCACCACCGCCTGGAGCGCCGGGCGGGTGGCCGATACCCTGCTGAGCGCCGAACGCTCACGGACGGCACGGACGTCGATCCGCGCCGAATGGCCGGACCTGACACTCGACGTCGCCTACGCCGCACAGGATATCGCCCTCGCCGATCGCCGGGCACGCGGCGAGACCGTGGTCGGCATCAAGCTCGGACTCACCTCACGCGCCAAGCAGCAGCAGATGGGTGTCGACGAACCGTCGGTGGCCTGGCTGACCGATGCGATGGCGTTACCGGCCGGGCTACCGGTTCCGCGTGATCGGCTGATCCACCCGCGCGCCGAACCGGAGATCGCCTTCGTCCTCGGACGCGAACTGAAGGGACCGGGCGTCACCGCCGCCCAGGCGATGGCCGCCGTCGACTACGCGGTGGGCGCCATCGAGATCATCGACAGCCGCTACTCCGGGTTCAGGTTCAGCCTCGAAGACGCTGTCGCCGACAATAATTCGTCCGGCGTGTACATCACCGGGCCGGTGATGCGCCGACCCGAGGAACTCGATCTGGGATTGGAGGCCTGCCTGCTGGAGGTCGACGGCGACGTCGTCGACAGTGCGACCGGTGCTGCCGTCCTCGGCCATCCGGGGGAGGCGTTGGCGTTCGCCGCCAACACCTTCGGCGCGCGTGGGGTAACCCTGCAGCCGGGTTGGGTGGTGCTCACCGGCGGGATGACCGACGCGGTCCCCGTGGCGCCGGGTGCTCGCGTGGCCGCGCACTTCACCTCGCTCGGCTCCGTCACCGTCGCAGGGGGCTGAGCGTGCCGTTCATCGACGTGACCATCGCGCAGGGACGCAGTCCCGAACAGGTTCGCGCGCTCATCCACGAGCTGACCGAGGCGGCGCACCGCACGCTGGGCGCACCGATCGCCAACATCCGGGTGGTGGTGCGGGAGGTCCCCACGACACACTGGGCCGCCGGTGATGTGACGATCGCCGAACGGAAGGAGCCGAACACCGTGTCGTCGCGGGAGTAGCAGCGTCTCGCGGGCGAGGGGAGATGGTCGAGGCCGCGAGTGCCGAACCTGCTCACCGGCCGATCAGCAGCCGCACCCGACCATCGGCGTCGTCGCGCCGGGCGGCGACGCCGTACACCCGCGTCACGCATTCGGCGGTGAGCACGTCCGCCGGCCGCCCGTCGGCGACGACCTCGCCCTGATCCATCATCACCACCCGATCGCAGTAGGCGGCAGCGAGATTCAGATCATGAAGAGCCAGCACGGCGGTGATCGGTGAATCGGCCACACGAGCCAAGATCTCGTGTTGGTGTCGCAGGTCGAGATGGTTGGTCGGCTCGTCCAGGATCACGATCCCGGCGCGCTGAGCGAATGCTCGTGCCAGCAGCACCCGGCGGCGTTCACCACCGGACATCTCGGTCAGGGTGCGGTGGAGCAGCCCGGTCAGTTCCCACGTGCGGGCCAGGTCCTCGATCGCGGCGTGGTCGGTCTCGCGGTAGGGCCGCCAATCGGGCAGACCCGCCGAACGTCCCAGCAAGAGTACGTCTCGAGCCGTGAAAGGCAGGTCGGTGTGTTCGTCCTGTCCCACGGAGGCGATGATGCGGGCGCGCTCGGAATCGGAGTGGTCACCGATGTCGCCGTCCCCGGATGCGGCAGCACCCGCGGGTGGGTTTCGCGATTCCCGCCAGCACCCTCAGCACGCTGGTCTTACCCGACCCGTTGGGCCGACGAGGGCGACGGTCTCACCCTCGTGGACCCGCACGCATACCTCACGCGCTGCCGGCACACCCCGATGCTCTACGAGGACGCCGACCGCTTCCACTGCTGCGGTGCTGGATGTGGTTCGTGCACCGCCGGGTCCGGCCGCGCCGGCAGTCACCGAGAACTGTCCTGCGAACCGGTGGCCGCCACCACCTGTTCGAGACCGGCCACGGCCGACGGCGACGGATTCGACGAGGCAGCCGGCACCATCACGATCCGTCCGGCGCGGACGGCATCGAGGGCCGCCACACCGGGTTCGGCGAGGAACTTGGCACGGGCCGCTTCCTCGGTCTCGCCGTATCCGCCGTAGTTGAGCACAATCCACTGTGGCTGACGCTGAATGAGGCTCTCGGTGGAGATCTGCGCATAGGTGTCGGCCTGGTCCGCGTAGGCGTTGCTCAGTCCGGCCGTGGTGAGTACCGAATTCGGCAGCCCCGCACCGCCATAGGCCGAGAGCGGGTCCTCGGACGAGAAGTAGTACAACCACGCGGCCGACTGCCCGGTGGGGTCACGGCGGGCCGCTGCCACTCGGGCGTCGAGCGCATCGGCGGCGTGATCGGCGGTCGCGGAGGTTCCGAAGACAGTGCCGACGCGCCGGACATCGGCGGTGATCGTGACGAGATCCACTGCCGGCGCCGCATCCGCCTCGGCGTCGTGCCCGCACCGCCTTGGACGGTCAGCAACGTGATCCCGGAGTCACGGATCAGCGGGCACGACGGGCATTGGCCGTGCGCGGTGGCATCGAACAGGGATTGATCGAAGCATCCACCGTCGGGATTGTGCTGACGGCTCTCGGTCTGTCCGTTCAAGCGGTCAGCTCGGGGACATTGGCCCCCACCATGGTTCCGGTGATCGTGACCCTCGCCGCCGCCGGCGTCTCACCGGCCGTCGCCATCACCGGCGCCGTCGGCAAACTCGGCGAGACCTCTGCCGCCGCCGCGCGAGTGGATGAACTCATCACCACCCCCGGAGTTCGTCCACAGACGAGTCCCGACGAACCCGAACCGGCCATCACCTCGGCCGAGGTGCGGTCGGACGCACTGACGGTTCGCTACCCCGGCACCACCGAACCCGCCGTGCGCGACCTCGATCTGGACGTCGACGACGGCGAACTGGTGGCCATCGTCGGAGCCAGTGGCGCAGGCAAATCCACCATCGCACTGGCGCTCACACGACTCATCGCCGAGGAATCCGGTCGAATCTCCATCGGCGATGTGGACGTGGCCCGGCTGTCGCCGGAACGGACCCGCGAGCACGTCGTCCTCGTGGGTCAGCACACCCACATCTTCCATGCGAGTGTGCGTGAGAATCTGCTGCTGCCCGCGGCCGACGACGTACGCATCTGGGAGGCCCTAACCAACGCCCGACTGGCGGAACGGATTCGACGGCTTCCGAGAGGACTCGACACCGTCCTCTCCGAGCGGGGTGCCGATCTCTCCGGTGGCGAGCGGCAGCGACTCGGCCTCGCACGTGGCCTGCTGAGATCCCCCGATGTGCTCATCCTCGACGAGCCGACCGCGGGGCTGGACCCGAACACCGAGGCCGAGTTCCTGTCCGCTCTCGCCGCCGCACGGCGCAACCGCACGACCATCGTCGTGACCCACCGCGCCTCTGTCATGGCGGCGTGCGATCGAGTCGCCGTACTCGCGGCCGGAACCATCGTCGCGACCGGTCGTCACGACGATCTCATCGTCAGCTCACCGCACTATCGCGAGCTGCACGGATCATCCGACGATGACGGTGCGACGCCCTCGTGAGTCGCACTCTCGTTGTCCCCCAACCGATTCATCACGCACACACTGAGAGGAGGTGAAACATGTCGGAGATCACGATCGTCGCTGTCGAAGAGGCGCGTGCCGAGGAGGCGGTGCTTGCACCGAACTCCAACCATCACGGCCACGTGGCAACCGCCTTCTCCTGGGAGTGATCCCGGGCCGGCGGTGACGCGGCCCCGGTAACCACCGGGGCCGCGTCCCTCCCCGTCGGTCGCCACACCTGTTGTCCTGCACGACACTTCCCTGGAGAACTCCATGTCCGCCGCCTCCGAGTCCATTACCTCCGAGTCCGTTACCGCCATCTCCACACCGGTTCCCCTCGTCACCGAGACACTCCGCCCGGTCGTCGGCGTGGAGATACGATCCCTCGACGACCGGTCATGCGTGATCAGCCGCGGCGAGGCGCACCACATCATCGGGCTGCCGGCCGCAACCGTGACGATGCTGATCGCCGCCTGGCAGGCCGGACGCGACGAGTTGGTGAGTGCGGACCTCACGCGCGCCGCGCATCCGCTGCGTGCGTTGATCGGAGATCGTTCCGTCGAAGGCGCGAGTACCGTGCGGTCGGTTGCGCCACAAGACATCCGGCGACGGGGTATCGATGCACTCATCAGCGGCGATGGTGAGGCCGTCGATGCGATGGTCACGCTCACTCATCCTGACGACCGCCTCATTCCCGTCGAATGGACCGGGGCGCGCGCTGTGGTGAATCAGGCGTTCACCACCAGATCACCTCTGGTGGTGGTTGTTCAGGGCTCACGAGAGTCGGATCTGATCGACATCGACCGGATGTGCCACGACATGCGGGTCACCTGGCTCCCGGTGGAGATCACCCGCGGACGCCTGTGGGTGGGTCCCGTGGTCACGCCGGGACTCGGCGCCTCGTATGAGGATGCGGCGGCGCTCCGACTCGCGGCAGCACGCGACCCACGGGTCCATCGTGTCCTGCGGACACCGCCCATCACCGGCGATCACGGTCCTCGTCCACGTTCGCTCACAACGCTTCTCGACGCCGCACTGGACATCATCGCCACCACATCACCGTCAGCAGCCCGCGCAGGGGCCGGTGATGTCGTCCACGAACTCTGGATCGACCCAACCGGAGACGTCGACCACCGCAGACACCCGGTACTCCCGATGCCGTCCCGGCGCACCACACACCGCCCCCATACCATCGACGACCTCGTCGACGACCGAACCGGTGTGATCGTAAGGGTCCGCACCGTCACCCACGACGCGAGCGTTCCGGCCGCCCTCGCCACCCGACAGGCCGACGTCGGCGACATCCGTGCAGTCACTCCGTGGGCCAACAACATCCTCTGTCAGGGTTCGGCTTTCGACGACCCACGCTCCGCTGAGTTGGCGGCGTTGGGAGAGTCGGCCGAACGATACTGCGGCAACATCCTCGATACCCTGCCGGTCACCTGGGGCTCCTATCACGAACTCGTACGCCGGGGTGTTCCGACGCTTGATCCGGCCGAACTCATACTCTACAGCGATACCCAATATCGTTCTCCGGGTTTTCCTTTCGTCCCTCTGACCCGTGATCTGCGGATCCACTGGGTTCCCGGGCGGAGGCTCGGCGATCGCTCGGAGATCCTCGTTCCCGCGTCGCTGGTCTATGTCAATTGGTACTCGGCCGGGTTCGCGGCCGCCCCACCGACCAACTTCTGCGCCTTCGCCGGGATCGCGGCCGGACCCGATGAGGACTTCGCCGTCGCGAGTGCACTCGAGGAGATCATCGAGCGTCACGCCACCATGATCTGGTGGCTCAACGCCTTACCCCTGCCCGCTGTCGCCGGTGTCGAGTTACCCATACTTGCAGACGGACTGCGTCACCATGTGATCCGTCTCGACAACGAGTTCGGCGTACCCGTGGCGGCCTCGGTGGTGCACGACGATGCCCACTCGTTGGTCAACGTGGGCTTCTCGGCGCGACCGCGGTTCGGCGACGCCGCACTCAAAGCACTCACCGAGGCCTTCACCCTGCAGGAGGGATCACGCGATCTGTTGCGTGCCAACGGCCTGCACTGGAAGGTGATGGCCGACGGCGAGCTCAACGGCCGAGCCTTCAAACCGTGGCGAGCCGATCGCGCATACCTGGATGACTTCCGCCCCGACATGCACGACTGCGACGACCTCATGGTGCAGCAGCAGGTCTACCTGGATCCGCGGGCCGGTGAACGTATGGCGCATCTGCTGAAACCGGCCGCCCGGATCGCGATCTCCGACATCGCCGAACTGCCCTCCCGATCGGCATCGCAGTACGGTGACACGTTGCACGCCAACGGTATCGACCCGGTCGTCGTCGACATCACCACCGACGACATCGGCAGTACCGGCATGCGGGTGGTTCGTGTGCTCGCCCCGGGCACGGTCGGGAATGCTCCTGCCGCCTTCCCGTTTCTCGGTCGGGCACGAGTCATGGACGTACCTGTTCAGCTCGGCTGGCGCGAGCGCCCGCTCGCCGAGACAGATCTCAACTACTTCCCCATGCCCCATGCCTGAGATGTTGCACGCCATCCGGATCCGCCATTCCGCCGATATCCCTGAGGCATTCCGGCACCACCAGATATCGCTGCCCCGCCATGATGGTGTCGACGCGCAGGCCGTGGTGGTCGATCTCGATGAGTCCGATGACGCGGATCGTCTTCGCCTCGCGGCGGTGCGTCATTGGTGGTCGGCCGACCATTCCCGGCTGCCTCGCCGGGTCGGACGGATGACCGAGTTGTCCGAGGAACATTCGCCCGCGCTGAACGTCGCCGATCTGGGATTGATCAATCCGGCGCTGGTCGCCGAACCGGGCTGCCCCGTCACCACACCGGGAGCCGACGTCCGACGAACCTGGGTGGCGGCGACCCGATATCGCGTTACCGAGAGTGACCGGCCACCGCAGAAGCGCTGTGGATGGGTGCCGTACACCCTCGCGTTTGCTCGGGGATGGGATACCAAACCTGCTGAGCCCAAGGATCATCCACCCTTCCTATCCGGGCTGGGTGCCGGCCTCACCCACGCTGCCGCGGTAGACGATGCGTGGGCCGCGCTCGCCGTCGAGGATGCCTTGTGGCGGTGGTGGGCCGCCGAACAGCCCGAGGTGATCGAGACGGCGTCCGCGATGCATCCCGAGGTGAGTGATCTTCTGGGCCCGGCGCCAGGGCCGGTGACCCTGCAGGTGCTGCCCGCCCGCCTCGGCGGCGTGGTGACCCTGGCCGCGGTCGACGATGGCGAGATCATCGCGTTGGGCGGTGGATACGGAAACGATGCTCGGGCACAACGCTCCGCGATCGCGCGAGCGTTCTGGCAGCTCGTCGTCGCCCGTTCGTTGAGCGACGCGGGGAGCGCAATGTATCGCGCCGGTACCTCGGGGCTGCCGGCACATCGGACCGACCGAGGATATCTCGCAGCCTCCGGTCCCCGACACCGGACTTTGCTCGATCCCATTGCGCACGTTCAACTTCTCATCGATCCGGTGGTGCGCAACCTCATCCGAGATCGCCTGGATGCTCCGGCACGCCTTGACGATCGGAAAACGGCCACGGACTCCGGCGGGCGCGTCGCCGCGTTGTCGACACCACCGCACGACGTCGCGTGGCGGATCGACCTGTCACCACCGGACAATCCGTCCGGCGTGTGCGTCCGACTCCTCGTACCCGGCACAGCGACGATTCCGCTCGGCGCTTTCCCGCCCGATGCGGTCGTGACCGCGACACCCTCGGGAGTGACGCCGTACCCCGGGTGGTGATATTCGCAGTGGCCATCACCGATCACACGGTGAACACGCGACCTGCGTTGCAGACCCAACTGTCTGCTGACCGGATCGGATGCACAGTCGACGCTGAGTGGCGCACGCTCGAAAGGAAAGGGCGCACACTCGACGCAGAGTGGCGCCCACTCGACGTGAAACAGCGCCCACTCGGCGCACGAGGGTCAGGGGGTACCTGCGCGGGCTCTGATCTCCGATGCACGCGCGCCCGACGCCGGACGGCCCGCGATCCCCCAGTTGTCCGGGTCGACCTCGATGATCTGTCCACGCACGCCGGCGCGGTCGACGTCGAGGACGTCCACGATGAGGTCGGTGAACCCCGCGAGTAGCTCCTGCCGCTGCTCGACGGGACGTCCGGCCAGGACGATCGCGGTGAAATATGGTGCGACAAACCCACTCTCGGCGACGAGCTCCCCGGCCACCGTGAGGTGAGCGGGGTCATAGTGCACCAGGAAGGTCCGCACCCGCTCGATCGGAGAGTCGAGGACTCGCGAGTAGGCTGCCGCCGCCTCGGTCAGCAGTCGGCGCTCCTGATCGGGTGTCGCCGCTCCGACGGGCAGGTGAAAGTGGGCTACCGGCATGGTCTTTCCCTTCTAGAGAAGTCCGTGGCGCACGCCGCCGTCGGCGGTGAGGACGGCGCCGTGCAGGACGTCGGCTTCCGGCGCCAACAGCGTTTCCACCACCCAGGCGATCTCCTCGAGCGTGGGTAGACGGCCCAGCGCGGTCTTGGCGCGGTAGCGCGCCCAGATCTCCTCGATCGCTTGCCCGGTCTGCTGCGACTCGGTCTCGATGATCGCGCGCAACCGAGGCGTGTCGATGGGCCCGGGCGCGACGGTGTGCGTGGTGATTCCCTTCGGCCCGTACAGCGCACTGATCTGCCGCATCAGGTTCAGCAGTGCGGCATTCGCGGTGCCCGGGCCGGCATCGAGCGGACCGGGTTCGATACCGAGCGATCCGGCGATCGCCACGAACCGCGATCCCGGCACGAGGTGAGCCCGCACCGCGTGCAGCAGCCGCACCGGCCCGGCCACCTTGACGTTGGCAGCGGTCGCCAGCGCCGACGGCGTGATGGTGTCCACCGAACCCTTGACCGGCAGACCGGCCGCGAAGATCGCCATCCGGACGGGCGCGTCGAGCGCTGCCCGAATGTCGTCGACCGCGGCGTCATCGGCGATATCCGTGCGGCACGACACGATCAGAGGGCTCGTCGTCGCGAGTTTGTCGAGCTGCTCCTGTGAACGGGCCACCGCCACCACCCGATGGCCGCGACCGACGAGTCGCTCGACGATGACCGATCCCATCGCGCCCGTGGCGCCGACCACCACACAGGTCTCTGCCGCGGCGTGCTCAGACATGCCTGCCGCACTCACTTGCGTAGCCGGATGGTCACCGCGCGGGGCTCGGTGAAGAATTCGCGGGAGTACTGACCGCCTTCGCGGCCGAGTCCGCTGATTCCCTCCCCACCGAACGGCAGGCGCAGATCCCTCTCGAAGAAGGTGTTGATCCAGACGGTCCCGGCCCTCCATCGCGCTGCCATTCGATGAGCGCGATCGAGGTTCTGCGTGAACAGCATTCCGGCCAGGCCGTACGGGGAGTCGTTGGCGATCCGCAGCGCCTCGTCCTCGGTGTCGAAGCCGATGACCGTCTCCACCGGGCCGAAGATCTCCTCGCGAGCGGTGCGGGACTCATTGGTGAGCCCGGTGATCACCGTCGGCGGGTAATAGAAGCCCTTGGCATGTGCGGCACCGGTGAGCCGCTCGCCTCCCGTGATGACCTTCCCACCCTCCTCCTGAGCGAGTTCGACGTACCCGGCGACCTTGTCGAGGTGACGTTGTTCGATAAGCGGCCCCATGAATGTCCCGGAATCCTTGGGATCGCCGACGGTGAGCTTGGCGGCCTCTTCGGCGAAACGCTCGATGAAGGCTTCGCGGATCGAGTTCTGCACCAGTAGTCGTGAACCCGACAGGCACACCTGACCGTTGCCCCCGAAGATCGCACGAATCGACATCGGCACCGCCACATCGAGATCGGCGTCGTCGAAGACGACATTGGCCGACTTGCCACCCATCTCCGCCGACACCGGTGTGTGATTGAGTGCTGCCGCCTGCAGGATGTGGACGCCGGTGGCGCTCGACCCGGTGAAGGTGATGCGGTCGACTCGCGGGTCGGAGGTCAGTGGTCCGGCAACGCCTTCGCCGCCGAAACCGTGCACCACATTGAGCACTCCGGCAGGCAGGCCGGCCTCCAGGGCGATCTCGGCGAACCGGTTGGCGGTCAACGGGGTTTGTGGTGCCGGTTTGAGCACCACGGTGTTACCGAAGGCCAGCGCCGGTGCGATCTTCCAGGTGGCCAGCATCAGCGGCGCATTCCACGGACTGATCGCCGAGACGACTCCGGCCGGCGGGTAGAGCACATAGGACAGCAGGTCGCCGTCGGGGTAGGCCTCGCTCGCGGCCATCGACACATAGTCGGCGAAGAATCGCAGATTGTGGGCGACCCGCGGGATCTCCGCGTGCAGCGACTGCGTGATCGTCTTGCCCCCGTCACGGGTTTCCAGCTGCGCCAGTTCTTCTCGATGCTCGTCGACGGCGTCGGCGACGGCGCGCAGGACGGTGGCGCGTTCCTTGGGTGACATCTGCGGCCACGGTCCTGTGTCGAAGGCGGTGCGCGCCGCGGTGATGCCGGCCGCGCCGTCGTCGGCGGTTCCGCGGGCCACATTCGCCAGCAGTGTGCCGTCGTGCGGATCTCGGGATTCGAAAGTTGTTCCGTCCGAGGCACCATGCCAGTCGTCACCGATCAGGTGACGAATCTCGACGGGTGTTGAAGTCGGTGCTGGTGTGGTGGTCATACCGCCGCCACCTCCGGGGTCTCGTAGGTGCGGCCGGCCAGTTCGGAGGCAACATCGATGATCATGTCCTCCTGCCCGCCGATTACCCCACGCCGGCCGAGTTCGAGCAGGATGTCGCGGGTACTGACGCCGAACTTCTTGGCGGCGCGTTTGGTCGGGTGGAAGAAGGTCGAGTACACACCGGCGTAGCCGAGGACCAACGCCGTCTCGTCGACGATCTGCGGTTCCTTCATCAGTGGCGCGACCACGTGTTCGGCGGTGTCGATGAGCGGGAAGAGATCCACTCCGGTGTCCCATCCGGCGCGTTCGAAGGCCGCGGCGAGAACCTCGGTCTGGGCGTTGCCGGCGCTCGCGCCGAGACCGCGCAGCGAGCCGTCGATAAAGGTGGCGCCGTTCTCGGCTGCGGTGAGCGCGTTGGCGATTCCGACGCCGAGGTTGTTGTGGGCGTGGAATCCGATGTCGGCGGAGATTGCCGACCGTAGTGCGGCGACCCGTTCGCCGGCCTGCTGCGGCACCATCGCACCTGCGGAGTCGACGACGTAGACGACGTCGGCGCCATATGAGTCCAGCTTGGCCGCCTGTTCGGCGAGTGGCTCGGCCTCGAGTTTGTGGCTCATCATGAGGAAGCACATGACGTTCAGGCCCTTGTCTTTTGCCCACTCGACCGGTTGCTGACCACAGTCGGCCTCGGTGCAGTGCACGGCCACCCGGACGGTGGAGATGCCCGCGTCGATGGCGCCCTGCAACTCGTTGAGGGTGGCGATTCCGGGGACGTACAGCGCGGCGATCTCGGCGTTCTCGACGGCATCGACGGCTGCGCGTACGTATTCGGGATCGGTGGCGGCGGCGAAGCCGTACTGGATCGACGAGGCGCCCAGCCCGATGCCGTGGGCGACCTCGATGGTCGGTACCCCGGCACGATCGAGTCCGGCGGCGATCGCCGCGACATTCTCAGTCGTGAATTGGTGTGACACGCTGGACATTCCGTCGCGCAGCGTGGTGTCGACGAGGGTGATCTCGCGGTTCGTGGTCGGCTGGTCGGTCATCGTGTTGCTCCTGCGACGAGGTTCTGCTGGGCCATCACGTCGGCGACGCGGACGGCGGCGGCGGTGATGATGTCGAGGTTGCCCGCGTAGGTGGGCAGGAAGTCGCCTGCGCCAACGACTTCGAGCATCACCGTGACGAGATCGCCTTCGACGTCGACGAGTTTGAGGGTGTACCCCGGCACGTACTCCTGCACTCGGGCCACCATGTCGACAACGGCACGTTCGATGGCTGCGGCATCGGCGTTGCGCACCTTCGCATAAACGGTGTCCCGCATGTTCATCGGTGGTTCGGCCGGATTGATGACGGAGATGGCCTTGGCCTTGTCGGCCCCGGCGACCTGCGCGAGGGCACGTCCGGTTTTCTCGCTGAACTCGCTGAGATTCTGCCGCGTTCCGGGGCCGGCGCTCGCCGACGCGATGGCGGCGACGATCTCGCCGTAGGCGGCCTCGGCAACCTCGTTGATGGCGTACAGGATCGGGATGGTGGCCTGTCCGGCGCAACTGACCATGTTCACATTGGGCGCGCTGAGGTGCTCGTCGAGATTGACGGCCGGAACCACATACGGACCCACCGAGGCCGGCGTGAGGTCGATGGCGGTGATACCGGCATTCGCATACCGCGGGGCTGCCGCAGCGTGGATCTTCGCCGAAGTCGCCTCGAAGACAAGATCGGGCAGATCCGGTTGCGCCAGCAGCCAATCCACTCCTCCGGCGGAGATCGTGAGGCCTTCGGAATCTGCGCGGCGCAATCCCTCGCTGTCCGGATCGATCCCGATCATGTACACCGGATCGACATGCTCGGATCGGAGCAGTTTGTACATCAGGTCCGTCCCGATGTTGCCCGACCCGACTATTGCGGCGGTCAACCGACTCATCGTGTTCTCCCTTGTTCGCTGACGCGTTGGCACCGACGCTAGGCAGTTGGTCCCTGCTCGTGAGCCCGGTCACGGGGTATCCGGACAGACGAGCCCGTCCCGACGACGTTGTTCGGTATTGCCGAACGGCAGTGATGGCGGTCACAGAGTTGGTCCATCCTCGTCTCATCCGCAGATGGATGGCACCGCCCAAGCGGTTCGCCAATGAGTCACCACAGGAGATCCGATGACCGAAAATCCCGGCCGTTTCGACGTTGCCCATCTGGCACGCTGCGAGCTGCTCAGCCCCAAGCCTCAGGAGACCGAAGATTTCTTCACCCGGTTCCTCGGTATGTACGTCACCAAGCGCGAGGGGCAGTCGGTATACCTGCGCGGCTATGAGGACCCCTACCAGTGGAGTCTGAAGATCACCGAGTCCGCACAGCCGGGCATGGGCCACGCGGCAATGCGCACCAGCTCACCCGAGGCGCTCGAGCGGCGCGCGAGGTCCCTTCAGGACGGAAACGTCGAAACCTCCTGGCACGAGGATGAATTCGGCTACGGAAAGACGCTGTCATACAACACCGCCGACGGCCACGACTTCGCACTGCTGTGGGAGGCCGAGAAGTACGTCGCGCCGGCGGAACTGCAGAGCAAGATCCTGTCCCGGCCGTCGAAGAAGCCGCTGCAGGGCATCCCCGTCAAGCGCATCGATCACCTGAACCTGATGGCATCGGATGTGACCGCGGTGAAGAACGAGTTCGAACGTCACCTCGGCTTCCGCACCACCGAGCGCGTCGTCGACGGTGACGTCGAAATCGGCGCCTGGATGAGTTCCAACCTGCTCGGTCACGAGGTCGCCTGCATGCGCGACATGACGGGCGGTCGGGGCAAGCTGCACCACCTCGCCTTCTATTACGGCACCGGCCAGCACAATGTCGATGCTGCGGAGATGTTCCGCGACTACGACATTCAGATCGAGGCCGGTCCCGACGTGCACGGCATCACCCAGGGCCAGTTCCTCTACGTCTTCGAACCCGGCGGCAACCGGATCGAGCTGTTCGGTGAGGCCGGCTATCTGCACCTCGATCCCGACGCGCAGACCAAGACCTGGAACATGGCCGAGATCGACACCGGTCTGGCCATCGGCGGCGCGAAACTTCCGTGGGAGACCTACTTCACCTACGGGACCCCGAGCCCGCTGTCACTCGATCAGCACATCGAGCAGTTCGCCCACTTCGGTCCCGGCGCCGAACTACCCGAGGCCGAAGCTGCGGCGGAGAACATCCCGGCCGAGATCGATCACTCGCGCGCGGTCGCCGGCGCCCCGGTGTAGGCGCGCCACATCACGCCGCCATCACGCACATCGGCGCGGAACCCTCAGGTTCCGCGCCGGTGTTGTGTTCGCCGATGTTGTGTTCGTGGAAGACTACTTTCCCGGCCCGGGCTGCGGCGGTCGTCCACACTGAACCCAGTTCCCCACCAGGACAGCGTGGGCCAGCGCGGCGACCAGGAATCCGACGGAGGCCACACCGAGTCCGGTCTGCGTCGACCAGTAGCCGAGTACCGACAACGGCACCGCGATCGCACTGATCGCCGAGGCCACCCAGCACCAGCCGAATCGTCGTAACGTCACGGCGACGGTGGACATCAGCGCGCCGGCCACGCCGAGTCCGATGGCGATCTCACCGAGGATCGTGCGGACACCGTCGGCGTCGCTGGTGATCCACGCGGTGACGGTCGCCGCCGCAAGCACCACGATCGTGGTCCAGATCACCCGGACCGAGCGCGGACGCAGCGGGACCTCTGCCAGCACCTTGCGCTCGATCTTGCGCAACGAAGCCGCGAACCCCGGGTCCAGTTCGAGCCCTGCCACTACTCTCCGATCGTCGGCCACTGCTACCAGTGTGCTCCCCGTGTCGAGGGACGGCATGGACCGGGGTGACGCGGCCAGCCCACTGACAGCGCTCTCCTCCTCGCTGACAGCGCTCTCCAGCCCACTGACAGCGCTCTCCTCCTCGTTCACAGCGCTCCCAGGTTGATCGGCTCCAGCCGATTCTTACGAGGCCTCGGGGCTCGTCGCCATCTCTGGATCCAGTGCACGGCACGTGACCGCCACCGACAGTGCGCACTCTCCCGCATCGGAGGCATCCCTCGCCGCACCCACTCGACGCTGAACGACACCCACTCGACGCGGACGAGCGCACACTCGACGGGAATGAGCGCACACTCGACGAAAAGGACGCCCAACTCGACGAGGCGTGTTACACAGATCGGCCGTTCAGTTGTTCCGTTTGTAACCACCACGAAATACGCTGGCGGTCTACTTGATGCGTGGCCGAGAGTTCGACGGCCCGCCCGGAACCTGATCCGGAATCTCCCCGGCAATGTCGCCGAATCTGAATCTTCACTTCCTGCAGAGCTTTCCGCACCCTCAAGGAGTCCCATGTCCCTCGACGACACCATCACCGAGAACATCGCCAAGTCGCTCGCCGAGATCCCCCATCCTTCGCTGCCCAAGGGGTCGAACATCTACGGCGGCACCAAGATCTTCCCCGACTACCAGGCCGAGGACGGCGAGACGTACTTCACCCTCGTCCACGGTATCGCGCACGAGTCGTCGGTGTCATTCGTGGCGGTGCTGCAGGCCACCCGCGCACTGCGCAAGGGATTCGAATCCGCCATCTACTTCTACGGCCCCGGCGCCATCAATTGCCTTGCCACACGCGGCTTTCCGAAGACCGGCGACTCCGGATTCCCGGGTGAGCAGAACATCAACGACTCCCTCGCCACGTTCATCTCCGAGGGCGGCACCGTCTTCTGCTGCCGGTTCGGCCTGGCATTGCACGGCGGCCGCGAAGAAGACCTCATCGAAGGTGTCATTCCCGCGCACCCACTCGACGTGCAGGACGCGGTCATCCACTACGCCCGCAAGGGCGCCATCATCAACTCGACCTACATGGTCTGACGAGGATGCCATGACCATCATCGGATCGGTCGCGGCCAACTTTACCCGCGACCTCGAGCAGAACTTCCAGACGATCGCCGAGTATGTGGCGCAGGCTCGTGAGCACGGCGTCGACTTCCTCGTCTTCCCCGAGGCCGCCATCGGCGGCTACCTGTCGAGCCTCGGCAATCACGGTGACACCATCAAGAACACCCAGCGGTCACTGCCGCCGGCGATTCGTCTCGACGGCCCGGAAATCGCTCGGATACAGTCGATTATCGGTGACATGCTCATCGCCATCGGTTTCTGCGAACTCGCCGACGACGGCGAAACCCGTTACAACGCGGCCGCACTCCTCGACGGCACCCGAATCTACGGCAGTTACCGGAAGGTGCACCAGCCACTGGGCGAGAACATGTCGTACTCGTCGGGCACCGACTACGGGGTCTTCGAGACACCCATCGGCCGAGTCGGTCTCCAAATCTGTTACGACAAGGCGTTTCCCGAAGCCGCCCGGATCATGGCCCTCAAAGGTGCCGAGGTCATCGCCAGCCTGTCGGCGTGGCCGGCCGCGCGGACGGCAACCGCGGAGAACCTGCAGGAGGATCGCTGGACCTACCGGTTCAACCTCTTCGATGTCGCCCGCGCCCTGGACAATCAGGTGTTCTGGGTGGCGTCTAATCAGGCGGAAACCTTTGGCTCCCTTCGCTATGTCGGCAACGCCAAGATCGTCGACCCCGGGGGAAACATCCTCGACTCGACCCTGCTCGGGAGCGGACTGGCCATCGCCGACGTCGACATCCCCGACACCTTCCGCACCATGCGCGCAGGCATGTTCCATCTCCGCGATCGACGGCCCGACGTCTACGGCACGTTGACCGATGTCGACGCCACCGGCGCGGCGGCCTGGCGGAGTCTGTCGCATGCCTGAGATGACCTTCACCGTACGTTGGCCCGATGGTGCTGTGCGCGAATATTATTCACCCAGTCTGGTCATGCACGATCACCTGGATTCGGGAGCGGACTACACCGTCACCGAACTGCGTGATCGCGCCACCACCGCTCTCGGCGAGGCGGCCGAACGCGTCCGCGCCAAGTACGGATTCGCATGCACGTCGGCCGCCGCCTCCGCGGCCGACATCACCTCCACCGCAGGCGGCTACGACGACGATGCCACCGTCACCGTGATCACCATGTATCCGCCACTGCCCCAACCCACTTCCTCCAGCTCCTCCTCCCACCACCCGGAGTCACCATGAGCACACCGGCTCATCCCACCCACCACATCCCTGTCGTCATCGTCGGCGGCGGCCAGGCCGGCCTGTCGGTCAGCTGGTACCTGCAACGAGCCGACATCGACCACCTCGTCGTCGAATCCGGCACCCTCATGCACGCCTGGGCCGACAAGCGGTGGGACAATTTCACTCTCGTCACCCCGAACTGGCATTGCCGACTGCCCGGACACACCTACGACGGCGCGGACCCCGACGGATTCATGACCCGCGACGAGGTCGTCGCGTGGTTGTCGAGGTGGCTGGATACCTTCAGTCCTCCCGTACGCGAGCACACCACGGTCACCCGCGTCCACCAGCCGACCGCGCACGGGTTCCAGGTGACACTTCACTCGCAGGTTGCCGACGCCGGAGCCGGCGACGAGATCCTCACCTGCGATCACGTCGTGATCGCCACCGGCGGGTACCCGCTGCCGGTGCTACCGCCCTACGCGTCATCACTCGATCCTGCTGTTGCCCAGATTCATTCGGAACAGTACTTCCACCCCGACCAACTCCCCGAGGGCGGCGTGCTGGTCGTCGGATCGGGCCAGTCCGGCACCCAGATCGCCGAGGACCTGCATCTGGCCGGCCGCGAGGTCCACCTCGCCATCGGCAACGCACCCCGCGTCGCGCGGACCTACCGCGGCCGGGACTGCATGACGTGGTTGGCCGAGATGGGTGTGTATGACATTCCGGCGCAACAGTATCCGGGCGGACGGGCGGCGCAGGAGAAGACCAACCACTACGTCACCGGCCGGGACGGTGGCCGCGACGTCGACCTGCGCCAGTTCGCCCGCGAAGGAATGCGCCTCTACGGTGCGCTCACCGGCGGCAAGGACGATCACCTCACCTTCGCCCCGACTTTGACCGGATCGCTGGACCGGGCCGACGCGGTGTACAACTCCATCTGCTCCGACATCGACCGCTACATCGACACCCAGGGGATCGACGCTCCCCCGGCGTCGCGGTACGAGCCGGTGTGGACACCCGAGGCCGGTCCCACCGCACTGGACCTCACCGCGGCCGGGATCACCAGCATCATCTGGGCCATCGGGTACCGGCCGGACTATCGCTGGATCGAGGCCAGCGCCTTCGACGGCGCCGGCCGCCCGATGCAGACCCGCGGAATCACCGCGGTCCCCGGACTCAGCTTCATCGGACTACCGTGGATGCACACCTGGGGATCCGGCCGATTCCTCGGAATCGACCGCGACGCCCACCACGTCGCCGACAGCATCACCACCGCATTGCGCCGGGGCAACCCCGGTACGCACGCCAGTCCGGTCGGCATCGCGTCCTGATCGACCCGCCTCACCCACACCCGCACCAGCCACACCCGATCGATCCGCAACGACGCGGCACCGACCTCGCCCCAGCGCATCCCGCGAGCGAACGGAGCACACCATGACAGCATCCACCCGGGTCGACCTCGCACTCCTCGGTATCCGGGGCACACCCCCGGTCCATCGAACCGGCGGTGCCGGCCCCAGCGACGACGGCCACCTCATCGTCGATGGCCTGGACGCGGCCATCCCCCGAAACCCCGACAGTCCCTTCGTCTTCGACGGCAGCCGGGTGCTGCGCGACGGCGACGACACCGGCTTCGAGATCGGAGTGATCGGCCGCCCGAGGTTCTACGATCTGCGCACCGACGACGGCATCGCCTACGAACAGATCGCCAGACTCCACGGCCGGAATGTGCTGGCCACCACCGTGGTTCAGACGTGCATCCGCTACGGCGAGGATCAGCGCTGCCGATTCTGTTCCATCGAGGAATCCCTGCGATCCGGTTCCACGGTGGCGGTCAAACGCCCCGAGCAACTCGCCGAGGTCGCACGGGCAGCAGTGGAACTCGACGGCGTGACCCAGATGGTGATGACCACCGGCACCTCCGCCGGAAAAGACCGGGGCGCAAGACACCTGGCGCGCTGCGTTCGGGCGGTGAAGCGGGCCGTACCGGATCTGCCGATCCAGGTGCAGTGCGAACCGCCCGCCGACCTCTCAACCATCACCGACCTGCGAGATGCCGGCGCAGACGCCATCGGCATCCACGTCGAGTCGCTCGACGACGCCGTCCGCCGGCGCTGGATGCCCGGCAAATCGTCGGTCCCGTTGAGTGAGTACCGCGCGGCGTGGGCCGAGGCGGTACGTGTCTTCGGGCGCAATCAGGTCTCCACCTACCTCCTCGTCGGACTCGGCGAGGACCCCGACGAGATGATCTCCGGTGCAAAGGAACTCGTCGACTTGGGGGTGTATCCGTTCATCGTTCCGTTCCGTCCGCACGCCGGGACCCTCGCCGTCGACGTGGACAAGGCGCAGGCTCCCGACCCGGCGATCGTCGAGAAGATCAGTCGGGAGGTTGCCGCCCACCTGGCCTTCACCGGAATGGCCGGCACCGACCAACGCGCCGGATGTGCGGCCTGCGGCGCCTGCAGCATCCTGGCGAGCGTGGGAGGCTGACATGCTCGACGGACGGCCCCGGCCCGGCACACTCGCGCACACCACACCCGCCCCCGCCGCATGTCCCGCACCCCGGGAACTCTCGATTCTCGCCGGCCGGCGCGCGGCACCCGCGCCTGCCTTTCTGATCCGGGTGGCCGACGACCCGACCACACTGGCCGCGTATCACGCTCTGCGACATCAGGAATTCGTCGTACACCAAGCACTGTTCGCCGGCTCCGACCGCGATCACGTCGACGACGACCCGCGCACCGATGTGCTCGTGGCCGTCGCCGGTGACACCGTCGTCGGCGGAGTGCGTGTGGCACCGATGCACTCGCCCGACATCGGCTGGTGGGCGGGCAGCCGATTGGTGGTCGCCCACACCGCGCACGCCGGCGGGATCGGACGGGCGCTGGTGCGGGCCGCCTGCGCACACGTCGAGCAGGCCGGCGTCCTGCGTTTCGACGCCACCGTGCAGGCCAGGTACGCCACGATGTTCGCCTCCCTCGGGTGGGACGACACCGGGACCGGGGAGACCATCGGGGAACGTGCCCACCGTCGAATGCGGTGGCCGCTGCACCGGATTCAGCGGACCGCGGACTCCACCAAATCCCTCCTCGCCGATGTGCTGGCCCCGCTACGTCACCAGGACGGCGGTCTCGGTCCGGACGGATTCCGCGGTGACGACGGAGTGCCCCTGGACGGTTCCGACATGATCGCCGCCTGCGATGCGATCATTCCGGCCATGGTGGACCGCGACCCGGAATGGGCGGGGTGGTGCTCGGTTCTGGTCAACATCAACGACCTGTCGGCGATGGGGGCCACACCGACAGCCCTTCTCGATGCGGTCGGCGCACCCACCACCGCACACCTGCGCCGCATCGTCGGAGGTATCGCGGGGGCGGCGCAGGCCTGGCGCACCCCGGTGGTGGGTGGCCACACGCAGGTCGGCGTTCCCGCATCGCTGTCGGTGACCGCGCTCGGTCGCACCACCGAGCCGATCGCGGCAGGCGGCGGGCGCGTCGGCGACGTCGTGTCCGTGGCGGCCGATGTCGGCGGCTCGTGGCGACCGGGGTATCACGGCAGACAGTGGGACAGCACCAGTTCGCGCAGCGCCACCGAACTCGGCGAGCTGGCCGCACTGGTACAGCGGCTACGTCCGGCCGCCGCCAAGGACGTCAGCATGGCCGGGCTCGCGGGCACCCTCGGCATGCTGGCCGAGGCGTCGGGGACCGGAGCCGAGCTCGACGTCACCGCGATTCCCCGACCCGACGCGGCGACGATGGGTGACTGGCTCACGTGTTTCCCCGGATTCGCCATGCTGATCGCCGACCGCCAACCGGCCGCCGACGCGGGTGGTCCGGCGGTGACCGCATCCTGTGGTCGTCTCACCGCCGCACCCGGGGTTCGGCTGCGCTGGCCCGACGGTGAGGTGACCACCGCCGTCGCGTCGACGGTCACCGGACTGGGGGTGGCGTGATCACCGTGCCCGCCCGCGCCAACCGCGGCGCGTTCCTCAGTAGAGTTCGCTGACATGAGCACGGTCACCCTGGGCGCGCTGGCCGGGCACTTCGGCCGCGACCTCACGCGCGGAGTGGACAAGGCCGTCGGGATCATCGAGGCCGCCGCCCGCGACGGCGTCGACCTTCTGGTGTTTCCCGACGCCGCGCTCGGCGGATACATCGGTGACCTGCGACATCCCGACCCCGAGGATCTGCCGCCCGCCATCGACCCGGCCGGGCCCGAGGTGGCGGCGATCATCGCGGCGGCGGGCCCGATGACGGTGTGCATCGGATACACCGAGGCCGCCGGCGACGTCCACTACAACGCGGCGATCTGCGTCAACGGCGACGGCATCCTCGGGTCACATCGCAAGGTCCACCAACCGGCCGGCGAATCGGAGGCGTACGCGGCGGGCGATTCGTTCCGCACCTTCGACACCCCGGTGGGACGGATCGGTATGCTCATCGACTACGACAAGACCTTCCCCGAATCGGCGCGTACCCTCGCCCTGCACGGCGCCCGGGTGATCGCGGCGCTGTCGGCGTGGCCGGCCAGTGTCACCGACCGCGCCACCCGATTACCCGCCGACCGGCAGTCCCGGCTGTTCGACCTGTATGACTGCGCCCGCGCCGCGGAGAATCAGGTGTTCATGGTGTCGTCCAACCTCACCGGCATCACCGGGTCGTTGCAGTTCCTCGGTCAGGCCAAGGTGGTCGGGCCGGGCGGCGACGTGCTGGCCACCACCCGATCCAAGGGCGGCCTGGCCAAGGTGGAGGTCGACATCGACGCCGAGATCGGCCGCGCCCGAAGGGTTCTCAACCATCTCACCGAACTGCGTCCCGACATCTACGCCACCGATCCGGTGCGGGAGAGGTGAACCATATGCGGGTCGCACTGCTGACCTATTCGACGAAGCCTCGCGGCGGTGTCGTGCACACACTGAACCTGGCCGAGGCGTTGGCGGCGCAGGGCGCCGAGGTGACGGTGTGGAGCCTGGCCCGTGGTGGCGACGAGGGATTCTTCCGTGACGTCGATCCTGCTGTGCAGCAAATACTTCTGCCGTTTCCCGACCGCGCCGACGAGACGGTCACCGACCGCATTCTGCGCTCCATCGACACTCTTCGCAACGGTTTCCGCCCCGACGAGTACGACATCGTCCACGCGCAGGACTGCATCAGTGCCAACGCCGTCGGACGTTGCATCCGCACCATCCATCACCTCGACCAGTTCACCACGCCCATCCTCGTCGAATGCCACGAGAAGGCCGTCGTCACCCCCTACGCACGCATCTGCGTGTCGCAGGCGGTGGCCGACGAGGTGCATGCCGGTTGGGGTCTGACACCGAACGTCATCCCCAATGGTGTTGCCTACGAACGTTTTGCTGCGGCTTCGGCGGATACATCGACCGCTGTCGCGGCCCGCGGAGAGTGGCGATCTCGACTCGGTCGGTATGTGCTGGCCGTCGGCGGCATCGAGCCCCGCAAGGGCAGCATCGACCTATTGGCGGCGTGGGCACGGCTACGACGCGACGACCCCGACCTCGGACTCGTCTTCGCCGGTGGCGAGACACTCTTCGACTATCGCGGCTATCGTGCCGAGTTCGACAGTCTCCAAGAGACTTTGGGTGTGCATCCGGTGGTGCTCGGCAATGTCGCCGATCCCGACCTGCCGTCCCTGGTGGCCGCCTGCGAGGTGTTCGCCTTCCCGTCGACGAAGGAGGGCTTCGGTCTGGCGGCGATGGAGGCTCTCGCGGCCGGTCGGCCCGTCGTCGCGCGTGATCTGCCGATACTGCGAGAAGTGTTCGGCAACAGCGTGTCCTATGCGACCGACATCTCGTCGCTGGCCACCGCATTGGCTGCCGCGGGTGAGGACGGTGGTCGCCGCGAGCGTGGACGAGCCCTGGCCCGGTCGCTGACCTGGGAGCGCGCGGCTGCGGCACATCTGGAGTTCTATCGACGACATCCGTTGCGGGGGTAGGGCATTTCGGTGGTGATCCCGCGCCGGCGTCAGCTCAACGAGCCTCGATATCTGGTCGATGCCCGCTGCGGTGATGCTGGGACACAACCGGGATTCCTACCCGAACCGTTCCGTCCGGATCAGCGCGCGGTCGTGCCCGGCCTCGATCATCCATTGGGCACAGTTCTCGACGAAGCCGTTCGGTCCGCAGATGTAGACGTCGGGTCGTCGGTCGGGAGCGATCGTGGCGTCGGCGAGCTCGGTGGACGTGAGTCGCCCTGGTGGCCGTGACTCGCCTGCGGGTGCGACTCGGGTGTGAAAGAGATTGAGCGACAGCCGATGATGGTCGGCGAGCTGGCGCAGGTCATCGGTGAAGAGCGTTCGGTCCGGCGACCGCAGGGAGTACACGAGGTTGAACCGAACCTGTGGCGCCGACGCCTCGCGGGCACGGATCATCGACATCAACGGAACGATGCCGGAACCCCCGCCGATCAGTTGCACCGACCGCGGACTGCTCGGCTCCCAGGTGAACCAACCGCCGTGCGGTCCGCTGATCTCCAGCGGATCACCGGCCTCGACGACGTCGACCAGATATGGCGACACCTCGCCGTCGTCGGCACGTTCGACGGTGACCTCGGTGGTGGCGCGTTCCCGGGTATCCGACAGCGAGTATGCCCGTGCGGTGGTGTAGCCGTCCTCGGCGGTGAGCCGAATGTCGATGTGCTGGCCGGCAATTGCGGTGAACGGCTCCCCCAGCGCCAGTCGCAGCGACACCGATGACGGACTCTGCCGGATCGTGGAGATCACGGTGGTGACCTGCCAGCCGTCACTCACGAGTAGCGCTCCTCTTTCCACGGGTCACCGTAGATGTGGTAGCCGCGCTCCTCCCAGAAGCCGGGGGTGTCACGCGGCATGAACCGTAGGCGCCGAACCCATTTGGCGCTCTTCCAGAAGTACAGGTGCGGGACCAGCAACCGCACCGGGCCGCCGTGCTCGGCTGCCAGTGGCTCACCGTCGAAGGTGTCGGCCAGCCAGCCCTTTCCGTCGACGAGGTCGGCGAGTGGGACGTTTGTGGTGTAGCCGCCGTAGCAGTGCGCCATCACGAAATCGTCCGGCTGCCATGGCAACAGCGCCAGCAGGGTATCGAAAGACACGCCCCGCCATCGGGTGTCGAACTTCGACCATCGGGTGACGCAGTGGATGTCGGTGGTGATGTCTGCGTGGGGCAATGCCGAGAACGCGGCCCAGTCCAGACTGTGCGCACGATGATCCGACGACTGGATCGTCAGCTTCCACGACTCGAGCGGTAGCGACGGGGTGGGTTCGGCGGACAGGACCGGGAAGTCGACCGTCGAATACTGCCCGGGCGGGAGCCGTCGGGCGGTGCGATCGCGCCGCCCGACGAATCCACGGTTGACGATGGCCATGTGACCGATCCAGCCTACAGCCGGCCCAGCAACTCGGCCTTCTTGGTGGCGAACTCCTCGTCGCTGAGGATGCCGCGCTGATGCAGACCGGCCAGCTGCTCGATGGCCGCGAAGATGTCGTCGGAACCCGAGGACGGCGCCTGATGCGACGTCGGCGTTACCGGTGCCTGATCGAACTGCGGCGCGGGTTCGGGTTGGGACACGAATCCCGGCTGGGACACGAATCCGGGTTGGGACGCGAATCCGGGTTGGGACGCGAATCCGGGCTGGGACACCGATCCGGGGTCTGGGGCCGGTGCGGCCACCGGCGTGGCGTCGACCTGCCGATCGGTGAGTTCGGTCAGGCTCGACACATCGAAGGTGCCGAACTGGCTGGTGAAGCTCACGGTGCCGGGGTAACCGCCCTGCTGCTGTTGCACGCCGCCGATCTGGTGGTCGCCGGTGTCGAAAACGCGCGTGACCCCGTTCTGCTGGATGGCCAGTCGCCGGGTTCCGGGGAACACCGCATACCGAGAGTCGTTCTGCCCACCGGTGGAACTCGGCACGCCGAGCTCGGTGGGCCACCAGTTGTTGGCCGTACCGAAGCCGTAGTTCGCGCTTCCGCCGGCGGGGTGCGCCGGGGGCGGCGGGAACACGATCGTGGTCGCCAGGAGCTGCGACAGCTCATTGCAGAGCGAATCGACGCGTGCCTTCAGGGCGTTGTCGAACATGTTGCCCACCATGGTCATACCGCCGCGCATCCACTGTCCGGATCCGCCGAGTTCGGGGATCGAGAACTGCGCCATCGTGCCGCCACCGCTGTTGACGGCGTACAGCATCGCCAATACGGCGTCGTGGGAGATGCCGTAGCGTCCGGCGATCTCGTTGACCGATTGCTCGGCCTCGGGGGTGAGGGCACCCTGCATGATGTGACTCTTTCGTCGAGGAAATCCGACACAAGTGTACGGCTACCACGCAACGGAATTCAGCCCGCGCAGGCGGCCCCTGCTCGCACGCGCACGTCCGTTCCTCAGGTGGTCGGCGGCGGAACCACCGCACCGCGGACATGTGCCGCACGACGGCGCGCCACCGGCGCCCAGAGCATTCGTTGTGTCCACAGGGTGAACCAGCCGGCCACGGTCATTCCGACGATGTTCACCAACAATTGCAATGCCGAACCTCGTACCTCATGCCATTCGGCGAAGGCCGCCGCCAGGGCGATGTTCCCGGCGGCCGGAATCGTGGTGACCGAAATGAACACCCCGGCCAGGCCGCCGAGGCGCGCCGAGGTGATCGAGAGGATGCCGGCCACCGCGGCGAGGACCGCCACGACGAACGACCACCGGTCCGGTGAGTAGATGAAATCGGTCTCCGGGTGGTGCTGCAGATCGTCGAGGTCGACCCATCCGATCCCGCGCATCACCCAGGACAGGGCGTATGTCACGGCCATCGCGACCGCGAAACCGACCACCAGGGTGCGTGCGGACATGCCGAGCAGATTCCATCGCCGGAGTACCAACGCCACCCCGAGCGCCGAGATCACCCCGAACTCGGGTCCGAGGACCATCGCCCCGATCGTCAGGATCTGTGACTCCAGCACGATGGCGATGGCCGCCAGCATGGTGGCGAGCACCATGAACCCGAGGTAGGTGAAGTTGAGTTCGGAGTCTGCGTAGGCGCGGCGACCGACCTGCGCCCACACGACGGCATCCGAGCCGAAGCCGGGCGCCGCGCGTTCGGCCTCCAGGGCGTGCCGGGACAGGAAGGTCTCCACCTCTTCGGCGCGGACGCACCCGTCATCGGCGACGCCCATGCTCCGCAGGGTCATGATCAGGTCGTCGGCGGCTTCGCGCGCGACGTCGAGGGTGATGACGTCGCCCTGCGGCTTCACCGACGCACCCCGCATGACCGCCACCGAACTGACCGTCTCATCGTCGACGACGAGGTCGAGCACACCGGCGGTCTGTGCCGTCGGCACCGAGATCTCGAGATGGAGCATGCCTCATTGTGGCGCCTGGTCGGCGTCGTCACGCCTGCGAAACACCGGGTTTCAGATGTCGAGTGCGAGATCGTCGAGTTGTGCGAGACCCTCACCGCGGGCCAGGAGTTGCTGATAGGCGGCCAGGCGCACGCGGTCGATGTCGGTGTTGCTCACGCCCTTCTTCCAGTAGCCGAACACCGCGACGTCGTCTTTGCCGAGTCCGACCGAGTTGCGGAAGTACCGGCGAATCGTGCGCATATCCTCGCGTTCGCCGGCGGCCCACACCACGACCTCGGCGGGATGCTCGATTGTCCGTGCCGCGGCTTCGAGCCCTCCATCGGCGACGGTCACCCGGTGCACGGCGATCTGTGCCGAACGGGGCAGTTCGTCAAACGCAAAGTCGCTGTGGCTGAGGACGAATGCGTCGGCTCGGCGATGCGACGGCCACTGGCGGAGGATCTCATACAGCGCCGGGATCGCCGAGTCATCGGCGAACAGGACCGCGTCGGCGCGGCCCTCGGGTACCACAAAGTGAGGTCGTGGCCCGACGATTGTCACCTGATCGCCCGCCCGCACTGCCGCCGACCACCGCATCATCGGACTGCTGGATCGATGCCGGACCACGTCGAGGGTGATCAGCGACCGGGATCGGTCGGCGTCACGGACAGTGTAGACGCGCTACGCGTCGTCGAACCGCGGTCCCAGATTGACCCGGACGGCCACGTTGGGTTGCTCCCAGGTCGGATCCGTTGCGGCATCACCGATGTCGATGGTCAGCCGCATCAGATGCGGGTCGGGACACTCACGCGCGACGACCGTCGCGGTCAGCGTCGTCAACTCGCCGGCGTGGTCGTCGTTCTCGAGCACGTCATCGGGCTTGTCGGCAGTCATCGATCCCACCTCTGCTTGGTTAGTTTATGGACCCTCTACTTATTTAGTATAGGGGTACTATACAAACCATGGGAAGCGTCGGCCGGCCACCAACGATCAGCGCCGAGAGGATCGTCGCCGTGGGCACCGAGATCACCCTCCCCGCGATCACCTTTGCCCGCGTCGCCAAGGAACTCGGCGTCACACAGCCCGCCCTCTACAAACACGTCTCCGGCGTCGACGAACTCAAACGGCTGATCGCCGAGCACATCTTCCTGTCCTGGGCTCTTCCGGCGCCGTCCGCAGATGACTCGCTGCCGACCTATCTGTTCGGCTTCGGCCACTCGATGTATCTACTGGCGCAACAGCATCCGGGGATCACCGGTTTCCTCACCCGGCGCGATGACACGACACCCTCGATGGTCGACAAGATCGCCGAGCACCACCGCGAGGTTGCCGCCACCTACCGGCTGCCCCGCGCCACCGCGCAGTGGCTGTTGTCGACCATCGCATTTCACTGTGTCGCACTGGCCGACACCTTCTACGCCACCCGCGACGGCGCCGCAGACCACGACACCGGCGACGCCGATCGCGAATTCGACTGGGGTCTGAAGTCGTTGATCCTGGGATCACTGCGCGTTCTCGACATCGACACCGAGCCCCCGCGCGGTTGGACCTTGCGACGGCCGCGGATCCACTGAACGGCGAGGTCCCTGTCAACGTTGAGGCGAGCGCTGTCAACGTTGAGGCGAGCGCTGTCAGTGATGGCAAGAGCGCTGTCAGTGATGGCAAGAGCGCTGTCAACGTTGAGGCGAGCGCTGTCAGTGGGTCCAGGGATCAGGTGGTGGCACGCATCACGAGTTCGACGGGCAGCCGGATGGTTTCGGGTTCCCGGCCCTCGATGAGGTCGAGGAGTCGACGCACCGCGGTCTCACCGATCCGGTGGGCGGGCGAGCGGATCGTGCTCAGCGGGACCGGCAGTTGTGCGACGGTGGGGATGTCGTTGAACCCGATGAGTGCCACGTCGTCGGGGATGCGGATGCCGAGATCGCGGGCCGCGCCCATCACGCCGATCGCGACCGTGTCGGAGACCGCGAAGATCGCGCGCGGTGGGCGCGGCGCGTCGAGCAGTGCGCGACCGGCCGCGACGCCCCCGTCGACGCCGAAGCTCGACTCGACGATCCGCTCGGGGGCCAACACGACGCCCGCGGACTCGAGAGCCGAGAGGAACCCGGCCGTCCGGTCCCGCCCGGTACTCGCATGCGCCGGACCGGTGATCACCGCGAGGTCGGTGTAGCCGCGATCGAGCAGGTGCCGCGCGGCGAGGATCCCGCCGTTGCGGTCGTCGGCGCCGACGAACGGCAGCCCGGCATCAGCGTGCCGGGTGACCGTCACCATCGGCAGATCCCGAACCGGGAGTGAGTCGATGAACGGTTTTCCGGGGATGTGCAGGCCACCCAGCAGCAGGCCGTCGACCTGACGTCCGGCGAGCATCTCGATGGCGCGGCGCTCGGCGTCGAGATCGTCGGGCGGAGACGACAACAGCACCGAGTAGCCCGCGCGCGTGGCGCCCTCCTCGATGCCCTGATAGGTGGTGGCGACGACGCCGTCGGTCAACCGTGTCATCACCGCGCCGATGGTCGTGGTCTTGCGTGTCCGCAGACTCGCCGCCCAGCGGTTGGGCTGATAGCCGAGTTCGTCGGCGATCTCTCGAATCCGTCGCGCCGATTCCGACCAGCCACCGGCCGGCTCACTCTGCCGCAACACGCGCGACGCGGTCGACACATGAACTCCGGCGCGTTCGGCGACCTCCTTGAGGGTTGCCACCCGCGGAGTGCTCGACATCGCCGCACCTTCCTTCCTGATCCGCCGACTCCCGGGCCAACGCCTGTCACCGTCGATCTTGACGGCACGCCGTGGTGCTGCCTACAGTAGCCACCAGAAATCGATTGTGCAATCGTTCTCACCTGGAGGTTTAGATGTCCAAGCTGCAAACACTGAGCCAGTTGTTCGCCCTCGACTCCCTGCTCGACGACGAGGAGATCGCGATCCGCGACACCGTCCGAAAGTTCGGCGACGAGCGCCTGCGGCCACACATCGCCGACTGGTTCGAGGACGCCACCCTGCCTGCCCGCGACCTCGCCGTCGAACTCGGCTCACTCGGCGCGTTGGGCATGCACCTCGAGGGCTACGGCTGCCCCGGCACCAGCGCAACCGCCTACGGGCTGGCCTGCCTGGAACTCGAGGCCGTCGACTCCGGCATCCGCAGCCTGGTGTCGGTGCAGGGATCACTCGCGATGTTCTCCATCCACCACTGGGGCAGCGAGGAGCAGAAGACCGAGTGGCTGCCGCAGATGGCGGCGGGCAAGGCGATCGGCTGCTTCGGTCTGACCGAGCCCGACTTCGGCTCCAACCCCGCCGGCATGCGCACCAACGCCAAGCGTGACGGTGACGACTGGATCCTCAACGGCACCAAGATGTGGATCACCAACGGTTCGATCGCCGACGTCGCCGTCGTCTGGGCCAACACCGACCTCGAAGAGGGCGCCCGCGGCATCCGCGGCTTCGTCGTCCCCACCACCACCCCCGGCTTCTCCGCCCCGGAGATCACCAAGAAGATGTCGCTGCGCGCGTCGGTCACCTCCGAACTCATCCTCGAGGACGTCCGCCTGCCCGCCTCGGCGATGCTGCCCAAGGCACGCGGACTGTCCGGACCGCTGACCGCCCTCGGCGAGGCCCGCTTCGGCATCATCTTCGGCGCCATCGGCGCCGCCCGCGACTGCCTCGAGGTGGCCGTGGAATACGCGCAATCCCGCGAGGTCTTCGACAAACCCCTTGCGGCGTACCAGATCACCCAGACCAAGCTCGCCGACATGGCACTCGAGGTCGGCAAGGGCCACCTGCTGGCCTACCATCTCGGCCGCCTCAAGGACCGCGGCGAGATCACCCCCGAGCAGGTCAGCACCGGTAAGCTCAACAACGTCCGGGAATCCATCGCGATCGCCCGTGAATGCCGAACCATTCTGGGCGCCAACGGGATCACTCTCGAGTACCCGGTGATCCGGCACGCCAACAACCTGGAGTCGGTGCTCACCTACGAGGGCACCTCCGAGGTCCACCAGTTGACCATCGGCAAGGCCCTGACCGGTGAGGGTGCATTCCGGTGAGTGGCGCTCTCGGCGGGCTCGTCGTCGCCGACTTCGGTCGCGTGCTCGCCGGGCCGTACGCCACCATGCTGCTGGCCGACCTGGGTGCCGAGGTCATCAAGATCGAGCGACCCGGCTCCGGTGACGACACCCGCAGTTGGGGTCCCCCGTGGGTGGGCGATCAGTCGTCGTACTTCCTGTCGGTCAACCGCAACAAGCAGTCCCTGTCCATCGACCTCACCGATCCCGCCGGGCTGGCCCGGGCTCGTGATCTGGTGGCGCGGGCCGACGTCGTCGTCGAGAACTTCCTGCCCGGCACGATGGACCGCCTCGGCCTCGGCTACGACGACGCGCGAAAGATCAACCCGGACATCGTGTATTGCTCGGTCACCGGCTTCGGTGGCGACAATCAACTACCCGGCTACGATCTGCTGATCCAGGCCGTCGGCGGACTGATGAGCATCACCGGCCCCGATCCCGACACCCCCACCAAGGTAGGTGTGGCCATGGTGGACGTGATCACCGGGTTGCATGCGACGGTGGGAATCCTTGCCGCCCTTCGTCATCGCGACTCCACCGGCGAGGGTCAGCGCGTCGAGGTAAATCTGCTGTCGTCGTTGTTGTCGGCGTTGGTCAATCAGTCCTCGGCCTATGTGGCCGCCGGTGTGGTCCCGCACGCGATGGGCAACCGACATCCGAGTATTACGCCGTACGAGGTGTTTTCGGCGTCGGACCGACCGCTGGTCCTCGCCGTCGGCAACGACCGCCAGTTCGCCTCCCTCGCCAAGGCCATCGGGCTGCCGGATCTCGCTGTGGATGATCGGTTTTCGACCAACACGGCACGCGTGGCGCACCGTGAGGAACTCGGTCGCATCCTCAACGACGCCCTCGCCGCCGACACCGCCGACAACTGGTTCACCGCGCTGACCGCCGAACGGGTGCCGTGCGGCCCGCTGAACGACATCGACGACGCCATCGCGCTCGCCGAACGGCTCGGCCTGGCACCGGTGATCACCATCGACGACGACCGACGCGATACGCCGATCACTCAGGTGGCCAACCCGATTCGACTCAGCGCCACCCCGGCCACCTACCGGTCGGCGCCACCGCTGCTGGGTGAGGACGACCCCGGGCGGTGATGCACGTGGCAGACCACGACCGCCCGGATCATATCCGTGCTGCGGCGGCGGGCAGGACAATCGTCGGGTCGGCTGCGACGAGTCGTCGGCGGACCCGATCCCGCGCAGCTCGGAAGTACGGTGCCCGACGATCGTGCGCACGCGCGTTGGGTGACTCGGACCCGTGGCGTGCGAGCATGTCGATCATCCGGTCCTCGACGAGCATCACCCGCCCGCACGGTCCGGCGGTTTGATCGGCGATGGTGAGTGCATCCGACAGCGCGTCCTCGGTGAAATCGAAAGCCGCGAGCACGGACCCCAGTCCACGTTCGTCGGCGACGAATCGGGCGCCGGAGTGATGGGCCACCAAGTCGGCGATCAGCTTCGGCCACGTGTGCGCGCACAGATAACGTGCCCCGTCGACCGGGTGGAATCCGGTGTCGCGGAGTGCCGGGACATATCCGATGTCGTGGAGCCAGGCCGCCGCGACGAGGATGTCGCGGTCGGCCGGGTCGACGGTGATGGCCAGCTTCTCGGCCTGGGACGCTGCCGTGACGACATGATCGAGGCGCCGAGGGTCATCGGCGAGAAGTGTCTCGGCCAACGTCTGCGCGGCACCGACGAGAGAGATCCGCGGTTCCTCGGCAGTCGTATTCACACGTTTCCCCGATCGCCACTGATTGACGAATCGGACGGTACTCCTGATTGCGTCCACTTGCCGGGTAACGCGTAGCCGCACGCACCGGGGGGACCGACCCACGATTCGCGTCAGGCGATCTTGCCGAACGGGTCGTGTTCGGCGATGAGGCGATCGACGCGGGCCTCGTCGAGCCGGACGCGAACGGACTCCTGCTCCTGCCGGTCGCGGACCACCTTGGCGAGGGTGAATGTGCTCGAGGTCAGAAACAGCAGCGTGATGGCGAGGAAGCCCCGCTGCCACGGGTCGATCGGGAGGTAGAAGATGCCGACACAGGCAGTGGCGAGACTGACGCCGAAGGCGATGGCGGCCTGCAGGAAGAAGGCGGCGGTGGTGGCGGTACGGGACACATCAGCGGAAGAAGTCATGCGATGAGGATGACAATCCAGGGGGTCTGTGGAATGGGTGAATCTACCCAGATGGCGTGGGTAGATGGCGCGGACCAGGTGGCGTCACGCCCCCCGAGTGATGATCTCGGCCATGTTGCGTTCGGCCACCGCGGTGATCGTCAACGACGGATTGGACGCACCCGCCGAACCCGGCAGCATCGCGCCGTCGTTGACGTAGAGGTTCTGGTAGCCCTTGACGCGGCCGTACTCGTCGCATGCGGTGCCCAGTGTCGCGCCGCCAAGGCAGTGGGCCCACGTCAGGTCCGGTTCGTAGACGACACCGTTGACCGGGAGCCCGGAATGGTCGGCCAGCCGATGCCCGATCCGCACGCAGTTGGCCGCCACGTCGCCGTTGCCCGCGGCAGGCCAGTCGAGCACCACCCGCCGAGTGTCGCGGTGATAGCGGAAGGTGCCACGGGAATGGTCGACGGAGGTGATCCCGACCTTGATGGCCGAGGTGTCCAGTGCAGCCGCAGCTGAGTCCAGTGGGCCGAGCGAGAAGGTGCTGTTGACGACGGCGCGGGCGAACCCCGGCCTTGCCGACGTTGTACGCGGCCATGCCACCGGCCGCCGAGAATGCCGCCGCCGACGCCACGTTGATGAGTCCGGCGCGACTGGACTCTCGTAACTGCGGCAGGAAGATCTCGGAGCCGTACACCATGCCCCACAGGTTGATTCCCAGCGCCCACTGCCAGTCGGCAGCACCGATCTCGCCGACGGTCCGACCGCCGATGCCGACTCCGGCATTGTTGATCATCAAACTGGTGGGCGCGTCGAAATAGTCGCGGGCGCGGTCCGCGAGCGACTCCATGTCATCGCGCCGCGAGACGTCACAGAAGACCGCGTCGCCACCGCCCTGTCCGGCGGCACGGATGAGGTCGGCGGTCTCATTGGCGCGGTCGATGTCGATGTCGGCACACAGCACCCGCCCACCCCGGCGCGCGATCTCGAGCGCGAACGACCGGCCGATGCCGCTACCTGCTCCGGTGATGACGGCCCGGGCGCCGGTGCTGCGTGTGTCGCCCATCAGATCATCACCTTCGCTGTTGTCCGGATGAGGAAGTCGGCCACCGAGTTCAACGCCGGAGTGGCTTCGGGGATGAACATCGGCAGCGCCTGGAAGACGTGCATCTGACCGGGCCACACCTGGAGCTCACAGTCGGCGCCCGCGTCCGTCAGCATCCGAGCCGCAGCGCGCGCGTCATCGAGAAGCATCTCGGCACCGCCGGCCTGGATCAGGGTCGGCGGCAGAGTGCCACTTGCGTTGAGTGCCAGACGGAGTCGGGGAAGGTCGTCCGGCTGTCCGACGGTGTAGTGGCGGACGAGTCGCCGCGCCGCACGTGCGGAGATAAGGGGGTCGCGCTTGCCGGTCTGCTCGCGCCCCAGTGCCAGTCCCAGGGTGAGGTCCACCAACGGCGACATCAGCACCGCCGCCCCCGGTTGGGGTATGTCACGTCGGGCGTTCTCGGCCAGCAGGTCGAGGATCAGGTGTCCCCCTGCGGAATCACCCACTACCGCAATGTCTTCCGGCCGGACCCCGGCGTCGAGGAGACCTCGGTAGGCAGTCTCGACGTCCTCGGCGGCCGCCGGGAATCGATGCTCCGGGGCGAGGCGATAGTCCACGACAAAGGTCGACATCCCGGTCAAGCGCGCCAGCCGGGACGCGATGCCGCGGTGCGTGCGGGCCGAGCAGATCGCATAGCCACTTCCGTGGACGTACAGGATCACCGGCCGCGTGCGCTCCGAGCCGGGTGGATGAATCCAGTCACCGTCGACGGACCCACGTGTAACTCGCTCGACGCGCACTCCGTGCGGGGGCGGACACCCGGCGAACATCGCCGCGGCGACGAGAGCGCGGGACACCCGGATCTGTGGCGCGCCGGGCGGGAGAAGATCGGCGAACGGGCGCAGCGTCCAGGACATCGTGTGTGCCAAGACGGCAGACCTCACTGAGACGACGGTCACAAGCACAATGTCACTACTAATTGTGCCAGTTGTCAATGCCACATTCGCGCCGCGTCGTACAGTAGGGTTCTCACCAGGCAAGACAACGGAAGAGGAGACCTGGGTGGCGCGACGTTCGGCATCGCTGTCGCACCAACTCGCCCACGCGGTGGGTCGCCTCGCCCGGACCCCCTCGGCGGTCGGGAAACAATCGCGGGAAATCGAGGTGGCCGTCACCCGGCTGATCGACTCCACGGTGCGTCAAGCGCGTGGGCGATCCGCCGACACGCCGCAGTACCGGGTCGATGAACTTGCTCAGATCACCGGAACCACCACCCGCAACATTCGTGCGTACCGCGAACGCGGACTCCTCCCCGCACCACGCAAAGTGGGTCGGGTCACCTTCTACAGCGACGATCACGTCGAACGTCTGGAGCTCATCAACTCGATGCTCGGCCGCGGTTACTCCATCGCACACATCGACGAACTGCTGACGGCCTGGCGAGATGGCAAGCAGCTCAACGATATTCTCGGAGTCAAGCCCGACCTCACCCTGCCGACCGAGACCAGCGGAGCACACACGACCGTCGACGAGCTCCTTGCCGGCGGTATGGATGCGAGGTCCATCGATCGTCTGCAACGACTGGGTCTTCTCGGGCTCGACGAGTCCGGGGCCGTGTCGTTGCGGTATCCCGACATCGTCGAGGCGCTCACCGCACTGATCACGGCATCGACGCCGGCCGAGCAGGTGGTGGAATTGGCCGAGCGACTCACGCCGGCGTTGATCGAACTCGAGCGTGTCCTTGTCGCGGCCGCCACCGACCTGACCGATGCCACCGAAGACGAGGAGGACCTTGCCGAACTGACCGTCCGACTCGTGCGATTGCGCATGCTGGGACAGGCAACTCTCGACGCCGTTCTCGACCAGGTGACGGTCAGCCTCCTGAACCGGGAGACAGAGTCGGAGACGTCATGACCGACCACACCCCCGCCGACGCCGTTCGCGAGGCCACCGACAGCAAGTGGTTCGAGCGGCTCGCCCGCGCGGGGCATGTCGTCAGCGGTTTGCTGCACCTGCTGATCGCCTACATCGTCGCGCGCCTCGCCTTCGGCGATCCGGGCAATGCCGATCAGTCCGGGGCGCTCGGCCTGTTCGCCTCCACGCCCGGTGGCCGCGCCGCCTTGTGGATCGCGGTCGTCGCCTTTGTCGCGATGGCATTGTGGCGCGTCGCGGAGGTGATCCTCGGCCCGCATCCGGCCGATCCGGCGCCCGACGATGACGACGGCTGGCTCGACCGCGCGAAGGCGGGCGCACTGGCCGTGGTGTATCTGGCTTTCGCGTGGTCGGCGGCGCAGTTCGCCCTTGGCCATGGGCAATCCAGCGGCCGTCAGAATGCCGGTCTGAGCGCACGATTGATGGGATCGGCGCCGGGCAAAGTCCTGCTCGTCGTCGTCGGGCTCGTGATCATCGTGGTGGGCGCCTACCACGTCTACAAGGGTGTGACGCGATCCTTCTTCGACGATCTCAAGATCGACGAGAACGACGCGGTGAAGGTCACCGGGATCGTCGGTTACACCGCAAAGGGACTGGTGCTGGCCGGTGCCGGACTACTCGTCATCGTCGCGGTCGCGACCGTGGATCCGTCCAAGGCCACCGGCATCGACGGGGCGGTGAAGACCGTCGCCGGGTGGCACGCGGGGCAGGTGCTGCTCGTCGTCGCCGCGCTCGGACTCGCCGCCTACGGGATCTACTGTCTCGTGATGGCGCGGTACGCGCGGATGTGAGGCGACCGGACCAAGGCACCGCATACCAGACACTTCCGGCCAATCCCGCACCTCGGAGCGGATTGGCAGGGAGTTGCCAGCCGATCGACACCGACCATCGAGGAATCGTCCGCACGATCGATCCCGTGAGTTTTCTCCACGCCCAGCCCGTGAGTCCCGACATCGCGTCCACCGCGTCCCCGGCAGCCGGAACCCCGGCAGCCGCGTCGACGAAACCGACGGTCCGCGACCACATCCTGCTCGCCGTGCTGCTGGTGGGCACCGCCGTCCTGTATCTGGCGAACATCACCGCCAACGGCAACGCCAACACCTTCTACGCCGGGGCGGCGTGGGCGGGTTCGCGGAACTGGGAGGCGCTGCTGTTCGGGTCGGTCGATCCGTCGAACTTCATCACCGTCGACAAACCACCACTGTCCCAATGGGTGATGGGGTCTCGGGGCAGATCTTCGGTTTCTCTTCGGCGAGCATGCTGATCCCGCAGGCACTGATGGGCGTCGCGTCGGTGGCCCTGGTCTATGCCATGGCCACCCGGGTCAGCGGACGCACGGCCGGGCTGATCGCCGGTACCGCACTGGCACTCACCCCGGTCGCGGCAATGATGTTCCGCTACAACAATCCTGACGCGGCGATGGTGTTGCTGATGACGACGGCCGCCTACTGCACGGTGCGTGCACTGCCCCGAGCGTCGATGAAGTGGCTGATATTGGCCGGGGTGGCATTGGGATTCGCGTTCCTGGCCAAGATGCTCGAAGGTCTGATGATCCTCCCGGCGCTGGGTCTGGTCTACCTCGTCGCCGCACCCACCACGTGGGGGCGACGATTCGGCCACCTGCTCGCAGCCGCCGGCGCGATGGTGGTGTCGGCGGGATGGTTTGTGCTGCTGACCATTCTGTGGCCGGCATCCTCACGTCCGTATCTGGCCGGCTCCACCGACAATTCGTTCATGAATCTCGTCCTCGGATACAACGGGCTGGCCCGGATCGAGGGCCGCGAGGGCGGAGCCGGTATGGGCGGACAGCACGGTGGCATGCGGGCCGGCGGAATGGGTACCGGGGGGATGGACGCGTTGACACAGCACGGCGCGACCGGCGCCGGTGGTGGTGGCGGTCGCTTCGGCGGTGGTCGTGGCATGTTCGGCTCGTCGCCGGGCATCACCCGACTGTTCACCGGGGAGTTCGGTGCGGAGATCTCGTTCCTGCTCCCATCGGCATTGATCGCCTCCGTGCTGCTGCTCGTACTCCGCGGACGCCGCCGCCGGACCGACCTCATCCGCGCCACCACCCTCCTCTTCGGTATCTGGCTCATCGTCGACGGTCTGGTGCTGTCGTTCATGAACGGCACCACCCACCCGTACTACAGTCTCGCGATCGCACCTCCCATCGCCGGACTCATCGGCGTGGGCGCCGTGCAGCTGTGGCGGGCACGCGAGGACACCGATGCGGTGCGCGCCGGCACCGGGCGGTGCGGGCTCGCGGCGATGGTGCTCGCCGGCGGCATCTGGGGATTCGTGATCCTCGACCACGCACCGAGTTGGCAACCGTGGCTGCGGTGGCTGGTCCTCGTCGCCGCGATCGCGTCGGCCATCGCACTGATGATTCCGGCGTGGTCGCGTCGCCGGATCGCGGTGATCGCCGCCGGAGTCGGTCTGGTCGCACTGATCTCGGCGCCCGCGGCGTACGCGATCAACGGCGACACCGTCGCCCACACCGGTGGTGGGCCGTCGGTGCTGCCCACGTCGTCGTCGACACATACCGGCGCCGGCGGCTGGGGCGGTGGTGCCGGTGGACGGACCGGATCGGCTGCGGGTGGTCAGTCGGGGACGCGTATGGGCGGATTCGAGAACCAGGCAGCACCCGCACAACTGACCGCCATGCTGCGGGGCTCGAGCGCCCGCTGGGCCGCCGCGGTCACCAGCGCGAATGCGGCCTCCGGCATCGAGCTCGCCGCCAAGGTTCCGGTCATGGCCATCGGCGGATTCAGCGGCAGCGATCCAACGCCGACGCTCGCACAGTTCCAGCGCTACGTCGCCGACAAGCAGATCGGCTACTACCTGGTCGTCGGGACCGGCAACTCCATTGGCGGAGCAACCCCGGGTGGTCCGAGGGGCGAGCGCCGTTCCGGTGTCGGCACCGCCATCAGCGAATGGGTGACCAGCACCTATCACGGAGTCCGAGTCGGCAATTACACCGTTTACGATCTGAGCTGATCGCGCGTAGGTTGGCCTCATCGAGGTCAGGAGGCCCAGGTGACACACCAGATGTCCCGTCCCGACGCGGTGGTCGTCGGGGCGGGAATCGCGGGCCTGACCGTGGCCCGGCTGCTGTCTCGCCACGGTCGATCGGTGGTGGTGCTCGAGGCGCGTGACCGGATCGGTGGTCGTGTCCACACCGATCGCTCCGACGGGACGGTCACCGATCTCGGCGCCTCGTGGATTCACGGCATCGACGACGCCCCACTGTTCGACGCGGTCCGCGGGTTCGGGATGCGATCGGTCGAATTCACCGTCGGCAGTTATCAACCCGATTCCCGGCCGATCGCCTACTACGATCCCGACGGCCGACGCCTCGACGCCGCCGCCGTGGCGGCCTTCGCCGCCGACATCCGAGGCTGCGATGCACACCTGTCGCGATACATCGCCGACATCGGCTCGGGCACATCGTATGCGGCGGCCATGGAAGAGCCCCTCGGCGCGGTGGGCTGGTCGGCGGGACGAATCGAGCGGGTCCGGGAATTCCTGCACCACCGTACCGAAGAGCAGTACGGCGTCGATGCACACGATCTCGATGCCCATGGACTCGACGACGACGAGACCCTCGGTGACGAGGTGGTCTTTCCCGAGGGCTACGGCGTCCTTGCCGACTCCCTGGCGGTCGGTCTCGATATTCGTCTGGGACACATCGTCACTCGCGTCCAGAGGGATGCCGAGGGTGTTGTCGTCCACACCGATCGGGACGTCGTCGACGCGGCGGTCGCGGTCGTCACCGTTCCGGTGGGCGTGCTCAGATCCGGCACCATCGTGATCGAGCCACCGCTGCCCGAACCGGTTGCCGGCGCACTCGGCCGCCTCGAGATGAACGCCTTCGAGAAGATCTTCCTGAGGTTCCCGGAGAAGTTCTGGGACGACGACGTGTACGCGATCCGGCGTCAGGGCCCGGCGGGAGCGTGGTGGCATTCCTGGTATGACCTCACCGCACTGCACGGCACCCCCACCTTGTTGACCTTCGCCGCCGCCGACTGCGCACGAGCGATTCGTGGGTGGGACGACGCGCAGATCGTCGAGTCGGTGCTCGACGCACTTCGGGACATCTACGGCGACGCGGTTTCCACACCCACGCAGGTGAAGGTAACCCGTTGGCAGGACGACCCTTTCGCGCGCGGCTCGTATGCGTACATGACCGTGGGTTCGACGACCGCCGATCACGACGTCCTCGCCACGCCGGTCGGTGGGGTGCTGCACCTCGCCGGTGAGGCCACCTGGACCGACGATCCGGCCACCGTCACCGCGGCGCTGATGTCGGGCCACCGGGCGGCGTGCACCATCCTCGGACGCGACATCCCGATCGAGGACCTGTGGACACCGGCCTCGTGATGTTCGTCCTGGTCCTCGGCTGCGGCGTGGTGGCCGCGGTGTGCGCCCTCGCCGCCGCTTACGTGTACCTGGCAGGCGCGGGTGACGATGTGCACGGTGACCGGGTCGACAGGGACCGACGGGCCCGCCAATGGCTGATCGGCACAGTTGTTTTCGGTGTCGGCGCCATCGTGCTGCGGTTCGTGTGAGCGCTGATGTGACGGTGGTGTACGTCGGAGGATCCCCCGCACCCCGTGGTCCCTGTACCCCGAAGAGATGAAAGTTCACCCCGACGGGCCGTCCGCGGATCGTCGCGTGCGGGTTGCCGTTACGATCATCGCCTGTCGAATGAAAGGCCCTCATGTCCATGCGTTCTCGCACGTACGCCCACCGCCGGTGGGCGTTGCTCGTGGCCGCGGTGACGGCCGTCCTCGCCGGCGCCGGATGCAGCGCCGAGACGGGAACCGCGGTTCCGGAGAACGCGGCGGTGTCAACGGTGGGCGGCAGTGGCGCTACCGCAAGCCCGACGGCGACGGTCGATCCATGTGCCGGGGCATCGGGGACCTGCCAGGTGGTACGCATCGTCGACGTTGACGGTGACGGCACACCGGATCCGGTGGCGATCGCGTACTCCTCCGATGCGCCTGCACCTGGGATCGCCTTCGGCACATCGCACATCACCACCCGGGTCGGGATCAACGGAACGGTCCACTCGGTCACCCAGAATGTGTCAGGCAGCGCCTACACGACCCCGTTTGACATCTTCCGCGGCGCATTCGCGATCAGCCGCGCGCACGGCGCCGATCTCGCCCTGCATCTGGTCCGGGGGCAGGGCAATGCCGAACAGTTCTCTGTGATCGGCTGGAACGGAGCCGAATTGGTGCCATTGCCCCAGCCGCCCATCCCGGGTGCGACGAGTATGGCCACCCCGGGTATCTGGTATCTCGGTTCGTCGCACGGCAGGCAGGATTCGATCGTGTGCCGAACGCCGGGCGAGATCGCCGTCGTCGGTCTGAGTGCGGCGACCCAGGAAGGGATTCCGATTCCCGGCGGTGGCCGGCGATCGGAGAACTACTTCACCTTCAGCGCGAATGCGTGGCAACCACGCGGGTCGAACTCCACCGCCGACAGCAGCTTCTCCTATGCCTGGGATGCACACACCAACGCGTTTCAGTGCACCCCACTGGGCACCGCCGGGTGAGCGTGCGCCGTCACACCGCCGTCAAACGGAACACACGGATCTCGCGATCCGTACGCGGCCGGTATTCGCCGTAGACCTCGATCAGATTCGCCATCTCGCCGAACACCCGGTCCCGCTCTTCACCGTCGAGAAGGTCTGCGTTCGAGGCAATTTCGGAGTCACCGATCGTCACCCAGCAACGCGGATCGGCGAGCAGGTTCCAGGTCCAGGCGGGATGGTGCTCCTGCCCGAAGTTGGAGCCGATGAGGAAGATGTGCGGGTCCTCACGGTAGTAGAGCAGCGGGGAGGTGCGGCGCTCACCCGACTTGCGTCCGATCGTGGTCACCAGCGCGGTCGGTGCCGCGATCGGTCCGAGCGTGGTGAATCGGCCGTGGGAGCGTTTCATCAGGGCCCGGTCGAGTGGCGTCATCGTACGGATCACCCAGGAGCCCGGCTTGGTCTTCGCGAATGCGACCAGCGGCGCACGCAGTGAACTGCTCTCCGATCCCCATCGGACGTCGGGGTATGGCGATCCCATGGCGAGACTCCTTCGGCTTGGGCGATCCGGCTGTGGTGTCCCAAGTGTGGGGGATCGCGCATACGGTCCGGTCCGGATTCATCACAATCCCCGATTGTCGGAGGGGCGGAGTAGCGTCGCCTCCACATCCCCGCGATTGGAGCACGATGGCCACCCACACCGTCACGCACCACGTCCTCGGTTCGTGGTCACTCGACGTCAGCCGGGAGTTCTGGGAAGGATTCACCCCGTCGGCATTGGGCGGTAGCCAGGAACCGGGCCGGCTGTCGACGGTGTTCCGGGTCGACGCGGACTGGTCGGCGGCGCACGTCACCGTGGAGCAAGACGATCAGGACGCACAGATCGTCGTCACCGGTGACGGTGACCTCGAGGCCGCGGCGACGCAGACCGCACGGTTCCTCGCGCTCGACGTCGACGCCCGCGGCTGGCCGGAGGTCGGGGCGCGTGATCCGGTGATCGGGGCGGCGCAGGCATCGCTTCCGGGACTGCGGCCGTGCGGTTTTCACTCCGCTTACGAGGCCGCGGCGTGGACGGTGCTCTCCCAGCGCATCCGCATCGTGCAGGCCGCGAAGCTCCGTGCCGACATCACCACCCGGTACAGCGGCGACGGCGCGTTTCCCGCGCCATCCACCCTGGCCACCCTCGATCTCGACCTCCCCGGCCGCAAGGCCGAGTATCTGCACGCCGTCGCCGACGCCGCACTGGACGGACTCCTCGACACCGGCCATCTGCGGTCGATCCCGCCGGCGGAGGCGGTGTCGGCGCTGCAGGAGATCAGAGGCATCGGCCCGTTTGCGTCGGAGTTGATCGTGCTGCGCGGAGCCAACGCCCCCGACATGGTGCCGACGCACGAGCGGCGGCTCGCGGCCGAGGTGCACGAACACTACGGACCCGACCGCACGGTTGCCGACGTGTCGGAGGCGTGGAAACCGTTTCGGACCTGGGCGTCGGTATATCTGCGCGCCGGCCGCGAGCACCGCACGCACGAGATCGCCGGCGGCTGATTAACTACTACGTGCACGATGTCCCCTCGCAACCCGGTCGAGCGTCGCGCGTGAAGGAAATGTGATGGGTGTGGCAGAGCGGTCGGGCCCGACGAGATCGTCGACACTGCGTCGTGCCGGCGTCGCGAGTTGGTCACTACTGGGAGTGATCGCGCTGATCGTCGTTGCGGCCACGGCGATCGGTGCGATCAGTGGCATCCTCGTCCCGCTGGTGATCGCCGTGATCATCGGTCTCGTCCTGGAACCGCTGAAGGAACGCCTCGAACGGTGGGGGCTCCCGTCGACGCCGGCGACGATGGTGACGCTGCTGGTGGCGGTGGCGGTCGCCGCGGCCACCATCGCGATCGTGGTGTCCGGGTTCCTCGACCAGTGGCCGGAGATCTACCGGCAGCTCATCGGCGGGTGGAACGCCTTCGTGAAGTGGGCGGGCGATCTCGACATCGACGCCCAGATACTCGAGCATGCCCGCGCAGCCTTCGAAAGCCATGCCGCACAACTGGGTCAGGGCGCGCTCGGTGCCGTCACCAGTACCTTCTACGGCGTGATCTCCCTGATCATGGGAACCTTCTTCGCGCTGTTCTTCCTGTTCTTCGTCCTGCGCGACGGTCAGCGGTTCTCGGAGTGGCTGGCGCGTCGCGGTGACTTCGACGCCGCCGAGGTGGAGCAGATCGCCGCGCTGTCACGACAGTCGATCCGTGGGTACTTCCGCGGCACCGCGATCACCGCGATCCTGACCGCGCCGATCTTCATGATTCCGCTTCTGGTGCTGGGAATCCCGCTGGCCATCCCGATCTTCGTCCTGTACTTCTTCATGTCGTTCATCCCCTACCTGGGGGCGTGGCTCACCGGCGCGTTCGTCGTGCTCATCGCGTTCGGCACGGGCGGACCAACGGCCGCGCTGATCATGGGGATCACCTTCATCGTCTCCAACGGCACCATCCAAAGTGCCGTCAGCTCATGGGCACTCGGGTCCTCACTCCACCTGCATCCGGTGGCGGTGCTGCTGGCGACGATGATCGGCGGGACCGCGGCCGGGTTGCTCGGCATGGTCCTGGGCCCACCGGTGCTCGCGGTGGTGACCAAGTCGATCAAGGCCATCCAGGAGATGCGGAGGCCTGCCGCCGAGGACCCCCCGAGCGAGACGACCTGATCGGGGCGCAGCGACGCCCGTCGTGAACCGTTGGCAGCAGAACCCACGTCACCTGACGGATGACGTGCGCCGCCGATGAGCGCAGAGTGTTCGGTGTTCGACAACACCCCCGACACCGACGAAAGCGCACCGCCATGCACCTCCCCCACGCACCGCACACCGCCTACTCCCATGGCTTCTACTCCGACGCCGGCCGCGACTACTCCGTCCGCATCCTGCTCGGCTACGCCACCTCCGGCGCGACCGATGCAGGCGAGGTCCTCACCACCATCGACGGCATCGGCGACGGTCACGACCGCGACTGGTACGACGCGTGGCACCGCCTGGGCACGCGACTGGCCACCGAGGCCGCCGCCGTGGCCGATCGCGGGCACCGGTTCAGCGCCGCGATGAGCTACCTCCGCGCCGCGACCTATCTGTCGGTGGCGTTCGACGCGCTGGACGGTATCGCCGACGACGCCGAGCGGATGCCCGTCTTCGCCGCGCATCGCGCGGCGTGGGAGAAGTTCATCGATCTCGGTCCGTTTGTCGCACAGCGACTCTCCATCCCCTACGAGGGCACCACACTGCCAGGCTGGTACCTGTCACCCGAGGACGCCGGCGACGACGATCGGCGTCCCACGCTGGTGATGGTCAACGGGAGCGACGGGGCGGTGTCGGGCCAGTGGTCGGCCGCCGCGCAGGGCGCGCTCCGACGCGGCTATCGCGTGGTGATGTTCGACGGACCGGGCCAGCAGTCGATGCTGTTCGAGCAGGGCATGACCTTCCGGCCCGATTGGGAGGCGGTGCTGACCCCGGTGACCGACGTCGTCGTCGGGTTGCGTGGTGTCGACGCCGACCGGCTGGCGGTCTACGGCATCAGCCAGGCCGGCTACTGGGTGCCACGAGCGATCTCCTTCGACCATCGCTATGCCGCCGCAATCGCCGACCCCGGCGTCGTTCAGGTGGAGGCGTCCTGGCTGGCGAATCTGCCGCACGCACTGCAGTCGATGCTCGCCGAGGGCAAGGATCACCAGTTCGATCAGATGATGTCGATCGGGCTGAAGGCCAGCAAGGCCACCCAGCGGATGTGGGACTGGCGCGCCCGCCCCTACGGTCAGGAGACCTATGCCGCAACGATGAAAGCTGTTGCACAGTACACGCTTACACCGGATGTCGCGGCACAGATCCGGACGCCGATGCTGATCACGGCGCCGGAGGCCGAGCAGTTCTGGCCGGGGCAGTCCGAACAACTCGCCGCGATGTCCGGGGCTGACACCACCGTGGTGGCGTTCACCGCCGCCGAAGGGGCGAGTTGGCATTGCCAACCGATGGCACGGGCGCTCACCGAGCAGCGCATGTTCGACTGGCTGGATGAGACGCTGGGCCTCATCTGAATCAGTCCGGAATCAGTTCGCCCGGAATCAGCTCATCCGGCGCACCCCGACGGTGTTGATCACCATATCGATCAGACGAGCCTCCTCGGCGGGCTCCGCCGGCCACAACAGCAGGGCCAGGAACGATCCGATACACCCTTCGGGGCGACGACTCTCGTAAGTGATGACCTCAGTGCGATGTGGTGGACGCGGGAATCGCACCGAGAGCGATCCGAGATGACCGAACGATCCGCCGAGAAGCGCGCGGCGCGGCGTCATGCCCCTGAGCATCGGGTGCCTTACCGGGAGGCGCTGGCCGCGGTACGGGGCCGTCGACGGCGTCCCGATGTCACGCTTGTTCGGACGCCGACTCCTGATCGAGGCCGCGGAGGGATGCGGCATCACCCACTGGGCCCGCATCGACTCCTGGGATGGTGAAGGGACCCTGGCCGTCACCGACCTCGGCGGCGAACGGTTTCAACTCACCATCGACAGTCTGTCGCCGGTTCTGCTCGACCATCTCACCGACGGCACCATCTGCGACCCCCTCGACATCGACGCCTACCTCCCCGACGAGATCATCCAGTCGGCACTGTTCGGCGCGGTCATCTACCGGACGCTGATCCGTCGACGACCGGAGTTCACGGCGTGAGCGCGGCCGGGGACCGGCTCACCCGATATCCGGCAACCCCAGCGCCGACCGCACCGTGCGCACCACCCCGTTCTCCTCATTCGACGGCGCCACAAACCGTGCCGCTGCGAGGATGTCGGGGTGTGCGTTGGCCATGGCGTACGACCAGTCGGCGGTGCCGAGCATGGCGAGGTCGTTGAGGTAATCACCGAAGACCATGGTCTGCGCGGGGGTGATGTCGAGACGGTCCTGGATCGCGCGGACGGCGACGGCCTTGTCGACGCCGGGCGCCATCACGTCGAGCCAGTGGTGCCCGGACACCACGACCTCCTTGGCCCCGCCTACCGACATGATGGCCGGGGCGGTCACCGCCTCGATGCCATCGAAGTCGAAGACTGCGACCTTGACGAGTTCGGCCTCCACCGCGGTGAGATCGTCGACGATCTGGTTGGCGAAGTAGTAGGGCTCGACCTGTTCGAGGAACTTCTCATCGGAGCGTTCGACGAAGGAACCATCGGGCCCGCACAGGACGACGCCGAGGTCGACACCCGACGCGGACAATTCACGGGCCCGGGCCAGCACCGCCGTCGCGACGTCGCCGTCAAGGGGTGCCACGCGAAGCTTCTCGCCGTCACGGGCCACCACCGATCCGTTCTCGGCGATGACCACCAGGCCCGGCACCGCATGCCCGAGTTGATGCAGCAGCGTGGCCGCCTGCCGACCGCTGGCCGGACTGAACACGATGCCGCGGCGGCCGAGTTCGTCGAGCAGGGGCCACAGCGTCTCCGGGATCTGTTTGGCGCCGTCGAGCAGGGTGCCGTCCATGTCGGAGACCACCAGTCGGATGTCGTCGGGTACGGGCGGCAGTGGGGTGTTCATCGCCCTTCATCGTCGCATCCATGGGCTCGGTGCGGCTCCCTGGATCACTCCGGCGTGCGGCCCGGACGATTCGTTTACCGCTCCTGAGCAGCTCGCGCGGGTCAGTTCGGCTCGCGCAGATCTTCTCGGCTCACTCAAGTCGCCGACGTCCCACCTCACCCGAGAGGACCCGCGGGAGGACGATGTGGCCCTTGCGACCGCAGTGCCTGCGACGAACGTTCCCGGCGTGATGACGTGTCGGGCGGTAGCGGCCGCCGCATCGACCATCGGTCGGTGAACCGGCACGCGGCGATCTTCGGAACGTGAGGCAAGCGATCCAGCCCGTTCGTTTGCTCCCGTCGACGAGCGCAAGATTACGGGTCAGGGAGTGCGGGAGCGCGGCCGCCTTGACGTGAACACCTGGGTAGGCATCCGCACCGAACACGGTGGTGCGAGGTCGGGCCAGAGCGGACTCCAGCAACCCGTAGTCACGAACCTGCGTCCGTACCCGTTGCGAGGGTGGCGACCGAAGCGACTTTCGATGTCACAGCGTTCGCACCCGCCGTCGTGAATCGGACCGTCGAAAGACTCAGCGCGCCGAGGCCGCCCGGCTCCCCGCGCCCTGACCGGTGTGGACGTACTGCCGGAGTTTATCGATACTGTCCTGCGCGCCTTGGTAATACGCCTTGGGCACGCGAAGCACATTGGGCAACGCCTCGGTGTGGTCGGACACCACCGATGGCCAGAACCCTTCGCCGTAGATCGCCGGGCATGCCTTGGTGGCGACCTCCAGCACACCGGACAGGGCACCGCAGCGATAGGTGACATCCACGATGTCGGTGAACGGGATGACCTCCAGATGCTCACCGACGGGTAGATCGGTGGTGCGGCCGGTCTTTCGGATGACGATCCGGTCGGCAAAGGCTGCCAACTGGCCGTGGCGTCCGCAGTTGAGGATCATCCACGGGTACTCGTCGGAGCCGATTGACCGCTCGATGGCAACCCACTGCGCGGACGTCATGGGCTCGCCGTAGACGGGGACGCGACGCTGCTCGCGTCGGCGGGCGCGGGCGCCGGCGGACTGCTGCGTGTCGGATCGCCACCGGTCGAGTTCCGGGCGCACCGCCTCATCGACGCCGTCGTGCCGCAGGGTATCGAGGAAGTAGGTGAGGAAATCCATCTCCTCACGGTGGAATTCACCGAAGCACAGCGGCGTGCCCGTCGTGCGGATCGTCAGAGTCGGAACCATATGTGCGGAGACCAATTCCACGTCGGCGATCTCGTCGGCCGCAACCGCCATCGTGATCACGTCGCGTCGCGACGGAGCGGCGGTGTGGAAACCGAGGACCCGGGCATTGGTCACGGCCACACCCTCGACGGTGGGCTTGAGACGATGCGCCGAGACGAACGCGACGATCACCTCCCCGTCGAGGAGATGCGGCGCCAGGCAATGCTGCCAGTGCGCCGCCTTCAATGCGGAAATGGCCGGACTGAGCTTGCTCACGTAGTGAAGAATACGCTCGACGAACGAGCGTCGCAGCCCGAGCAGACCACCCGGACACCGGTGCGCCACACTTCGTCAGAAGGTCCTCTGACCTGCGTACTTTCGTCCCTTGCGGATGCCGCCGGCGCCGGTCTCACGTCATTCGGCGCACCCATCGGACCCGGATATTTGGACGGGATCATCGAATCCCGTTGCCTTACAACACTGTCATACGAATAGTGTTGTACCCCAACATGAGTCTGCCGAAGCCCGCGGGCTACCGATGGTCGGCGCACCGGCCTCCGCGCGTCGTCACCGAAGTGACGGTAGCGGGCCCGTCTGCTCGACCGCTCCCCCAGGAGTTCGAGATACCGCACGCCCACGGGGTTCGACCAATGACCCGGTAGTTCACCGTGTTTCGTACCCATGCGGTCCCGATTGCCCACGGCAACGTGAGCGGCTGCCCCAGATCCCCCATCCCGCGGACACCAGAGAACCTTGAAGCATGCTCAGGGGTCGCAGACGCGCATGGCTTCCCGACGCCGCGGGGAATCTCTTGTAGTGCAGGGCCTTTTGTGCGTTCACCAGGGCGGTGGTCAATTCGGCTCCGGCGTCGGTGACCTCTCCCTGCGCCGGCAGGATCGCGTAGCTGAACTGGTGTTGCGCCATTTCCTCGTCGAAAGAGCCAGTCCTCGTCGACTTCGATCAGCCGGCCGACGTACTTCCAGAGATGCATCAGCGCGCGGGAGTCCTCATCGACGACCGGGACACCGAGTGCGCGCACACCCATCAGCAGCGTTCCGCTGAACAGGCCGAGGTTGGCGGCGAGGTCGGCCCGATTGATCGGAAGGGCGTCGGTACACCCCGGCGCCCTTCTCGCACAGTTCTCGGTCGACCCAGTCCGGGGTGGCCTCGACGGTGGCGAAGAACTCGCGCAGCGCCGGCGGTGCATCGGTGGGCACGCCGCCGGCGAGTGCGCCACGGAACTGCGTCACGCCGACCCGCTCGGGTGATTTTCGTGGCGCCCGCGTGGCGCGGACCAGAGCCGCCGCGGGCTCGTCGCATCATCATCCGCCGCCCGATGGTGTCGAGTTCGGCGGGGGTGGGTTCACGCAGATTCATGTAGATCTTCAGCAGCCGGCCGTTGCGACGACCGCGACCTTCCGCGGATCGGACCCGACGGGGTGCGTGCATGTCCGCGGGTGCGATGGGATCAACGGTCGTCATGAAACCACCCGTTCGTCTCAGCGGATGCAACGCTCGCCCGTGCCGAGACCGACCCCGTTGGGGTAGTCCACTACTCGTTCGGTTCCGCGCCGGCTCCGGCACACTCGATAGCCGTCAGCCGCCGAGATGTCGGCGCGCCACCACGGACAGACTGAGGAGACGGCCATGGACGTCAGCCAGGACATGCTCGACGCCAAGGACGCCCTCGCCGCCGTCCTCCGGGGGGCGCTGCCCTTCCTTCCCGGACTCCTCGCCGTCGACGTCGGCTTGCGGACCGACGACGGGGAACTCACCGATGACCTCGTCATCCGCGTCATGGTCGCCGATATCGACCGGATACCCGCCGGGCTCGACGGCCTCATCGCCGGCGCCGGATTCCCGGTGAGTGTCGTCGAGCGCGAGCTGACACCCCTGCTCGACACCGCGCCACACGACCCGCTGCTCGGCGGCATCACCATTCACGCGGCCCACGGTGGCGCGCTGATCCAGCACGGCGCGGGCACCCTCGGCGGGTTCGCCTCCGACACGCTGTTCGGTGGTGTCGTCGGTGTCACCTGCGCCCACGTGATCGCCGAGAGCGATCAACAAGCCCTCCAGGGTGATCCGATCTACCAGCCCGACAGCACCCGAGAAGTCGGGCGGCTCTACCGGTGGCAGGCGTCGACCGACATCGCCGTCTTCGCTGCCCACGACGGCGTCGGATTCGACGCCACGATCGCCGACATCGGCAGGGTCGGCGGCATGGCCCGCGCCGAGGTGGGCGACCGGGTCCGCAAGCGCGGGCGGACGACGGACCTGACGCTGGGCACGGTCAGCGGCATCGGGCTGGCCCCGTTGGGGCGCGGTACCCCGGCCAACAGCTTTGAGATCTGGGCGCGCGACCTCAACGCACCCGTCTTCTGCAAACCCGGCGACAGTGGGTCGCTGATCGTCAACGACAACGACGAGGTGGTAGGCATCCTCACCCAGAAGGGAATCGAGTACAGCCGCATCGTCACGATCGGTTCACCGCCGGACGGTGCGATCTCCGGATTCGCCACCCAGATGGTGACCGACGGTGCGTTGATCGGGGCGGCCGACTCCGTCGGCATCGCCTTCTAGACATCACATCCTTCTGGACACCACGACAAGGACTGCCGATGCTTCCCTTTCCCGACGCGAAAACCGATCCCCTGGTTCACGACTCGGCGCTGCAGCAGGCATTGGACACTGCGATGGCCACCACCCTCAACCCACCGACTGCGGCGCCGGTCGCGATCGTCGACCTCAATCCGGACGGCACCCGCGGATATGCGGGCCGGCTCGAGTTCATCGAGTGCTACTCGGCCAGCATGCTGAAGGTGGTGGCGATGTACGGCGCCTTCGAGTTGCGCAAGGCGAGCAACGATCTGCTCGCCGCGACGGCGCCGGCCGACGCGTTCCAGTTGCTGCACGACGGCTTCGACGATGTGATCCGGACCAACCGTCTGCCGCGGCTCGCCGGTCTGGCCGACCTGCACCTGCTTCCCAAGTACGATCAGGTCTTCGACCACGACCCGTCCTCCAACACCGTGAACTTCTCCCAGACCTTCTGGAACGACCTGTTTTCCGCGATTGCTCTCGGCGACAACGCCTCCGCCGGCCGATGCATCCAGCGCCTGGGCTTCGGGTACGTCACCGGAGCCGCATCCGAGGCGAACTTCTTCGACGCGGACACCGACCTGGGACTGTGGCTGTGCGGCGACTTCGGCATCGGGTACCCGCCGCAACGGATTCCGTGCAGCAACGACGGCCCGACCGCCCAAGGCGCGAGCGCATATCAGATGGCGAAACTGTGCACCCTGCTGGCCGATTCGGAGTTGGTGGACCCGGGCAGCGATGCGGCAATGCTCGACCTGCTGCAACGTGCCGTCATCAATCTGCACCTGTTCCTCAACCGGGACACGACGGTCGAGTACGTCACCCTGCACAGCAAGATCGGTCTCGGCCCGGTCAACGCCGGCTTCTCGGTGGCCTCCGAAGCGCTTATCGTGCAGGAGAATTCGACCGGACGGCGGTTCGTCGTGGTGTTTCAGAACCAGCGCTTTGTCAACGATCCGTCGGTCTTCCCGGTCGCCCGGATGGTCGACGCCACCATCGCCGGGTTCCTGTTCCCGTGACGGTCGGTCCGGGACCGCTGCCCTCTTGCGTCGTGTCCACGGCGACCGGTCGCCGGGCATTGACCACCAGGCCGCCCAACGCGACACCGACCGCGATCCCGGCGCCGGTGACCAGTGCGGTGACATATGCCCCGGTGCCCGATTGCCCGAACACTGTGCGCACGATTCCCAGATACACCGTCAACCCGGGGATCAGCGCACCGGTGATTCCCATGAGCGACAGCACTGCACTGGGGTAGGGGCTGTGCTTGGCCCACAGCGCCGAGACGACACCCAAGACGATGGACGCGCACACCGTTGCCGCGGTGGACCCGATACCGGCACCCCGCACCAGGGACTGGTTGACGACGGCGGTGACAAGCCCCAGCACCGCTGCCGGGATCAACAGATCCGCCTCGCCACCATTCGCCAGAGCGTTGGCCACCGCACCGATCACCGAGAACAGGAGCGCCAACGTCAACGGAAGCGTCGGCAGACTGAGATCACCGGGTGCCGTCAATTCCAGTCGCGAGCCGACATCGACGACCGCATACGCGCCCAGTGCCACACCGCCGGTGGCGATCACGACGACGAACGCCCTGGCCACCGCCGCACTATACAGGTCGTTCACCGCGTCGACGACCATCGACACGAGAACCGGCAATGGAATCAACAACATCCACGGAACCCCGACACACGCCACGGCCTCGAACCACGACAGCACACCGATGACGTGGGCCAACGCGACGCCGCAGGCCGCCAGGATCGCCTGCGCGGCCCTGACGAAGATGGTGCGAACACCGAAACGCGCCGCCAGGAATCCCAGAGCGGAGACCACCACCTGAACGATGGCGGCCACCACGGAAGCCGTGACATTGACCCCGACCTGAAGGGCGATGGCGAAGGCGAGCACGGCCATTCCCGCCGTGATGACCCACTGTCGTGGCCCGGGTTGCCGACGGATGTCAGCGAGTCGCTGCGACATCGCGTCGGCGGGTAGTCGGCCCGCAATGACCTGCTCGGCCAGATCACCGATACGCTTCATCCGACGACAGTCGATACCGCCGAGCGACGCCATCTCACCCACCCGAACCACCGACTGACCATCCCGGAACGGGAACTCCACCACCAGCGCTCGACCCTGGTCGATGATCACGGTCCCGGCCAACCCGATCGACCGAGCACAGCGATGCGCCAGGACCAGTGCATCCGATGTCGGGTAACCCGATTCGATGAGACCCAGCGCAAGGGACAGGACCAGACCGACGCGCCGGTGAGAAGTGTCGGCATCCAGCGTTTCATCCGAGGCCACGACGTCAGGCTACCGCTCCACCTGCTCACGACAGCACAACTCCGCGGTCACGACGACCCGAGGGCGATGCCCCGTCGAGGCCGCACCGCCGTCTCAGCGCAGACTTCGGTGCTGCCGCAGACGGGGTCATCCCAACCGCACCACGCCACCGGCCCGCAATTCCGCCACGTGTCCACGACATTCCACCTGGATCGGTGCGGACGCTCCCGGGGCTGCGCTTACCCGGACGTCGCGGCCGCTGACGCGTAGCCGCAGACGATGTCCGCGGTAGAACATCGCAAACTCCCCGGCACCCAGCGCATCCGGCCAATGCGGCCGCAGGATCAACCGATTGCCGCGGGTTTCCAGACCGGTGAAACTGCGCTGCAGCAGATCAACACTCCCGGCCATCGCAGCCAGGTGGATACCCTCCTGGGTGGTGCCCCCCTGGATGTCGTCGATGTCCGAGCGCAGCACGTCGTCGAAGAACTCCATCGCCCCGTCGCGATCGGTGCGAGCGAGGACTCCGGAATGCACCAGCCTGCTGAGCGTCGAACCGTGCGACGTGCGCGCCATGTAGTAGTCGACGGTGCGGCCGACGGTCTCATCGGTGAGTTCATATCCCAAGCGTTCGAACAGGTCTCGTAGCTCGCTCGCGGACAGGAGATAGAACAGCATCAGGACGTCGGCCTGTTTGGACGCCCGGTAGGCGTTGACGTCGTCACCTTCGGCCTCCAGGATGCGGTCCAATCGTGCGATGGTGCCGTACTTGTCGCGGTAGGCATCCCAATCCAGTTCTGCCAGAGCCTCATAGCCCTCGAACTGGCTGATGACGCCGTCGTGGAACCCGACGACCATGCGGCGGGTGATGTCCTGCCAGCGTGCGGTCTCCTTCACGTGCAGACCCAGCCGCTGGGTCAGGTCGCCGCGAACCTGCAATGACAGCAGGGCGAGAACCTCTTCCGCGCGCCGCAGCACCCACACCGACATGACATTGGTGTAGGCATTGTTGTCGACGCCGTCGTACGGCCGGTCCGGGTACCCGCCGTGGAACTCGTCGGGACCGATCACCCCGCGGATCACATACCGGCCACGGGAGTCGTCGAAAGTGGCGAGACTGGCGTAGTAGCGGGCGATTTCGATCAGCATCTCGGCGCCGTAGTCGACGAGGAACTCGAGGTCACCGGTGACCTGATAGTACTGCCAGACGTTGTAGGCGACGGCGATGCCGATGTGGATCTGCCGGGCGCTCGGATCGGGATTCCAGCGCCCGGAATCCGGATTGAGGTGCAGCTGTTGGCTTTCCTCACGGCCGTCACTGGCCGACTGCCACGGGAACATCGCACCGGCATGCCCGGCCGCGAGTGCCGACGCCTGCGCTTCGCGCATCCGCAGGTAGCGGTAACGCAACAGCGAACGGGTCAGAGTCGGTATCCGCAGGTTCAGCACCGGGAACACGAACATCTCGTCCCAGAAGATGTGGCCGCGATACGCTTCACCGTTCAGCCCGCGGGCCGGCACCCCGACGTCGAGTTCGGTGGTGTTGGGCGACAACGTCTGCAGGACGTGCAGCAGGTGGAAGCGGATGATGCGCAGGACGTCCGGACGGCCGTCGAAGGCGATGTCGAACCGGTCCCACAGGGTGCCCCAGCGGAGTACGTGCCCGTCGAGTACCTCGTCGAATCGGCCCAGTCGGTCGAGCCACCGGGCGGCCTCATCCGACGGCTCGGAGATCGCCGGGTCACGACCGGTGAACACCGTCACCAGTTTCTCCAGCGTGACCGGCTCGCCGTCGCGCGCGTCCACACCGATGTCGTGGCCGATCCGCTCACCGTCACCGGCGCTCTCGTGCACCGGACGGTACTCACCGGTGGGCGTGTCATGGTTGCGCCACGCCATGTTTCGGGCCGACATCGCCACGGTGATCCGAGACTGGTTGGTCTGCACCGACAACGCCACCGAATCGGCAGACAGTTCGGCGGCCCGCACCGTCTCGAGATGGGTGCTCGCGAGGTCACGGTAGCGAGGTACGAGTGCGTTGATGACGGCGCCGTCGAGCAGGGACCGGAATTCGATTCGGCCCGACCATCCGCGCGGGATGATCGTCGTCTCCAGCGCGCAGGCGTGCGGCATATGCATTGCCACGAAACGTCTTTCGGAGACCTCGGTGACGCGTCCGGCGTGGTCGCGGAACCGGAAGCGGCGGGTGAGGATGGCTCGTCGCACATCGAGGTCCTGCCGGTAGTCGAGAAGGTCGGCGCGGTCGATGTCGAACCAGTCGCCGTCATCGATGCGGAAAGTCAGTGACAGCCAGTTGGGCAGGTTGACGATGCTCTCGTTGTCGATGGCGTGCCCGTCGATGCGGTCGTGGAGCCGGTTGAAGACACCGGCGGCGTAGGTACCCGGACAGTGTATGTCGTCGGCGCGGGATTCGGGCGCCGCGCCGCGTGTCGCGAACACCCCGTTACCGATGCTGCACAACGCTTCTCGCAGCGGTTCGGCGGCCGGATCGTACCCGAGGTAGGTTACCGTCCACGGATCACTGGGTGCGGCAACATTATCCGTGGCAGAACCCAGCAGGTCGGCGAGCCGTCGCAGCAGTTCCCGTACGCCGTCGGGATCGGCGACCGAGAACTCGGCGGCAGAGCGGCGGTCGCCCTCGGAAGCTCCGACGGCGATGCCGATCGAGTCAGTCGGCAGCGCGTCGAAGGCGGCCTCGTCGGCGAGGCCGGCGCCGACGTAGATCGGGAGCGTGGTGTCACCATCGCCGAGCTCGTCGAGCAGCAGACCGAGGGTGCGCCCCCGGTCCCAGGGCCCCGACGGAGCGATCTGGTCTGCAGCGTCGGGCGCCACCAGGTGACGCCCGTCGACGCCCGCGTACCAGATGCCGTCGACGCCGACCCGGGTGCGCAGGTCATTGACACCCCCGTCGCCGACCACAGCGATCGGGCAGAAGTGGGCGACCCGGATGAGCTGTTCGCGCATGCCGTCGGCGAGTTCGACGGCGGTTGCCGACGGACCGCTCGGGTCCGCGCTCGACCTCACGGTGAGCGCATCGAGATCGATCACGACCACCGGCATCCGGTTACGGACCCGCGCGGTCAGCTGATAGCGGGAGGTGAGCGCCTCGGGGATGCGCGACACCCGGTCGAATCCGGAGCGGACCTCGATGTGAGCGAGGCTGTCGACCACCGCATCGGCACTCTCGTGGTGCGGCGCGGTACCGGCCTCGTGGAGCGCGATGACGAGATCGAAGCCTGCTCGATGACCGGCGTCGGTGACCATGCCGGTGGTGTCGACGAAGACCGTCCGCGCCGGAAACACCCCGAGGCGGTGGGCGGCGTCGAGGAGCGGGTCGACGATCTCGTCTACCGGCTCATTGTGCTCGATGACGACGAGATCGAGGGCCATACCCGCGCCACGAATGCGCCGGAGGAGTTCGACCGCTTCCGGATGGCGTGAAAGCTGTTCGCTCGCATCACGATCGGGCGCCAGGCGGGCGACGCCGAAGATCACCGCGTCGTGACGTCGGACATCGATGCCCGGGGCCTTCGGTGTTGCCACGTCGGATCGAGTATCCATGTCGTCATCTCCGTGATCGATCGTCCCCGAACATCGTTGACGGTATCGGGTTCAGACGAGAAGGAGGACAGTTTCACGCCCGCACTTCGCGCGACTCGCAGTGCCACAGGCCTGCGATTGGCCATGGGATAGTCCAGACGTCGCACAACTCATTCGGCCGGGCGTCCACTTCTGCGGATCGACGGCCACGTCACCCTGGTGACCTGACACGCCACAGAGAGCGGGGTGCCACAGTTCAGCCCGCAACGCGCAGAAACTGTGCTTATTCGGTTCTCTGGGGTTGCCGAACGTCGGCGACGCGATTCGTGTCCCCGGCGGGCATCAGTCCAGGTGTCGCAGTGCCGGCCACAGCTGTTGCGGGTCGTTCGGATGCTCGCAGAGGGCTATGGGCTGCCCCTGCTCGTCGTTGTCGACGCCGAGCCCGTTGTCGAGGTGTGCGAGCGTGGTGCATGAACTGAATAGATATGTGGCCCTGCGCACTTGGCCGCCGATGACCAGGACGGCGTCGGTGTCTTCGGGAAGGGCGCGCTGGTCGTAGAGCGCGTTGTGCCCGGAGTACGGCTCGGGCAGACCGTAGGCGGGACCGTAGCGGGCGAGTGCTCCGGCCTCCCCGTAGTTGGAGGCCAGGATCGGCGGCCGCGGCGCCGGCAGGTCCTGGTAGATCCCGGCGATCTGCGCCACGTATTGGGACCATCCGATCTGGTCGGCCACCAATGGCCCGGCGTCGACCACCGGGGTGTGACCGACAACGCGCAGCGGGATGACCGGCAACGCCAGCACGATTGACACCGCGGCGTTGACGGCGACGACGACGATCAGCAGGCGCCTCCGGAATCGGTTGCCCGACAACCACGCTGCCACGGGCACACACCCGGCGGCGTACATCACCGACAGCAGGTGCACCGGATAGTGCGGCTGCGCACCGCCGATGAAGGTGAACACCAACAGGACGGCACAACCGACCACGAGCCAGCCGTCGACGTGACGTCGGTCCGAGCGCAGTAGCCACACGACTCCGGTACCCCAGACCGCCACCAGTGGTGGACCGAGCAGCACGATCAGCATCAGCACGAAACCACCGCGGACGTCGGCGCCGTTCTCCGCGCCGAGTGCCGCACCCATCTCGAGCTGCGGCCAGCCGTGGTGCGCCTGGTAGAGCAGATTCGGCAGTCCCACGATCACCGCGACGACGCCGCCGAGGTAGGGCCACGGTGTTCGGAACGCCCGCCGCGGCCCCAGCAGCAGCAGACCGAAGATCAGGCCGCCGACCACGATCACGACCAACCACCGGTTGTAGGTGGTCAGACCCGCGATCAGACCGGCCACGATCCACCAGCGGTGGTGGCCTTGCACCGCCACCAGCAGGGCGTACACCACCAGCAGGATCAGCAGCAGATCGATGGTCGAGGTGAACAGGACATGGCCGAGCATCAGCGGCATCATCGCGGTGGCGTACCCCCACGCGGCCAGCGTCTGAGCGACCCGTCCCCCGCCGAGCCGCCAGGTGATCATCGCCAGGACGACCACCGACAGCGCCGACGCCAGCGTCGCGGGGATGCGCAGCGCCCACTCCGCGTCGGCCAGATGCAGGGTCATCCGCGCGATGGCCGGCGTGAGCGGAGGTTGATCGACGTAGCCCCAGGCGGGTCGGAGCATCCGGTAGTACAGCTCGTCGCGCTGATAGTCGTAACCGAAGGAGCTGATGGTCAGCACGACGGCCTGAGCGGCGGCGGCCGCGGCCACCGGACCGCGGGCGAAACGCTCGAGGGTCGCGGTCACGTCGAGAGCTCGTCGCGCGCCGACCACGCATGCCAGCTCAGATCGCGAACGGCCACCACGGGTCCGGTGGGCCGTCGATCGCGGTAGTGCCGATACTTCTCGGCGAGCACATCGATGCCGTGCACACCCTGCGGATCCTGGGCGTCGATGACACTTGCGATCCCATCGACGCGGACCCACCACAGCTCGTCCCAGGTGTCGGAGTAGTGATCCACCAGGATCGATACCGCAGGGTTCGCCTCGATGTTGGTCAGTCGTCGTAACCTGTTGGTGCGCTTGGGTTTGTGGTCAATGCAGCTATAGATTGTCTCGTCGGAGAGCGCGAACACGAATGGCACCACATGCGCCGCGCCGGTGGACGTGACCGTCGCCAGTCGGCCAATTCGTGCGTGGGCGAAGCGTTCTCGCATCAGGTTGAGCGCCGGCATCATCCACCCGCCGCGATGATGGCGGCCATGTTGCGTTCGGCCACCGCGGTGATCGTCAACGACGGGTTGGATGCTCCCGCCGATCCGGGCATCATCGCGCCGTCATTGACGTAGAGGTTGCGGTAGCCCTTGACGCGGCCGTACTCATCGCAGGCGGTACCCAGCGTCGCGCCGCCCATGCAGTGCGCCCACGTCGTGTCACGCTCGTAGGCAACGCCATTCACCGGTAGATCTGATCGCTCGGCCAGCCGACGTCCGATGCGCAGGCAGTTGGCGACGACGTCGGTGTGGCCTGCGGCCGGCCAGTCGAGGATCACCCGGCCGGTGTCGCGGCGGTAGGTGAAGGCGCCGCGCGAGTGGTCGACGGACGTGATCCCCATCTTGATGACCGACTCACTCGTTGCGGCGGTCAGCGCGTCCAGTGGACCTTGCGAGGCGGTGCCGTTGACGACGGCCCGGGCGTAGGGCCCGTCGGTGTCGAAGAAGCCCTGCCCACCGATCGACGGCTGAGGCGTGCGGGCGCCGCCGATCTCGACCTCGATGGTGCCGGCCCCGTTGTTACCCCACCCGGTTCCGATGTGTTCGTTGAGATTCGGTAGCGCTCCGGTGTCTCGGGCGGCCACCAGGAGTCGATTGGTCCCCAGACATCCGGCGGCGAGGACCAGTCGATCGGTGGTGAGTGTGCGCCGGGCGAGGATGTCGCCGTAGGGACTGACGTAGTCGACGTCGAGGACATAGCGGCCGGAGCGTTCGACGTGAATAGCGTTCACCTGATGGCGAGGATGGATGGTCGCGTTTCCGGTGGCCTCGGCTCGCCGCAGGTAGCTGAAGTCCAGCGAATTGAGGGAGCCGTTGGAGCTCGCGATGGCGCCGGTCGTCGCCATGGGTGCGGCACGTCCGGCGATCTCGTCGCGCACCACGTTCCAGCGCCAGTTGCCCGCCACTGCGCGGGGTCGATATCCGGCCCTGGTTGCCAGGCGCACGAAGTCGCGATGATTGCGGAATGCGCTGTCACGGTACACATCCGCCGGGACGACGGAGGCCGCCAGACCGGCGAGTGCCTTCGGGTACCAGACCCGCACCATCTCGTCGTAATCGACCGTTCCGGCGAACACCTCGTCGAAGGGGATGCGTTCGGAGGCAACGGTGATTCCCAGGTAGACCACCGATCCACCACCGACCGCCGCCCCGCAGAGAATGGCGGCGTTGCGGTGCCAGCTGAACTCGAAGATCCCACCGAAATCATCGATCACCGCCGCCGAAGCCAGAGTTTGTGTGTACGCGGGACCCGCTAGCGTTGAATCCAGTGACCCCTCGGCGATGGACCGATGCACATGCCACATCATGCGTCCGTCGAAGCCGAAGATCGCCCGCCGCGGATCATGTGGCCAGCGCGATCCTCGCTCGAGAACTGTTGTCTGGATACCGGATTCGGCCAAGCGCAGCGCGCTCACAGCCCCACCGAAGCCGCTGCCGATCACGATTGCTTCCGAGTGGTGACGAGGCGCCGGAACAGGACGGAAGATCTCGGGGACGATCCGTTCGTAGGTGCCGTAGCGGGGAGGGAGTGCCCGTGCTCGACCCGCGGCCTGAAGCCCGGCGCCGGACACACCGGCCGTTGCCATGGCTGCACCCGACAGCTTCAAAAAGGAACGCCGGTCCATGGTTCTCCCGTCGCCGGGTCCTCTGCACACCAGGGAGATGCCTGTCCGCATACCCCGAGGTGTTCCCGGCTCAGTCGTTGTGGCTGACCCTACACGTGATGTCGTGTCCGGTCTGCTGACCGCAGACCTCGCTGGAACCTTCACTCTCGAGAACGGACACTGGACACAACAACGATGACGCTGTACATCCCGGTATGGACCGAGGTGCCTTGCAGTCAGTACGACGCTCTCACTCCCTCGGCACGCGTCTCCTTTGATGCGAATGACAAGGCGGATCGGTGCGGCGAAGCGGTGCTCCACTCACAACGACCCGTTTGCCGAACTCAGGTCTATCACCTGCAAGGCATCACCCAGGCCGGCGAAGTCCGCGGCGTTGTACGTGGCCAGAGCCGCGGAATGCTGGATCGCCGTCGCCGCGATCATCAAGTCGATACGCCGCCTTCTGTTGGTTTGACCAGATTTGCTGACGACCCCTGAAATCACCTGGTACAGCCTTGCCGTGTCTCCATCGAACGGCACTCCACCGTGGTACAGCGCATCGATTCGCGCCTGTTGCTTTTGTGTGGAAATCACCACGCCGACATCGGAACTGTTGAGTCCTTCCAGGAACTCGGCGTACACGATGGAGCTGATCTGGGTGTCGTCGTCGTCTGCGAGCACCGCTCCGGCCGGCAACCCTCGTATGAGGACATTGGTGTCGAGGTGAATCAACATCACCCAACGGCACCTGACTCGTCCCGACCCAGGTCTATTTCGTCCAACCTCGCCTGAATCTGTTTCTCGTCGAGCCCGTTCCCCGACAGCACGGCCGCCAGATCGACCACCTTGGCAGTTGGCGTCGACCTGAGCCGACTCTTTCTGGTGAGCACCACGCCGGTGTCCCGGCCCTGCCTGGTCAGATCGAACTCGGCCCCGTCCTGCTCCACCATCCTGACCAGTTCTGATCCGCGATGACTCAGCTCTGCTATTCCGATAGTAGACATGCTAGATCTTTAGCAGATTGTTTCTCGGCCCGCATGGTCAATCGGGCGCTTCCACCGCTGCGATCCTCACCGACACGAGTCACCGGCCGAAGGGCACCGCGTCTTGGGGCGAGGGCGGAGCGGTCGGCTGAGCGTTCCGCGGAACGCTCGCAACGGTCGCGGCCCGCGCCGATCTGACACCAGCCCTCCTGGATACCCCGGCTCGACACGTCGGCACACACAGCTGTGAGTCCGCGGGCCGTCGCTCGCCATCCCGGCGCGGGCGAACTGCGGTGGGCGGTGACAGTTCGCGACGCAACTCGCCGTCCGAAGCGAGCTCGCCAGGAACTCGGGTCGTCGCACGGGGCAATGCGTTTCATGCCTGTCGTCGAGCAGCTCTGCGTACTATCCAGTGTCTCCGCAGCCGTCCGGACCCATGAGAGAGGCAATCCAGGTGCAGCCGAACCCTGTCCTCACCTTTGAAGCCCAGCACTGGACGGCGACCCTCAACCGTCAGCTCGGAACGCTCATTCTCAACCACCACGGCGTCGCCATCCCCCCTTCGCAGAAGAAGTCGTCACCGTGGGTGATCCCACTGGGGAATATCGTCGACATGCTGCTGCTGCAGCAGCAGCCGCTATCGGAGATTGTTGAGACTGAGTACCTGGGACGACGACCGTGTTGAGACCGACTTCGACGGCAGTGGTGAGACTGAGAGCATTAGGTTTGCCTAACAGACCTCCGGTGGTCCACTTTATTGGTCAGCCGCGGTGGCGAACTTGTTCGGCGTCAGAGTTGGCCAGTGCGTGTGGCCCGCGCCGGAACGCACTGGTGACCCGGCGACGGCGCTATCGCTGATCTCTTCGATGCGTCCAGTGGCCCTCCGCTCCTTACCTCACTCCACTTACGCCTTCGCTGGTCTCTAGTCTAGTCGGTTGTGTACCTATTGTTTGGCGATGTATGAGGCGAGATCGCCGTTCCACGAACCGGACCCGAGTCCAATCCTGGCCGTTAGGGTGGCCTCGGAGGGTTGCGGTGTGGCCTCGTCGTACGTGTAAGTAGCGACCTTACTGTTTCCGGGTACAGTCTCCCCGTTAACCTCAGGCAGGTCGGCAAGTTCGTCCTCGGTGCCATGGGGTCCGTAGATGAGTGTGGGGCTGAGGATATGGCAGTAGTCCTCATAGGCTCTGCGCCTGCCCGATAGCGGATCTCTACAACCGTCTGATCTGATTCCCTTGCGCCGAAGCCGATTCGATCGTGGCGCTCTTACCGTCTTGGCCGACGAGAGGTTCGCCGAACGGCTTGATGATCGTTAGCCGTCATCCGTCGATGATGTCCGCAAATTTGAGCACGGTAATCAGCGCACAATTCAGATTCGTGGTATTCATATATCTTCTTGAAAGAACAAGTTGGGAAGCGAACTCAAATTTCGTCGTCGTCCGCGAAGCGCCAACTGTGGCCCTAGCTGCGGCTCATCTTTGCAGACGATCGCACCGATCCCGGCGGGCACCCCCGAACAGGTTCAGATCAGAACGACGGCGACCTCGGCGGCCCACGCGCAGCCAGATTGAACGCGAGGTGTTATGTTGGCTGTCCACACGCGGTTTCACTAGAGCTGGTATATCCTCAGTGAACTGCGTGGGTAGAAGCACTCAGACCAGTTGCTGGATGCAGTCGGAAACAATAAACGGAGAGGAACCGTGAAAGAGGCCTGGCGCGGGATCTCCTGACGTTCTTGTGGGTGGGTTACGGCCAGGGCAGTTCGGGGCAGGCGCCGCCGCGGGTGAGTTCGGCCATCGCTATCAGCGCTTCTG
>NZ_JBSFPC010000015.1:0-94171 GCF_053587995.1 Gordonia sp. NPDC003504
TCCTGAGCCAGGATCAAACTCTCCATGAAAAAACACTGAAACACAAAGTTTCAACACAATCTCAGCCAGAGAGACAAAAGAACCTGACCAAAAAACAATCCAAAAAACTGGCAAAAAACAAACTCACAAACACCACCCCACAACACGCGGGGCGGCATCAAAAATAAGATTCGTTTCATACCATTCAAAAAAATGGCACCAAACAATCCACCAACACACTATCGAGTTCTCAAAGAACACACACCCACCAACACCACCCACACAGGGCGAACTCCGATGAGCCAGTTCTATTTCCAGAATGTTAACCCCTTCCGGAGCAACTCTTCCAGAGTACCAGGCCTACTTCCCGTTCGCAACCCTTGGGTTGTGATCCGATCGGAAGGTCCGGCATTCCCGGTGATCGTCGCGGCACACAAGTGTGTCGCATCGATCTCTCGGGGGCGGTCTGCGCAGGCCCGGTTTCCTCTCCCCTGGTGAGTCCCTCTCGGGGCCCTCCGGGGCGGCGCCGCGGCGCGCTGACTTCGAATAAGTTACGCACCGGAGCATCGGGAATCAAATCGCCTGGTCGCGCCCACCACCAGGACCCGTTTTCCCAGTTCACAGGGATCGTCGCTCACCGGCGGCGGCGCCGGATTCAGCGAAACCATCGATGTCGCGATGCGTGATCTGGGCCACGCCGGACCGTCGGAGGTCCTGTCCATTGGGTCAGCAGGCCCGTCCAACCGGTCAGTTCCCCGGCGAAGTCGCAGGTCATAGCGTGTAGGACATGATCGCCCCGACCATCAGCGCCGGCCTCCCGACCGATCGACGGATCTCGGTGCGCCACGCGGCCGCCTTGCCGGATGGCATGGAATCGGTGGGCCGCGTCGGTTGGCGCGACCACGATGTCGTCGGTGGCGAGTCCCTCGAACTCCTCCACACCTTCACCACGGCCGACATCTCCGACGACGCGATGGTCACCGCGTTGGTCGCTCTCGTCGATGCCGGCGCAATCCACGGACAGTGGGAGTTCGAGGAGTCCGCGACAGGGCTCATCCAGACCAGCTCACCGGACCCGGCGCAGGCGTGGGCCGCGTTCTACGACAACTCGTTGCGCGCACTCGGCGACGGCACCGCCGCATTCGCACCCGTCCATCGCCGCGCACGTTCGCTGATCAGCGGTTCCAGCGTTCTGGAAGTGGGTTCGTGCTTCGGGTTTCTGGCACTGCAGTGCGCCAACGATGGTCTGACGGTGTCGGCTCGTGACATCTCCGCCGGCGCGATCGCCCTGCTCACCGCAGCCGGGCGCCGACTGCGCACTCCTGTCGACGCGGCGGTCGGCGACGCCACCCACCTCGACCTCGCCGACAACTCGGTCGACACGGTCACGCTCATCCACCTGCTCGAGCACCTCGACGGTGAGGACGTCCACGCCGCGATCGGCGAAGCGTTGCGAGTCGCACGGCGTCGCGTGGTGATCGCGATTCCCTATGAGGAGCACCCGAGCGAGCACTTCGGACATTTGAGCACCCTGTCGCAAGACAACCTGCGGTCCTGGGCCGGCGCGGCCGACCATGCCGGGGCCGAGATCTTCGATGACCACGGCGGATGGCTGGTGCTCACGCCGCATCCCCGCTAGCCGACTCGCGCCCGCGGCAGGTTCGCCCTGCGGGCTGCGAGGCGTGTCGGATACGGAACCGCTCAGATCAGCCCACGCTTGCTGGCGATGTACACCGCGTCGGTCCGTTTGGTCACCCCGAGCTTGCGGATGATGTTGCGGATGTGGAACTTGACCGTGGATTCGGAGATGAACAGGGTCTGACCGATCCGCTTGTTGCTCATCCCGTCGGCGAGAAGACGAAGGACCTCGCGTTCACGTTCGGTGAGGGTCTCCGAACTCCCACCGTCCCCGGAGACCGTCCGCAGGACGATGGCCGCGCTGCGGGGATCGAATGCGCTACCACCCCCCGACACTGCCTGAATCGCCCGCACCAACTCGGTGGTGTCGACGTCCTTGACGACGTAGCCGCGTGCCCCGGCCTTGACCGCGCGGACCACCAGGTCATCGTCGAGGAATGTCGTGAGCACCAGCGACGCGACCTCGGGATGTCGGGCGGCAATCTCGGTGATCAGCCGCAATCCCTCGTACTCGGTACCGGCGGTGAGCTTGAGATCGACCACCACGACGTCGGGGGTCGACCGCGCCACCTCCGCCAATGCCTGATCAAAGGAATCCGCCTCGCCGACAACCGAAATCGACTGCTCTCGTTCGAGCAGGGATCGGATCCCGGCGCGCAGCAGCGCGTGGTCGTCGACCAGCATCGTGCGGACCGGCTTCGTCGCGATCTCCGGGTTGTTCATCGACTGACCTCCTGTGCCACCGTGGGCGCGGCTCCGGCGGACCGCGTGGCGGCCTCGACTCGTCCCGTACCCCGCTGTCCATCCCCGCGCTGTCCGGTATCCCCGTCGGGTATCTCCACCGCGATCCGCACCCCACCCAGACGCGAGCGCCGAATCCTCAGCTCACCGCCGAGATCGTGAGCGCGCGTCGACATGTTCGCCAGCCCGCGGTGGCGGCCGGCGAGATCGCCGAGCGTGGCAGCACGCAACACCCGTCGCATGTGCCCGGGATCGCCGTTGCCGTCGTCGTCCACCGTGAGACCCACCTCGCGCTCGCCGTAGCTGAGGACCACCCGGGCGGCGGTCGCCTCGGCGTGCACCGCGGTGTTGAACAACGCCTCGCCGGCGATCCGCAGAATGGCGTGCTGCAGATCATCGGGAAGATCCCGCGGTTTGCCGACCACCCGGACATCGGTCTCGAGGTCGGCGGGCATGTGCATGGAGCACAGTTCGTCGAGCACCTCGCCCAGACTCAGTCCGTCCACCGACGGCGACTGATTGAGTGCATAGATCACCGAACGTAGTTGTTCCACCGCGTTTCGGGTGAGGGTCCCCGCCATCTCCAGGCGCGCGGAGGTCTCCGGGTCGGAGTCCATCCGGCACACCTCGATCTGCACGCCCGCCGACAACACCGATTGCGTCACCGAATCGTGGAGTTCCCGCGCGATCCGCTCACGTTCCTCGGTGACGAGCCGCTGACGCATCACCGCCGACAACTCACGTTGGGTGCGTTGCAGTTCGACGTTCTGCACCGCGAGGTCGGTGGCCTGCTCACGGGCCTTGGCGTAGGCGTCCTCCGCACGCGCGAGCTGGTGGCGACTCTCCTGCAGCAGTGCGGCGTTGAGCAACGCGACGACGGCCTGGCGGGCAAGGATCCGCATCACGACCAGGTCGGCGGAGTCGACGACGTGGCTCGGCGGTGTCCACGCCGACAGTCCGCCGACCACGCGGCCGTCGAGATGGACGGGCAGATGAAGGTGGTGGTCGTCGACGATCGGGCGGACGAGCTCGCCGAGCTGGTTGCGCAGGATGTCGTTGAGCCGGTTGAGGACCTCGTCGGGCAGGTGGCTCGGGGTGCGTGCCATCTGCACGCCCTCGAAGGCGTAGATGGTGCCGTCGGCCGACATCATCAGATGCCGGGGCCCGGTCCGGTCGAGTTCCCCGTCGCAGAGCGCGAAGACGACCCAGTCGGCCTCGAGGTGCTCGGCGACGGCGCGAACGACCGACAGCACCAGATTCTCCGGTCCCTCGCCGGTCTGCACGAGCGCCCGGGAGATGCGGTCGAGCGCACCGACCACCCGGCCGAGGCGTTCCTCGACGCCGCGATACTGCGCATAGTGCGAGCCCTTGACCGAATGCAGGCCGATCAGCGAGTCGATCTCCACGGCCGGACCGCCAGCGATGTCCCGGGTGCCGCCACGCCCCTCGGGGTGGCGCGCATCGGACCGGGTGGAGCCATCGGCATCGGGAAGCGCGCTCATGGTGTCCCGCTCATAATGCCCCGCTCATAATGCCTCGGAGTAGATGCGTGCCACGTCGGCGGCGCTGGGCCGGCGCGGGTTGGTCTTCATGCAGGCGTCGGCGAGAGCGTTGCGGGTCAGCGCGCCGATGTCCTCGGCACGCACCCCGAACTCCGACAGCCGCGCCGGCATACCGACCCGTGCGGACAGGGCAGCCACTGCATCGGCGAATCGCTCCGCCGTCGCCGCCGGTGCCGACGACACTCCGACGCCGACGGTCTCGGCGAGTTCGACGAACGGGGTCGGGTCGGCCTCGGCATTGAACCGGATGACGTGGGGTAACAACACCGCGTTGATCGCGCCGTGCGGCGCATCGACCAACCCGCCGACGGGATGGCTCATCGCATGGGTGGCGCCGAGAATCGCGTTGGTGAACGCCATTCCGGCCTCCAACGCCGCATAGGCCATCTCCAGGCCCGCGTCCGGATCGCCCGGATCGTCGACGAACCGCTCGATGGACCGCCAGGCCGTCGCGATCGCACTGCGCGCGGACCGGTCGGTGAGACGGGTGTGCGCAACCGACGAGTAGGCCTCGATGCAGTGGGTGATCGCGTCCATCCCCGACTGGCCGGCCACCTCCGGAGGCAGGGTCGCCAACGGATTCGGGTCGATCACCGAGACGTCGGGAACCAGCGCCCGGCCGATGATCGTCACCTTGGTCATCCGTTCGACGTCATTGATGATGCAGAACTGCGACACATCCGACCCACTGCCCGCGGTGGTGGGGGCCGCGACCAGCGGCGGCAGCGGAAAACGCGCCCGGTCGATGCCCTCATAGGACAGGATGTGGCCGCCGTTGGCCGCCAGGATCGCGATGCCCTTCGCCGCGTCGATGACCGACCCCCCACCCAACGCGATGATCCCTTCGGAGCGGGTCTGCTCGTAGTGCTCGAATCCGAGCGAGATCTCCGGCGCCCGCGGATTGGCCGACACGTCGGTGAACGAGCTGACCCGCAGGTCTGCCGCCCGCAGCCGCTGCGCCAGCCGCGGATACCAGGGGGTGGCGACCAGGTTCCGGTCCGAGACGATCATCAATCGGCGCATTCCCAGACCTGCTGCCGCCCTGGGGATCTCATCGAGCGAGCCCGGACCGATGATGATCTCGGGGGTATGGAACTTGGCCACCGGCATCGTCGGTCGGGAGGTGACGGCACGGCGCTCACCAGTGTCGGCGCGCATTCTCGCGATCACCACCTCGTCACGCGGGGACAGATGACGAAAATCCTACGTGGCGCCACCGACACTCACGTCGCATATGCGTCTACGGAGACCTGCTCGAGCGCCGCCAGATCGTGGACGACGTGGACCCGATCGCAGAAGGTCGCATACCCGGGGAGGTCACAGGCTCCCAGCCCCCAGGAGTACTTGGGTTCGGGGGTGATCCAGATGGTTTCCCGAGCCCGGCGGGTGATCTCCTCGAACGCCTCGAGATTGGGTTCGCCGCCGTTGTTGCGACCGTCTCCGAGCACGATCACCGTCGTCCGTCGCGTGATCGCACCACCGAAGTCGTCGAGGAAGGTCTGCAGTGCCGTGCCGTAGTCGGAGTCGGCGTCGGTGTCGAGCACCCCGCCGGCCGGCAGACCCGAGACCACCAACGACAGCGCCTCCTCCGGCGGATGCTCGGCGAACAGATCGGTGATCTCGACGAGGTCGGAGACGAACGCGAACGAGCGCACATGGGCGACCATGCTCTGCAGACCATGCACCAACTGCAGTGTGAACCGCGCCGCGCTGCGCACCGACAACGAGACGTCGGCGAGGATGAGCAGTGACGGACGATCCTCCACCTTGGCCACGGTGATCGGCCGGAACGGGACACCGTCGTACCGGAGGTTGGCGCGCATTGTGCGAGCGGCGTCAACCGTGCCGCGGGCGGCGAGCTTGCGACGTGCGCGGGGCGCGCCGTGCAGGCTGCGGATCAGCCGCCGGATGGATTCCTCGAGACTGGCCCGTTCGTGTTCGTGAATGGCCTCACGCACCGACGCCTTGATCTCGCGTTCCTCGATCTCGTGATCGGTGGCCATCAGCTGTTCGAGGTGATCGCGCAGCTTCTCGGGCAGACCGTCGAGCAGCCCGGCCAGCGCACTGCGCAGACGCGCGATCTCCTCGCGATCCGGCTGCGGTCCCGCCAGTCCGTCGGCGTCGTCGAGCCAGTCCAGCAACGCCATCTCCTGCGCCACCGACAGTTCCGCGTCCAGCCGCGTCGCGTTGTCGGTGACCAACTCCCCCGGCCTGCCGGGATTGTGCAACCGCGACACCGTCAACTGCACCCGCGCGGCCTGCTCCGAATTGGGTACCGAGTCCGCCGACAGCACGATCTCGTCGGTCAGCGAGGCCATGTCGAGTTTGTTGGCCTCCTGATGCAGGTTGTACTGCTCGGCGAGATCCTCGGGATCGAAATACTCCCGGATGTCGGACGGCGGGCCGTGACTGTGCCCCTGCTGCGGGGTGTTGCTCACCTCGTCGGAGAGAGTGTAATCGGCCAGCTCACCGGTGTCGGACAGATCGTCGTGGGTATGTGAATGACTGTGTCCGTCATCGGTGTCCAGCACCGGCCGCAGCGAGAAGAACCTGTCGAACACCTCGTGAAATGTCTGCTCGTCGCGGCGGTCCTTGATCAGGCACGCCTCCATCGCCGACCGCATGAGTTCACGGTCGGCGAGGATCTCGGCGGTGCCGACCGCGGACATGGCATCCATGGCTTCCGACACGCCGATCCGCACACCGTGCAGGCGCAACAACCGGACGAACCGGTGGACCGCTCCTTCCATCCCCGGCTCCTAGAACGGACGCTTGCGGCCACTGCCGCCGGACGGCGGACGGGTGAAGGAGCGACTGCCCTGGGTGGCGCTGACGGATCGGGTGCCGGCATCGCTCTTCGCGCCCGGCGATCCGTAGTACTCATCCGCGTGCCGGCCGGGCTTGTCCTTCTCCGCGCGACGCGCCGGTCCACTGTGATCGTCATGATCATGATCGTGGTCATGGTCATGCCCGTGGGAATGGCCGTGTCCATGTGAATGCCCATGGCCGTGATCATGCGAATGCAGATGATCGGGCACCTCGGCGTTCGGATCGACCAGCCGCGGCAGCGCATCGAGGGCACGGGTGAGATCGCGGTCGTATTTGACCACCACATTCGCGGTTTGACCGAGGATGTCGGCGGACAGTTCGTCCGCGCCGAGCACGGCGAGGGTGCGCGCCCAGTCGATCGCCTCGGAGATGCTGGGCGCCTTGCGCAGATCCAGATCACGCAGCCCGCGGACGATCTCCACCAGTTTGGCGGCCAGGGTGTCGGCCAGCCCGGTGTTCTTGGACCTGATGATCTCCAATTCCCGTGCGGCATCCGGATAGTCGAGCGACAGATGCAGGCAGCGGCGCTTCAGCGCCGCGGACAGATCCCGGGTGTTGTTGGAGGTCAACACGATCATCGGCTGATGGGTGGCGGCGAAGGTACCGATCTCGGGGACCGAGACCTGGTATTCGGCGAGCAACTCCAGCAACACCGCCTCGAGTGCCTCGTCGGCGCGGTCGACCTCGTCGATCAGCAACACGACAGGACGTTCGCTGCGCACCGCCTCGAGCAGTGGACGCGGGGCGAGGAATCGTTCAGAGAAGAACACACTCTCCTCGGCACCGATGCGGTCGACGGCCTCCGAGAGGGTGTCGGCGTCGGCGACGACCTGGGAGATCTTCTCCTTGAGCACCTGCGTGTAGAGGAGTTGCTTTCCGTAGTCCCATTCGTAGAGGGCGGTGGTCTCGTCCTGCCCCTCATAGCACTGCAGTCGCAACAGATCTCGGCCGGTCACCTCCGCGAGGGTCTTGGCGAGCTGTGTCTTGCCCACGCCCGCAGGACCTTCCAGCAGCACCGGTTTGCCGAGTCGGTTCTGCAGGAACACGGTCGTCGCCAGTCGCTGATCGGCGAGGTATCCGGCGTCGGCGAACCGCCGGGTCACGTCGTCGACGTCGCGGAAGGTCACCGCGGAGTTCTCCGTTGCGGTGCTGTCGTCGGATTCGGTTGACGCCGAGGATGATTGCGCTCCGGCCGCGGAGCCTGTCGGGTCGTCGGTGGTGACGAAGGAGGTGGACATACGAAGCTCTCCTGAGAAGGTGGACGCGCCTCGACGAGGGCGTGGGGGCGGCGACGCGGGGCGGCAATGCGTGGACCGGGGCCGGTGGTCTTGTCCACTCCGGAGGTCACCACGCCGAACGCTCGAGGTGACCACCGGAGTGAGTGGGATGTGGGGAACCGCGGACTTCGGGGGCATGCGGTTCCCCACACCCCGGTCGGGGTGGACCGGCTGCTACGGGAGCAGCTCGTCCAGGCTTCCGTTCACGCAGTGCTCGACGACCGGACGCACGGTCTCGAAGGTGCACTCCTTGGGGTTACCCGGGGTGCACGCGTCGCCGAGGACGTGGTTGGTCAGCGCGTCGATGGTGGCCGCGTCGGTGGTGATCTCCTTGCGGTTCTCGTAGAACTTCGTCGGCCCCTCGCCGAGGCGGTTCTTGGGGTACGAGTCCTTCTTGACGTCGGCGAAGCGCTCGACGATGCCCACGTCACGCAGCAGCCGGATGGCGGCTTCGAGGGCCGCATCGGCGGCCTGGACCTTGGTCATCCCGTGGGTGTCGACGCCCATGGCCTGCGCCATGTCGGCGTAGCGCTCGTACATGACCGGCATGTTGAACGCCCACACACGCGGCAGTGCGATCGCATTGTTCAGGCCGTGGTGGGTGTCGAAGAACGCCGACACCGCGTGGCTGATGGAGTGGATGATTCCCAGTCCACCCGAGTTGAAGGCCTGTGCCGCAATGTATTGCGCGTACATCATGCCTTCGCGACCCTTGAGGTCGACACCGTTCCAGGTGGCCTCACGCAGGTTCTCCGCGGTCATCTTCACCGCGTAGAGGGCGTTACCCATCGACGGCGGGAAGTTCAGCCGCGAGACGTAGGGCTCCGACGCGTGCGCCAGGACGTCGAATCCGCACTGCGCGGTGTAGGCGACCGGGCAGTCGTAGTACAGCACCGGGTCGTCGATGGCCAGCGTCGTCACCGCGGCGTCGTCGAAGGCGACGTACTTGTGCGGCTTGTCGGGGTCGGTGGTGGTGTCGGTGATGACGTAGGCCCAGGAGGTCTCCGACCCGGTACCGGCCGTGGTCGACACTGCGATATGCGGTGGGTTCTTGGGGTTTTCGCTCTTGTTGAAGCCCTCGAACTCGTTGACGCTGCGGCCGTCGTGGGCGACCGAGATGCGCGCGCCCTTGCAGGCATCATGTGCCGAGCCGCCACCGATCGAGATGAACGAGTCGCACTTCTCCGAGTTGTACAACGACACCGCGTCCATGACGTTGTAGTCCTTGGGATTGGACTCGACCTTGTCGTAGAGCACGACCTCGAGGCCGTGGTACTTGCACGACTCGACGATCTTGTGCACGGTGTCGCTGCCGCGCAGACCGGTGGTCATGATGAGGGTCTTCTTGAATCCGAGTTTGAGGGCCTCGGGACCGATCATCTCGTGTGCGCCCGGGCCCATCATGGCACGGGGGAACGGGTGGAACTCCTTGATGGGAAACGGCTTGAGTAGCTCATCTACCTGCATGTGACCTGACCTCCTTCGTCGTCGGCGCACACCGCGTGACGCCGACTGTGAGCAACGGCGACGTTACGCGCGTCACAGGAAGGGGTGGAAGGTGTTGCGGCACAAACCGTCCCTGGAGAATCATCGGAACCCACCTTGGTCAGGTCGGGGTCGCCCGACGGGCAGGTGGCCGACTATCCGTTCGGACAGGGCGAGGTGGCCGACGAACTCCGGACGCCGCCGGCACGTGCCCGCCGGACCGCGTCGATGTCGAATCCCCACGGCAACTCGAGCCGGTGCGCGGCCAGTAATGCCTCGTCGGCGAGGATGTCGTCGACCGGGCCGTCGGCGACCACGCGGCCGGCGTCGATGACCACCGCCCGGTCGCACAGTTGGGCCGCGTACAGCAGGTCGTGGGTGACCACGAGCATCGTCGTCCGCAGGCGCAGCAAGGTGTCGGCCAGGTCCCGGCGCGCCAGCGGATCCAGATTCGCCGACGGTTCGTCGAGGACGAGAACATCTGGGCGACAGGACAAGACGCTGGCGAGCGCACCGCGTCGCCGCTGGCCACCGGAGAGATGATGCGGACTGCGCCCGGCGTGTTCGGTCATCGACACCGCGGCCAGCGCCTCGTCGACGCGCAGCTTCAGCTCATCGCCGGTCACCCCGAAGTTGGCCGGGCCGAACGCGACATCCTCGACCAGGGTCGGCATGAACAGCTGATCGTCGGGGTCCTGGAACACCAGTCCGACGCGCCGGCGCACCTCGCGAAGCGAGTTCTTCGCCACCGGAATGCCGTGGATGGCCACCTCGCCGGCAGTGGGCAGCAGCACACCGTTGAGTTGCAACATCAGGGTGGTTTTGCCGGCCCCGTTGGGACCGAGCAGCGCAACGCGCTCTCCCTCTGCCACCACGAGGTCGATGCCGTCGATTGCGACATGACCGTCCGGATAGGCGAACGACAGGCCCCGGACCTCGACGGCCGGGGCACCCGGTACCGAGGAGTCCGGCGGGCTGACATGCTGTGGCAGTTGACGTCTCATCTCATCCCCCAGGCACTGGCCGCGACCGCGACGGCCGCGATCGCAGGTGTGACGATCACCGCCCACTGGGCGGGTGTCGCGCGTGGCGCGGTCGCCACCCCGGGCATCTCCGGGATCGTTCCGGTGAATCCGCGCGACATCATCGCCAGATGCACCCGCTCACCGCGTTCGTAGGACCGCAGGAACAGCGCGCCCACCCCCTTGGCGATCGCCCCCGCCTGATGGATCAGCCGGGGTGAATCGCCGCGCGCGGACCGAGCGATCTGCATCCGCCGGATCTCGGCCGAGAGCAGGTCGACGTAGCGCAGCATCATCACGAAGATCGGCGTGATCGTCGCCGGGACACCCAGCCGGGTCAGTGCGACCGGGAGTGCGCGGGCCTCCGTCGTCGCGGCGAAGGTCAGCGACGCCGCGACCCCGAGCGTGCCCTTGATGAGGATGCCCCATCCCGCGTACAACCCGGTCACCGACAGCGACATACCGAGGAACTCCACCCGGTCGGTCCCGGCGGAGAACGGCAACAACACCGCCAGGATCACGAACGGCGCCTCGATCAGCATGCGCGGCAGAATCCACAGCGGTGGTATCCGCGCGAGCGCCCACACGGCACCCAGGATGAGCGCGAAACCCAGGTAGGGCCAGAACATCTCACGCGGAGTGGCCACGACCGCGAAGACGAAGATCACCAGGCAGACGATCTTCACCTCGGCGGGTGCGCGGTGCACGCGCGAGTCACCGGCACGGTAGAGCGGATGGGCATGACCGGCACCCATGGTGCTCAGTCCCCGGACGCGGTGGTGGCCGCCTCACCGCGGCGGCGGCGCGCAATCAGCCAGAACAGGCCGCCCGCGATGGCGAGCGTGACCAGCACCCCGATCACGCCGGCGATGCCGTTGGTGTACTCGATTCCGCGGAACGAGTAGTCGGCCAACGGTGACGACGCCATGGCGTGGTCGGTCGCATGCTGGGCGATGCAGGTACCGGTGAGCTCCTCGGAGCCGTTGACCTCGACGGTCTGGCATCCCTGCTGGGTGGCCGAGTCGAGTCCGTCGGGTGAGGAGCTGGCCACATAGGACACGATCCCGGCGATGATCAGCGCCACCACCCCGAAGGCGATGAGAAACGTGCGGCGCCGCACCCGTGGTGCGTGGGTGCGCTCGGTCGACGATGTGGTGCTCATGCCGGGACTCCGATCGCTTGTGCGGGTGCCGGGTTGCGGCGTAGCAGGTAGACCAGGTCCGGGCGCGCCCGGGCGACCGCCATGACGGTGGCGGCGGTGATCAGACCCTCCCCGATCCCGATGAGTACGTGCGTGCCCCACATGTAGACCGCCACCGTGCCCAAGGATGTCGACGCGGCTCCGCCGATCGCATACTCGACGACGAATCCGGTTGCCGCGCACACGGTTCCGCACATTGCGGAAACGAAGGCCACGATCCCGAGGCCGCCGATGGAGCGTGACCTCGCCGCGATGACCCGGTACAGGATCACCGCCACGCCGTATCCGGCGAAGGTGGAGATCAGCGCCATGTTGGTGATGTTGGCGCCGAGCGCGGTGATCCCGCCGTCGGCGAAGAGCAGGCATTGGACCACCAGCACGATGGCGATACACAGGGCCCCGGTGTACGGCCCGACCAGGATGGCGGCCAGCGCACCACCGAGGAGGTGCCCACTCACCCCCGGCAGGATCGGGAAGTTGATCATCTGGACCGCGAAGATGAAGGCGGCGACCAGACCGGCCATCGGCACGGTCTTCTCATCGAGATCGGTGCGGGCACGCCAGGCGCAGAAGCCGAGGCCGGCAATGGCGATGGCGCCGAACAGGATCGAGGTCTGCGCGTTGATGATGCCGTCGCTCATGTGCATGGCGAGGGTCGTCGTGGACGGGGTGGTGGACATTGAGCGGTGTCCCTTTCGTATCGCTGAGCGTGCACCGACATACCGGCGCGCGATAGGAGGAACGTTAAGACCCACCCCGACATCTGTCTACTTATTCAGATAACGAGGTGCACAGACTATCCGAACGGTCAGGAGTGACCCTGGCCACATCACCGAGCCCCACCCTCGACGACCCGAGGTCACGGATCGAGATGCCGCGCACCGATCCAATGCAGAAGCCGATGGACCGTCTCGTCCTCGAGCCGGTAGCTGACCGAGCGGCCCACCCGGGTGGAGGTCACCCACCCCTGATGACGCAACACCCGAAGTGCTTGCGACACCGCGGTTTCGGTGCGGCCCACCTCCGTCGCGATGTCGCCGACGAAGATCCCGGGCTTGCGGTGCAGCACCAGCAGGATCTCCAGCCGGTGCGGATCGGAGAGCAGGTCGAAACGGGAGGTCCAGGCCGCGATGTCGACGTCACCGGCCCCGTGCCCTTGATGCCCCCCGGGCGCGTGATGTGCCGTATCTCCCTCATCGGCCGGATGCGGATGAGTGTGTGTGCCACCGTCCATGTCGCCACCGTCCACGGTTCAGCCCCGTACCCGCTCGATGATCCCGCCCAGCCGGGTGAGGTTCTCCTCGAACTGCGGGTATCCGCGGTCGATGTGCTCGATGTCGTGGACCTCGGTCACCCCGTCGGCGACCAGACCGGCCAGCACCAGGCCCGCGCCCGCCCGGATGTCGGAGCACCACACGGGTGCGCTGGAGAGTCGCTCGATACCCCGGATGACGGCGTGATGGCCGTCGGTGCGGGCGTCGGCTCCCAGACGCACCATCTCCTCGACGAAGCGGAAGCGGGCCTCGAACACGTTCTCGGTGATCACCGACATCCCGTCGGCGATGGCCGCCAGACCGATCGCCATCGGCTGCAGATCGGTGGGGAATCCGGGGAACGGCAATGTGGACACGTTCACCGCCGCGGGCCTGCCGTCGTGGCGGACGCGGAAGCCGTCGACCATCGTGTCGACCCGGGCCCCGGTGTCGACGAGCTTGTTGAGGACCAGTTGCAGGTGCGCCGGCGCAACGCCCCGCACCGTGACGTCTCCCTGCGTCATGGCGGCCGCGATTCCCCAGGTGGCGCCGACGATCCGGTCACCGATGACCCGATGGGTGGCCGGGTGCAGTCGCTCGACCCCGGTCACGGTGAGGGTGGAGGTACCCGCGCCCTCGATCCGCGCACCCATCTGCTGCAGCATCACACAGAGGTCGACGATCTCCGGCTCACGGGCGGCGTTGTCGATGGTGGTCTGTCCGTCCGCGAGGACCGCGGCCATCAGGATGTTCTCGGTGGCGCCCACCGAGGGGAACTCGAGCGCCACCGGCGCCCCGATGAGGGCGTCGGCCTCGGCGACCACGCAGCCGTGTTCGATGGAACTGTGTGCCCCGAGCGCGCGTAGACCGGCCTGATGCATGTCGAGGGGGCGGGACCCGATGGCGTCTCCGCCGGGCAGCGCGACGACGGCGCGACGGCACCTCGCCATCAACGGCCCCAACACGCACACCGATGCACGGAACTGCTTCACCGCGTCGAAATCGGCGTGGTACTTCGGTTCGGCCGGCGCATCGATGATCACGGTGTCACCGTCGATCGAGACACTCGCCCCGAGGCCACGCAGCACATCTGCCATCAGCGGGACGTCGGCGATCTCGGGCGAATTGGTCAGGGTGGTGGTGCCCTCGGCGAGCAACGCGGCCGCCATCAGTTTGAGCACACTGTTCTTCGCTCCACCGACCGAGACCTCGCCACTCAGCCGGGCTCCCCCGGTCACCAGAAAGCGATCACTCACGACAGACAGCTTATCGGTCGCACGGTGCGATCCCGCGGAGCGCTAGATTTTGACGTATGGCCGTGCACCTCACCCGCATCTACACCCGTACCGGCGACGACGGGACCACCGGGCTCAGCGACTTCTCCCGGGTGTCCAAGACCGATCCACGGGTGATCGCCTACGCCGATTGCGACGAGGCGAACGCGGCGATCGGGGTCGCCCTCGCCGTGGGCGGTGCGGTACCCGAGGAGATCGCCGAGGTGCTACGGACCGTCCAGAACGATCTGTTCGACGCCGGGGCGGACCTGTCCACGCCCGTCGTCGACGATCCGAAGTATCCGCCGCTGCGTATCGAGCAGGACTACATCGACGCGCTGGAGCACTGGTGCGACGCCTTCGGGGAGGATCTGCCGTCGCTGGATTCGTTCATCCTACCCGGCGGCACACCGCTGTCGGCGCTGCTGCATCAGGCCCGGACGGTCACCCGGCGGGCCGAACGTTCCGCGTGGTCCGCGGTGGCGGCCGACCCGGACGCGACGTCGGTGTTGCCGGCGAAATACCTCAACCGGCTCTCGGATCTGTTGTTCATCCTGTCGCGCGTGGCCAACCGACCACCGCATGGCGACGGCGACGTGAAGTGGGTGCCCGGCGGGCAGCGGTCCCGGCCCACGAGCTCCTGAGACTCGAGCTCCTCGGCCGAGGATGCGCTCAGGCGCTGCGGCGCTGTGCGCGTGAGGGACGTCGTGACTCCAGCCACGACTGGAAGGCGGTGACCCCGCCGGCGTCCAAGGCGATCTCGTAGTCGCGGCCGTCGCCGGCGCCGACCGCCTGGTGGACGCGGAGGATGATCATGTCGGCGAGAATGTCCTGCTCGGTACCCACCGCGCGCCGCCGGCCGGCGATCTCGATGGAGCGACGCGGCAGCGTCCGCGACGGACCGGGCCGTAGCGATGACAGACGGAAATACCGCAACGCCTCGTCGCTGTAGTGGACGGTGCCGTGCCGCCACCCCTCGTCGACCGCGGCGGGCAGTTCACGCAGCAGCACCGGGGTACCCCCACGGCGCAACTGACCCACGCGATAGGCCAGCAACCCGCACAGGGCGAGGGCACTGAGCAGCGCAATGCTCAGGATCACCACGACGACCAGTTCCGTCACCCGGGCGCACCTCCTCGGTCCGGCCCCCGTCAGCGGCGATCTCGTAAGGCTGGGACGTGGCTGTGATCGCCCGGGACGCACCCCCAGCATGCCATCTGGCCCGAACACACGACCGGCCACCCTCGTCGGGGTGGCCGGTCGTGTGAGCACTGACGGAATGTCGGTCGCGTGGCTACTTGACCAGATGCTCGGCCGCGGTGAGGCGGGCGTGCGCGTGGTTGTACTCCGCGCTGCCGGGCTCAGCGGCTTCGAGGGCCGCCTTTTCGGCGGCGACATCGACGTCGTCGGCCCATGCGGCGGACTCGGCGAGGATCGTCACCGACTCACCGGTGACCGAGAGGAAGCCACCCTCGATCGCCGCGGCCTTGCGGTCACCGCTCTCCTCGACGATCACCACGAACCCGCCGGGCACCAACTCGCCGAGCAGCGGTTCGTGGTTCGCCAGCACACCGAGTTCACCCACGGTGGTCTGTGCGATCACAAAGGTCGCCTCACCGGAGTAGAGCTCTGCGTCGGCGGAGACCACCTCGACGTGGAAGGACTTGTCAGCCATGTCGATCCGCTACTTTCCGGCGATCTTGGCCGCGGCGGCCTCCACGTCGTCGAGTCCACCGCAGCTGTTGAAGGCCTGCTCGGGCAGGTGATCGAACTCGCCCTTGCACACGCGGTCGAACGCCTCGACGGTGTCGGCGAGCGGCACGACCGAGCCCTTCTGACCGGTGAACTTCTCGGCGACGAGGAAGTTCTGTCCGAGGAACTTCTGGATACGACGGGCACGCTGCACCGTCACCTTGTCCTCTTCGGACAGTTCGTCCATACCGAGAATGGCGATGATGTCCTGCAGTTCCTTGTACTTCTGCAGGATGCGCTTGACCTCGTTGGCGACGCGGAAGTGCTCGTCACCGACGATCGAGGCCTCCAGGATGCGCGAGGTCGAGGTCAGCGGGTCCACGGCCGGGTAGATACCCAGCTGCGAGATCGGACGCGAGAGCTCGGTGGTGGCATCGAGGTGGGCGAAGGTGGTGGCCGGCGCCGGGTCGGTGTAGTCGTCGGCGGGCACGTAGATGGCCTGCAGCGACGTGATCGAACGCCCCTTGGTGGAGGTGATGCGCTCCTGCAGCTCGCCCATCTCGTCGGCCAGCGTCGGCTGGTAACCCACCGCGGACGGCATGCGGCCGAGCAGGGTGGAGACCTCCGAACCGGCCTGGGTGAACCGGAAGATGTTGTCGATGAACAGCAGCACGTCCTGGTGCTTGACGTCGCGGAAGTACTCCGCCATCGTCAGCGCCGACAGCGCCACGCGCATACGGGTGCCCGGCGGCTCGTCCATCTGACCGAACACCAGGGCGGTGTCCTGGAGAACGCCCATCTCCTCCATCTCGAGGTGGAGGTCGGTGCCCTCGCGGGTACGCTCACCGACGCCGGCGAACACCGAGGTGCCCGAGAACTCGCGGGCGATACGGGTGATCATCTCCTGGATCAGAACGGTCTTGCCGACACCGGCACCACCGAACAGGCCGATCTTGCCGCCCTTGACATACGGGGTCAGCAGGTCGATGACCTTGATGCCGGTCTCGAGGATCTCGGTCTTTCCCTCGAGTTCGTCGAAGGCCGGGGGCTTGCGGTGGATGCCCCACTGCTCGCCGTCGCGGCCCAGGCCCGGGCTGTCGAGGCAGTCGCCGAGCGCGTTGAACACGTGGCCCTTGACGACGTCGCCGACGGGCACGCGGATCGGGTATCCGGTGTCGCTGACGGTCGCGCCGCGGACGAGGCCGTCGGTGGGCTGCATGGAGATGGTGCGGACCAGATTGTCACCGAGGTGCTGGGCGACCTCGAGGGTGAGGGTCTTGGCCACCGCCTCCAGGGTCACGTCCGCGTGGAGGGCGTTGAACAGGTCTGGGATCGAGCCCCGCGGGAACTCGACGTCGACCACGGGGCCGATGATGCGGACGATCCGCCCGTCGGCGGACCCCGACTTCCCCGAGGTCGGGGTTTCTGCTACTGCGGTCATGATGAGTGGGTCACTTCCTCTTTGGATCGAAAGTTTCGCGAAGGGGCGAGGCCGACGGTCTAGGTCGCGAGGGCGCTGGAGCCGCCGACGATCTCGCTGATCTCCTGGGTGATCTGGGCCTGGCGGAGCTGATTGGCCTCACGGGAGAGGTTCTTCGACAGCTCCTCGGCGTTGTCGGTGGCCGCCTTCATTGCGGTACGCCGAGCAGCCGACTCCGACGCCGAGGAATCCAGCAGCGCCGCATACACACGGGTGGCGATATAGCGCGGTAACAGCGTCTCGAGGAGGCCTTCGGCACTCGGCTCGAACGTGTAGTTCCGCGACTCGGAGGTGACGCTTCCGGCCTCCGCGTCGCTCGCGTCGACCTCGTCCTCGGTGACCACCAGCGGGGCCATCCGACGGACCTCGGGGGCCTGGGTCAGCATCGACACGAACCGGGTGTACACCAAGTGCAGTTCGTCAACGCCCTCGACCGAGCCGGTGCCGTCCGGGCGCTCGACCTCCACCCCGGAACCGGCGAGGAAGAGATCGACCAGGAACTTGCTGGGCTGCGCCGCGTCGGAGTACTCCGGCGCCTGCGAGAAACCGGTCCAGGCATCCGAGTACTCCGCACCACGGAAGGTGAAGAAGCCGACGCCCTTCTGTCCCATGATGAACAGCACGGGCTCCTTGCCCTCTTCGCGCAGCAGCGCGAGGAGTTCACGGGTGGCCCGCAGAACGTTGGCGTTGTACCCACCGCACATACCACGGTCACTGGTGATCACCAGGACGCCGGCACGCTTCGGATTCTCCCGCTCCTGCAGCAACGGATGATCCAGCGATCCCGCGCTGCTCGCCAGCTCGGAGAGCACCTTGGTCATCTCCGAGGCGTACGGCTTGGCAGCCGCAACCCGGGCCTGTGCCTTGGTGATGCGGGAGGTGGCGATCAGTTCCTGCGCCTTGGTGATCTTCTTGGTCGACTGAACCGACCGGATGCGTGAACGCAGCTCACGAATGCTGGCCACGAGATCTCACCCCTTCCTTGACACGTCGATTGACGTCACTCGTCTGCTGAAAAAGATCACTTGCGGATCTTGATCGCTTCTTGTTCGACGTCCTCGGAATCCATCGCGGCCGCCTCGGCCTCGTTCACGACGCGCTTGCCGTCGTGGGTGAGGTAGCTGTTCTTGAACTTGTTGGTCTCGGCGACCAGCGCCTCGGCCTCGTCGTCGGACAGCACCTTGCCACCGGCGATGGAGTCGTAGACCCCGGTCGCGTTGTGGTGCAGGTGGCTGAGCAGCTGGGTCTCGAAGTTGCGGATGTCGTCGACCGGAACCGAGTCGTAGTGGCCCTCACCGCAGAGGTAGATCGAGACGATCTCGTCCTCGACCGAGTAGGGGCTGTACTGGTCCTGCTTGAGCATCTCGACCCAGCGGGCACCGCGCTCGAGCTGCGCCTTCGATGCGTCGTCGAGGTCGGAGGCGAAGGCGGAGAACGCCTCGAGCTCACGGAACTGTGCGAGTTCCAGACGCAGCGAACCGGACACCTTCTTCAGGCCCTTGGTCTGTGCGGCACCACCGACGCGCGACACCGAGGTACCGACGTTGATGGCGGGACGCACACCCTTGTTGAACAGGTCGGACTCGAGGAAGACCTGCCCGTCGGTGATCGAGATGACGTTGGTCGGGATGAACGCGGAAACGTCGTTGGCCTTGGTCTCGATGATCGGCAGACCGGTCATCGAGCCGCCGCCCATCGCGTCGGAGAGCTTCGCACAACGCTCCAGCAGACGCGAGTGCAAGTAGAAGACGTCGCCGGGGTAGGCCTCGCGGCCCGGCGGGCGACGCAGCAGCAGCGAGATGGCGCGGTAGGCCTCGGCCTGCTTGGTCAGGTCGTCGAACACGATCAGGACGTGCTTGCCCTCGTACATCCAGTGCTGACCGATGGCCGATCCGGTGTACGGTGCCAGCCACTTGAAGCCGGCCGAGTCGGACGCGGGAGCGGCGACGATGGTGGTGTACTCCATCGCACCGGCCTCTTCCAGAGCGGTCTTGACGCCCGCGATGGTCGAACCCTTCTGGCCGATCGCGACGTAGATGCAACGGACCTGCTTGTTCTCGTCGCCGGATTCCCAGTTGGCCTTCTGGTTCAGGATGGCGTCGACACACACCGCGGTCTTGCCGGTCTTGCGGTCGCCGATGACCAGCTGACGCTGACCACGGCCGATGGCGGTCATGGCGTCGATGGCCTTGATGCCGGTGGCGAGGGATTCCTCGACCGGCTGACGCTCGAGCACGGTGGCTGCCTGCAGTTCCAGCACGCGCTGGTCCTCGGCCTCGATATCGCCGAGGCCGTCGATCGGGGCGCCGAGCGGGTCGACGACGCGACCGAGGAACTTGTCACCGACGGGAACCGAGAGGACCTCGCCGGTACGGCTGACCTGCTGGCCCTCTTCCAGGCTCTCGTAGTCACCGAGGATGACCGCGCCGATCTCGTCCTCGTCGAGGTTCAGTGCCACACCGAGCACGCCGCCGGGGAACTGCAGCAGCTCGTTGGCCATCGCGCTGGGCAGGCCACTGACGTGGGCGATGCCGTCCGCGGTATCGGTGATGATGCCGACCTCGTCACGCGAGGCTTCGGCGTCGAACGACGAGACATACTGCTCGATCGCTCCCTTGATCTCGTCTGCTGAGATCGTCAACTCGGCCATGGGTTCTCGTCTTTCTTACTCAGTCCGGGCAAGTGGTTCTTCGGTGGTGGGTGATGGAGTTGTCGGCTGCGCAGCGGATCAGCGCGGCAGGGTCTCGGCCGCCTTCGCCAACCGGGTGGCGATGTCGGCCTCGATCACTTCGTCGCCGACGCCCACACGCAGGCCGCCGATGATCGATTCGTCGACCTCGGTCTGCACCGAGATCGTGCGGTGGTAGATCGACCCCAGCACCGAGGCCAACCGATCGTTCTGTGCGTCGGTGAGCTCGACCGCCGAGATCACATGCGCCACGGTTTCACCGCGTCGCGCCGCAGCCAGTTCGGCCAGGTGCGCGACCGCGTTCTCGGCCGGCTGACCGTGCAGCAGGGCGATGGCGTGCGACAGCAGGTACCACGTGTGCTCGTTGACCTGTCCACCGACGAGCGAGCGCAACAGCTCCACCCGGCCGGGCACCGGACGCTGGAAATCGGCGAGCAGCGAGGCGAGTTCCGGGTTGGCGTCGAGCAGTCGGCCGATGCGGAACAGTTCGTCCTCGGTCTGCTCGATCGTGCCCTCGCGCTCCGCCGAGGTCAGCACGATGAGTGCGTTCTGACGACGCAGCGCGGTGAGGAGATCCACGCTCTGTGACCAGCGCTGTGCGGCAGCGGTGGCCACGGTGTCGACCACAATCGGCGCGACCTTGCCGTCCAGCAGGGTATGCACCAACTGCTTCTTGCCCTCGGGGTTCTCCTCGTCCTCGGTGAGCTTCTTGCGCAGCACCGGGTTCTTGAGCAGGAAGCTGATGACCTGGTACAGGTCCTCCGACGCCGACGTCAACGCCGCCGAGTCGAGATCGGCTGCGACCGAGTCGAATTCGTGGGCAATGGTGCGAGCGGCGTCGCGGCTGGTGGCATGCAGCGAATGCAGGCCGATCAACTCCGAACTCGGCGGCACCGCCGAGGTCGAATCCTTGCTCGCCATCTGCTCGAGTTCGTCGATCACCCGGTCGATGGTGGCGGTCTGGTTGTCCGCGGTGGCCAGATGCTTGCGGACGATGTCACCCGCCCCGTCGACCGCACTGAGGCCCAGTTCGGACCGCAGCTGACGGACCAGGCTGGTCCGGGCCAGCTCGGCCTGGTTCGTGCCGTGCTCGGAGATCCGCCGGACCTCGGAATCGGCGTAGGCCTTGAGGTCGGACTCGATGGACTCCGCGTCCTGCAGGGCTCCGGCGTGCAATTCCTTGGCCTCGGCGTCCGCCCTCTCGATGGCCCGGTCATGTGCGACCCGGGCATCCTCGGCACGCGCCTTGGCCTCGTCACTGTCGACGAGCTGCTGGCTGATCGCGTCCTTCTGGGAGAGCACCGCCTTCTTCAGCGGGGGCAGCACCCACTTGACGAAGATGCCGACGATGACCAGAAAGCCGACGAGCTGTCCGATGAAGATATCCACGCTAGTTCACCGTCTCTGTCTGCTTGGCCCCTGCATCGGCCGGGGCGACATCGGTTCCCAGGACGCGGCCGGCCAGCGTCGCCGACAACCGACTCACGTCCTGCTTGGCGGTGGTGACCGCCTTGTCCGCCTCCACCTTCAGATCTGCCGAGATCTTGGCCAGGGCGGCATCGGCCTCCTCGGTGGCCTTGCTCTTGGCCGCCGCCACGTGCTCGTTGCCCTTGGCCCGCGCCTCGTCCCGGATACCCGTGGCGTCGCCACGAGCATCCTTCAGACGAGCCGCGTACTCACGGTCGGCGTCCGCGTAGCTCGCCGCTGCGGCTTTGTTGTCTTCGACCGTCTTGGCCACACGGGCATCGCGCTCGTCGAGCACCTTGAGGATCGGCGGTACGACGAAGGTGCGGATGACGATCAGCACGACGACGAAGATCAGCAGGCACGCGATCAATGTGCCGTTCGGGATGAGGAAGTTGGACGTCCCGGCTTCTTCTTCTGCGGCGAGACTCATCATGATGGGTGTCCCCTATCGGACTAACGAACTACTGCGGTGGACGGGCGAGCGGACGTCAGCCGCCGTACACCTGAGCCGGGTTGGCGAACACGAACAGCGCCATGAAGGCCAGGTTGATGAAGTACGCGGCCTCGACCAGACCGACGGTGATGAAGAACGGGGTGAACAGACGGCCCTGGGCCTCCGGCTGCCGGGCGATGCCGGCGATGAGCTGGGAACCGGCGATACCGTCACCGATACCGGCACCGATCGCGCCGCCGCCCATGATGAGGCCGCCGCCGATCAATGCGCCCATGCTAACCAGATTCGGATCCATTGAGATCTTTCCTTTCGGGTGGAACTGGCACTCTTGGTTGCCAGGTCTGTGGGTCCGGTCGGCGGGGCCGACCTTCGTTTGTGGGAAGAGATGGTTCGGGTGGTCGGTGCCGGGTCGGCACCGACCGGGTCGTACTAGTGGTGGTCATCCTCCATCGCCTGGCTGAAGTACAGGATGGTCAGCAGGGCGAAGATGAAGGCCTGGATCAAGCCGATGAACAGGTCGAACGACTTCCAGATCGCGTTCGGGAACCACATGATGTAGGCCGGGAACAGCGCGATCAGGGCAACCATGACGCCGCCGGCGAACAGGTTGCCGAAAAGTCGGAGAGACAGCGAGAGCGGCTTGGCGATCTCTTCGATGATGTTGATCGGGGCGAGTCCGGCGGCGTGGCCCTTCACGAGCTTGCCGAGGTGGCGCAGCGGTCCGCGGCGCTTCATGCCTGCGGCGTGGTACCAGCAGAAGACGAAGATCGCCAGGGCGTAGGTGAAGTTCGCATCGCCCGAGGCCGGCTTGATCACTTCGTGGGTGGCCCCCGATTCGGTGCCGTACTGCACCGGCAGAACCGAGAACCAGTTCACGATCAGGATGTAGGTGAACAGCGTGACCGCCAGCGGCAGAACGAACGGGGCGATCTTCATGCCGATCGCGCTCTCGATCTGATTGCGCATCTGGACGGTGATGACCTCGAAGTACAGCTGCACGGTGTTCGGCCGCTTGGAGGTCATCTTGGCCTTGACGAAGAAGGCCATCGCGATGACGATCAGCGCGGCGATCGACGCGGAGATGATCGTGTCGAGGTTCCAGGTCAGTCCCAGCCACTCGACCTCTTGATGGTGGCCGACCTCGATCTTGGCCTCAGCCAGGTACAGCGTGTCAGACGGAGCGGTCATAGCTGCTTACGAAGTCCTTTCATCACCGGAATCACGGTGTTGAGAACCAGGACGACCTGGCCCAGTGCGAGTCCGAACATCACGCCCAGCCCTTCGGGCCGGACCAGGAAGGCCGCCGCGAGTGCGAGCACGGTGATCACACCGAGGCGCATCGCGGAATTCACGGCCAACAGTTTCTTACGGGGGTCGGCTTCCGCGGCGACCCGCGCGACCGCGAGGGTGACCATTTTCGCGTTGACCAGCACGGCGATGACACCGACGGCGAAGAACACCGCGAACAGCGGATGACCCATGTAGATCGAGGCCCCGGCGACGATCAGGGTGAGTGCCGCCGAGATGATTCCCGGTCGCAGGAGGCCCGTCGGGGCAGCCGGGTAATACACGGGAGCCGAATCAGGGGCAGACGTCGTCATTGCCTCTCCTCATCTCTCCTCGTACCCCCGCTCGACGGTGCGAGCCGGGGCAGACAGCATCGAGCGTGACCCTCCGCAGCCGAAAGCTGCCGAGCGTACGCTCCGCGTTTGCAGTGACCCTATCAAGCCGCGTGGCCTGCACCACCAGGGGGTGGGTGGGTCTGGTTGTGTGGCGGTCGGGCCGTCGGGGAGGACGGTTGTCCGATATCCGGGCGCGTTGCGCCCGTGCCTACTACGGGTCATAGTACACGGTCTTTACCATTGGGTTACCTGGCCCCTGCGTCACCGCCCACCTGGCCATTCGGCGGGTACGGGGTCAGTCGGTGCGGCGCGAGCCCGCCACCGGCCCGTGGTGAGCCGTGCGGAGTTCGGCGAAGCGCCGGGACAACCGCGGGGCCATCGTGGCCAGCATCGCGACCACCAGCCCGCCGGCGAACACCGGCGCCACCACCGACATCGGGAAGACCGTGCTCGCGGCCGCCGAGAAGGCCAGCACACCGACCCAGAGGTAGATGATCACCGCCACGCGGCGCTGGGAATGCCCGAGTTCGAGCAGACGATGATGCAGATGCATCTTGTCCGGGGTGTAGAAACCGACGCCGGCCCGGGTACGGCGCACGATCGCCATCAGCATGTCCAACAGCGGGACGAAGATGATCGCGGCGACCAGGATGAGCGGCAACAGCAGGGTCACCACGTCGGCCGGGCCGTAGGCGTAGACCGCGATACGACCGGATGCGCTGGTGGCCGCCGCCGCGAGCATCAGACCGATGAGCATCGCACCCGAATCGCCCATGAAGATCCGGGCGGGCGAGAAATTGTGCGGGAGAAATCCGAGACACGCCCCGGCCAGGGCCACCGAGATCAGCGCCGGCGGGTAATAACTGACGTCTCCCCCGCGATCGGCCAACAGTCCCAGCGAGAACAGGCAGATCGCCGACGCCGCGATCAGCCCCAGACCGGCGGCCAGACCGTCGAGGCCGTCGATGAAGTTGACCGCGTTGATGGTGGTAACGGTGATGGCGACGGTCAGCAGACCGGACTGGAACGGATCGAGCACCACGGTCCCGATCCCCCCGAACGGCACCGGGATCTGAATCCAGCTCACCCCCATCACCACCATGACGCCCGCGGCGGTCAGCTGGCCGACGAATTTGGTGAGCGCATCGAGGCCCCACCGGTCGTCGATCGCACCGACGATGACGATCACCGCGCCCGCCGCGATCACCGCACCGATGTCATTGGTGTAGGCGAATCCGCGGTTGAGGGCGGGCAGGTTCGCGGCCAACGCGACAGCCGCCACGATCCCGGCGAACATCCCCAGTCCACCCAGCCGCGGTGTCGGGATCACGTGAACGTCGCGCGCCCGCGGAACCGCCACCGCACCGGCCCGGATCGCGACCACCCGCACCGCGGAGGTGATGAGATAGGTGATCGCGGCGGCCGACAGCCCGACCAGCAGCAACTCGCGGAACGGCACACCCGCGCCGCCGCCGACACCAGGCGCCGCCAGAACCCACGACGCCGCAGTGGTCACACCGGTACCGTCCACGCTCATCGCAGCACGCTCGACGCGGAGAGGGGATCTGGCACCCGATCAGGCTACCCGCCGAGCATCGCGGCGACGTCGGCGCGGATCCGGGCGTGTTCACCGGGATCGGACAGGGCGCGCACACACCAGTCGGCGACCGTGTCCATCATGTCGGCGTCGGCCCCGGCGAGCGTCGCGATCGGGGTACCGATGCGCACCGCGGACCCCTCGGCGACCGGACGCTGATCGAACGGCAACACCGTCTTGTCGACGACGATGCCGGCCCCCTGCAACAGTCGCTGCGCCTCGATCCCGGACAATCCGAGCGACGACACATCGACCACCGCCAGATGGGTGTCCGTGCCGCCGCTGACGATCCGCAACCCCCGCGCGGTCAGACCCCGCGCCAACGCACGCGCATTGGCGACGACCGCGCTCACATGGTCGGCGAACTCCGGCGTCGCCGCCTCCGCGAAAGTCGCCGCCTTCGCCGCGATCGAGTGCACCGACGGCGCACCCTGGGTGAACGGGAACACCGCCTTGCCCAGCGCAGCGCCGTGCTCGGCCGTCCCGAGGATGACACCACCCCGCGGCCCGCGCAGCACCTTGTGCGTCACCAGCGTGACGACGTCGGCGTAGGGCACCGGGCTCGGTGCCGCACCGCCGGCCACCAGACCCGCGAGATGCGCGGCATCGACCCAGAGAATGCACTCGGCCTCGTCGGCGATCGTGCGCAGGATCTCGAAGTCGAACAACCGCGAGTACGCGGGCGACCCGACGATCAACAACCGGGGGCGATGCAGGAGTGCGAGCTCACGGATCTGGTCGTAGTCGACGAGTTCGTCGGTCACCGACACCGAGTACTGAATCGGATTGAACCAGCGGCCGGAGAAGTTGGCCCGCGAGCCGTGGGTCTGGTGGCCGCCATGATCGAGACGCAACGCGAGCACCGGATCACCGGGCTGCGCGAAGGCCGCGTACACCGCCGATGCGGCCGCGGTGCCCGACAGTGGTTGGACGTTCACGTAGTCGGCGCCGAACAGGTCCTTCGCGCGGGCGATCGCGAGCTCCTCGATCTCGTCGACCACCGAACACCCGCCGTGATACCGCGCGCCCGGATATCCTTCCGCGTAGGTATCACCCAACGACGACGCCATGATCTCCCGGACCGCCGGACTCGCGATCGTCTCCCCCGCCACCAGTTGCAGGGTCTGGGCCCGGCGCCGCGACTCCCGTCCGACCAGATCACCGAGTTCGGCGTCGATCGCCGACGAACTCATCGCTGCACCAGTGACGCCGGATCGACGTCGAGAACCTCGGCGACATCGGCCGCGGCCACCGCACCCTCACGCAGGATCCGGGGCGCACGCCCGGTCAGGTCCACGATGGTCGACGCCTGCGCCTTGGGTGCCGGCCCACCGTCGAGATACACCGACACCGCATCGCCGAGTTGCGCTCGCGCGTCGTCGGCCGTCGTCGCCGGCGGGTGACCGGAGGAATTCGCACTCGACACCGCCATCGGCCCCACTTCACGCAGGATCTCGATCGCGATCGGATGCAGCGGCATACGCAACATCACCGTGCCGTCTGTGTCACCGAGATCCCAGGCAAGCGACGGCGCCTGCTCGACCACCAGCGACAACCCTCCCGGCCAGAACGCCTCCACCAGCGCACGGGTCTGGGCGCTGACACCCAGGACCAGCCCGTCGACGGTGTGCCACGAGCCGACGAGCACCGGCACCGGCATGTCACGCCCGCGCCCCTTGGCCGCCAGCAATGCCGCAACGGCTTCGGAATCAAATGCGTCACAACCGATTCCGTACAAGGTATCGGTCGGCATGACGATCAGACGGCCGGACTTCGCGGCACCGACCGCGGCGCGGATGCCGCTGGCGCGCTGATCGGGATCGGTGCAGTCGAATACAGAACTCACCGGTTCATCCTTACACGCTCACCACCGGCATCCGGCGAGCGGCCACGATCAATCCGACGTCGGCAATCCCTCGACGCGCCGTGCGGTCACAAAGCGCGGCCGGCCGGCGAGATCGGCATGCGAGGTGATCTCGCCGAAGACGCCCGCGGCGGCAAACGCCCCGACAACACCGGCGGCATGGGAGTCGTCGTGCTCCACACCCACCCACCCACCGGGACGGAGCACGCGGGCAATGACCTCGACCATCGGTCGGATCACCGACAACCCGTCGTCGCCGCCGAATACCGCCATCGCCGGGTCGGCCCGCACCTCGGTGGGCACATCGGCATCCGCCGGAACATACGGCGGATTGCTCACGATCAGATCCACCGGCCCATCCACGGCGGCACACACCGCATCCGGGTCGGTGGCATCGCCCACATGCACCCGAATCCGTCGTGACACCTGGGGGTCGGCGTCAGAGACGTTGCGACGCAACCAGTCCACCGCATCCGGCGACAGTTCGACGGCGTGCACCCGGGCCGCCGGGAACGCCGACGCGGCCGCGATCGCCAACGCGCCACTGCCACTGCACAGGTCGACGACGGTCAGCGGGGCCCGGACATCATCGACCACACCCACCGCCCACTCGAACAACAACTCGGTCTCCGGACGCGGGATGAACACGCCGGGTCCGACGGCGAGATCGAGCGGACCGAACGACGCCGACCCGGTCAGATACTGCAACGGCACCCGCATCGCGCGCCGGTCGATCAGATCCCGAAACCGCTGCGCCGCATCGTCATCGAGATCATCGGCGATCAGTAACCTGCCCCGATCGGTCCGCAGTACATGTGCCAGCAACCATTCGGCATCCGGACGGGGCGAATCCACACCGGCCGCCGCCAAGGTCGCCGCCGCCGCCGACAACACGGCGCGCACCGAACGGTCCGCGCCCACGCCGGTCACTGTGCCTCGAGCCGCGCCTGCCGATCGGCGGCCACCAAGGCATCCAGCAGCGCATCCATATCACCGGAGAGCACGGCGTCCAGATTGTTCGCCTTGTACCCGATGCGGTGATCGGTGATTCGATTCTCCGGGAAGTTGTACGTCCGAATCCGTTCCGAACGATCCACCGTCCGGATCTGCGCGGCCCGCCCCTCCGCCGCCGCGGCCTCGGCCTCCTCCTCGGCCGCGGACTGCAACCGAGCCGCAAGCACCTGCATGGCCCGCGCCTTGTTCTGCAACTGCGAACGCTCGTTCTGACACGTCACCACGATCCCGGTGGGCAGATGCGTGATGCGCACCGCCGAATCGGTGGTGTTCACGCCCTGACCGCCCTTGCCCGAGCTCCGGTACACGTCGATCCGCAGATCCGTCTCGTCGATGTGCACCTGCTCCACCTCGTCGGGCTCGGGATAGATCAACACACCCGCGGCCGAGGTATGGATGCGGCCCTGCGATTCGGTGACCGGAACGCGCTGCACCCGATGCACGCCGCCCTCGAACTTCAGCCGCGACCACACCCCATCGCGCGTGGCCTCACGCGACTTGATGGACACGGTGGCCTCCTTGTAGCCGCCCAGATCGGACTCGGTGACACCGAGGACCTGCGCCTTCCACCCATGCCGCTCACAATATTTGAGATACATCCGGACCAGGTCGGCGGCGAACAGCGCCGACTCCTCACCACCGGCACCCGACTTGACCTCCAACACCACATCATCGGCGTCATGCGGGTCACGCGGCGCCAGCAGATCGGTCAACGTCGAATCAAGCTGCGCAACAAGCTCTTCCAGCGCCGGAACCTCCTCGGCGAAGGTCGCGTCATCGGCCGCCAACTCACGCGCCGCAGCCAGATCATCACGAGCCGCCACCAACTTCGCATGTGTCGCCATCACCGGCGCCAACTCCGCGAACCGCTTACCCACCCGCCGAGCAGTCGCCGGATCGTCATGCAACGACGGATCCGCCAACTGCAACTCGAGCCCCGCATGCTCGGCGAGCACATCGTCAATGGCGGAGCTGTGTGTGCCGCCTCCGGCGGCACGTGTGTTTGCGCCTTCAGGCACCGCTCTTCGTCCTCATCACTTCGTCGCTTCGCTCCTCGTTCTTCGTCCTGCATCCCGGCGCGGCGCAACACTCTGTTGTTCTGCGCCGCCTCCGGCGACGCGGGGTGCGTGCGCCCGACTGCACCGCTCTGCCGGTTGGCGACCGCTCCGCGATTACGTGGCCGGCGACACGTCTGCACCCAAAACAAACGACGCCCGGCCGGATGCTGTTGGGCACCGGGCGGGCGTCGTCATGAGGTCTACTTCTCGGCGGCGGCCTTCTTGCGCTTGCCGTAGCGAGCCTCGAACTTGGCGACGCGGCCGCCGGTGTCGAGGATCTTCTGCTTACCCGTGTAGAACGGGTGGCACTGCGAGCAAACTTCGACGTTGATGCGACCGTTGGCAGCGGTGCTGCGGGTCTCGAAGGTGTTGCCGCAGCCGCACACGACGGTGGTCGCGTGGTAATCGGGATGGATTCCCTGCTTCATCTTGGTGTCCCTTTCTGATGGTCGCCGGGTCACCGCCGCGTGTCGGCGGTGTGAACCGGTACCGGACTCGACCGACCAGTATGCCACGCCCTCCGGTCGGTAAGAAATCGGCGAAACCGCCGGTCTACGTCCCAGCGATAATCGCAGCCCTCACCGAAGCCGACTCGGCGATCGGTACTGATCGTCACTGCCCTCAACAGGTCCGACGCGCCATTCATTCCATCCGGCCACCAGGCATCTTAGGACACACTTATATTGGTAAGCCTTAGCTAAGTTATAGTCCCATGATGTTCGCTTCATCGTCGCAGCGGACATCGCCGACCACCGGTTCGCATGAGCACCGGGCACCACTGGTCCCGACGTGGACCGGGCACGAGAGGGGACGAATGCAGGCCGATCGGCACGGTTCGCAGCAGATGCTGTGGGACCCCAGCGACGAGAAGAGCAGCTGCGGGGTGGGCTTCATCACCCGCAAGGACGGCGTCCAGAAGCACAGCGTCATCGAGAAGGCCCGCGACGCCCTGTGCTCGGTACCGCACCGTGGCGGGATGTCGGCGCTCGGCGTCGGCGACGGCGGTGGCGTCTCCATCGACCTGTCCCAACGGTTCTTCCGCAAGGTCACCGGCCGCCCGACGCTGCGCCTCGGCCAGTTCTGCGTGGGCAACTTCTTCCTCCCCGAGGGCGGCGACGCCGCCGCCGAGGCGGCCCGGCTGATCGAACGCACCATGGCCGACCGCGGATTCACCGTCCTCACCGTGCGTGACGTCCCCGTCGACAACTCGGTGCTGCGTGAGGCCGCCATCGGATTCCAGCTGCCGATCCGCCAATGGGTGTTCGCCGCGCCCGAACCATGCCCCGAACCGGCCGAACTCGACCGCCTCGTCCAACAGGCACTCCTGCACATCGAGGCGATCGGCTTCACCTCCCCCGCCCTCGAAGGCCTGTATCCGCTGTCACTGTCGGCACGCACCCAGGTCCTCAAGGGCCGGCTGTCGTCCCCCGAGGTCATCGACTACTTCGTCGACCTCGGCGACGAGGACCACCGGGTGCACACCCTGTTCTTCCACACCCGCTTCTCCACGAACACCGATCCGCACCCGACGATGGCCCAGCCGTTCCGGTTCCTCGCGCACAACGGTGAACTCAACACCGACAAGAAGAACCGCATCGCACAGGTGACCGCGGCCGCCGCGGCACGCCGCACCATCGTGCGTCCACCCGGCCAGTCCGACTCCAGCCGTCTCGACCAGACGGTGGCCGCACGGGTGATCACCGATCAGGTCGACCTGGTGACCGCGGTGGTCTCGATGATGCCGCCGGCATGGGAGAACGATTCGACGCTGTCCGACCGCGTCCGCGCGATGTTCGAGTACTTCTCGCTCTACGAGGAGAAGAACGACGGCCCCGCCGCCGTCGTCTTCGGCGACGGGACCGTCATCGGCGCCCGACTCGACCGCCTGGGACTACGTCCGCTACGCACCGTGGAAACCGCCACCTACCTGTGTGCCTTCTCCGAGGCCGGCCAGGTGGATTTCGATCCCGACACGGTGATCTCCCGCGGTCGCGTGTCGGCCGGTGGGATGATCTACTACGACCACCGCGAGCATCGCGTCTACACCACCACCGACGCCTACGAAAAGCTCGCTGCTGCACGGGATTACCCAGCGCTTCTGCGTGCGGCGAAGATCGATCTGGGGGCCATCGAGGCCGAAGGCGACGACGCGGACACCTCGGCCGCACTCTCGTCCTCGGAATCGGTGACCGATCATCAGCGCTACCGCGCCTACTACCTGGATCAGGAGAGCTTCCGCTACTTCACCGATCCCATGCTCGCCGACGGCGCCGAACGCGTATCCGCCATGGGGTTCGGCAACGCGATCAACCCGCTGACCAACATCGAACCCAATGTGTCCCGGTTCTTTTCGCAGCGATTCGCCCAGGTGACCAATCCACCCCTGGACAGCATCCGCGAGGCCGACGGCATGACGCTGCGCGTCGCCCTCGGCGCGCGACCGGCGATCAACCGCCGACCCCGACGACACCGCCGGTCGGCAGATCATCCTGCGCACACCGGTACTCACCGACGATGAGCTGACACTGATTCTGCGACAGCATCATTGCCCGGTACGGCGATCAGGCCGCATTCGCCAAGTGGCGCAAGGCCGCCGAGAAATCCCTGATGAAGACCATGGGCCGGGTCGGCCTGTGCACCGTAGAGAGTTACATCGGCGGCGAGTTCTTCGAACCGGCCTTCCTCGACACCGCAGACCCCGACCTGCATCGGTGGTTCCCCAACCTGCGGGCACCGGTCGGCGGGGTCGGTTTGACAGCGATCGTCGAGGTGACCGGCGCGGCCCATCGCGCCGCGATGACCGATCCGGTTCCGGCCGCCGACACCGACCTCCCCCTGCTCGGCCTTTTCAAGGAACGCGCCGACGGCGGTGGGCACTCCTTCGGCACCGCGGCCGTCCGGGGTTACGGCGAGCTGACCGCCGAGAAGATCCATTTCGCCTCGGGCCGAGGTGCGTCGGCCGCCGCCGAAAGGGAGGGCATCGCGGACTCGCTGCGTCTGCTGACGCTCTCGACCCTCGCCGACGCCTTCGGCCTGGATTCCCACGTGTACGACGACAGCAGTTACGCCGCGTTGACCCCGGCCGAGATCGACGAGTTCACCATCACCGACGCCTACCGCTCGTTCAGTGCCGAACTCGCCACCACACGTTCACGTCGACCATCGGCGTTGCGCGACATCCTCGGCCTGACACCGCATTCGGAGCCGATCGCCCTCACCGACGTCCAGCCGGCCCACGAGATCACCGCCACCTTCGCCTCCGGCGCGATGAGTCACGGCGCCCTCGTCGCGCCCGCTCATGAGGCGGTCGCCCACGGCACCAACATGGCCGGCGGATTGTCCAACAGCGGCGAGGGCGGCGAACACATGTCCCGCTACGGGACGCTGCGCGCCTCCCGCATCAAACAGTTCGCCTCCGGACGCTTCGGCATCTGGGCGGGATACCTGGCCGACCCGATGCTGCAGGAACTCGAGATCAAGATCGGTCAGGGCGCCAAACCCGGTGAAGGAGGCCAGCTTCCGGCACCCAAGGTGACCGTCGAGATCGCCGCGGCGCGCGGCGGCACCCCCGGCGTCGAACTCGTCAGTCCGCCGCCGCATCACGACACCTACTCGATCGAGGACCTCGCCCAGCTGATCCACGACTGCAAGGCCGCGCGCGTGCGGGTCATCGTCAAACTGGTGAGCTCCGAGGGCATCGGCACCATCGCCGTCGGCGTCGCCAAGGCCGGCGCCGACGTCATCAACGTGGCCGGCAACACCGGCGGCACCGGCGCCGCGTCGGTGGCCAGTCTTCGCTACGCGGGCCGGGTTGCCGAGATCGGCCTCGCCGAGGTGCATCAGGCACTCAGTGCGCACGGCTTGCGTCAGAAGGTCGTGCTGCGTGCCTCCGGTGCCCATCAGACCGGACGCGACGTCGTCACCTCGGCATTACTCGGTGCCGACAGCTTTGAATTCGGCACGGCCGCACTGATGATGATCGGCTGTGTGATGGCCAGGAACTGCAACATCAAGTGCCCGGCCGGTCTGACCACCAATCCCGAGGTCTTCGACGGTGACCCACGCGCGATGGCACAGTACCTGCTCAACGTGGCACACGAGGTCCGCGAGATCCTCGCCGACCTCGGCCTGCCGAGCGTCCGGGCCGCGCGCGGACGCACCGACCTGCTCGCGCTCATCGACCATCCCGCGCTCGTCGGTGACATGCGCACCGAGGCACTGCTGGCCCACATCGAGGCGCCGGAGATCGCCCACCCGGTCTATCTCGAACGTGACTATGCCGTCGACGACGCCCTGGGCGCACAGGTGTGGGCGGCCCTCATCGACGACGCGCGTGCCTCGGTCACCACCACCTCGGTGCGGCTGGACAACCGCAACCGCAGTGTCGGAGCACAATTGGCCGTCGACATCGAACGCCGACTCAACCACGAGATCACCGACGTCACCGATATCGCATCGGTACTCGTCGACGATCGTGGCCGACGATTCCTCGACGCGGACACCGTCGTCGTACCCACCACCGGATCGGCCGGCCTGTCCTACGCCGCGTTCTGCAACGACGGCATGCGCCTGGAGCACACCGGCACCGCCAACGACGGCGTCGGTAAGTCGATGTGCGGTGGAACCGTCGTCGTACACTCCCCCGGCGGCGGGTCACCGGCCGTCGGCGGGAACGTCCTGATCGGCAACTTCGCCCTGTTCGGCGCGACCGGAGGTCGACTGTTCGTCGAAGGCGAGGCGGGAGACCGGTTCGCCGTGCGCAACTCCGGCGCAACCGCGGTCGTCGAAGGTCTCGGCGAATTCGGTTGCGAATACATGACCGGTGGGGCCGTCTTCAATCTCGGCGGTTACGGCAACGGCCTCGGCAACGGCATGAGCGGCGGGTTCCTCTACCAGTACGACCCCGCATGCGAACTCGCCGAACGCATCAGCGCCGACTCCGTCATCGTCGGCGCGATCACCGGCGTCGATGATCCATTGGCCCCGATGCACCATCACGCCGCCTTCGCCATGCTTCAGATGCATGCCGAGGCAACGGGTTCGGCCTTGGCGACGCGACTGCTGGAGAACTGGGAGACCGAGCGCCACTACGTCTCCTACGCACTGCCCCGGGCGCTGGTCGCCCATCAGGATGCCGACACCCTCGTGGCGACGATGGGCCCGCGGGCGCTCCTCGACGAACTCGCCGGCGCGATGGCCGCCGATCAGGTGCGGAGACTGAAGCTCGATCTGCGCTCCGGTGGCCCGATCGTCGGCGGAGCCGTTCCCGAGTACGGCCAGACCGACACCGCCGACATGTACCGGCTGCTCGGCGCCTTCACCGTCTTCGAACTCGCCCGTGAGGTCGCCACCGCGAAGCTGCGTAAGGGACGGTCTGCGACGCAGTCGGCGTCGTCGGAGGAGATGGTGGCCCGCTCGGCGCGCAATCTGATCCTCACCGAGGACTACGACCTCCTGACCAGGGTCGGTCGCTACTCGCGAGACATTCTCTCCGACTACGGGTCCGAGCAGCTCGCCGCACTCATCTCCGCCAAGCGGGTTGCCGACTACAAGCAGGCCCTGGCACGACGCAACGTCGCGTCGATGGATGCACCGGCCACCTACGGCTGGATCCTGTACCAGGACCGGCGCAACCTCGAGGCCCTCCGCGAGGCGACGACCGGCGACGGTCCGCGCGCATCCCGGTTGCCGAGCTTCGACGAACTGTTCGCCGCGCGTGCGATCCCCGATGTCGCCGAGGCCATTGCCACCGCCGCCGCTGCCACCCGACCGAAGGTCTCCTGACATGCAATTGCCTTACATTCCCACCGACGTTCCGTTCACCGGTGACCAGAAGGTCTGGCTCGCAGGCTTTCTCGCCGGCCTGAACACCAGGATCGGGATGTCGTCGACGGCTGCCGGGACCGCACTGCCCGGTGCCGACCCCGCGGCGGGGGCGACCACCGGAATCGGTGTACAGATCGTGTACGGGACCCAGACCGGTACCGCGGAGTACCTTGCCGAGCAACTGCAGCAGCAGGCGCAGGGACAGGGGTTCGTGCCCTAACTGTGCGGCCTCGACGAGCTGGAGATCAGCGATCTGACCGCGGTGCGCCGACTCCTGGTGATCACCTCCACCTACGGTGAGGGCGAGATGCCCGACAATGCCGAGATCTTCTGGCAGGGTCTGGCCGCACCAGACGCACCGCGCCTCGACGGTTTGTTCTTCGGCGTTCTGGCACTGGGTGATTCGATCTACGACGGGTTCTGCCAGGCGGGCAAGAACATCGATACGCGACTCGCCGAACTCGGCGCCACCCGGGTCGTCGATCGCGCCGACTGCGACGTCGACTACGAGGAGCGCGCGGCCGAGTGGATCACGCGGGCCGTCGCCGCCATGGCCGAGGTCGATGCGCGGGAGGCCGGCGCTGCCGTATCCGGCGCCGTAGTTGCTCCGGTCGCTCCGGTCGCGGCGCCGGGTCCCGCGGCACCGGCAGCTCCCGCGTGGGGCCGGAAGAATCCGCACCCCGCCACGATCATCGCCAATACACTCCTGTCCGGCCCGGGCTCGGACAAGGAGGTACGCCATCTGGTGATCTCGTTGGGCGACAGCGGAATCGACTACGAACCGGGTGACGGCATCAGCATCGCGCCCACCAACGATCCCGAACTCGTGGAGAAGGTGATCCAACGCCTCTGCGCAACCGGCGAGGAGGTAATCACCGATCGCAAGTCGAGTCGGACCCTGCGTGAGACGCTGACGCGGCACGTCGAGATCTCCACACCGTCGAAGTACCTCGTCGACTACATCGCATCGCGAAGCCAGGACGCGGAGCTCACCCATCTGGCCTCCACCGGCGATAAGGAAGCCCTCGATGCCTGGTTGTGGGGTAAGGACGTTCTCGATCTGCTCGATGTCGACCCCACCCTGACGATCACCGCCGAGGAACTGCTCGCCGAGCTCCGGCCCCTGCAGCACCGTGTGTACTCGATCTCGTCGAGTCCGCGAGCCCACAGCGGCACCGTGCACATCACCATGGCCACGGTGCGCTACCGCTCCGGGGAACGTATGCGTGGCGGTGTCTGCTCGTCCTACCTCGCCGACCGCCGTACCGAGGGTGACGAGATCGATGTGTTCATCACGCCCAACAAGTCGTTCCGGCTGCCCGCGGACGACGTGCGGGTCATCATGGTCGGGCCGGGCACCGGAATCGCCCCATTCCGGGCGTTCCTGCATGAGCGTCAGAACCGCGGCGCGAGCGGCGCGAACTGGCTGTTCTTCGGCGATCAGCACCGCGCGGATGACTACATCTACGCCGATGAGATCGAACAGTTCGTCACCGACGGTGTCCTCGATCGTGTCGACCTCGCGTTCTCGCGCGATCAGGATCACAAGGTGTATGTGCAGGACCGTATGCGTGAGAACGGTGCCGAGCTGTTCGCGTGGCTCGATTCCGGCGCTCATCTCTACATCTGCGGTGACGCCACCCGGATGGCACGCGACGTCGAAACCGCGCTGATCGAGATCATCGCCGAGCACGGCGGGGTCGATGAGAATGGTGCCGCCGACTACCTCAATCAGCTGAAGAAGGGCAAGCGCTACCTGCGCGACGTCTACTAGGAAAGGAAGGGCAACGATGCCCGCCAACCCCGACGATGTGAACAACGCCGGCGTGCCCCGCCGCGTCGCCCGCCAAGCCGGTGACGCTCTCCCCCGCCCCTGCGGGCGTGACCCGCACTGCCGGTGTACGCCCGGGCAGTCGGTGACCAGCGACCTCGAAACCCTCTTGGCAACTCCGGGTTTCGGCGGAACACTGCTGAATGCCGAACCGCATGTGGTCACCTCGCAGCTGCCCCACCTCGATCAGGTGGTCGGGGTGACGGTGGCCGGGCCGGTGGTGATGAACGACGTCGGGGTGCACACCCCACCGGTCCTGCCGGGCGGACCGATCAAGTGCGACTCGTCGCGGATCACGTTGCGCCTCAACCCGGTACTCCTGGGATCGGCGCTGGTGTCCGAGCCGGCCGCCAACATCCCGCCGACGTTGCGTCTATTCGATGCCAACGGGAACACCTCTCACGCAACGTATCTGACCGAGCGCAGCGACCGGCTCGCCTTCGAGGCGATCGCATTGACCGGCGCCGATCCGGCGGTCACCCACGCCGCGGGCGGTCCGGATTCCTTCGACGAAGCGTGGGCGATCCCCGAGCCCGCATCGGCCAACGCCGACCAGATCGTCCAGTTCGACTCCATTCTGGCCGACGGCGGGCTAACTCGGCGTACCGAATTGCCCGGGCTCGCTGACTCCGGCGTCACCCGCGTCGAGGATCGCCGTGTGATCGGGGCACTGGAACACGCCGCGCTGCTCGGTATGCAGATGACGATGGTCACCGCAGCACCGGGGCGTCTGCAGATGCGCCATGACCAGCTCGACGGTGCCCGCGAGCACCGGGGCCAGATGGTCATCGCTTCCGGTTCCTGTCGCGCGATGATCAATTTCGGGCTCGTCACCGAATGCTGGATCACCTGGTCCGACGGCGTCTGGGGACGCACCGGATCCATCGAACTGTACGACCGGCACGGTGGGTGCAGCATGATCCTGACCCAGACCGGACCCGTCCCCGCCCCGGCATTCGAGGCGTGGGATCACCTGCTGAACGATCTCGCGTCCTGAGCCGCACCTCTCGGATCGGGAAGTAGCGCCGCAAACCTTCCGACGTGTCTCGGTGCCATCTTGCTGGTCGAGACGGTTCGGAGGGTTGGCCGCCACATTGAGCTCCGTCGGAACGGCGGACACGGGCTCTGTGTCGGCGGAGCTCGGCGCGGCGGCGAGCGCCAGCGCCGCCCGGCTCGACCACCGAATCAGGGACTCAACCGGCGGGATAGAGGCGCGGTCGGCAAGGGGCGCGGTCGGCGGGTAGTAGGGCGTTGTCGGCCGAATGACGGTGCTCGACCAGCGGGTGAGGTGCTCGACCAATTGGGCGGGGTCGGGCCCGACGGCCGGTCGTCCGTGGCCGCCGTCACATAACCGGGTACTTCGTCCCGCGGTTGCCGCCTTGTCCGGCGAGTCCCGCGCAATGCGGCGATACTTTTCCTGATCGACGGCCCGTGCGATGACCTGCCTGTAGGGATGGACGCAGAGACGATCGCATATCGATGGGAGGCGGCGATGACCGCGGTGCTGGACCTGCTGGCCGACCAACCCCTGCTCTATCTCATGATCGTGATCGGTCTCGGGGTGGCGATCGGCCGGATCACCATCCGCGGTATCGGTCTGGGCCCGGCCGCGGTCCTCTTCTCGGCGATCGTGATCACCGCGTTCGCCAAGTCGATGGATGTCGACATCACGATCCCGGAGATCATCGGCAATCTCGGACTGATCCTGTTCGCGTTCACCACCGGGTTGATGGCCGGTCCGAACTTCTTCGCGTCCTTGCGCACGGCCTGGAAGCTGGTCGTCACGGTCACCGTGGTGATCGCCGCTGCCGCCGTCACCGTCGATCTGGTCGGGTCGGCTTTCAATATGTCGACTGCCTCCATCGCCGGTACCTTTGCCGGCGCGCTCACCAACACCCCCGCACTCGCCGCGGCCGGTGGTTCGGCGGAGGCGACCATCGGCTACGCCACGTCCTATATTTTCGGCCTGATCCTGATGCTGGTGATGGTTGCCATCGCCTTCCGCTACGGAAACCCCGACCCGGACACCCCGCCCGAGGTCGTCGACATCACCGTGCGACTCGAGAGCGACGATGTGACGATCACGGAACTGCGCGAGCGCCACGGGAATCGACTGACGTTCTCCCGTCTGGCGCACGACGCCGACGAGCCACCCGTCCCGATCACCGACGATCAGGTCCTGCACCCGGGTGACCTCATCACCGTGATCGGTCCACGCGCTGAGGTCGACGCACTGATCGACGAGATCGGCCACCAATCGATTCACGATCTGACCGTCGATCGCTCCAAACTCGATTTTCGGCGGATCACGATCTCCTCACCCGAGTTGGCCGGCCGCAAGGTTCGAGAACTGGACCTCGATTCCTTCGACGGTTCCATCACGCGCCTCCGCCGCGGCGATACCGACATGGTGGCCACCCCCGCCACCACGGTGCAGCTCGGCGACCGGGTCCGGGTGGTGGCGCCACCGGAGAACATGGCGAAGATCGCCCGGATGCTCGGCGACTCCTCCCGTGGTCTCACCGAACTCAACGCCGCCGCAATGGGTTTCGGAGTCGCGCTCGGTCTGGCCGTCGGACTGATCCCGATACCCATCCCCGGACTGGGAACCTTGTCCCTCGGGGCCGCGGCCGGGTCCCTCATCGTCGGATTGATCCTGGGCCGAATCGGGCGGATCGGGCCCTTTGTCACCACGATGCCGATCACCTCCGCGCAGGTGATCACCGAGGTCGGTCTCCTGCTGTTTCTCGCCTACGCCGGGACACGCGCCGGATCACTCATCCTCGATGCGTTCACCAGCGGCGCCATCGTCGACATCCTGGTCACCGGCGCGATCACGTCGGCGGTGATGGCCGTCGGCATGTACGCGGCATGTCGCTTCATCCTCGGAGTCGGCCGGATCCGGCTCGCGGGCGTGCTGGCGGGCACCCAGACCAATCCGGCACACCTCGCTTTCGCAAACGCCCGGGGCGACGACGACCCGCGGATCGCTCTCGGCTACGCCCTCGTGTACCCGGCGGCAATGGTCGTCAAAATCCTGCTGGCACAAGTTCTCTCGACCTTGTGACCAGAACACGACAACGGCCCCACCACCGCGAACGGTGATGGGGCCGTGATGAGATTGGCATCGATCAAACTGGTCGCTCAGTCGTCCTTCATCGCGCCGGGCGCATTGGATTGCACCTGCATCAAGAATTCGATGTTCGTCTTGGTCTTCTTGAGCTGACTGATCAGCAGATCGATGGCCTGCTGCGAATCCAGTCCACTGAGGACGCGGCGCAGCTTGTGCACGACCGAGAATTCCTCGGGCGACATCAGCAGCTCATCCTTGCGGGTGCTGGACTGGTTGACGTCCACCGCCGGGAACACGCGCCGATCGGCGATCTTGCGATCGAGCTTGAGCTCCGCGTTTCCGGTGCCCTTGAACTCCTCGAAGATCACCGTGTCACCGGTCGACCCGGTCTCGACGAGTGCCGAGGCGATGATCGTCAGCGATCCGCCGTTCTCGATGTTGCGGGCGGCACCCAGGAAACGCTTCGGCGGATACAGCGCGGTCGAGTCGACACCACCGGAGAGGATGCGACCGGAGGCCGGGGACGCGTTGTTGTATGCGCGGCCCAGTCGGGTGATGGAGTCCAGGAGGACGACGACGTCCTTGCCTGCCTCGACGAGGCGCTTGGCACGTTCGATGGCCAGCTCGGCGACGGACGTGTGGTCTGACGGCGGACGGTCGAACGTCGACGCGATGACCTCACCCTTCACCGACCGTTGCATGTCGGTGACCTCTTCCGGGCGCTCGTCGACGAGCACGACCATCAGGTGGCATTCGGGGTTGTTGGTGGTGATCGCGTTGGCGATGTCCTGCAGGATCGTCGTCTTGCCGGCCTTCGGCGGCGACACGATCAGTGCGCGCTGCCCCTTGCCGATCGGCATGATGAGATCGATCACGCGGGTGTCGAGCCGTTCCTGCGAAGTCTCCAGTCGCAGTCGCTGATTCGGGTAGAGCGGCGTCAGCTTGCCGAACTCCGGGCGCTTCTTCGCCAACTCGACCTCGCCACCGTTGACGGTGTCCAGGCGGACCAGCGGATTGAACTTCTGACGCTGATTGGGCTGCTCACCCTCGCGCGGCACCTTGACCGCACCGGTGATCGCGTCGCCGCGTCGCAACCCGTTCTTACGCACCAGATTCATCGAGACATAAACGTCATTCGACCCGGCGAGGTAACCCGACGTCCGCACGAACGCATAGTTGTCGAGGACGTCGAGGATGCCGGCGACGGGCTGCAAGACGTCATCGTCGGAGACCTGCGGCTCGTTGTTGTTGCCACCCTCGGCGCGGTCGCGCCCACGACGACGCTCGCGGAAACGGCGCCCTCGGCGTCGTCCACCCTGCTCGTCATCATCGCGGTTGTTGTCGCGGTTCTGGCCGCTGGCGCCGCCCTGATTGTTGCCGCCCTGATTGTTGCCGCCCTGGTTGGCCCCGCCCTGGTTGCCACCATCGCGGTTTTGGTTGTTGCCACCCTGGTTGTCGCGGTTACCGCCCTGGTTGTCGCGATTCTGGTTGGACTCGCGAGCGGCGCCGTTGCGGTTGCGGTTCCGGTTGCGCGGGTTGCCGCCCTGCGACGCCTCGTCTGCCGAGGCGGCGTCGCGGCGGTCGCCCTCGGCGGGTTCCGAGTCGCCACGCCGGGAATCGGATTCCGTCTTGGTCGCCGATTCCGTCTTGGTCGCCGATTCTGCGGCTGCCTGTGCGGCGGGCGCTTCCGACGCGGCATCCGCATCGGCCGTCTTGGTGCGCCCGCGACCGCGGCTGCCGGTCGTCGCCGGGGCCGACTCGGTGGTGATGGCCATCTGCTCGGGACCCGACGCCTTGGTGTCGGCCGATTTCGGCGATCCACCGGCTTGCCGTTCCTTGATCGCGGCGATCAGGTCGCCCTTACGCATGCCGGACGTTCCCTTGATGCCCAGTTCGCCCGCGAGCGCGCGCAATTCGCTGAGAACCATGCCCGACAGTCCGGTGCGCGCAGCTCGGGCTCGGGTCTTCGGTGCAGAACTCGCCACCTCCCCCGCATCGGAATCAGCGGGAGCAGGTGCGGTGATCAGGTCCGTATCGGTCACGGATGTCCTTTCGTACCCCGGCAGATCATTGCTGCTCGGGGCTGTAATTCACCTGTGGTCCCCGGATATGCCGAGGTCTGCCAGGCATTCTCGCCCTCGGTGGGCGAGTCAAAGATTGTGGTCGTGCTGCGAGCGTCACTCCTGCGCTGTGTCACACGAACGCTGCGTCATCCAAACGTGTCCGTCATCCAGACGGTTCCGTCCGGGTGGCGGAACGCCACAGTGTCGGCGTGAGTACGGCGCGATGCTTTCGTGGGGTGTTATCGGTGAACCGGTGATCCGACGGAGACCGGGCGACCGGTTCGACATCTCATATCGAACGAGCGAATCGAAATGCACCCCGAAAACATGGCTGAACGAGCCGTCGCGGCTAGACGACCATATGATAACGCGTTGTTCCACATCGAGCAACATGCCCGCACGCGATTGTGTTCCCCATCCCAGAACTCCATATGAACTCGGCGGTTGGCTTGATGCGATGCTTCGCAGCACCCCAGGCCACGTTCGTCAGCCTATCTCGACTCCACCCGCGATCTCGACGGCGCGCGGGACGAATCCCAATTCCTCACCGAGTTCGCGGTCATCGGCCGGCAGCGGCCCGGTTCCGAGGACCAGGACGCTCGGGCCCGCTCCGGAGACGGTGGCCGCGTGTCCTCGCGCCCGCAGACCGGTCACGAGCTCGGCTGTGGGCCCCATCGCCTCGGCCCGGTACGGCTGATGCAGCCGGTCATCGGTCGCCGCGAGCAGACAACTCGGGTCGCTGGTCAGTGCGACGACGGCCAGCGCGGCACGGCTGAGATTGTGCACGGCGTCGACGCGGCGCACGGCGTCGGGCAGCAGCCCTCGCGCAAAGGCGGTCGACGACTCCGTCGACGGAACGAACACCGTGGCACCGATATCGGGATGCACGCGCAGTCGACGCGCCTGGTATCGGGCCATGCCATCGGTCATCTCGGTCCAGGTGACCACGGCCGAGCCGAGGACGCTGGCCGCGGCGTTGTCCGGATGCCCCTCGAACTCACTCGACAGCTGCACCAGTTCATCGGCGCTCAACGCGTCGGCCGCCCCCGACGCCGCCAACAGTCCCGATGCGGCCGCGAGACCGGATACGGCGGCCGATGCCGACGAACCGAGTCCCCGGGAGTGCGGAATCACGTTGACGCAGCGGACATGCAGTCCGGCAGCAGAGAACCCGGCATGCGCCAGTCCGCCGAGAATGGCACGGACGACCAGATGATTGGCGTCCAGTGGCACCTCTGCGGAACCCTCCCCGACCACCTCGACGGTCAGACCTGACGACGTGGTCTCGACCGTCACCTCGTCGTGCAGACCGAGGGCGATGCCGAGGCAGTCGAACCCGGGACCGAGATTCGCACTCGACGCCGGCACACGCACGCGCGTCGAAATACCTTCGGGCAGTTGACGATAGACCGTATCCGGGGTGACCATTCGCGGTGCCGCCGAGGCCTCAGGCCACGCCGAGTGCATGAGCCACCGCCACCGGGTCGACCTCGATCGCCTCGACCTCCGGCATCCCCGACAACGCGGTGTCCGGATCCTTGAGGCCGTTACCGGTGACCGTGCACACCACGGTCTCCCCGGGGGTGATCCAGCCGTCGGCGTGGGCCGCGAGCAGTCCGGCGACACTGGCGGCCGATGCCGGCTCGACGAAGACGCCTTCGCGCCCGGCGACCAATCTGTACGCCTCGAGCAGCTTCTCGTCGGTCGCCGCACGGAACTGTCCGCCGGATTCCTCCTTGGCCGCCACCGCCTGATGCCAGCTGGCCGGATTACCGATCCGGATCGCCGTGGCAATGGTCTCCGGGTCGGCCACCGGCGCACCGTTGACCAAAGGAGCCGCGCCCGCGGCCTGGACGCCGAGCATCCGGGGCCGCGAGGTGGAGATGCCGTCGGCGTAGTACTCCGAGTAGCCCTTCCAATAGGCGGTGATGTTGCCGGCGTTGCCGACCGGCAGTGCGTGGACGTCGGGTGCCCGGCCGAGAACGTCGACGATCTCGAACGCCGCGGTCTTCTGACCCTCGATGCGGGCCGGGTTCACCGAGTTGACCAGCTCGATCTCGGGGAACTCCGCGGTCGCCTTACGCGCCAGTTCCAGACAGTCGTCGAAGTTGCCCTGGACCTGAATGATCTTGGCGCCGTGCATGACCGCCTGGGCGAGCTTGCCCATTGCGATCTTGCCCTCGGGGATCAGCACCGCGCAGGTGATCCCTGCGCGGGTGGCGTAGGCGGCCGCCGAGGCCGACGTGTTGCCCGTCGACGCGCACAGCACCGCGGTCTTGCCGTTGTTGACCGCGTTGGACACGGCCATTGTCATGCCGCGGTCCTTGAACGAGCCGGTCGGGTTGAGGCCCTCGACCTTCAGGTACACCTCGCAGCCGGTCAGTTCGGACAGATGCGGCGCGGAGATCAGCGGGGTGGCTCCTTCGAGCAGGGTCACCACCTTCCAGTCGTCGGCGACGGGGAGCCGCGAGCGATAGGCCTCGATGAGTCCGGGCCAGCCCGCATGCACCGGCGCGGGTCGGGTTGAGGGGGCGTCAGTCATCGGTACCTTCCAATCGCAGAACGCTCGACACCTTGATCACTTCATCCATGTCTTCCAGTGCCGCAACACATTCCGACTGCGCACGGTCCGGGGCGCGGTGGGTCACCACGATCAGCCGGGCGTCCTCACCCGCGCCTTCCTGACGCACGGCGGCCAGGCTCACCGATCGCTTGGAGAACTCTCCGGCGATCTGCGCGAGGACGCCGGGCCGGTCGGCGACCTTCATGGAGACGTAGTAGCGCGTGGGCACCTCGTCAATGGTGGCGATCGGCAACGACGCGTAGGTCGATTCCAGCGGACCGCGCCCGCCGTGCACCTTGTTGCGCGCCGCCATCACCAGGTCACCGAGGACGGCCGAGGCGGTCGGGGAACCGCCGGCGCCCTGCCCGTAGAACATCAACCGGCCCGCGTTCTCGGCCTCGACCACGACGGCGTTGAAGGCGCCGTTGACACTGGCCAGCGGATGCGACAGCGGAATCAGCGCCGGGTAGACGCGCGCCGAAACCCGTTGTGTCCCATCAGCATCGCGCAAGCGCTCGCAGATCGACAGCAGCTTGATGGTGCAGTCGAACTTGCGTGCGGCAACCAGGTCGGCGGGGGTGACCGCGGTGATGCCCTCGCGGTACACGTCGGCGGCCGTGACACGGGTGTGGAAGGCGATGGAGGCCAGGATCGCCGCCTTGGCGGCGGCGTCGTACCCTTCGACGTCGGCGGTCGGATCAGCTTCGGCGTAGCCCAATCGCGACGCCTCGGCGAGGGTTTCGGCGTAATCGGCACCGGTCTCGGCCATCGCCGAGAGGATGAAGTTGGTGGTGCCGTTGACGATTCCGGCGACGCGGTCGACGGAATCGCCGGCCAGCGACTGGGTCAGCGGCCGGATCACCGGGATCGCGCCGGCGACCGCGGCCTCGAAGTACAGGTCAACCTTGGCTTTGGCTGCGGCCTCGGCCAGTTCACCGGTGTACTCGGCCAGCAGCGCCTTGTTGGCGGTCACCACCGACTTGCCGCTCTCCAGTGCCCGGCGGATCACACCGCGCGCCGGGTCGATCCCACCCATCAGTTCCACGACGACGTCGACATCGTCGCGGGTGACCAGGGATTCCGGGTCGTCGGTCAGCAGTGACTGATCGATCTTGCGCGACTTGGTCATGTCGCGGACCGCGACTCCGCGCAGTTCGAGTCGCGCGCCCACGCGAGCACGCAGGTCGGCGGCACTCTCGTCGAGAATCCGCACGACCTCGGTGCCCACATTGCCCATGCCGAGGACCGCAACTCCGATGCTGCGGTCGCCGGCAGAATCGTCACCCCCGGTGTGGTCTGTCACGGCAGGGTTGCCTGAATTCGCACTCACCTAGGTCACCTCCAGCCTCAGGAAATCGTCAATGGTCTCACGTCGCAGAATCACCCGCGCCTGTCCTCCGGCGACACCGACCACGGCCGGCCGGGTCACCATGTTGTAGCGCGAGGACATCGAGTAGCAGTACGCACCGGTGGCGGCGACGGCGATGAGGTCACCGGGCGCCAGATCCTCCGGCAGCCAACAGTCCTTGATCACGATATCGCCGCTCTCACAGTGCTTTCCGACGACGCGACTGACCACCGCGGGAGCGTCGGAAACTCGCGACACCAGGCGCACATCGTATTCGGCCTGATACAGCACGGTGCGGATATTGTCGCTCATGCCGCCGTCCACCGACACGTAGCGGCGGATGGCGCCACCGCCGAGTTCGACGTCCTTGATGGTGCCGACCTCGTACAGCGTGATGGTGCCGGGGCCGGCGATGGCGCGACCCGGTTCGACGGCGATGGTCGGCATCGGCAGCCCGACGGCGGCCGACTCACGCTTGACGATCTCGGCCAGCGTCTCCGCCACCGCGTTGACGGGCAATGGACGGTCTTCGGGGATGTAGGAAATACCCAGTCCCCCACCGAGATCCACGATGGACATCTGCGAGGTCTTCTCGACTCCGAATTCGGCGACCACGTCATGGAGCAGTCCGAGCACCCGGTGTGCGGCGAGTTCGAAGCCGTCCATGTCGAAGATCTGCGAACCGATGTGACTGTGCAGGCCCACCAGACGCAGGTTGTCGGTGGCGAACACGCGACGCACCGCGTCCATCGCCACGCCCCCGGCCAGGGCGAAACCGAACTTCTGGTCCTCGTGCGCGGTCGCGATGAATTCGTGGGTGTGGGCCTCGACTCCGACGGTGACGCGGATCAGCACGTCGGCCACGAGTCCACGCTCACCGGCGAGCACGTCGAGTCGTTCGATCTCGGTCATCGAGTCGACGACGATGTGTCCGACACCGGCCTCGAGGGCGTCCGTGAGTTCGGTCGAGCTCTTGTTGTTGCCGTGGAAGGCGATTCGTTCGGCCGGGAACCCCGCGCGCAGCGCGATGGCCAGCTCGCCGCCGGAGCAAACGTCGATGGACAGTCCCTGCTGATCGACCCACCGCGCGATCTCGGTGCACAGGAACGCCTTTGACGCGTAGTGCACCCGGCCGTACGGGCCGAAGGCGTCGATCATGTCGGCGCAGCGGGACCGGAAGTCGGACTCGTCGATGACGAACAGCGGGGTGCCGAAGGTCTCGGCGAGTTCGGTGACCCCGACACCGGCGATGGCCAGTTCCCCGGTTTCGTCGCGAGCGGCGTTGCGCGGCCACACCTGTGCGGGGATCTCGGCGAGCGCGGTCGGATCGTTGGGTTTCTGCGCCAGATGCGGCGCAGCGAGCAGTTCGGCGTGCCGGGGGCCGGCGGGATGGGCGTTCACATGCGCTCCGGTGCGTTGACTCCGACGAGCTCGAGCCCGTTGGCGAGGACCTGGCGGCTCGCCGCACACAGCGCCAGCCGGGCGCGGTGGATGTCACCGGCCTCCTCGTCACCCTGGGGCAGCACCCGGCAGTGCGCGTAGAAGCGGTGATAGGTACCGGCGAGCGCCTCGAGGTAGCGGCAGATACGGTGCGGTTCCCGCAGCGTCGCGGCGGTGGCCACGACCTCGTCGAAGTCGCCGAGCGTCCGGATCAGGTCCCCCTCCTCCGCGGTGTCGAGCAGGTCGAGGTGATCGAGATCGGGGGCCAATCCCAGCTCCGCGGCGTTGCGCGACAGCGCCGAGAGCCGCGCGTGGGCGTACTGCACGTAGTACACCGGGTTGTCGTTGGACTGTTTGGCCAGCAGATCGAGGTCGATGTCGATGTTGACGTCGATCGACGACCGGATCAGCGCGTAGCGCGCGGCGTCCACGCCGACGGCGTCGACGAGGTCATCGAGGGTGATCACCGTGCCGGCGCGCTTGCTCATCCGGACCGGCTTGCCGTCGCGGACGAGGTTGACCATCTGCCCGATGAGGACCTCGACGGTGTCCGGGTCGTCGCCGAGCGACGCCGCGGCGGCCTTGAGCCGCTTGATGTAGCCGTGGTGGTCGGCGCCGAGCATGTAGATGCACAGGTTGAAGCCGCGGTTGCGCTTGTCGCGGTAGTAGGCGATGTCGCCGGCGATGTAGGCGGCCTCGCCGTCGCTCTTGATGACGACGCGGTCCTTGTCGTCGCCGTACTTCTCGGTGTGCAGCCACCACGCACCGTCGGCCTCGTACAGGTTGCCGTTGGCCTTGAGTTCGGCGATGCACTCGTCGACGAGGCCCGTCTCGAACATCTTGTTCTCGTGGGTGAACACGTCGAAGTCGGTACCGAAGTCGTGCAAGCTCGTCTTGATGTGGTCGAACATCAGCGCCACGCCCTCGGCGCGGAAGGTCTCGACCCGCTCATCGGCCGGCTGCTCGAGCACGCCGGGGACCTTGGCGACGACCTGCCGGGCGATATCGACGATGTACTCGCCCGCGTAGCCGTCCTCCGGGGTGGGTTCGCCGAGGGCCGCGGCCTCCAGTGATCGCGCGAAACGATCGATCTGAGCGCCATGGTCGTTGAAGTAGTACTCCCGGGTGACCTGGGCGCCACGCGCGGCCAGCACCCGGCCGAGCGCGTCACCGACGGCGGCCCAGCGCGTGCCGCCGAGATGGATGGGCCCGGTCGGGTTGGCGGAGACGAATTCGAGGTTGATCACCTTGTCGGCGATCTCCTCGCCCCGGCCGTAGCCGCCGCCCTGCTCGAGCACGGCGGCCACGACGGTGTTCTGCGCGGCCGCACCCAGCCAGATGTTGACGAAGCCCGGGCCCGCGACCTCGGCCTTGTCGATTCCGTCGGTGGCGGCGAAGGCGTCGGCCAGCCAACCGGCGAGCTCCCGCGGAGCGACGCCGAGTTTCTTGCCGAGCCGAAGTGCGACGTTGGTCGAGTAGTCACCGTGATCGGCATGGCGTGGTCGCTCCACCACGACGGAGTCGGGCACGACGGATACGTCGAGGCCATGGTCGGCCACGACGGCGCGGGTGACAGAGCTGAGCAACGCAGCAAGATCGGCGGGAGTCACAGGTCACCATCCTATTGGCCGCCCCATTCCGCGCGGCATCGGGGACGGCTTCGCCCCGCCCGGCGGTCGGCGCCGGTCATCGAAGTGATGCGCGCGTCACAGCACAGGATGGAACGTTATGCGGTTTTCGTCTCATCGCAGAGTAGGGTTGCGCACATGCGTGCGAGCGACGTCCTCACCTCCGTTCCGACCACCACCGACGACGCATTGGCGATCTTCGATGCTGCCGAACCCGTCGAGACCGATGCGATGATCGGCACCTGGCATGGCGCCGAACTGCCCACCGACCACCCGATGGACGGCCTGCTCGCCGCCAGCGGGTGGTGGGGTAAGCAGTTCGTCGACGCCGAGACGGTGCATCCACTGTTGTTTCCTACGCGCGACGGCTCCGCACTCTGGGCGATGAACCCGATCCTGGCGTTCGGTGGCACCGATCTCGCCCGGATGGCACCGGGGGTGAAGAAGGCTTCGTTCGTCACGCCGATCGCGGCGACCCGACGACTGTGGCAGACCGGGAGATCGCGAGCGCGACTGCGCACCACGCGGTATCGCGGCGTCGACACCGCGACGATGCAGTACGACCAGTTGCCCATCAACGACGTCTTCCGCCGGATCTCCGACGACGCGGTGATCGGAGCGATGGACCTCAAGGAGTCGCCGACGCCGTACTTCTTCGTGCTGCAACGCGACGAGCACTTACGGTTGGCCTAGTCGCGGTTGGCCTGGCCGCCATTGGCCTGGCCGCGGTTGATCTGGTCGCGGTTGATCTGGTAGCGATCGACATCGACAAACGTTGTCCCGGAATCGATCTCAGGGGCGCACGCGATGCGTCAGTCGTGCGGCATGACGCTCGGCCGGAAGTCCTCGATCACCACGTCCTCACCGGCCCGGACGGTCACGATCGACCACTCGGGGATCTCGACCCAATGGGTGTCGCGATACTCGAGTTCCAGTGGCTCCGACACGATGATCCGTCCGTCGGCGGGCAGTTCGATAGGGCCGTTGCCGTCGCCCGCGGACAGTCTCATCTGACCCTGCGAGTGGTACAGCGTGCGGGATTGGCGGTTGCTCGAATAGCGCACGGCATAGATCTCCGTACCGTTGGAGGCACAGATGGTCGCGTTGAACGGCACGTCGACATCGTGATCGGCGCGGGCCTGCTCGACCCGACCCACCAGCTTCGCGAGCGCACCCTTCGGATCGGTGTCGAGCCCGTACGTCAGCGCCAGATAGAAGCACAGTTCGGTGTCGGCGTTGCCCTCGATGAGCGGGTAGAGCTCGGGCGCGACGTCGAAGGTCAGATCTCGTTTGAGCGTGGAGAACTGCCCGATCTCTCCGTTGTACTGAAAGAGCCAGCGCCCGTGCTGGAACGGATGGCAGTTGACGCGGTCGATGGTCCCGCCGAGAGCGGCACGGACGTGGGCCAGGAACATCGGGGACGAGATCTGTTCGGACAGCCGCTGCAGGTTGTGATCACTCCAAGCCGGCATCAGGTCGCGAAACTGCCCCGGAAAACTACGGTCGCCGTACCAGCCGAAGCCGAACCCGTCGCCGTTGGTGGGCCACGCGTGGTTGCGGAACATGGTGGCCGTCGGCGACCCTGGCAGGTACAGCTGCCGGGCCTCGAAGCTCTGGTCAACCAGCGAGTGCGAAGGTCGCGTGAGCAGATCCTCGAGGTGGATGGGGGAACCACAGTAGGCGAGCCAACGGCACATGAATGCAACGCTAGTCCTGAATCAAGGGTTCGGCGCGCGGCCGTGAGCCCCTGGACGAGACCCAGCCGGGGCGCCAATTCACCGAGCCATCCCCGACAGTTGCGTGATGAATCGCAGCCGCGGGCCGGCGCCGCACGCGCAGTCAGGAAGATTCTCTGCGCGATGTCACCAAAGTCCTGGCCGGCGCACCTTCGTCATCGTAAGTCCAAGTGAAGATCTTGTGCAGATTTTCGTTCCTAGAAGCACTTTCGGACGGGGAAAATCCTAGGAGCTCTGTTCGGTCCTAAGACCTCTGTTCGGACAGTGTGCGCCCGCGTAAATCTCTTTCAATCCACACAGTGGGCGCACACCGCCCGGAGGGCGGCAAGGATGTCAGTGTGCGCCCGCGTAAATCTCTTTCAATCCACACAGTGGGCGCACACCGCCCGGAGGGCGGCAAAAATGTCACTGTGCCCCCGGTAGGATTCGAACCTACGGCCTTCTGCTCCGGAGGCAGACGCTCTATCCCCTGAGCTACGGGGGCTCATCGGGCGGTGATCAGAGTAACCCATGCCGAACCGTGAACCCAATCCGGCTGGTCGTCGTGTCGCGGGTCCGGTGGTGTGGTTGCCGCCGGACTGCCTTCGGCCGGCGTGGGGCCGCATCGACGACGTTCAGGTCGGCAGCACGTCGTCGAGGTGGCGCAGGAGAACCGGGATCGACGACGCGTCCGGGATGTTGAAGGCGTTGAGCAGCGGGAGATCCGCTTCGAGGGTGGGCGATGTCGGCGGGCGACCGGCGGTGAAGGCGCGCACCGTTGCCGACGTCGCGGTCGTCGACCCCATGATCAGCAGGTAGGCGGAGTCAAGGACTCGGGCATTCTCGGCCGAGAGTACCGTCCGCAGGCCGGTGGCACCGGGTATGTCGACGAGATGAAGTCCTAGTGCCCCAAGGAATTTGGCCGTCGAGGCATCCGGGCTGCTGGTCACGGCGAGTTGACCTCCGCCGCCCGCCACGCCGATGGCGAATGACTTGCCCGCCGCGTCCGGGTGCGCGGCGGCCGTGGCACGGATCTGGTTGTCGAGCGAGTCACGCACTGGACCGACGTCGCGCCCGAGCGCCGTACCGGCGGTGGCGAGATCCCGTTCCCACGAACCCGATCGGGTGCCGACACCCGAATCGTCTCCGACCACGGTGGGGGCGAGTTCGGCAAGGCGGTCATTGATCGCACGGGTCACCAACCAGGTCGGGGCGACGATGAGATCGGGTCGCAGTGCGGCGATCCGGGCGATGTCCAGTTCACCGGTGAGCCGGACCGCCGAGTCCGGCAACGTGTTCTGCAGCCACGGCGCCGCGGCCATCGTCGACGCAGGTCCGTCGGTCCGGTAGCCCACCACGGGGGCACCGACGGCGAGCATGGTGCCGAGCCAGTCGGCCGACAGCGCGACCACTCGATGGATCGATCCGGTGATCGTGACGGGCCCGTATGCGGAGCTCACCACGCGTGGGCGCGCCTTACTCGAGTCTGCCGATTGCGACGGCGCGGCGCAGGCCCCGATCAGCGCAGCGAACACCGCGACGACGATCGCGGCTCGCCATCGGAGCATCCTGCGACCTGTAACCAGCTGCACGACAGAACTTTTGCTATAGGGCATCTGCCGTCCTTTCGACGAGGGGACCGGCGATCACGCCGGCAGTGGCGATCAGACCGACGGTGATCGCGACACTGAATACCAGGAGTGTGTCCGCAATGGTGCAGTGCTGCAGCGCAAGTCCGAGTCCGATGACCGGAACCGACAGTCCCGCATAGCCCGTGAGGTAGAAGACCGCCAGTGTCTCGCCCAACCGATCCGGCTCGGCCACCGACAACACCGCCGAGAACGACGCACGAAACAGCAGACACCCACCGGCGCCGACCACTGCCGCCCCGACGAAGAACACCACCGGTCCGGCTTGCGGCGCCAGTACGTCGACGAGCACGACGATCAGCCCGGCAGGGACCAGAGCCGCACCGGTGAACGTCGTTTGTCGGGTGGACCACGAGGTGGTGGCGATCATCGTGATCGCGCCGCTTCCGAAGACCACCAGCAGCGCGAAGCCGGCGAGCAGGGGCGATGGGCGATGCAGGGTCTGCGACAGGACGGTACCGGACAGTCCGACGAACATCCCCAGCGAGCTGAAGGCCAGGACGACCCCCACCAGTGCACCGACGAAGCGCCGGCGACCCCGGCGTGGAGCCGCAAGCATGCGCAGCCGGTAGTCCCGGAGCCGGAACGGGCTGCGCCGAGTGGTTTCCGGCGCCACCGCGACCATCAGTGCCGCCGCGGACAACAGCACGAGGAACACCGCGTAGGGCGCCACGAGCGGTGACGTCATCACCGTCGCGATCACCGCGGCGACGAACGCACCGGCGCCGAGTCCGATCACGTTCGCGGTGGCGGCCAGGAGTTGCGCGCGGTGCCGGAGATGCGCGGGGCGATGTGCGGCATGCAATTCGGTGATGTAGGCCGTTCCGGCCGCAGCGGTCAACCCCACCGCCAGTCCGCTGAGCACTCGTGCGCAATAGAGGCCCGGAGCCTGCGGAAACACCATGAACACCACGCAGCCGAGAATCGCCAGGAGGACCGATGACAGCAGAAACCACCTGCGCCCCAACGTATCCGACAGATGTCCGACGAGGTAGAGGGCCGTGATCACCCCCACCGCATACACCGCGTAGATCAGGGTGATCGCCAGCGGGGAGAGTCCGTCGCGCTCGCCGTAGGTCCGGTAGAGGGGACTCGGCGCGGTGGAGAACGCGATCACCACACAGAAGGTGAACGCCACGGACCAGTAGCCGCGGCGGTAGCGCGACATCTCGGCGGGCGAGCAGGCGGCAGGGCACATGAGGCGACGCGAACACATTTAGTGACCACCGGTCACTAAATGTGGGCCGAGGTGCCGGGGCCCGCACCGAGCGGTCGGGGGATCACGCACCATGGCCTAGCCTGGGTGAGTGAGAACCGCACCTCGCACCCCATCGTCGGCCGGCCCGGGCCCCCGGGGACGGCCGCCTCAGCTCAGCCAGGAGATGATCGTGGCCGAGGCGATGCGCCACGACATCCGCACCATGTCGCTGCGAACCCTGGCTCAGGCACTGGGCGTGAGCCACTCCGCGCTCTATCGGTGGGTCGGCGGAACCGACGAGTTGATCGCGCTGATCAGCCGCACCGTGATCGAACGGGTGCTACCCACCGACTCCCCCACCGCCGACACGTGGGAACCGTGGCTGCGCGGTATCGCCGTGGCAATGCACGACGAGTTCCTGGCCGTACCCGGTTTCGCCTCCCGCACCGCGGGCCCCCACGACCATCGGCCCGAGGTCATGAATGATCTGAGGGAGGCCATCATCGCCGGGTTCCGGGCGGCCGGCGCCGAACCCGAGTCGGCGCAGCACAGCGCCTACATCTTTGCCGTCGGCATCGTGGGCTGGCTCGGCGCGCTGGAACGTGACCTCGAATTCGGCTCCCCGGCACCGTCTTACGAGATCTTCCTGGAGTGGCTGTTGGCCGGCCTACCGGTTGGTGGTCACCACACGACGTCGGACTGACGACCGGCCGGTCACCCACCCACCGCAGGCACCGCCATACCCTCCATTCGCACACGCGACCCGTTCTCCCCGCGGATCACGTGCAGCTGGACCGGGATACGGGCCCGCAGTTCCTCGACGTGGGACACCACCCCGACGACGCGTCCGCCCGAACGCAACTCGTCGAGCACGCCCATGACAAGGTCGAGGGCCTCGGGATCGAGGGTGCCGAATCCCTCGTCAATGAACAGGGTGTCCAGTACGCGACCGCCGGCCTCGGCAGAGACCACGTCGGCGAGACCGAGGGCCAGCGCAAGGGAGGCGAAGAAGGTCTCACCGCCGGACAGCGTCGTCGTCGCCCGGACTGCGCCGGTGTACTCGTCGCGCACCTCGATACCCAGACCGCCGCGGCGTCCACGCGGCCCGGCCGCATCACTGTGAGCGAACTCGTAACGCCCCGAGGACATCTGACGTAGCCGCGCCGAGGCCGCGACAAGCACCTCTTCCAGCCGGGCGGCCAGCACATACGAGCGCAACGCCATCCGGCGCGAGTTCTGTCCGCGACCGGCGACGAGTTCGGCCAGGCCGCGCAACTCCTCGTGGCGTTCACGCAACGGCGCGAGACCATCGGCGGCCGACCAGAACTGTGCCACATACTCTTTCAGAATCGTGTGGCGTCGGGTGGCGACGGCATGTTCCCGCGCGGCGGCTTCCCGGACCTCCTCCGCCACCCGCAGATCCGCGCTGAGGGCGTCGACGTCGACCGAATCGGCGGTGAGCGCGGCGGCGACATCGGGTTCGGCGAGGGTGGCCTCCGCGGCGGCCCGCAGTGCGCCCGCGCGTGTCAGAAGCATCTCCCACTGGGTGATCTGATCGTCGGTCGCGAGTGCGGCACGCATGGCCGCGGCGTCCTCGAATCCTGCTGCGACGCAGCGCTCCCCCAGTCGTTGGGCGATGTCGTCGTGGCGGCCCGCGGCGTCGATGCCGACGCGTCGCGCATCGCGCAGCGAGGTGGCCCGGCGGATCAGCTCATCCAGTTCGGCCAATCGTTCGGTGATCCCACCGCGCCCACCCGTGGCCTCGAGAACCTCGGCGTCCAACGCCGTCAGGGTCTCACGCAGCGACGTCGCCTTCTGCCGGTCGGCTGAGCGGGTCGACTCGCACTCCCCCAGTTCCCGCCGCCACGCGTCGGTCTCGGCCTCGATCGCATCGAGGGCATGCTCCAACTCGGGAATGCGCGCGAGGGAACGATCGGCATCGGCGAGTGCGGCGACGCTGCGGGCGAGGTCGTCGTCGATCTGACCCCGCGACATCTCACCGAGGGTGTCGTCGAGGACGGCGAGCCGTTGCGCGATCGCCGCATGACGCACCTGCGCGGCGTCCCGATGCGTGGCCGCATCCTGTTCGGCGGCACGTGCGTCCGCCTCATCGGCGTCCGAGACCGACGTGCCGTCGATGGCCACCGTCGGTTCGGGATGATCGGCGGATCCACACACCGTGCAGGGTTGTCCGTCGACAAGTTGGGCAGCGAGTTCGGCCGCCATCCCGTCGAGCCGACGCCGACGCAGGTCGACGAGGTGCTCGGCCGCGCTCACCTGTTTCTCCCGCGCGTCGAGGAGTGTCCGCTCGGCCGTCCGGGCGGACGCGCGCTGCTTCTCGCGTTCCTCCCACGCCATGACCAGTTTCGTCAGGCGTTCGTGCTCGGTACGCAAGCCGGGCACCTGCACCCGCACCGCGGTGGCGGCGGTCAGCGAGTTCGCGGCCCGACGACGCCGCTCCGGGGCGTGCTCCAACAGCTCCGACAGTTCTCCCATTCGCTTGCCGCACTGTGTGATCCGCGTGTCCACGGCGTCGATGTCGGCGATCAGGCCAGGCCGCTCCCCGATTCGGCGCGCCAGCGGTTGCCAGCGTCCCGATTCCGCGGTCCACCGGCCGATGGCTTCTTCGAGGGCGTCGGGGTCGATCGAGTTCGCCTCACGCCCGGCACACCACGCGGCGGCCTCGTCCAGTTCGACGAAGCGGCCGGCGGCGCGGTCGACTCCCCGATCAGCCTGGCGCCGTCGGGTGATCGCACGATCGAGATCATCGGCGATCGGACCCAGCGGCGCGGCGCGGCGCGCGGCGGCCAATGCGGTGTTGGCAGCGGAGAATTCGGCCTCACCCCGGGCCAGTTGCCCGAGTTGGGACCGCGCCTCGCCGCCGCGGCGCCGCAGGTCGGCGATGCGGACACCGGCGTCGTACGCCGCACGCGCCTGATCGGCGGCCGCCTGCGCCGCGGTCAGCACCGTGGCGGACCGCGAATCGTCCTGCGCGGCAGCCTCAAGGCATGCCTGCGCCCACTCGTCATCGGGTTCGGCCGGGGCGTCACCGCCGCCGACCGCGACGATCTGCCCGGCCAGCCGGTCCAGCGCCGCGGTGCGCTCGCCGAGATCGGCCTCGCTCTCCCGCGCCCGCTCACGCAGCCACTCCTCGAGGTCACCGAAGCGCGCCGTGTCGAAGACGCGCTCCAGCAACGTCTCCCGTTCATCCGGGTTGGCGCGCAGGAACCGGGCGAAATCACCCTGCGGCAGCAGCACCACCTGGAAGAACTGCTCGGCACTCATACCCAGCACCCCGATCACCGCATCACCGATGTCGGGGATGCGGGTCAAGGCGGGACCGGAGCCATCCACCCAGACCAGCGACGCCCGGGCGTTGATCTTGCGGGTGCCCTCGCCGGTCTTCTTCGGTCGATGGAACTCCGGTGAGCGGATGATCCGCAGGCGCCGCCCACCGATGGTCGCCTCGAGTTCGACCTCCGGGACCACATCGGGCGCGGCGTGATCGGAGTGCAGCCGCTTGGCATCGTTGCGCGCCCCCGGCACCCTACCGAAGAGCGCGAAGGCCACCGCGTCGAGAATGGTGGACTTACCGGCACCGGTCTGGCCGTGCAGCAGGAACAGCCCGTCGGCCGCGAGTGCGTCGACGTCGATGACCGTCTCGTCGGCGAACGGACCGAACGCCCGCATCCGCAGGTGATGGATTCTCATGCCGACTCCGCCACCTCGGGTAGCGCGAACAATGCCCACTCACCGTCGCCGGCGATCTCCGATTCCGGTTCGCCGACAACGGCTCTGAGCGCACGCTCGATGATCCTGCGTTCACCCGCGCTCGGCGCATCCCGCACGTCGGTGACGAAGGAGGTGACGATGTCGGCATCGGAGCGTCCGTGCACCCGCGACCGGTAATCGACGCCGCCGCCACTGTGTGGCCGGTCCCAGCTCACGTGCACCGCGTAGGGGAAACGCTCCCGCAGCCGGCGCATGGCGTCGACCGGGCGCAGTGCGTCGGTCAGGGTGGCCTCCACGTAATGACCCTCCGAGTCGGCCAACGACCCGTCGGCCAGCAGGTCGTCGAGAGTGCCACGCACCGAACTCAATCCGCGGACGATCGGGAGCTCGTGGGCACGCACCTCGGTGAGGCCATCGGCGTCGAGGTCGACGATCCACACCGACTTGCGGTGGGTGCGTTCACCGAACGAGTACGCCAACGGCGAGCCGCTGTAGCGGACCCCCGGAGTCAACGTCTGCGGCGAATGCAGGTGTCCGAGTGCGACGTAGTCGACCCCGGAGAAGGTCTGCACGGCAACCGTTTCCACCCCACCGACGCTGATCGACCGTTCCGACCCGGTCGCGACGCCACCGACGACGAAGGCGTGTGCGGCGACCACCGAGCGCACCCCATCCCGATCGGCGACGTCTGCGCGGATGCGGCCCATCGCCGCGTCGAGTACCTGCTGATGGGAGCGGGCGTCGCCGACACCGAGTTCGGTTCGCGCGGTGTCGGGTTCGAGGTACGGGATGCCGTAGAAGGCCACCGGGCCGTGCGCGTCGCCGATGATCACCGGGTCGGTGATCGCGGCGATGGTGGTCCGCAGGTGCAACCCGCCGGCGGCGGCGAACGACGACCCCGCGCCGAGGCGGGTGGGCGAATCGTGGTTGCCCGAGGTCACCACGATCTGCGCGCCGGCCGCCGAGATCAGCCCCAGCCCTTCGTCATAGACGGCCACCGCGTCTGCCGAGGGCACCGACCGGTCGTACACGTCACCGGCGACCACCACCACGTCCACTGACTCGTCGGCCACGACGGCGGCGAGATCGGCCAGCGCGCGGCGCTGGTCGGCGAGCAACTCGACGCCGTGGAAGGTACGGCCGAGATGCCAGTCGGAGGTGTGCAGGATTCGCATGTCCAACACCGTACGATCGCCGACCGACAGAAACGGGGAGGGCGCGGGTGCGTGGCGTCACCGCCGCGCCTCCGCGCCCCGCCGATTCCGCGCTTCACCTGCGGATTCAGGCCGCGCCGGCGCTCTCCACCTCGCCCTTGGCGACGGCCGCCCGCTGCGTCGCGCCGACGGCCTGATGGCCGGGACGCTTGAGGAACAGGGTCGCGATCACACCGATCAGCAACACCCCGGCGGGCAGGTAGAGCGATTGCCCCATCGCGGTGGCGAACGGCTCACGGATCATCGCCGGGAGCTGGGAGACCGCATTGGAATGCTCGCTGGTGTCCACGCCGGGCAGTTCCGCTGCCAACCGGGTCTGCATGATCGCGCCGACGGCGGCCGATCCGATGACCGAACCGATCATCCGGGTGGTGTTGTACACCCCGGCACCGGCACCGGCCTGCTGCCACGGGAGGTTACGGGTCGCGGTGGCGGCCAGCGGCGCCCAGATTCCGGCCGAGGCGATACCCATCAGCGCCAGCGGGATCACCAACTCCCACACCGGGGTGGCCGGGCGGGCGATCATGCCCGCCCAACCGACGGCGACGGCCTGCAACAGCAGCGCCGAGGAGATGATGACGCTGGGATGCACCCGATCCAGAATCCGCCCGACGATGGGCGCCAGGATTCCGGTGAGCGCGGCCATCGGCACCATCATCACCGCCGCCCGTGTCGGCGACATCCCCCCGACGAGCTGCAGGAAGAACATCATCGGGATCATCAACCCGGAGATCGCGAAACCCATCGAGGCGATGCCGATGTTGGACAGCGAGAAGTTGCGGTCGGTGAACAGCGACAGCGGCACCAGCGGTTCGGTCTTGATGCGCGACTGCCAGTAGATGAAGAGTGCGAGCATGACCAGTCCGCCGACGATCAACGCCCAGATCCACCCCGCCCACTCGTACTTCTCGCCGTCCTGGATACCGAAGACCAAGGCGGACAAGCCGACTCCGGAGAGCACCACGCCGATCCAGTCGAAGCTGTGATCGTGGGTCTCCACCGACGGAACCAGCGTGGCAGCGAGGATCAGGCCCGCGATACCGACCGGCAGATTGACGAAGAAGATCCACTCCCACCCGAGACTGTCGGTCAGGATGCCACCGAGCAGCGGTCCGACCAACGTGGCCACACCGGCGACGGTGCCCCAGACGCCCATCGCCGCGCCGCGCTTCTCCGGCGGGAAGATCCGGGTGATCAGGGCCATCGTCTGCGGGGTGATGAGCGCGGCGCCGATACCCTGCAAGGCCCGCGCCGCGATCAGCTCACCGATCGAACCGGCGAAACCACACCAGACACTCGCGATGGTGAAGACCACCAGACCCGCCTGATAGACGAGTTTGGGGCCGAACTTGTCGCCGAGACGTCCGGTGACCAGCAGTGGCACGGCATAAGTGAGCAGGTAGGCGCTGGTGACCCAGACGATCCCGTTGACGTCGGTGTCGAGGGCGACCTGGATCTGCGGTTGCGCGACGGCGACGATCGTCATGTCCACGAGGATCATGAAGAAGCCGACGCACAACGCCATCAAGGCGAGCCACGGTCGGGTGGTCACCGCCGTCGGGGTCGTGGGTGTACTCATCGGGTGGACTCTTTCTCTGTGGTGGACTTCGCTGCGGTGGACTTTGCTGCGGTGGACTTTGCTGCGGTGGACTTTGCTGCGGTGGACGGCGCACTCGGCGCCGCAGCCGGATAGGTGAATCCGGGGTCGTCGAGCCAATCGACCCGGCCGTCCCGCAGCCGGTCGAGAAGCTCTGCGAGCCAATCGATCTGGGCTCGCATCGTGGCGATGCGGCAGCCCGCATCGAGGAAGAACATCTCGGGGGTGCCCTTGGCGTGGGCCTCATCGGTCGCCGTGGTGATGTCGAGGAGATCGGCGCGCATCGCCTCCAGCCGGGTGGTCAACAGCTCGATGACGCGGCGTCGCGGGAGTCCGTGCGCCTCGGCGAGCGCCAGGTAGAGCTCGGGGTACTCGTCGGGATGACGCCCCAGGATCTCTTCCAGGTTGGCCTCGAGTGCGGCCCGTCCGGCATCGGTGATCGCATACACCGTCCGCTCCGGCCGGTTGCCCTCCCGTCGCACCTCGTGCACAGCGATCAGCTCGTCGGCGGCCAGCCGGTCGACCGCGTGGTAGAGGGTCCCGGGACGGAACTTCACCAGCCGGTCCTCGCGACGACAGATCGTGGTCTGCACCATCTCGTACGGGTGCATCGGCTTCTCGGCCAGCAGACCGAGAGCAAGGACCGCCATGGACGACAGCGTCGGTGGCGTTGCGCTGCCCTGCTGACGTCCCGTCACGAACCGACCCTTCACCCGAACCAATTATTCCAGTTGGAATATACATTCCGGAGTGATCAGAACCAAGACCCCGAACGGTTCACTACTGTGGTGCCATGAACACCGACACCACCTCGGTAAGCAGCAAGCAGGGAACGTATGTCACCGGCGGTCAGGAATTCGTCCGCGACACCAAGTACATCGAAACCCGCATCACCCGCGACGGACGCGACGGCTACACCGTCGAACCCGGGCGCTACCGGCTCGTCGCCGCCCGCGCCTGCCCGTGGGCCAACCGCACGCTGATCGTGCGACGGCTCCTCGGCCTCGAGGACGCGATCTCACTCGGCCTGTGCGGGCCCACCCACGACGCCGACTCGTGGACCTTCGACCTCGATCCCGGCGGCATCGACCCGGTGTTGGGCATCCCCCGTCTGAAAGACGCCTACGAGAAGCGTTTCCCCGGCTACCCGAAGGGCATCACCGTCCCCGCGGTCGTCGACATCCCGACCGGCGAGGTCGTCACCAACGACTTCCCGCAGATCACCATCGACTTCGAGCTGGAATGGACCGACTTCCATCGTGACGGCGCCCCGCAGCTCTATCCCGAGCACCTCCGCGACGAGATCGACACGGTCAACAAGGGCGTCTACACCGAGGTCAACAACGGCGTCTACCGCTGCGGCTTCGCCGGCAGCCAGGAGTCCTACGACAAGGCCTACGACCGGTTGTTCACCAAACTCGACGAACTCTCCGAGCGGTTGTCCACACAGCGGTACCTCGTCGGCGACACCATCACCGAGGCCGACGTGCGGCTGTTCACCACACTCGCCCGCTTCGATGCGGTCTATCACGGCCACTTCAAATGCAACCGCACCAAACTCGCGGAGATGCCGGTGCTGTGGGCCTACGCGCGGGACCTGTTCCAAACCCCCGGATTCGGTGACACCACCGACTTCACCCAGATCAAGCAGCACTATTACCTCGTGCACCGCGACATCAACCCGACCGGCATCGTGCCGGCGGGACCCGACCTGCGCAACTGGCTGACCCCACATCACCGCGAGGAACTCGGCGGACGCCCCTTCGGCGACGGCACCCCGCCACCACCACCGCGCCCGGCCGAGGTGGTTCCCGCCGAGCACTGGGTGCCCGTCGCATGATCGGCAAGAAGCGGCCCGAGGCTGCCGCACCGAAACCCACGGGACCGGCGGCCGGACGTACCGCCCAAGTCACCGGCAACCTGATCGACAAGGCACAGCGACTGCAGGCCCCCGCGGTGGCGAAGTATGTCCTCGGTCTGCGGGAGAAGTACCCGAATGACTCCCCCGCGCAGATCATCACGCGGCTGGAGAAGCGCTACCTCAACGCGGTGACCTCCTCGGGCAGCGCGGTCGGCGCCACCGCCGCGATTCCCGGCGTCGGCACCGTGACAGCGCTCGGGGCGGTGACCGGTGAGACGGCGTGGTTCCTCGAAGCCTCGGCCCTGCTCGCGCTCGCGATCGCCGAGGTCCACGGGATCGGCATCCACGAGACCGAACGGCGAAAGACGTTGGTGCTCACCGTCGCCCTCGGCGAGGAAGGTCTCGCCCGGCTCGGCCGGGTGGTCGGCACCCAGGGCGGCGCGCTGCGGCGCCTCGGTCGCGCGTCGGCACCCAACGGCGCATTCGCCAAACTCAACAAGACGCTGGTCAACCGGGTGGCCAAGAAGTACGCACTCAAACGCGCGCCGCTCATCGTCGGTCGCATGCTGCCCGCCGGGATCGGCGCCGTCATCGGCGGCGCGGGCAACCGTGCCCTCGGCAAGCGGGTGATCGCGAGTTCACGCGAGGCGTTCGGTCCGCCGCCGGCGCACTGGACCATCGACTCCACCACCGTCGACGGTGCCGTGATCATCAACCCGTGGCTTCCGGCCGGCGAGAAGTGACGCTCGGCACCACCACCGAGACCGCCCCCTCGCACGATCCCGGACCCGCCACCGGATCGCCGCGCGCCCATGCCGGCTGGCTGCGCCGCCTGACCGCCGAGTGCCTCGAGCATCGTCGACTCGTGGCCATCACGTTGTCGGTGACCTTCATCGCCGTCGCCGTCGATCTCGTCGTGCCGCTGCTGTCCAAGGCGGCCCTGGATCTGGCGACCGGCGCCGGCTCCGGGCGTGGCCTGGAGTCGCTCACGGTGCCGCTCATCGTCGGGTTGCTGCTGGCGCTGGCCGTGGTGCGCTACCTCTGCCAGATGGGCCGACGGCTGACCGCCGGCCGTCTCTCGATCACCGTCCAGAACACCCTGCGACTACGCCTGCTGGACACCCTGTTACACCTCGACGGTGCCACCCAGGCCCACATCCGCACCGGTCAGGTGGTCTCCCGCTCGATCTCGGATCTGCAGATCGTGCAGGGCCTGCTGGCGATGGTGCCGTTGTCGGTGGGTGCCGCCGGCCAGGTGGTCCTGGCGCTGGTCATCATGTTCTACCTCTCGCCACTGCTCACGCTGATCGCGTTGGCCATCGTCCCGCTCGTCGCGATCGTCGTCGTCACCACCCGGCGCCGGCTCTTCGCCGCGACCTGGTCGGCGCAGCAGGCCGCCGCCGACGTCGCCCAGCACGTCGAGGAGACCGTCACCGGCGTGCGCGTCGTCAAGGGATTCGGCCAGGAAACCCGCGCCGTCGACGAACTCGTCACCCTCGGCCGTGACCTCTACGGCAAGCGGTTGCGGGCGGGAAAGATCAACGCGCACTTCACCCCTACGATGGCGGCCATCCCGCAGCTCGGCATGGTCGCGGTCATCGCCGTCGGCGGATATCTGACCTTGGACGGCGACATCACCCCGGGCACCTTCCTCGCATTCGCCACCTATGTCGCGTCGATGACCGCATTGGCGCGGTTGCTGACCAACCTGGTGGTCAGCGGGCAGCTGGCCCGTGCGGCGGTGGAGCGGGTCTACGACGTGATCGACGCGCCCACCGACCCGGACGAGGCCAACACCGAGACGCTCCCCGACGGCCCGCTGGGCCTGGAGTTGCGTGGAGTCGATTTCTCCTATGACGGGGAGCGGGTGCTCGACGGCATCGACCTGCGGATCGGCCCCGGTGAATGCGTCGCCGTCGTGGGGCCACCAGGCTCGGGCAAGTCCACCCTCGCCGACCTGGTGAGCCGCCATGTGCGCCCCGACCGCGGATCGATCGATGCGCTGTCGGGGCCCGGCGGGCAGGTCCGCACCCCGATCGGCGACCTGTCGAGCGATTCGCTGCATGCGGGGGTGGCCGTGGTCTTCGACGAACCTTTCCTCTACTCCGACACCATCGCCACCAACATCACACTCGGCGAACGTCACCCGGTGGGTGCGCACCCCGACCCACGCCTCGTCGAGGCCGCACGCGCCGCCGACGCCCTCGAGTTCATCGAGGCCCTCCCGGACGGCTTCGACACCGTCGTCGGCGAGCGGGGACTGACGCTGTCCGGCGGCCAGCGTCAACGCGTGGCGCTGGCCCGCGCCCTCTACGCACGTCCCCGGATCCTCGTCCTCGACGACGCCACGTCGGCGGTCGACGCGTCCACCGAGGCGGGTATTCTGCACCGGCTGCGCACGCAGAGCCCGACCATGCTGGTCCTCGCGCACCGCCGGTCCACCCTGATGCTCGTCGATCGGGTAGCCGTGCTCGACGGCGGTCGCATCGTCGATGTCGGCACCGTGGCCGAACTCGACGCCCGCAGCGAGATGTTCCGGGCGCTCATGTCGCCGGTGGCGTCACCCGCACACCCCGCTCCGGGGACATCGAAACACGTTGCACCACAACGTATTGCGCCACAACCCACCAACGACGACACCCTCGACGCACGACTGTGGCCCACGGACGCGCCCGTCGTACGGGAACGACTCCGGCCCGGGACGCCCGATCCGGCCGGCCCGCCCGGCGGCGTCGGTGGCCGGGGCGGACGCGGCGGTGGCATCGCCGGGGCACTGGGTTCGATGCCGGCCACTCCCGCCTTGCTCGACGCCGTCGCGGCACTCCCACCGGCCGACGAGGACCCGCACGTCGACGTCGCCGCGACGCGCGCCGAGAATCGGGAATTCTCCCTGTGGCAGATCGTCAGGCCGGTGCGCTGGCTGATGGCCATCGCGATCGCCGCGATCGCCGTGGACACGCTCACCGGGCTGATCTTCCCGTCGCTGGCCCGCGCGGTGATCGATGCCGCCACCCGCACCGATGAACGGACCCTGCTCGTCGCCACCGGGATCGGTGTGGCGACGGTCGCGGTGGGATGGGTCGCCTCGGCCGCGATGACCCTGTACTCGACCCGCGCGGGCGAGCGGGTGCTCTTCGGTCTGCGGGTGCGCAGCTACGCACATCTGCAGCGCCTCGGCCTCGACTACTACGAACGGGAACTGTCCGGCCGCATCATGACGCGGATGACCACCGACGTCGATGCGCTCTCGACCTTCCTGCAGACGGGCCTGCCCACGGCCATCGTCGCGGTCCTGACCCTGCTCGGGGTCAGCGCGGCGCTCCTGCTGACCGATCTGCAGCTCGGCGCGCTGATCCTGCCCGCCATCCCGGTCCTGATCGTGGCGACGGTCATCTTCCGCCGGATCGCCGCCCGCGCCTACACGCGGTCGCGCGAACTCGTCAGCGCGGTCAACGCCGACTTCCAGGAGAACATCGCCGGCATCAAGACCACCCGCTCGTACCGGAACACCGACGTCGCCGCGCGGCGCTTCGCCGGGCTTGCCGCGCAATGGTTTTCGGCTCGGATGACCTCACAGCGCGCCATCTCGGTGTACTTCCCGTTCATCACCCTGATCAGCGACCTCGCCACCGCCGCGGCGATCGCGGTCGGGGCCCACCAGATCTCCGGCGGCACGCTGTCGGCCGGCACGCTGATCGCCTTCATCCTCTATCTCTCGTTGCTGTTCGGTCCGGTGCAGCAACTGTCGCAGGTGTTCGACGGCTATCAGCAGGCCGCGGTGGGCCTGCGACGCATCGCCGATCTGCTGCGCACGCCGACGACCGTCGCCGAGCGCCCCGACGCCCACGATCCCGGGCCGGCCGGATTCGACGGCGATGCACGCCTCGACGCCGTCGGCTTCCGGTACGCGCAGGCACCCACCGAGGCACTGGGCGATGTCGATCTGCACATCCCGCCCGGGACGTCGCTGGCGCTGGTGGGCCGCACCGGGGCGGGCAAGTCGACCATCGTCAAACTGCTCGCCCGCTTCTACGACCCGACATCCGGTGCCGTGCGGATGGACGGCACCGACATCCGGGATTTCACCGTGCGCGGCTATCGCAGCCATATCGGGATCGTCCCCCAGGAACCCCACCTGTTCACCGGCACCGTCGCCGACAACATCGCCTACGGCCGGCCCGACGCGGACCGCTCCGACATCACCACCGCCGCGCGGGCCGTCGGCGCCGCCGAGATGATCGCGGGCCTGTCCGGCGGCATGAATCACCCCATCGGTGAACGCGGTCAGGGCCTGTCGTCGGGCCAGCGCCAACTGATCGCCCTCGCGCGCGCCGAGCTCGTCTCCCCCGACCTGCTGCTGCTCGACGAGGCGACGGCAACCCTCGACCAGGCCACCGAGGCGACGGTGCTCGCCGCCGGCGATGCCCTCACCCATCGACGAACATCGGTGATCGTGGCCCACCGGCTCGCGACTGCGGCGCGCGCGGACCGGATCGCCGTGGTCGACGCGGGCCGGATCGTCGAGGCGGGAACACACGAGCAACTCCTCGCGTTGGGCGGGAGGTATCGCACGTTCTGGGATGCCGGTGTCGATCCCGACGTGGACGGTACGTCGCCTGCAAGGCAACTCATGCGCTGAGTTGTCGCGGGTACGCGCGGCTGTCGAAGCGCACGGGACCCGTCAACGGCGCCGGAGGGTGACGGCTCCGGCGGCGGTGGTGGCCACCGCACCTCGCCGGGGTGATCGGGCGCGGGCTGCCTTCGTCGCCGAAGAGCGCAAGCGCGTACCATCTGCAGGTGGTTCACGACGTGGCTCCACGAGAGACGCACGTGGTGAGACGGCGACCCGACACCAGAGGGAATTGAGGCGAGAATCCGCTGTGAGCAGTTCGATATCCGAATCCGACTTCGGGCAGAACACATGGCTGGTCGAGGAAATGTACCGGCAGTATCAGAAGGACCCGAACTCGGTGGATCCGAGTTGGCACGACCTTCTGAAGAACTACACCCCGTCCGGAAACGGCAGCAGCACCAACGGCGCCGAGTCGGCACCTGCGGCCAAGGGCTCGAGCGCGCCGGCCGCTGCTCGCCCCGCTGCGCCGAGTAAGCCCACCGCGTCGTCGGCATCCACCTCGTCCACCGCATCGGCCAAGGCGGCCGCGAGCGCGACGCCGGCGAGCGCCACCAAGAAGCAACCGGTCACCCTGGATCAGGGGCCGGCCCCGCGCGCGACCCCGCCGCGCAAGACCCCCGCCCGTGAGTCCACCGCCACCAAGGCCGCCTCCGGTCAGAGCGTCGCCAGCCGCGACGGTTCCGCGCGTTCCCAGAACAAGCCGACCGCCAAGTCCCCGGCGTCCGCCGCGTCGACATCCGAGGACGAGACCAAGGTGTTGCGCGGTCCGGCCGCCGCCATCGCCAAGAACATGTCGGCGTCGCTGCAGATCCCGACTGCCACCAGCGTGCGCGCCGTCCCCGCGAAGCTGATGATCGACAACCGTATCGTCGTCAACAATCACCTCGCCCGGACCCGCGGCGGCAAGATCAGCTTCACCCACATTCTCGGCTACGCCCTCGTCCAGGCGATCAAGTCGTTCCCGAACATGAACCGACACTTCGCCGAGGTCGACGGCAAGCCCAACGTCGTCACCCCCGCCCACACGAACCTCGGGCTCGCGATCGACCTCGTCGGCAAGGACGGCAACCGCACACTCGTCGTCGCCGCCATCAAGAAGTGCGAGACGATGGGCTTCGCGGAGTTCTACAGCGCGTACCAGGACATCGTGCGACGTGCTCGCGACGGCAAGCTCGGCGCGGAGGACTTCGCCGGGGTGACCATGTCGCTCACCAACCCCGGCACCATCGGTACCGTGCATTCGGTGCCGCGCCTGATGAAGGGCCAGGGCGCCATCATCGGTGCCGGCGCGATGGAGTACCCGGCCGAATTCCAGGGCGCCAGCGACGAGCAGATCGCCGAGCTCGGCGTCGGCAAGCTGATGACGCTGACCTCGACCTATGATCACCGCATCATCCAGGGCGCCGAGTCCGGCGACTTCCTGCGCAAGGTGCATGAGCTGCTGCTCGACGACGCGTTCTACGACGAGATCTTCACCGCGTTCCATATTCCGTACGAGCCGGTCCGCTGGCGTCGCGACATCCCCGCCGGACTCGTCGACAAGAACACCCGTGTCCTCGAGCTGATCGCCGCCTACCGCAACCGCGGTCACCTGATGGCCGACATCGATCCGCTGATGATGGACAGCGATGCGCGCGCCAGCCATCCCGACCTCGACATCCTGACCTACGGGCTGACCCTGTGGGATCTCGACCGCAGCTTCAACGTCGGCGGCTTCCACGGCCAGGACAAGATGAAGCTGCGCGATGTGCTGTCGATCCTGCGCGACGCCTACTGCCGTCACGTCGGCGTGGAGTACACCCACATCCTCGAACCCGAGCAGCAGAAGTGGGTGCAGGAACGTGTCGAGATCAAGCACGTCAAGCCGCCGGTCGCCGAGCAGAAGTACATCCTGAGCAAGCTCAACGCCGCCGAGGCCTTCGAGACCTTCCTGCAGACCAAGTACGTCGGTCAGAAGCGCTTCTCGCTCGAGGGCGCCGAGTCGGTGATCCCGATGATGGACGGCGTCATCGACCAGAGCGCCGAACACGGCCTCGGCGAGGTCGTCATCGGCATGCCGCACCGCGGGCGCCTCAACGTGCTCGCCAACATCGTCGGCAAGCCGTACTCGAAGATCTTCACCGAGTTCGAGGGCAACCTGAATCCATCGCAGGCGCACGGTTCCGGCGACGTGAAGTACCACCTCGGCGCCGAGGGCAAGTACTACCAGATGTTCGGCGACAACGAGATCAACGTCTCGCTGACCGCCAACCCGAGCCACCTCGAGGCCGTCGACCCGGTCCTCGAAGGCCTCGTCCGCGCCAAGCAGGACCTCCTCGATGAGGAGCAGCAGTTCTCCATCCTCCCGCTGATGCTGCACGGCGACGCCGCCTTTGCCGGGCAGGGCGTGGTGCCCGAGACCCTGAACCTGGCCATGTTGCCCGGCTACCGCACCGGCGGCACCGTGCACATCGTGGTCAACAACCAGGTCGGCTTCACCACCGCACCGGAGCATTCCCGCTCGACCGAGTACTGCACCGACGTCGCGAAGATGATCGGCGCGCCGATCTTCCACGTCAACGGCGACGACCCGGAGGCATGTGTGTGGGCGGCCAAGCTGGCCGTCGACTACCGCGAGGCCTTCCGCAAGGACGTCGTCATCGACCTCGTCTGCTTCCGCCGCCGCGGTCACAACGAGGGCGACGACCCGTCGATGACCCAGCCGGCGATGTACGACGTGATCGACACCAAGCGCGGTGTCCGCAAGTCCTATACCGAAGCCCTCATCGGCCGCGGGGACATCTCCACCAAGGAGGCCGAGGACGCTCTACGCGACTACCAGGGGCAGCTCGAACGGGTCTTCAACGAGGTCAAGGAACTCGAGAAGTTCACCCCGGAGCCCAGCGAGTCCGTCGAGGCCGATCAGCCGCTGCCGCAGAAGCTGGTGACCGCGGTCGACAAGGACGTGCTCGCCGACATCGGCAACGCGTTCTTCAACACCCCCGAGGGCTTCACCCCGCATCCGCGGGTGAAGCCGGTGCTCAAGCGCCGTCACGAGATGTCCACCGAGGGTGGCGTCGACTGGGCCTTCGCCGAGTTGCTGGCCTTCGGGTCGCTGGTGGTCGAGGGACGTACCGTGCGCCTGTCCGGTCAGGACTCCCGACGCGGCACCTTCACCCAGCGGCATTCGGTGCTCATCGACCGGGACAACGGCTCGGAGTACACCCCGCTCAACCACCTGCAGCCGATCGACGGTGACGCCGATTCGCTGGGCCGGTTCCTGGTGTACGACTCTCCGCTGAGCGAGTTCGCGGTGGTCGGCTTCGAATACGGCTACTCCGTGGGCAACCCCGACGCGCTGGTGCTGTGGGAGGCGCAGTTCGGCGACTTCGTCAACGGCGCACAGTCGGTGATCGACGAGTTCATCAGCTCCGGCGAGGCGAAGTGGGGGCAGCGTTCCGACGTGGTCCTGCTGCTCCCCCACGGCCACGAGGGTCAGGGTCCCGACCACACCTCGGGTCGTATCGAGCGGTTCCTGCAGCTGTGTGCCGAAGGATCGATGACGGTGGCGCTGCCGTCGACGCCGGCCAGCTACTTCCATCTGCTGCGTCGCCACGTCCTCGACGGCATCAGCCGCCCGCTGATCGTCTTCACCCCGAAGTCGATGCTGCGCAACAAGGCCGCGGTGTCGCCGCTGTCGGACTTCACCGAGGACAAGTTCCGTTCGGTGATCGACGACCCGCACTTCAAGTCCGACGAGGCCGAGCGCAACAAGGTCAAGCGGGTGTTGCTGGTGAGCGGCAAGCTCTACTACGAGCTGGCCGCCCGCCGCGACAAGGAGAACCGCGAGGACGTCGCCGTGGTGCGCATCGAACAGCTCTACCCGGTGCCGCATCGCCGCCTGCAACAGACCCTCGAGCGCTACCCGAACGCCGATGAGTTCTTCTGGGTCCAGGAGGAGCCCGCCAACCAGGGCCCGTGGCCGTTCCTCGGATTGTGGCTGCCCGAACTGCTCCCGGACCTGCTGAAGGGGCTGCGTCGGGTGTCGCGTCGCCCGATGTCGGCGCCGTCGTCCGGATCGAGCAAGGTCCACGCCGTGGAACAGCAGGAGATCCTCGACGAGGCCTTCGGCTGACACGAACACCGCATCTCACGGTTCCGGCCGCGACGTCCCCCTGGGGGTGTCGCGGCCGGTCTCGTTGTGGGCGGGCTCAGCCGGGGAGATCGACGACGGTGCCGGAGGCGGCCACGAGCGCGGGAAGTGACGCGGTGATCACCGCCAGCAGTTCCTCGCGGCCGATGACCGGGTCGGTCAGCCACGAGATCGTGGTCTGCTCGACGAACGCGATCCACCCGTGCACCGTCATCTCGACGAGCGGGGTGAGCGCCACGCCGAGGGCCGGCGCGTGCTCGAGCACCCGGTCGGCCATCGCCGATCGGGTGTGATCGAATACCTCCCGCATCGCCGGGTCGGCGCTGGCCGAACCGCGGATGAAGGCCATGTACGCGGCGCGGTTGGTGCTCACGTACTCGACGAACGCCGACATCGACCCGGCCAGCACGCTCAGTGGATCACCGAGCGACTCATCGGGGCGGGTGCAGTCGAGCATCTCCTGCGATTGCGCCCGTGCGATGGCCACATGGAAGTCCTGCTTGGATTCGAAGTAGTGGAACAGCAGTGCCCGCGACACCCCGGCCGCAGCGGCGATCGCGTCGATCGTCACCTGTTCGAGGGGTCGCTCGGAGACCATCTGCAGGCCGAGGGAGATCAGCTGATCGCGGCGCTCCTGCGGGCTCATCCGGGTGCGGCGTGCTCCGGCCGGGGCACCGGATCGGACAGTGCCGGATCGGACAGGGTTCGACGAGGCCATACCCGCCATCGTAGCCTACTGACTCATGTTCAATAACTATTGACGGGTATTCAATAAGCCTCTATGGTGGGTCACCATGACAACGCATGATGTAGAGATCGCGATCGTCGGAGCCGGCTTCTCCGGACTCGGGGCCGCCATCACCCTCAGCCGCGCGGGCGTCGACGATTACGTGATCCTCGATCGCGGTGCCGACTTTGGCGGCACCTGGCGCGACAACACCTACCCGGGCGCCGCGTGCGACGTCGCGTCGAACCTGTACTCCTACTCCTTCGCGCCGAACCCCGACTGGTCGCGCTCGTACTCGCATCAGCCCGAGATCCATCGCTACATCAACACCGTCGCCGATGACCACGGCGTCCGGGAGCGGGCCCGCTTCGGCACCGAGGTCACCCGGGCCGCGTGGGATGAGGACAGCGCGCACTGGCTCATCTCGACCATCGCCGACGGAGTCGAGAACACCTACCGGGCCCGGCACCTCATCGGCGCCGTCGGCCCACTGTGTGAACCGAATCTCCCCGACATCGAGGGCATCGAATCCTTCGCCGGCACCGTGATGCATTCGGCGCGTTGGGATTCCGACGTCGACTTCACCGGCAAGCGGGTCGCGGTGATCGGTACCGGCGCGTCGGCCATCCAGATCGTGCCGGAGCTGGCAAAGGTGGCCGGCCGGCTCGACGTCTACCAGCGCACCGCACCGTGGATCGTGCCGCGCACCGAACGGCCTTACACCCCGGTCGAACACTGGGCCTTCAAGCACCTGCCCGCGGTACAGTCCGCGAGCCGGGCCGGCATCTACGCCTTCAACGAGTTCGTCGCCTTCGGCATGACCTACTCCCCCGCCGCGCTCAAGCCGGTGGAGATCCTGGCCCGCGCGAACATCTTCCGCGGTATCCGCGACCCGGAGCTCCGCGCCAAGGCCACCCCGAAGTTCCAGATCGGCTGCAAGCGCATCCTGCGCTCCAACGCCTGGTATCCGGCACTCGACCGCGACAACGTCGACCTCGTCACCGATCCCATCGAGCGGATCACCCCCACCGGTGTGGTGACCGCCGACGGCACCACCCGTGACATCGACATCCTGGTGGTGGCCACCGGCTTCCACGTCACCGACTCCCGTGTCTTCGGCAGCATCATCGGCGCCGACGGACGCAGCCTGGCACAGGTGTGGGACGAGATCGGCATGCAGGGATACAAGGGGTCCTTCGTCCACGGATTCCCCAACATGATGCTGATGATCGGGCCGTCCACCGGCCTCGGACACACCTCGATGGTCTACATGATCGAATCACAGCTCAACTACCTCGCCGACTACATCGCCACCACCCGGCGCCGTGACGCCGTACGAATCGATGTGACCGAGGCCGCCCAGCGTCGCTATAACGCCGGCATCCAGCACAAGCTGCGCAACAGCGTCTGGGTCAACGGCGGCTGCGCCTCGTGGTACAAGGACGCCAACGGCAACATCACCACCCTGTGGCCGGGCTTCACCTTCGATTTCCGGCGGGAGACAAGGACATTCGACGTCACCGCCTACGACGTCACGACCGCCGCCGACGCCGCGGCGACCACCGTCGACCCCACGCCCGTCACAGCCGGCGCCTGATATCGCGCACGCAGTCCACACCGACCCCACAGCAGGAGAAAGCAGACACCATGAAGGACTTCCGCGACAAGGTCATCGTCATCACCGGAGCCGGATCAGGCATGGGCCGCGACCTGGCCGTCAAACTCGGTCGCATGGGCGCCAAACTGGCCATCTCCGATCTCAACCCCGACGGCCTCGCCGAAACCGAACGACTCGTCCGCGAGACCGGGGCCGCGGTGCACACCCAGATCCTCAACGTCGCCGAACGCGAATCGGTCCTCGAGTACGCCGAGACCGTGGTTGCCCACTACGGCAAGGTCAACGTCATCTTCAACAACGCCGGCATCGCCCACCACGGCGAGATCGAACGCACCGAGTTCAAGGACATCGAGCGCGTCGTCGACGTCGACTTCTGGGGAGTTGTCAACGGCACCAAGGCATTCCTGCCGCACATCATCGCCTCCGGCGACGGCCACATCGTCAACACGTCGTCGTTGTTCGGGCTGCTCTCCGAGCCCGGGCAGGCCGCCTACAACGCCGCCAAGTTCGCCGTACGCGGGTTCACCGAATCGCTGAATCAGGAGATGATCGTCGCCAAGCACCCGGTCAAGGTGTCGTGTGTGCATCCCGGCGGCATCAAGACGGCCATCGCGCGCAACGCCACCGCATCCGGTGACCACGACGCGCAGAGCAATGCCGCCTTCTTCGATCGCTACCTTGCCCGCACCACGTCGGAGGATGCCGCCGACACCATCATCAAAGGCGTGCAGAAGAACAAGGCGCGCATCCTCGTCGGCACCGACGCGAAACTCCTCGACATCTGGGTTCGCATCGTCGCGTCGAAGTATCAGTGGATCACCGCCAAGGTGACCGCCGCCGCACTGTCCAAGGCGGCGCCGAAGTAACGATTCCGGGACGAGAGTCCGGCGAAAAGGGCCCTTCGCGTTGCGAAGGGCCTTCTTCGATGCTGAAGTCATGACCAATGACCCTCACGGACAAGGCCAGCCGTACCTAACATGGTGTCATGGGTGTGGCATGCCGGCCAATTACATGCCGCCCCCCTTTGCAGAGGAAGGCAGTTCATGTCCACGCCAGCCCGACCGAGGATCGCACTCACGTCGTTGTCCTTGCACGACTTCGCCACGGTGACCGGTTACAGCGACTCGTGTCCCCCCGCCGTACGCAAGCGGATGGTCAGCCTCGGATTCGTCCCCGGTGCCACCGTCGCCAAGATCCGACGCGCCCCGCTCGGTGATCCGTGCGTGTACCGGGTGATGGATTACCAGATGTGCCTGCGCGCTCGTGAGGCCGACTACATCGAATGCGAGACGGACCGATGAGCGATTGCCATGACCCGGGCACGGGCCGCAGCGGGGGCGGCGTCGATGCCGACGGCAAGCCGCTGGAGAGCATCGCGCTCATCGGGAGCCCCAACGCCGGCAAGACCTCGGTCTTCAACGGCCTCACCGGCCTGCGGCTCAAGACCGCCAACTATCCGGGCGTGACGGTGAGCCGATCCGTCGGATCGCTCAAGGTTCCGTTGCCCGCCAACAAGATCCACCCCGACGGCCCCGGCGCCGCGACGACCGCCAAGACCACCACGGTCATCGATCTGGAAGACCTGCCCGGCGCCTACAGTCTCGATCCGATCTCACCCGATGAGAAGGTGGTCGCCGACCTCTTCGCCGGCGAGCTCGACGGTGCACGCCGCCCCGACGCCGCCCTGGTCGTCGTCGATTCCACCGTCCTGCACCGGTCGCTGGCGCTGGTCGCCGAGGCACTCAACCTCGACATCCCGGTCGCGATCATCCTGACGATGACCGACGAGATGGAGCGCCGCGGCGGACACGTCGACCCGGTCGGCCTGTCCGAGGCCCTCGGGGTTCCCGTCCGCGCCGTGGTGGGCACCCGGAAGTCCACCCTCGAGCCGGTGCGGAAGATGCTCGGTGACCCGGACTCCTGGAGCCGCCCGGCGGTTGCGCCGCCGACCGACGCGGGCCCGCTGCTGGCCGACTGGATCGATTCGGCCCTGACCCTCGCCGACTATCGCCCCCCGCGGGAACCCGGCAGCACCAACCGCATCGACCGGGTGTTGCTGCATCCGGTGTTCGGCACCCTGGTGTTCCTGGCCGTGATGTTCGCGTTCTTCCAGGTCGTGTTCACCGTCGCGGCCCCCTTCCAGGATTGGATCGAGACGTTCTTCGGGTGGCTGGGCACGTTGGTCACCGACTACGTGACACAACCGATCCTCGCCGATTTCCTCTCGACGGCACTGATCGGCGGTGTCGGCGGCGTCCTGGTCTTCGTCCCGCAGATCGTGCTGATGTTCCTGCTGATCGCGATCATGGAGAACGTCGGATACATGTCGCGCGCGGCATTCCTCACCGATCGGGTGATGAGCCGCGCCGGTCTGGAGGGACGAGCGTTCGTCGCGATGCTCTCGTCGTTCGCCTGCGCGGTCCCCGGCATCATGGCGACGCGCACCCTGCCGTCGTCCAAGGACCGCATCGCCGTCGCGATGTCGGCGCCGCTGGTGACCTGCTCGGCCCGGCTGCCGGTCTTCGTGCTGCTCACCGGATTGCTCATCCCGTCGGATTCGCGGTTCGGCCCGGTGCACACCCAGGGTCTGGTCATGTTCGGTCTGTACCTGCTCGGCGGGCTGTCCGCGATGGCGGCGGCGGCGGTCTTCAAGCGCACCCGAAAACTGCGCAGCGGCCTGATGCCCTTCTACATGGAGATGCCGCCCTACCGCGTTCCGACCGTGAAGTCGGTCCTGCTGATGATGTGGGATTCCACCCGGATGTTCCTGCAGAAGGTCGGCAAGATCATCCTCGCCACCTCCATCGTGTTGTGGGTGCTGCTGTCACTGCCCGCGCACGCCGAGGAGGCCGAGCAGATCCGCACCGACGCGGTGGCCACCGCCATCGCGCAGGGCTCCACGCAGGACGAGGCCGACGCCATCGGTGATGCCGAATCCCGCTCGTATGTGATGGAGAACAGTTACGCCGCCTCGGTCGGCAAGTTCGTCGAGCCGGTGTTCGCTCCCCTCGGTTTCGACTGGCGCATCAACATCGGCATCCTGGGATCGTTCTCCGCCCGTGAGGTCGCGGTCTCGACACTGGGACAGATCGGTGCGGCCGAGGATCCCGACGATCCGAGTGCGGCCCTGGCCCAGATGACCTACACCAGCGGTCCGCACGAGGGTGAGAAACTGTTCGGCGCGCCGACGGTGGTCGCACTGCTGCTGTTCTATGTGTACGCGTTGCAATGCATGTCGACGGTGGGAACCATTCGCCGCGAGACCAATTCGTGGCGGTGGCCGCTGATCGCCTGGGGCTACATGTTCGCCCTCGCCTGGGTCACCGGCTTCATCGGATACCAGATCGCCGCCGCGATCGGCGGGTGAGGTCGTCGTGTCGATCATGCTGTTGCCCGCCCCGATCGATCCCGCCGCACCCGATGTGATCGGCTGGCGGGTCGGTCCGGGCCTGGTGCGCGTCGACGACAGTCCCGAGGGGTCCGAACTGCCCGCCGAACTCCACGCACTCCTCGATCGCGGAATCCTGCGATCGGTGCGGGTGCGTCCGGGCCGGATCGAGACCACGGTGGGAGCCGGCACCGACACCGCGTCGGCCGGACCCGCCATCCGCGCGGCGCTCTTCGACGTGCTGTCCCGTCCGGGTGGCTGGCCGACGGCCGATGCCGAGCGCCGGGTGCCCGGGTCCGACGCCGCCGGGTCCGACGACGCCCTCGACCCCGCGGCGTTGGTCCGCAGCGGCGCCGACCGCGAACTCGAGGCCGGGGTCCGCGAGGTACTCGACGGCGAGTTCGGGATCTACACCGCCTCCCACGGTGGTCACGTCGAGTTGATCGGGGTGTCGCAGGGCGTCGTCACCGTCGCACTGACCGGCCGGTGTCACGGTTGCGCGGCGGCCGAGGTCACCCTGCGTGGCAACCTCGCCGCGCGTCTTCGCCGGCTACCCGGATACGTCGATCTGCGCACCATCGGTGAGGCGGCCTCGTGCGACGACCGCCCGCGCGGGGCGACGTTCCTGGGTCGGCTGCCGGGCTTTCGGCGCTGATCGTTCGGTGTCACCCGGGTCGTTCGGTGTCACCCGGGCTGTCCGGGTCCCTCGCACGTCACACGCCGTGCTCGTTGACCCAGTCACCGGCAACCACCGCCGGTGACGCACCGCCGCGGACGTCATCGGCCATCGTCGCGAGGTCGGCGGTGGTGATCTCGCCGGCCACCCGGTTGATCGCTTTGACCTGATCCTCGGTCAGCGAGGCGGTGCGGTAGATGGGTACCAGGACCTCGGCACGCGGTCCCGGCGCGGTGTCGGTCGCCGCCAGCGCCGTGACATCCCCCGCCGGTCCCGACGCGGTGTCGCCGGCCACCTGCAGCGGGGTGAGCAACGCGACTGCGGTGCCGGTGCCGGCGCGGGCGAGAGCCGCGGTCGCATCGGCGACCACCTCGACCGGACCCGGTCGGCAGCCGGCGTCGGTGAAAGCCGCCAGGGTCGCCGAGTCGGGTTCCGCGGTGACGACGACGGGAAGGTCCGCGGGCAGCCGAGCGCACTGCGACAGGTCGTCGGCACCGGCGCTCGCCGCCAGCGAGGTGGCCACGAACAACTGTGGGGTCGCCGCCACCGGAGTCGGGTCTCCGACCGAAACTCCTTGCGGCAGAGAACGACTCAGATCCTTATAAAGCGGATCGACGTCGTCGCCGGTGGCGGGTGCGCCGCTCGTGGGCGCGGGGGTGGGTGACTCCAGCGCCGGCGCGAGTTGCGACAGCAGCGCCGAGGTGAACGCCGGGAACAGATCGACGTCGGCCTGCTGCATCTGTGCCATCAGGGCCGCGTCATCACCGGTGTCGATGTTCGGCGACACCGCCGCACCGGCACCGCGCAGCACCGTCGCATACACCTGCGCCATCACCGTCATCTCCGGGGTGTCGGCCGACCCCATGACGAACGCGCGCGGCGCATCGGACTGGCCGCCGCATCCGCTCAGCACCCCGATTCCGACGACCGCGGCGACCACCGCGGCAAGGACCACTCGACATCGCACGATGATCACCGTAGCGCTCCACGAATCGCGATCAGGCCGCCCCACCAGCTCAGCCGCCGGCGGCGATGAACCCGGCGATCGAATCGGCGATCAGCTGCACCGCGATGGCCGCCAGCAGCAGGCCGGCGATCTTCGCGAGCAGGGTGATGCCGCCGACGCCGAGCACCCGGATGAGCACCGTGGAGTAGCGCAACACGATCGCAACGACGATGTGGACACTGATGATCGCCGCGGCGATCGCCAGGTAGCCGCCGACGTCCCCGGAGACCCCGCTCACCCCGACGATCACCGCCGCGATGGCACCGGGACCGGCCAGCAGTGGGGTCCCCAAGGGCACCAACGCGACATTGACGTCGTCGGAGGCGGTCGGGGTTCCCGCATTGCCCAGCCCGGTCAGCAGTTGCAACGCCACCAACAGCAGCAGCAGACCACCGGCACCCTGCAATGCCGGGATGCCGATGTGCAGATACGTGAGGATCGCCTTGCCGCCGATCGCGAAGATACTGATCACCAACAAACTCACCAGCGGCGCCTGCCACGCCGCCCGGCGCCGATACTCCGGTGAACGATGCCCCACCAGCGACAGGAACAGCGGGATCTGGCCGGGCGGGTCCATGATCACCAACAGCGTGATCAGCGTCGTCGTGTACACCGTCACGTCAAAGGACATCCGCCGATCCTACGGCCGATTCCCGTCGGGGTCCCAGGACGCCACCCGCGCCGGCACGCACCGAGAACCTCGGCCCTTCGCCGCGGGGGCGTAGCATCCCAGAGATGCCGTCGATGCCCTACCTGCGCCCCGGGAATCGCGGGATCGTGCCGGGCCGCCGGGATCGCCGTCCCCTCCCGCGGATTCCCGTGCCCGTCGCCCGCGCGGTGGTCGACTGTGCCGTCTACATCGACGGAATCCGGCAACCCGGACACATCACGTACTCCGAGGCTTTCACCCAGGTCCGCACCACCGGCGAGGGATTCGTCTGGCTCGGTCTGCACGCACCGGACGACGATCAGATGGCCGGCGTCGCCGACGTGTTCGGGCTGCACGAACTCGTCGTCGAGGACGCGGTGCACGCCCATCAGCGACCGAAACTCGAGATCTACGACGATATGCAGTTCCTGGTGCTGCGCACCGTGAAGTACGTCGAACACGAGACCATCGAGAAGGCCAGCGAGGTCGTCGAGACCGGCGAGATCATGGTGTTCGTCGGACCCGACTTCGTCATCACCGTCCGCCACGGGGATCACACGCATCTGTCCGGGCTGCGCCGCCGCCTCGAGGACCGTCCCGAACGCCTGCAACTCGGACCGACCGCGGTGATGCACGCGATCAGCGACCTCGTCATCGACAGCTACCTCGCGGTGACCGAGAAGATGGACGTCGACATCGTCGCCATCGAAAGCGTCGTCTTCGGTGCGCAGAAGAACTGGCTCAACATCGACACCGTGTATCTGCTCAAGCGCGAGGTCCTCGAACTCCGCCGCGCGGTGACCCCACTGTCCGGGCCGATGTCACGGCTGACCGCCGGTAGCAATCCGTTGGTGCCCAAGGAAGTTCGTCGCCACCTGCGCGATGTCGCCGATCACCTCTCCACCGTCATCGAGCGGGTCATCGAATACGACGAACTGCTCAGCTCCCTGCTCGACGCGGCCGCGACGAAGGTGAGCATCCAGCAGAACGGCGACATGCGCAAGATCTCGGCATGGGTCGCGATCGGCGCCGTCCCGACCATGGTCGCGGGCCTCTACGGCATGAACTTCGAGTACATGCCCGGACTATCCGACCACGCCGGCTTCATGACCGTGGTGGTCGGCCTGATCATCGCCTGTACCGGACTATGGGCCGTCTTCCGGCGACATCACTGGTTGTGACACACCCGGACTCTCTCCCCGCTCACGATCCGAGCGTCGCCGCCGACCGCCGCGGATCGGTGATGTCGATCCCGGCCTCCGTCCACGCCTCGCGCAACGCATCGACACCCTTGAGACGCACCCACGCCGCTTCATTGGCGGTGATGGGAATCGCCCGCAGGAACGTCACCGGATCCATCGGCGCCGCCAGTTCGAGATCCCCGAGAACGTCGACCTCGGTCACCAAGGCGGTGAATGCCGCACCATCCCACAGCGATTCGCCGAGATCGAGCAGGGCATCCGGCGCCAGGATCAATCCCTCCACCGCGGGTGCGGCCGCCACCGTCGCCAGCCGGCGGTGCAGACCGGGCATCGGCGTCCCCGCACGCATCCGGACGATCAACTCTGCTCGCGGCCCGCGCAGCGGATCGGGGTGGAGGTCACCCGGATCCGACATCGGATGGCGTGCGCAACCCACCGTGGCGTAGACGACGCCGTCATCGAGGACAAACCGTTCCACGTCGATCGGTTCCACACCCAGAAAAGTGACCGATGCCCGCTGGGGCGTCACCCCCAACACGTCGACGAGATGACGGCGAACACTGTCAGTGACGGAGGGACTCACAACGCTCCACCGTAGTCGGTTGCGACGCACCCCGGCGCCGCGTCCCGCGTCAGGGACGGGGAAGCCGCCGATGCATCGGATTGGTGCTGATCGGGGTCGTGCCCCGACCGCGCCGTGGGACCGCAGACACGACGGCCGGCCGGTCGGCCGAGGCCCGAGTGGTGTCCTGCAGACGCATCGCGGCGGTGTTCCCCACACCGAGCGCGGGTGACCCGATGATCCGCGACGCCACGCCACCACAGTGCGCGCAGTCGACCGCATCGGGCACCGACGCCATCGTGTGAACCTGTTCGACATCGGCACAATGGCCGGCGCAGCGAAAGACGTAGGTCGGCATGGAGATGAAACTAGCGCAGAGTGACGGCATCCTGCTCGACAGATCCTGGGTTCGCCCGCAACGTCATCCGCAATTAACGCGGCGACTGCCGATCCGGGATATCGTAGCGATCGAATAGTTCCATACGGAATGATTCGTCAGCATCGACCGTGCACACCGCGAGGAGACCGTCATGCCCGAGTTGCTCTACCCGCTGGACTCGTCGAAGTCATTCACCGATCAACGGATCGTCGGTCACAATCGGTGGCATCCCGACATTCCGGCCGCGGTGACCGTCAAACCCGGCGACACCTTCCGGGCGCACTGCCGCGAATGGTTCGACGGCGCCATCCACAACGACGATTCCGCCGAGGATATCCTGCGCGCGCCGCTCAACAATGTGCACACCCTGTCCGGCCCGTTCGCGATCGAGGGCGCCGAGCCGGGCGACCTGCTCATCGTCGACATCCTCGACGTCGGCCCGATTCCCCAGGAGGATTCCGGCCCTCTTGCCGGTCAGGGATGGGGTTACACCGGGATCTTCGCCACCGCCAACGGTGGCGGATTCCTCACCGAGAAGTTTCCGGACGCCTACAAGGCCATCTGGGATTTCGCCGGCCAATCCGCGACCAGCAGGCATGTTCCGCACGTGAAGTACACCGGCATCGTGCATCCCGGGTTGATGGGTACCGCACCGAGTCCCGGGCTGCTGGCCACCTGGAACGCCCGTGAGGCGGCGCTGATCGCCACCGATCCCGACCGGGTGCCACCGCTGGCGCTACCACCCGAGCCGGACGGCGCCATCCTCGGCTCGTTGTCCGGCGCCGAATTCGACCGTGTCGCAGCCGAAGCCGCGCGGACGGCTCCGCCACGGGAGAACGGCGGCAATCAGGACATCAAGAACCTCACCAAGGGCACCCGGGTCTTCTACCCGGTGTTCGTCGACGGCGCCCACCTGTCGTTCGGCGATCTGCACTTCTCCCAGGGTGACGGCGAGATCACCTTCTGCGGCGCCATCGAGATGGGCGGATTCATGGATCTGCACGTCGACCTCATCAAGGGCGGTATGGCGACCTATGGCGTCACCGAGAACGCCATCTTCATGCCCGGCAACACCGATCCGCAGTACTCGGAGTGGATCGCCTTCTCCGGGACGTCGGTGACCCTCGACGGCGAACAGCGTTATCTCGACTCGGACCTGTCCTATCAGCGCGCCTGTCTGCACGCCATCGACTACCTCACGACCTTCGGCTACAGTCCGGAGCAGGCGTACCTCCTACTCGGGTCGGCACCCATCGAGGGGCGGCTGTCCGGCGTCGTCGACATACCCAATTCTTGTGCGACGGTGTATATTCCGACCGCGATCTTCGATTTTCCGGTGGCCCCCTCCAAGGAGGGCCCGGTGACCATCGATCCGGGCATGGGAGCACCGCACGCCAGTTTCTGACTCCGCCAGGCTTCACCCCGTCGCCGATGCGGCGCCCTCAGTGCGCCACGTCGGCGACGGGCGCCAGTAGCCTCATCAGCTCGATGACCCGCGCCGGCGGTCCGGCCGGATCGGCCAGCAATTCGGCGATGGCGTCCGAACGGGCGATCCGCGTCCGCGAACGTGTGTAGAGCGCGGTACCGCGCCGAGTCGCGAACACGAGTACCCGACGACGATCGGTCTCGTCGACCCTCCGGTGCACCAGGTTGTCGTCGATCATCGCGTCGATCAGCCGGGTCAGACTCGGCCCGGGCAGCAATGTGATGGCACCGAGCGCCGACATGGGTTGCCCAGCACCACCTTCGAGCGCACCCAGAACATGCCATTGCGTGGACGTCAGCCCGTCCAACTCGCCCGCGACCGCTGAATCCATTTGGGCCGACGCGGCATTGAGAAGTCGTGAGAGCTCCTCGATGGCGGCGGCACGCGCTGTTACGGACTGATCCATGATGGCCCAATCATACGGGCAAGTGCAGCGCTGCGACGTCCGCGGCGAGGTTTCACCTCAGCACTGACGACGGCCACCTCTTCCCGACAGCACCCGCCCGCGCTCATTGACGGCGCTCTCGCATGCCGCGACATCGGCGCCCGACCATCGAACGCGGGCCGCCGGTCCGGCATCACCGCTTCGGACGTATCGCCACCCGGCTGAAAATGTCGTACCGTTGCAGGCAATTCGGCAGTGCTACCCCTGAGGCAACCGTGGTCAGCTCTTCTTCCTCACCCCACCTCGGCAACGATGCCCTCCCCCACACCGACGGCACCGCCCGTCACAGCGACGCATGGGTCGACATCGCGCTCGTCGTCCCGCTGAGCGGACCTGCCGGCATGTTCGGCCCGTCGTGTGAGGCGAGTGCGGAACTCGCGCTCTCCGACATCAACGCGAGCCACGGCATCCTCGATCGCCCCGTTCGGCTGCACACCGTCGACGCCGGCGCGCCACTTCCCCAGCTGTCGGCCACCATCGACCGATTGATCGATCAGGGGATTCACGGTGTGGTGGGATGGCATCTGTCCAACGCCCGCAACGTGATCACCCCGCATACCGCCGGACGCGTGCCGTATGTGTACACCACGTTCTATGAGGGCGGTGAACACAGCGAAGGCGTGTACATGGTTGGCGAAACCCCGGAGCAGCAACTGTTTCCGGCGATGCAGTGGCTGCGGGAGCATCGCGGGATCCGCCGATGGTGTGTGGTCGGCAACGACTACGTGTGGCCTCGCAGCACCGCCGCGGCCACCCGGTCTTTCACCCTCGCCCACGGCCTGGAGTTCGTCGGTGAGGCCTTCGTGCCGTTGCGCGGCCGGGACTTCGGGCCGATGGTCACCATGATCCGCGACGCCGACCCCGATGGCGTGCTGGTGTTGATGGTCGGCGCGGACGCGGCCGCGTTCAACCGCGCGTTCGCCGCCGCCGGTCTCGACGACGACCGGATCCGATTGTCGATGATGATCGGTGAGGACGTGCTGTGCGCCGGGGGCGCGGAGAGCACTCGCGGCCTCTATACCGCGTGTGGATACTTCGAGAGCCTGGTGACGGAATCGAATCTGAACTTCGGCGCGCACTACTCGCAGCGATACGGCCCCCAGGCCCCGACGTTGAACAACATCGGTGAGTCCTGTTATGAGGGAATGATGTTGTTGTCCTCATTGGCCCGCGCCGCGCACAGTCTGGATACCTCCGCGATTCGCCGTGCGGCGCCCGGTGTCGTCTACTCCGGGCCCCGCGGAGAGGTCGAGATGCGCGGCAGCCACACGCGCCAACCGGTCTACCTTGCCGGTGCCCGCGACCTCGAGTTCCAGGTGATCGCCGAACTCGGAGCCTGACCACAGATCTCCCGAAGACCACGGGCGGCGTCTGCGAAAGGATGTGCCATCCACCGACGCCGCCCGCACCCCCGACCCAGGGGCACGCCTCAGGTGGCCCTCGCCACCGGAGCGCTCTGCACCCGGAGTTCATCGGCGGTCACCGATGCCGTGTACTCCGGTTTCTTGCACATGTCGTGGCACTCCTTGGTGAGCGTGCAGGTCAACGAGGACACCGTACCGTGGTGAAATGGGCAGTCGTGCACCATGTCCGGCAGTTCGTAGCGCTTGCCGTCGACGACGTCGAGGAGCGTTTGTCCGGCCCAGGCCGGCTCCTTCTCGATCTCGTCGCGAATCGGGTTCGGTCGCGCGAGATAGTACTTTCCCTTCGTCGCGACGCAGATCAGTGGTGACAGCACAAACGCCAGTGCCAGTGCCAGATACGGTGACCAGGCGGCCATGAAGTCACCAAAGGCGTTGTAGAAGGCCATGATCGAGAAGACCGAGCCGACCAGCATGGACACGAACCCCACCGGATTGATGCTGTAGAGATACGCCCGTTTGAACTCGACGTAGGACGGACTGAGTTTCAGCAGCGGCTTGTTGATCACAAGATCGGCCACGATGGCACCAACCCAGGCGATGGCCACATTCGAGTAGAAGCCGAGAATGGTGTTGAGGATCGCGAACATGTTGCCCAGCATCAATGCCAGGGCGATGGCGATGTGCAGGCCCAGGTACACCACGCGACCGGGATGCACATGCAGGATGCGACTGAAGAAGTTCGACCACGACAACGATCCGGAGTACGCGTTGGTGACATTGATCTTGACCTGCGACAGCAGCACCATCAACGTCGCCAACGCCAGCGCCACGGCGTCGTTGTGGATGACCGACCCGAAACCGCCGAGGAACTGTTCAATAGGCTCGGTGGCCGCGGTGAAACCGACCTTGCCGACGACATAGAAGCACAGGAACACACCGCAGATCTGCTTGGCCGCACCGAGAATCACCCATCCCGGTCCAGCCGTGAGAACAGCCGCCCACCAACGCACCGGACTGGTCTCCGACTTCTCCGGCATGAAGCGCAGATAGTCCACCTGCTCGCCGATCTGGGCGATCAACGAGAGCGCCACGCCGGCACCGGCTCCCACCCCGATGGCGGTGACCCGGGAGGTGCCACCGTCCCCCGCCCATGTGAGGAAGCCGTTGAAACCCTCCGGGTCCGCGATGGCGATGAACATGATGGGAGCAACGAACAGCACCAACCACAACGGTTGAGTCCACACCTGAAACCTCGCGAGCGCCGTCATGCCGTAGAGCACCAGCGGAATGATGATCAGCGAGCCGATGATGTACCCCAACGGCAGGGGAATGTGAAAGGCCCGCTTCATCGCCTGCGCCATGATCGATCCCTCGAGAGCGAAGAAGATGAAGCAGAAGCTGGCGTAGATCAGGCTGGTCAGCGTCGAGCCGAAGTAACCGAATCCGGCTCCCCGGGTCAAGAGATCCATATCGATGTTGTACTTCGCCGCGTAGTAGGCGATCGGGATTCCGGTCAGGAAAATCGTCACTGCCGCAACAAGAATTGCGACAATCGCACTCGCCGATCCGTGGGCGACCGCAATCGACGCACCGATGGAATAGTCGGCGAGGTAGGCGATGCCGCCGAGTGCGGCGACCGCACACGCCATCGGCGACCACTTGCGAAACGATTTGGGCGCATAGCGCAGCGAGTAGTCCTCGATGGTGTCCTGGGAGGCCCAGTTGACGAACCGGCCGTAGAGGCCGGTCCCGGGCGGGGGCGGTGTCGGATGAACCTGAACCTCGCCGACCGGTTGCTCAGATGATGTCATGACGATGCTTTCTGCAGAGATCAGAACGGTCAGGGCGCCGGCGACCTGAACTGACGGACTGTGAGGCAGACAGTGAGCTCACTGCCGGAAAGCTAACATGATTATTTCCATATGGCACTAGCCCAAATGGAACGTTACGGGTGCGACACCACCCGTTTACACGCCCTGGATCGCACCAAATCGCTTGCACGAGAGAGCGTGTCAACCAACATGGTAAAGGGACGGTAAAAACTGCCTCTCGCCTGTTTCGACCGGTTGCGTTCCGGCTCACACCGTGTATGCGATGCCCGTCGCCGCCACGCCCCGAAAGCGGGGGCCGTCGGCACGCGCCTTCAGCCCAATATCGGTGCGCGGTTGGCTACGGTGGCCATGTGGTACGAATTCTGGCGGTGGCGGACGAGGTCGTGGAATCCCTGACCTTCGGCGTCGGCATCGACGTGCGCCCAGACCTCATCCTCGGTGCCGGCGACCTGCCGTTCGACTACCTCGAACTCCTCTCCGACCTGTGCGATGCGCCCTGCGTCTACGTTCCCGGCAACCACGACCGCGATCTGCGTGGATACCGCCGCAGCCGATCGGGATGGACCCGCGCCGGCCTGCCCAGCGCCGATCCGGGACCGGTGGGCGCCATCAACGCCGACGGACGCGTGGTGACGGTGGCCGGGGTCCGGATCTGCGGCCTCGGCGGCAGCGTGCGCTACAACGGCGGCCCCAACCAGTACACCGAGACGCAGCAGCGGCTGCGATGCCTGTCGTTGCGGGCCCGCCGGCCCCGCCTCCGCCCCGACATCCTGCTCACCCATTCACCGGCCCGAGGCGCCGGTGACGCCGACGACCGCCCCCACCGTGGCTTCGCGTGCTACCACCCACTCGTCGAGCATCTACGCCCGAAGATCTTGGTGCACGGACACATCCACCCGCACGGTACGCAACCGCGAGACCTCATCGTCGGTGCCGACACCATCTCGATGAACGTCGTCGGATACTGCCGGTTCGATTTCGATCCGGCGACCGGCGATCGCACGATCGCGAGGAGGAGATATGGCGCGTGACACCGGGTTTCCCGACGCCGACGCCGAGAACGACTTCGCACGGATGCGGCGGTCGGCCGAACTCGCCCGTCTCACACAGTGGTTCACCCGCCAACCGGCCGATGTCAACACCATCCTGCCCTTCGACGAGGTGGTCGCCGCACTCGGCCGGACCGGCGAGACATATCTGGGCCTGCAGGTGGTCGAGGTCTCCTCGATCGTCGGCAGCGTGGATCGTACCAAGGATTTCGACCGGTACTTCCGCCCCACCTCGGCCCGGATCCGCGAACGCTGGCAGCGTCTGGCGGCGGCCCAACGGCGCGGCGAATCGGTGCCGCCGGTGCGGCTGTACCGGATCGGTTCACTACATTTCGTGATCGACGGCCACCATCGGGTGTCCATCGCCATCGCCCGCCACCTGCACACGATCGACGCCTACGTCACCGAGATCCACACCCGGATCTCACCCGAGGGCATCAACGTACCCGCCGATCTCATCCTCAAGGATCATCGCCGTCTGTTCCTGGCCCGCGTCCCACTCAGCGGCGCACAGGCCGAGGCCATCCGCCTCGCCGACCCCTTCGATTACGCCGAACTCGCAGAATCGGTGGAGGCGTGGGGATTTCGCCTCGGCCAGGAGATCGGCGAGTTCATCAGCCGGCCCGACGTGGCCCGTCGGTGGTTCGGCGAGGAGTTCCTGCCGGTCGTGCGCATGGCCCGCCGCGCCGACGTCCGGCCCGACTTGACCAGCGACGCCGAACTGTACCTGTGGCTGGCGTGTGAACGCTATCGACTGGTGCGCAAGCACATCTGGGACGACGAGATCATCGACGAACTCCGCGACCAGCCGCACCGACGACGGCGGTGAGGCGATGGACCCCCGGCGCCGTCGACGACATGACAAGCGCTGTCGGTGAACTCGCGGACGCTGTCAACCTCCGGTGCAGACCTCCTCGTCGTCGCCGTGGCCGCCACCGTCATCACGACGAGCACCACGGCGATGTCGGGGCGAGGTTCTCACCGCTTGGTGAGCAGCCCCCCACCGCTTCCGCCGGCACCGGCGCTTGTCACGTGTCGCAGGCTCGCACCCGACTGCTGGTCGAAGACCGACACCCGCGCCGGATCGAAGTACAGTTCGGCGCTCGTTCCGCGTCGCACCTGCGACTCCGGCGACAACCGCGCGATCAGCTGCCCGCCGCCGAGAACCGCACCCGAATCCGCCGACAACTCCTCGAGCGCGTCGTTGGATGCGGCGGTCCCGCCCAGAGAGAAGTACGCGTAGTTGTCCGACCCCATCGACTCGAGCACGTCGATGTCGGCGGTGAAAGTCACACCACGCGAACGGGTATCGGCATCCAGGAGGTGTGCGTCCTCGAGGTGTTCGGGCCGGATTCCGACGAGCACATCGCCGTTGCCCTTGGCCTGCGACGCCGCCGCGTCGACCGCACTCTGATCGTGCAGCGCAATGGTTCCCAACGGGGTCGAGATGCCGTCGGCGCCGAGCCGGCCGGGGATGAAGTTCATCGCCGGCGACCCGATGAATCCGGCCACGAACACATTGACCGGATTGTTGTACAGCTCCTGCGGAGAACCGATCTGCTGCACATAACCCGAACGCATCACCACCACCCGGTCGCCGAGCGTCATCGCCTCGGTCTGATCGTGGGTCACGTACACGGTGGTGGTACCCAGTCGCTGCTGCAGCCGCGAGATCTCCGCACGCATCTGCACACGCAGCTTGGCATCGAGATTGGACAGCGGCTCATCCATCAGGAACGCCTTGGGCGAGCGCACGATCGCCCGGCCCATCGCCACACGTTGCCGCTGACCACCGGATAGGTTCGCCGGCTTGCGATCCAGGTATGGCCCGAGGTCGAGGATCTTCGCGGCCTCATCGACCTTCGCCGCCACCTCCGCCTTGGGCAGCTTGGCCAGGGTCAGCGGGAACGCGATGTTCTCGCGCACCGACATGTGCGGATAGAGCGCGTAACTCTGGAACACCATCGCGATGTCACGATCCTTCGGGGCCCGCTCGTTCATGCGCTCACCACCGATCCGCAGCTCACCGTCGGTGATGTCCTCCAGCCCGGCAATCATGTTGAGCGTCGTCGACTTTCCGCAGCCCGACGGCCCGACCAGGATGATGAACTCCCCATCGGCGATGTCGATATTCACCGAGTGGACCGCGACGGAACCGTCGGGATACTGCTTTGTGACGTTGTCCAGGACGATTTCTGCCATGGCTTATCCCTTCACGGCACCGGAGGTCAACCCGGCCACGATTCGACGTTGGAAGAAGAGCACGAAGATGATGATCGGAATGGTGATCACGACGGCCGCCGCTGCGATCGAACCCGTCGGTTCCTCGAATTGCGAACTGCCGGTGAAGTTCGCGATCGCCACCGGGGCGGTGATGGCCCTCTCGGTCGAGGTGAGCGACAGGGCGAGCAGCAGATCGTTCCAGGCGAAGATGAAGACCAGGATGGCCGCGGTGACGACGCCGGGCGCGGCCAACGGCGCGATCACCTTGCGGAAGGCCTGCCACGGGGTGGCACCGTCCATCTTGGCGGCCTTCTCCAACTCCCACGGGATCTCCCGGAAAAAAGCCGAGAGGGTGTAGATCGCCAGCGGCAACGCGAAGGTGATGTACGGCAGGATCAGACCGGGCCAGGTGTCGAACAATCCCAGCCGGCGCTCGATGTTGAACAGCGGGGTGACCAGCGAGATCTGCGGGAACATCGCGATCAGCAGCGCCGCACCGATCAGCAGTCGCTTACCCGGAAAGTCCAGGCGCGCCACCGCATACGCGGCCATCGTGCCGAGCACGACCGCGATCACGGTGGTGATCAGCCCGATACCGATCGAGTTGATCAGCGCACTGGTGAATGCGCTCGTCGAGAAGATCGACGAGTAATTGTCCCAGGTGAATTCGCGCGGGATGAAATTGCCGTCGGTGACGCTCGACGCCGGTTTGAACGACAGGCTGACGATCCACAGCAACGGGATGATCGCATAGAGGATCACCAGGATGTTGGCGATCGCCCACCAGAACTTCGGCTTTGCACCGGTACCCATGCGACCTACCTCCCCTCGGTATCGGAACCCGGTGCCGCGGCACCGAATACCTTGATGAAGATGAACGCGATGATCGCCACGCAGATGAAGATGAGAATCGAGATGGCCGATCCGACACCCAGATTGAACGCCTTGAACAGGTTGTCGTAACCGAGCATCGACACCGAGTAGGTGCTGTTCGATCCCCGGGTGAGGACGTAGATGTTGTCGAAGATGCGGAAGGCGTCCAGGGTGCGGAACAGCAACGCCACCAGGATCGCCGGCTTCATCAGCGGAAGGATGATGCGCCACAGGCGAGTCCACGCGCCGGCACCGTCGACCTGGGCGGCCTTGAGCAGATCGTCGGGTACCAACGCCAGCCCGGCGAGCAACAGCAGGGCCATGAACGGGGTGGTCTTCCACACCTCGGCGAGGACGATGATCGCCAACGACGGCCATTGTTCGGTCAGCGGCGCGGTGCCGTCGGGCAGCAGGTTCGCCAGATAGCCGGTGCCCGGGGTCCACGCGTAGTACCAGGAGAACGCCGCGGCCACGGTCACGATGCCGTACGGGATCAGGACCACCGTGCGAATGGTGCCGCGGCCGAACAGGGTTCGGTGCATCACCAGGGCAATCGCCATGCCCAGGATGAACTCGATGATCACCGACACCACCGTGATGCCCAGGGTCACCCCGAAGGCCGTCCACCAGTAGCCGTCGGTGAGCACCGTGGCGTAGTTGCCGAACCAGACGAACTCCCGCTCCCCCGGCGCCGACAGGCTCGCCTTGTTGAGCGAGAGCCACACCGCATAGATGATCGGGTATCCGGTCACCAGCGCCATCATGATGATCGACGGCAGCACCAGCCAGAACGCCAGTCGCCGTTCGGCTTTCTTGCCCTCACTGAGTCTCCTGGCGCCGGGAGCCGCCGCGGGCGCCGGGCCGGTGGGCCGCGTCGCCACCGCGGTCGCGGCGGCCGCCGCCGGAAGCGCACCGGCGCCCGCCGCCGAGCGCCCGGGTCGGTCGGCCGGACCGGCCTGTGTCGCACCGGAATCCGATGTCGCACCGCGATCCGATGCCGCACCCGCATCCGAGGTCGCACCCGAGCCCGACCCGGCAGGCGCCTTCCATACCTCCGAATGCACCGCCTTGCCGAAGGTGTGCGGCGCGGTCACGTCCAGTCCGGGTTGTTCGGGACCCGACGTCGGTGAGTTCTCGGGCACGGAATCCTCGGGCATGGCGTGACGCCCGCGGCGTCCGGAATCGTTGTCGTCGCCGGTGGTCATGGGATGAGCCCCTCCCCGTTGATCGCCTTGGTGACCGCATCGGCGAGCTGATCGACCAGGACCTCGGGGTCCCAGGCCCCCACCGGAGAGAGTTTCGCCTGCACCAGGGTCGAGATCGCCTGGTAATCGGGCGACTTCGGCCGGAGCGCGGCGTTCTCGGCCTCCAGCTGCTTCTTGATCAGATCACCCATCGGGTAGGTCTTGCGGAATTCGTCGTCGTCGTAGAGCGCGCGGTTGACCGGCGGTGTCCCGGCGTTGATCGAGTAGAACTTCTGCGCCTGCTCACTGGTGAGGCACATCGCCGCCTGGAACGCCAGATCGCGTTGTTGCGAGGTGGAGGCCACCGCGATGTTCAGACCACCGAGGGTGCTGCGGGCCCGAAGGCCCTCTCCGGCACCGGGATACGCGGCGAAGTCGAACTTCTGCCGGATCTCGTCGTTGATCGGCACCAACTGCTGGAGTTGTTCGGTGGTCGGCGGGTCGGCCAGGTTGGTCAGGAAGTCATTGTGGCGCGTCATGTCCGGCAGGAAGGGCACCGAGCCGGCCGCGGAGTTCTCGCGGATGCCGCTGAACACGAACGGCCAGTTGACCTCATAGATCGCGTCACCACTTTCCATCCCCAGTCGGGCGGCCGCCTCGTCGGAGTTGGTCAGTGACGGATCGTGTCCGGGTGCGGTGGCGACGGCCTTCATGATGCGCAACGCCCGCACGGTCGCCGCGCGGTGTTCCGGGGTGTCATTGAGCGTGACCTTGTTCGGGTCATCGGGATCGACGACCGAGCCGCCCGCACTGGCCAGGACGGAGTTGAACCACACCATCAGGCCCTCGTACTGACGTCCCTGCACCATGATCTGGCTCGGTCCGCGTTCGGCGAGACTCTTCTGGGCGTCGGCGATCATGCCCTCCCACGTCGTCGCGGGGGCGTTCTGGCCGAGGGACCGCAACGTGTCCTTGCGGTACCAGAGCAGCTGGGTGTTGGTCCAGATCGGGACCGCGTACAGCTGTTCGCGATCATCGTCGGGCGTGCGCCACAACGCGGTCTCCAACGGGCCGCCGAGCGTCGACGCGGTGACCTCACCGAGGTACTCCGACGGAACCGGGACCAGCCAACCCGCATCGGCGAACTCGGCCGTCCACACCACGTCCATGCCCATCAGGTCGAGGGTGTGGTCGTTGCCCGCCAGGCGTCGCGCGAGTTGCAGACGCTGGTCGTCGGCACCCTTGGGCAGGGGCGTTGTGACGATGCGGTACCGACCACCGGACTCCTGCGAGCACCGATCGGCCTGGATCTTGATCGAATCCGCACCATCGGCAGGCGGATACAGGTTGAGCACGCCCTCTTCGTATCCGGACCCGCAGGCGGTCATGATCGGCAGCACAGTCGCGAGGGCGGCGCCCGCGATCACCGCCTTTCCACGGATCCCCAAGGACGACTTGCGGTTACGCTCACCGTCCGCGGAATTGCGTCGCACGCCGCCAATCCTTCGCCGCACGCAGCCTCCTCGATGTCGTGGGCACGACGGTGAGCACCACCGTCATCTGGACGCTACGCTATCCCGCCACGCCTGTGACGATCAACACAATGGGTGCGTTCGTCCCAGATCATCAAGAATCGTGATCTGACCGTGTCACCGCATGCGCCGACGTGCATCGACGATCCGAGAAGGCGTGTGCGCCCGGGCGTGTCGGATGCACTCCACCCCCGCGGCGCCCCGCCCACCGAACGCCGGCGTCCGAGAGACCCACAACGTCAGGGGTTGAGTTTGGCGAGCATGTCGCGCGCCTTCTCCGCACTCTTCGGATCACACAGCACGTCGTAGCGGCCGGCGACGAGTTGCATGGTCGACGCGAAATCCCGTTGTCCGCGCGTGGCCGCATAGGGAATGGTCGCCGAGATCAGGCCGAAGATGATGCCGCCGACGATGCCGACCAGGATGGGCACCAGCGGATTCCCGGTGACCACCAGCGACACCAGCAGACCGAAGAACAGACCCAGCCAGGCCCCCGACACGATGCCGCCGCCGATCACCTTGCCCCAGGTGAGTCGCCCGATCACCCGCTCGACCTGCATCAGGTCGACGCCGACGATGGTGACGTCCTCGACGGTGAAGTGCTCGTCGGACAGATAGTCCACGGCCCGTTGCGCCTCGGCGTAGGTGGAGTACGAGCCGATCGGCCAGCCCTTGGGCGGGGTGGGCAGTCCCGGCGTCTGGCGCGACGGCTGCATGGGATTGGTCATCTCCGGACTCCTCGGTCATCAGGTGCGTTCACGTCCGACACTGTCGCTGTGGTCGCACCCACGAGTGGCGTGGCCACGCCGCGGGGTGCGATGCAATTACCCTTACTCCCATGTCGGCGGTGAGCAAGGTGTTCGTGGCCAGGTTAGTCGGATTGGCCGTCCTGGGTCCGGACGGTGAGTCCATCGGGCGTGTGCGCGATACCGTCATCTCCGTCCGGTTACCCGGCCAGCAGCCCCGCGCTCTGGGTCTGGCCGTCGAATTGACCACGCGGCGAAGAATTTTCGTCCCCATGCTGCGCGTCACCGCGATCGAACCGGATGCGGTGACCCTCAACACCGGCACGGTGAGCCTGCGACGCCTGCACCTGCGGCCCGGCGAGGCACTCGCCATCGGACAGATCCTGGACACCCGCGTGCGTGTGGACGATCCCGACCTGCCCGAACTCGGTGGTCAGGAGGTCGTCGTCGTCGACCTCGGGATCGAACGCACCCGCACCCGCGACTGGGTGGTCTCCCGCGTCGCAGTCCGCGCCGGTCGCCGCGGACT